>JBBSSI010000007.1:0-129574 GCA_038242205.1 Lysobacterales bacterium
CACTGGAGAGCGCGCCATAGGCCGAACTCTCTTCGCCAATGGCAAAACTGTTCGCCCCGCCGGCTACCGCATGCGCGCCCAGCGCCAGTGCATCTTCACTGCCGTCAGTGGCACCGTCGGCGGCAAACAAATGCGTCACCGCGCTCGTGCTGCTGGCAAGTGCGTTCAATTGATTGACGTTCACCGCATCGGTGCCTTGCGTACCAGCTTTTACGTTGGTGATCTGCCGCTCGTTGCCAGCGCTACCCACCGAAACCGTATTCGCGCGGCCGGCCACGGATCCGGCGCCCAACGCAACCGCGTTGGCTGCGGTTGTTCGCGCATGATCACCCAGCGCCACCGCGCTGTCGCTGGATGCAACGCTGGACGCGCCAAGTGCCACGCTGTTCTTTCCAGCTGCCTTCGCCGAAGCCCCGCAGGCGATTGCATTGGCGCCTGCAGCGGAAGATGGATTGCCACCGAGGAATCCGTTGCATGGAGTGATCCCGGGTGCGGCGTAGACCGCACTGGTGGCCAAGCCAAGGGAGATCCCCAGCGCGGACACAGCGAAACGCGCGCGCTTGGCGGAACTGCCCTTGCCGTTGGCACGAGCCAACTCTGAGGCCACGACCAGCGTGCCCAATGACCGGTTCCAGACTTTGCTGAAGATCTTGTTCATTCGTTTTCCTGCGGTAATGGCGGCTGATTTACGAGCGCCAGTAGCTATGGCGGCGCTTGGTTGGAGACGCCGCGAGAGGCGTCCAGCAAAAGGCTTGGCGAGCGGTTCATTTGCGCAAGCACGACGCAGCAGCCGGGTCTCACGCAAGTAACCGCTCGTGAGGTGTCGTGCACGTCGGCGGCGAGATGACGCAATAGCTTGCTTCAACAACTATTGCGTCAGCCGAAACATCCCTGTAACCCGCATCCGCAAGCGCGAGCTTGCGGTGCCTGACGATCAGCGCGCGGTGAAATTGCCCAGCACACTTACGCCGCTGTAGTCGGTTTCGCCGACCACCGTGACGAAGTACGTGCCCGCCACTGGACGACTGACCGAGACCACCTCACTGTTGGTTCTCGCATGCGCAGACTTCCACGTGAAGCTGGACGGCGTAGCGGCAGAGCCAACCTTTACATAGATGGATACGTCACCCTTCCCGCCCAGCGTGCGCAAGCTGAGCGCCAGGGCGCCAGTGGGCACTTCCAGTGTGTAAACCCTGCTGCTGCCGGCGGCCCCGCTTTGTCCGGATGCCACGACGCCCCGTGCCAACTTTAGCGGCGCAAAGGCGCTCCACGCGTCAAACTGAGCCTGCGTGTTCGCGTTGCTCAGGCAGGCATTCAAGCTGCTGGCCTGACTGCTGGTGATCAATTGCGCGGCGGCAAGACCTGCCGCGTAGTTCTGGATTCCCGCGCGATAGGCACCCACCGTAGTCGCAGCGCCAGCAATGATTTTCGCGTTGGCCAGCACGTTGGCACCAATCACGACGCCGCCCGGGACCCAGGTCGGAATGCCGGTATTGCAGTCGAGCAACATCTGGCTGCCTTCATTGAGCAGCCAGCCCTCGTCCTTGAACAATGCCGGAGTCAAATCCAGATCGATGTGGCCAGCCAGATCGGGGCTGATCGCAAATTCCATCAGCGCATTTGGCGTCAGCCGCGTGTCGTAATGCGAGAACGACGAGCCCTGAGCCAATACCGGCGGTGCATAGATCTGCACGTTGCCGTTCGCATCAGCGCCGGCCAGGTTGTCGCCGAACACCAGGCCCAGCGTCAGGCCGGTCGGGTTTGCCTTCAGTTTTGCACCATCGGCCTGATTGATCGCACCCACCGGTATGTTGACGCCCGTGGTGTCACCACCCGGAATGATCACACCCGGTTGGTTGTTGGCGATCAGTACCGCCGTGGCTCCCGCTGCCTGGGCATTGAGCACTTTGTCGGTAAACGCGCAAACTCCGCGATCAACAATGGCCACCTTGCCGTTGACTGCAGTGGCATTGGCCAGCGGAGCGCAAGCTTGCGAATTGGTGCTGGTGCCGTCCGCGTTGGGTCCGCTCGCCACCACCGCCGCGCCATTGAAATTGGCGGGAGTAGCAGCCGGACCGATAGCTCCGGGGTTGAACGCGTAGTCGCCAGCAGCTGCAGCCGGTGCCGAAACGCGCAGCAATAATGGATTGCCCAGTGCCAGCGGAGCTTCCGCTTTCACATTGGCCCCGGTGAACACCAGGTTGCCATCATCCAGCGCCGATGCCACGCGCTGCGCTGGCGTCATTCCGTACCAGGTGCTGGATCGCGTGTTGTTGAAGACAAACGTCGAATAGATGTCCGGACGGCCCACGCCATCACCGCCCGCCAGCGGCAGACCCGTCGTCAGGCTGCCGAAACCGGAAAAGCCCAGGCCGTGCCCCATTTCGTGCAATACAACGTTGAGAAAGTCGATCGAAGACCCAGGCTGATTGCCATCCAGACCGAAATACCAGCTCGAAGCTTCGAGGCAGCCGGCTGAACCAAGGGCGCCATTGAAGCGTGCACGGATATCGGCCGCGCCCGGATTGGCCTCGGAACCGCTGAGTGCGTCAAACAGGGCCGAGTGATACCACGTATTGGGCAGGGCACCTGCGGGAGCGGGCGCATTGAACGCGAAAATGCTCGTCGTGCCGGCCGAGCCAAGTACGCCGGCGGTCGCCGTGCATTCAAGCTTGGCGAAGGTGGCGCTGACGGTAATCGGAACGTCGCTTTGCAGCACCGCACCCCAGATGTCTGCTGCAAACTGGAAAACAATGCGTGCCTGCTCGCCGCGGGTTACGCCTGGATTGCCACCGAGCGGAGTCGCCGGAGTGGGATCGTCCAACCCCTGACCGGTGCCCACGTCCTGGTTGGAAATCTTGATGTCGGCAGCAGTGGCATACGTTGCCATGCCGAGCAAGCCCATGCCGAGCATTGCGTTGAATAGAACACTGCGGCGCATCATTTCGTCACCTCCGTCGCGCTGGCAGAGTGGCTGTCGCCCTCGTGATGGATGTCCAGGCTGCCGTCGACGCGACGTTCTGCCACCAGGTTGCTCATCAGGTTCTCTGGCAATGCCATGGCGACGGCCTGGTGTCCGTTCTTCAACTGGATGGTGCGGAACGTCGCACGCGCTTCTGCTTCATTGCGCGGCGCCGCCGGCTGGCCCAACGCGTTTCTGGCAGGTGCTTGTGCCGCGCGCTTGATCATGGCGCGCGAAAGAGCTTCGCTCTGCGCAGCGGTAGGGGCAACGAGTCGACCCGTGGCCGGGTCAATAGCTACCTGCACGCCCTGAACTGTCACCATTGTGTCCGCCGGAACTGCTGCTTGCGGCTCAGCAGCATTCGCTGCGACGGATACAAACAGACCCGCCAGTACCAGACCCGTCGTGCGGATCACCAAATTCTTGTACATGCATTGCTCCCGTGAAAAAAACGTGCTTCTAGCGAAGCGCAGGAAAATTGAGACGCAGCTATGCGGTGCGTTCTTGATGTGCGGAACTGACAAACCACCGAGCCGTGGTTACGACGACCGAACGCGAACAACTTGCGCAAATCTGCACCTGCGCGGGGAATGACCGCGGGTGCATATTGCAATCCTCAGCTCGGTCGATCAGCGTTCCACTCGCTCGACCTGCGTATCCAGGCTGGTTGGCAGTGCAGTCCCGCACTGAAAGACACCCGCCCGTGCAGCTCCAAACCCAGTTGTTTTCGTCAGTCGCGAAGTAGAAACGAACCGTGACCCACGTCTCGGAACGTACCAGCAACTTCTTGCGCAGGTCAACGCGATAATTTTCGAAGTGCCGTCGTGAGTTGTTGCGAAGCAACGTAACAAGCCGAACGGCGGCGACGGCGTCTGCCAGAATGGCCTGCCCTGCACTCGCCTGAAACCCATGCAACTGCTAGATATCGGCGCCAACCTGACGCATGAGTCATTCCAGTCTGATCTGGATGCTGTGCTGCAACGTGCGCAGGCGCATGGGATCGCGCGCATGCTGGTTACTGGCGCATCCCGGGTCGGCAGCGCCGAAGCGCTCGCGCTGAGTACCGCGCATGCCGGAGTCTTGTACGCCACCGCGGGCGTGCACCCGCATGGCGCCGCTGATTACGATGACGCGACTGACGCTGCGTTGCGCCTGCTGGCACACGACCCGCAGGTACGTGCCGTCGGCGAAACCGGGCTGGACTATCACCGTGACCTGTCGCCGCGCAGCCAGCAGCTCGTTGCCTTTGAGCGACAAATGCAGATCGCCGCTGACCTGGGCATGCCCTTGTTCCTGCACCAGCGCGACGCCCATGAAGACTTCATGCGTTTGCTCACGCGCTACCGCGAGCGCGTGCCTGCGGTGGTCGTGCACTGCTTCACCGACACGGGTCAGGCACTGAAAGACTACCTTGCGCTGGATTGCCACATTGGTATCACCGGCTGGATCTGCGATGAGCGCCGCGGCCTGCATCTGCGCGAGCTGGTAGCGCAGATACCCGCGCATCGATTGATGCTGGAAACCGATGCGCCTTATCTGCTGCCGCGCACCGTACGCCCGCAGCCGAAACACCGGCGCAACGAACCGATGTACCTGCTGCAGGTGTGCACCCAGGTTGCGCATGATCGCGGCGAGCCGGTGAGCGTGACCGCGGCCAATAGCACCGCAACTGCAGAAGCCTTTTTCGGACTGCCAGCTCTCGGCCAGAGCCGACCAGTCGCCATTCCAAACACGTTGACGAAATAGCTGTTGGTGACGTCGTGCACCTTGGCTGGCTACGCCCGACCGGCGCGTGCCGGGCTGATCAGGCGCGTTGCACCTGGCAGCAGGCCGTCCAGTTGATGTTCACCAATACGCACGCGGATCAGGCGCAGCGTGGGAAAGCCGACGGCCGCGGTCATCCGGCGCACCTGGCGATTGCGTCCCTCGCGCAATTCAAGGCTGAGCCAACTGGTCGGGATGTCCTTGCGCACGCGGATCGGCGGCTCGCGTTGCCACAGCCACTGCGGCGCTTCGACGCGACACGCAGTGGCCGGCAAGGTCAGGCCATCGTTCAGCACAACGCCCTGTTCAATGCTGCGCAAAGCGGCCGCATCGATGTCGTTCTCCACCTGCACCAGGTATGTCTTCGTCTGCTTGTAGCGCGGGTCCGTGAGGTGATGGGCCAGCTCCCCGTCATCCGTCAACAGCAGCAGACCTTCGCTGTCGCGATCCAGGCGCCCAGCCGCATAGACGTCCTTTTGTACAACCAGGTCCGACAACGTGCGCCGACCCTGGCTGTCGGTGAATTGACACAGAACGCCATACGGCTTGTTCAACGCAATGAGCATGTTCGCCTGACCGCGCCTGCACGTTGGCGCCGCGCCGGCTCAACGCGCAGCTTGCGACACCGCCGTACTGTCGGCCTGCTCCGGTTTGACGAAACGCAACGTCATGCGATCGGACTCACCGATTGCGGCGTACTTGGCCTTGTCCTTGGCACCGAGTGCATAGGTAGGTGGCAACGTCCACACGCCTTTGGCGTGGTCTCGCGTGTCGCGCGGATTGGCATTGATCTCGCTGCTCTGTGCCAGCTTGAAACCGGCTGCGGTCGCCAACTGCACCACGTCCGCGGTGCGCAGATAGCCGCTGCCTTTCACTGCATCGGCGGACGCTTTCGGATCGGCTCGGTGATCGACGACGCCCAGCACGCCACCCGGGCGCAACACGGCAAAGAACGCCTGGAACATGGTCGGAGCGTTGTCACCCATGACCCAGTTGTGCACGTTGCGGAACGTGAGCACCACATCAGCGGACCCCGGCGCGCCGAATACGGGTGCGTGCGGATCAAACTCGCGCACCGTCGCATGCCCGTAGTGCGCGGCATCGGACTGAAACTTGCGCTTGAGCGAACTCTCATCGCGCTTGGACTCGCCATCCTTGGGCGCTGCTGCCACGGCTGCAATGTAGCTGCCGTTACTGGCCAGGAGCGGCGCCAGCACTTCGCTGTACCAGCCGCCGCCCGGGGTTATCTCAATCACCGTCTGACCCGGGCTCACGCCAAAAAATTGCAGGGTTGCAGCAGGATGCCGATAGGCGTCGCGCGCACGATGCTCGCTGCTGCGCCAGCTACCGGCGAGCACGCTGTCAGTCTGTGCGGCGGTGAAGGCCGATGCGCTGGCGGCGGTGATTGGCCCGTGCGTCGTGGGCGTCTGCGCCATCGGCGCCGTTTGCGCCATGCTGCCGAAGGACAAAGTCATGCCTGCGCACAAGGCCAGCGCCATGCCGGTTCTGGCCATGGTCGCGAAGCTCTGGCCGCTGGTACCGCGGGCGTCAACTAGCTGGGTATTACGATGCATGCTCTGCACTCCTGACCGGTGATTGAGTTTCGGCCGCCGTGGCGGTCATCGTCCCATGGTAGCGAATCAAGCGCATGTCAAACGTGCGCGCGCACGCGCACTCACGGCTGGCCGAAGTGAATCACCGAGCGTATCGACTTGCCTTCATGCATCAACGCAAACGCCTCATTGATGCGCTCCAGCGGCAACACCGCGCTGATCATTTCATCCACCCGGATCTCTCCGGCCAGATAGCGTTCGACGTAGCCGGGAAGCTGCGAGCGGCCCTTGACGCCACCAAACGCCGAACCACGCCAGACGCGTCCGGTAACCAGCTGGAACGGCCGCGTGCTGATTTCCTGCCCGGCTCCGGCGACGCCAATGATGATCGACTCGCCCCAGCCTTTGTGACAGCACTCCAGCGCCGACCGCATTAGATTCACGTTGCCGACGCACTCGAATGAATAATCCACGCCACCGCCGGTGAGTTCGACAATGACTTGTTGAATCGGCGTGTCGGGGTAATCCTTCGGATTGACGCAATCGGTGGCGCCCAGCAGTCTGGCCATCTCGAACTTGGCCGGGTTGGCGTCGACGGCGATGATGCGACCGGCCTTGGCCATGACTGCACCCTGCAGCACCGACAGTCCGATGCCGCCCATGCCAAATACTGCCACCGTTGCACCAGGTTCCACTTTCGCCGTGTTCAACACCGCGCCGATGCCGGTGGTGATGCCACAGCCGAGCAGGCAGACCTTTTCCAGCGGGGCGGCCGGGTTGATCTTCGCCAGCGCGATTTCCGGCAGCACCGTGTACTCGCTGAACGTACTGGTGCCCATGTAGTGCAACAGCGGTTGGCCGTTGATGGAAAAACGCGAAGTGCCGTCAGGCATGAGCCCGCGGCCTTGGGTCTCCCGAATTGCCTGGCAGAGGTTGGTCTTGCCGGAACGGCAATAGGCGCACTCGCCACACTCGGGTGTGTACAGCGGAATGACGTGATCGCCCACTTTCACGGACGTAACGCCAGCGCCAATTTCCTCCACGATGCCGCCGCCCTCATGGCCCAGGATCACCGGGAAAGCACCTTCGGGGTCAGCCCCGGACAGCGTGAACGCGTCCGTGTGGCACACGCCCGTGGCGACAATGCGCACCAGCACTTCGCCAGCCTGCGGGCCGGCAACATCGACCAGCTCGATGGACAAGGGCTTGCCGGCTTCCCACGCAACGGCGGCACGTGATTTCATATTCGCACTCCTGAAGACGGTCAAGCTCCGCCACGCCTCATGCTAACGGCGCGGGCGCCCAATCGCACGGAAGAACGCCAGCCGCTCGCCACTATGTAGCCATGCAAGCTTTCCCACGCCCGCTGTGGACATCGCTGCCAGCGTCTGCGGCGGGCGCGATGCGTGGGAAGCATAGGTAGTCAGCGCAGGCGCAAAGCTGAAGCTCACTTCCGTGCCCACCACGCCGGCGCGAGCAATTGCCACATGACGCCGCAGGCAGCAGCAGGCGCAGTGCAGGGTGTTGAACCGCGACCAGCCCGCAGGCAGGCGCCGATCGACCCTTGCCCGGCGCGCTGAGCAACAAAATGCGGCTTGCGCTTGATTCCCGCGCCGCGCGTGACCACCTCGAACACACAGCCCTTCTTCGCCGAGGCATCCCATGCAGCAACGCACTCTTGGCAATTCGCCGCTTTCCATCACCCCGCTCGTGCTCGGCGGCAACGTTTTTGGCTGGAGCCTGGACGAGCAGTCCTCGTTTGCGATTCTCGACGCGTTTGTCGAAGCGGGTGGCAACCTGATCGACACAGCAGACGCCTACTCGGCATGGGTGCCCGGCAATCGCGGCGGCGAGTCGGAAACTATCATCGGCAAGTGGCTGCAACGCAGCGGCAAGCGCGCGCAGGTCTTGATTGCCACCAAGGTCGGCAAGTGGGCACAGCACGAAGGCTTGTCGCCGACAAATCTGCAGCAGGCAGTGGAAGGCTCGTTGCGCCGGTTGCAAACCGACCACATCGATCTGTACCAGGCCCATGAAGATGACGCCAGCGAGTTGCTGGTCGACACCTTGAGCGGGTTTGCCCGGCTGATTGAACAAGGCAAGGTGCGCGTCATCGGCGCGTCCAACTTCACTGCCACCCGACTGGCGGACGCGCTGGCGGTGTCCGCCGAGAACAACCTGCCGCGTTACGAAACCCTGCAACCGCTGTACAACCTCGCAGAGCGCGCCGCTTATGAAAGCGCGCTGGAGCCGCTGGCGCGCAGTGAAAACCTTGGCGTCATCAGTTATTACTCGCTCGCCAGCGGCTTCCTCACGGGTAAATACCGCAGCGCTGGCGATCTTGCCAAGAGCACCGCGCGCCGGAATGCGGTCAGCAATTACCTGGATCCCCGCGGGCTGCAGATGCTGGCAACGCTTGATCGCGTGGCCGCTGCCCACGACGCCACGGTGGCGCAAATTGCATTGGCCTGGTTGCTCGCCCGACCCGGGCTCACCGCGCCGATCGCCAGTGCCACCAGCGAGGCGCAACTGCACGACCTGTTTGGCGCATTGACGTTTACCCTGGATCCGGCAGAAATAACCGAACTGGACGCTGTGGACACGCAATTTCCGCCAGCTCGGCCAGACGTCGAATACCACTGACTTAAAGACGCGCGTGGTCGATGGGCAGACATGCCGCGGGTCGCGTACGCGACGTGCCAGGTTTGCGCGTGAGAGGGTTGCGACCCACGCCGAGCGCGGCAGATCGGCGTCCAGCCACGCCAGGCCTGCCGACTATTGCTCAGCGCATGCGCGCCACGTAATGCTTTCCATTGCAGCATGATGATCAGCGCGTCAAATCAGCGCGTCGAAAAGGTGCAATCGCGTTGTTGCAGCAAGGATTTGAACTTCCGCAGACAGACGCTCGGTGCCAGTTCACACCTCGCGCACTAGGATCTGCATCCTGTGCACGAGGCGCTCGCCGCCGTGCTGCCCATCGCAACCATCACGGAGTGCGCGCATGAGTTCGTCCCACTTCTCGCGCTTCTCCCCGGTTTCGTTGCTGATTGCATTCGCGGTCCTTTCAGCATGCAGCAAGGATCGCGTGCCGGCAGCGCCCACCGTGCCGGCATCGAAGCCGGTCGCCACCGCACCTGCGACCAGCACTCCTGCGAAGCCGACTCCCGCGCGACTAATCAAAGCGGCACCGGTAGCGGCTCCGGTGCCGGCGACCACGACGTTCCACATCACCGCAGTGAACATGGGTCGGGCGGTGAATGCCGCGCGCGAGGTTACGCAGCCAAGCAACCGCTTTGCGGCAAATGAAAAGACCATCTATGCGGGCGTGGCCACCGCTGGCGTCACCGCAGGGGCGACCCTCAACGCGCGCTGGAACTATCTGGAAGGCGCCGGACAGGCAATTACCAGCGTGACCCAGCGCATTGCCACCGATGGCGCGGCCACGACAACATTCACCCTGCAGAATCCTGACCTGTGGCCCGAGGGCAAGTACAACGTCGAGATTTCCGTGGACGGCAAGCTGGTGGATACGCGGGCGTTTACCATCGGCAAGGCTGTGCCGTAGTCAGGGTGGAGCTTGGCGCCAGAGGCTGGAAGAAACGGGTTTGGGCGCCGCAATGCGTGATCGCAGTCGGCCACGGCGCTAGCGCCAACGTTATCAGACACTAGCCACTAGCCACTAGCCACTAGCCAAGGAGTTGAACGCGCATGGGGTTCCCTGCATAGGCCGGCTGCGATTTGGGCCCTCTATCCCGTTAACGGGTAGCAGGATTAGCGCACCACTGCCGCAAATATCTCGTGCGGTCATCTTTCGCTCATGGCTGAGCAAGCTGCAGCCGGCGCCGCAATCCACCGGCGCGCAGTACGGGGGTGGCTATGGCGGTGGTCAAAGCCGCATCGGTGGCCCAGATCTCCACCACATGCTTGGCGCGCGATACGCCCGTGTACAGCAGCTGGCGCGAGAGGATGCGGTTGTCGGCATCGGGCGGCAGCAGCAGGGCGACATGGTCGTACTCCGAGCCCTGGCTCTTGTGGATGGTCACGGCAAACGCGCCCTGGTGTTCGGGCAGGCTGCCCGGCGTGAATCCGCGCACGGCGCGCGCACCCGCTGAATCCACTGCAGACTCGTCCGCCTTTGATGACCATGGGTGCGCGGCGCTGACCTCAAACCACACGCGCAGCTGGCCGTCCGTATCGCGCAGGCACACTCCAACATCGCCGTTGAACAGACCCGCGGCCACGTCGTTGCGCGTGATCATGATGGCGCGACCGGCATACCAGAGTGCGCCGGATGGGTCCGCCTGCGCACTGGCCAGCGTGCGCTCGATGGTGGCGTTGATCTGCATCGAGCCGAATTCGCCCTCGCGCAAGGCGCACAGCAACTGCCGCGTGCGCAGCGCATCGAGCACGGTCAATACGAGGTCTTCGCGATCACGCGGCACCGCGTCGAACGCGCCGGAATCCTGCAGCAGTTGCCGCAAGTGCCGACACCAGCGCGCGAGTGCTCGGCGCACATCCTGCGTTGTAGAAACGCAGTGCCGGATGGCGTGGCTGGAGGCCGCCTGCCACGCATCAGCAAACGCGACCGCGTCACCGCGCAGGATCGCCTGATGAATCGGCACCAGCGCTTGATCGGCGCGAAAACTGTGGCGCAAGCGCACGAGCTCGGGCGCGCGGTCCGCTTCAAGTGCGCCGACCAGATCCAGCAGCACCGATCCGGTACCCACCGAAGTCAGCTGGTCGGCATCGCCGACCAGGATCAACACCGTGTCCTCGCGCAACGCGTCAAGCAGGGCGCGCAGCAAGGCCAGGTCAACCATCGAGGCTTCATCGACCACCACGATATCGGCGGACAACGGATCACCCGCGTGATGGCGGAAACCGCCACTGTGACCGCGACTGCCGAGCAAACGATGCAGCGTACTGGACTGCGCGCCCAGCGCGCCGTCCAGTGCTGCCTGCCACGCGTCCGGCAGTGAGTGCTGCGGATCGTTGCGCAGTGCGCGGGCGCCATCGCGCAGCGACTCGGACAATCGCTGCGCGGCCTTGCCGGTTGTCGCGCTGAGGCGGATCAGCGGCGACGGCGCCCCGCGTTCGGCGGCATCCCTGATCAACGCCAGCAGCATGCGCAGGACCGTGGTGGTCTTGCCGGTGCCGGGACCGCCAGTGAGTACGAACAAGCGTCGTCCCATCGCCCCGGCGACGGCGTCGCGCTGTGCCTGCACTTCGCTTCCGCGAGCCCCCTGGAACAACGCGTCGAGATCCGCGGCGTTGATCGAGCTTGACGGCAGCAACGCTGCGCGCCGAGCGTTCATATGCTGCGCAACCGCCAGTTCGTGACGATAGTTGCGGCGCAGGTAGAAGTTTGCATGATCAATCACGAACGGCGTGTCGGTATCCACCGTGCGCGACGTCCCTGCCACATCCACCAGCGGCTCGGCGCGCAAAGCGGCAAGCGCCTCGTCGTCCAGCGCGCTCATGCCTTGAGGTGCGTCCTGCGCAGCATCGAGCGGCAACGCGCTGTCGCCATGACCTTCAGCCAGGCTCGCCCAGCCTGCAACCAGCGCCAGCAGGCGCGAGCCGCAGTGGATCACGACCCAGCGCGCGACCGCACGATCAAGCGCACGCCAGGCTTCAGGTGCGGCGGCATCGATCGGCAGTGAGCGAAAGTGGTAGCCGGTCGCGCTAATGGCAGCGACGTGTGTATCGGCGTGCACTTCAGCCAGCCCGACCGCCTCGACCGCAGCAAGCGGCGAAGTCAGCGTTTTCCCGTGCTTGTCATTGCGTTTGCTCATGGCGCCTCCCGGACGTCGTCGCCGCCCAGCACACGATCGACTGCGACGAGCAGCGCATCGGAAAAGCGATGGCGCCAGATGCCTGCATCCGGCGCCAACCCGGCGGCACGCACAAACAGGTAAACGCATTCGCCCAGATGCCGCTCGCGGTGATATGCAGCGCCCAGTCGCTGGCGCAGGTAGCGATCCGTGGCCACGGCATACAGCAACGCCTGGAACCGATAGTGACTGTGGTCCATGGCGGAGCGCAGCGCAGCGCCCTGGTAATCACTGACGTGATCGCCGAGGTAATTGCCTTTGTAGTCGAGCACGTGGAAGCGACCGCCATGCTGGAAGATCAAGTCGATCTTGCCGTTCATCAGGCCGCTCAGCACACGCGAACTGCGCGGTACGAGATGGCTCTCGCCATGCTGCGCGCATGCACGCTGCAACGCCGACATCGCCACGCGATCAAGGGCGAAATGAAACTCCATTTCTGCGCGCAAGTCGTTCGCCGGCAATTGCTGCAGACCCATAGTCGGGTCATCGGCCAGGCCCAACGGCGCTTCCAGCGCGCCCTGCAGGCGGCGCGCGAGAGCGTCAACCAGAGTTGACTGTTCGATGTCGCGGCGGCGCACGCCAGCGTCGTCAAGGGCGTGTTCGATCAACGCGCGCTGGGCTGTCATGGGCACAGCTGGCGCACGCTGCTCGAAGATCGCGTGGATCGCGTTGCCTATATCCGTACCGCGCACGGTGGCAAGCGCGAGCAGATCATCGTGTGGCGGCGCCGATAAAATGCTCGGCGACGCTGGCAACGGCGGGTCTACCGTGGCAAGGGCATCCGCGCTTTCGGCCAGATCCATGACTGCATCAAGCAGATCCGCATCTCCCTCGTCACCGGCCGAAGCGCCCGGATCGATCGGCTCGTGCTGGACGCCTTGCGCCAGCGTGGTAAAGCTGTGCCTGGCTTCCAGCGGACCGCTGCGCGGTGCCGGCAAAGTGCGCGCCCGCCGGTTGGCGTCGTCGGTATCGGCCGCGCGATAGTCGTGTTGCGCGCCCGGCTGCCAGCCGTCTATCCAGTTGATCTGAGGCGTCGCCTCACGCAGCTCGGCTGACATTTCGGCGCCCTCCAGCAACGTGGGCCGCATGCGCTCGAGCATCACGTCCAACGCGCTGCACGCCGTGCCCTCGGTGCGCTTCGTCGCCCGGGCGTTTGCCGGCCGGTCAAGTTGCAGCGCAAACACGTGGCAGGTGTAAATGGCGCGGGTCAATGCCACGTACAAGACGCGGAAGCGCTCGTCCTGCAGATCCAGTTGCTCGCACTTTTGGTCGATAGTGGAGAACCCGACCGTGCGCCGGCCAGCGTCGTCGCTGGTCACGTAAAGGTCGGCACCGGGACGCTCGCCGTGGTTCCACATAAGCGGTAGAAAGACGATGGGAAACTCCAGGCCTTTGCTGGCGTGCAAGGTCATCAGCCGCACCCTGGCGCTGTCGGACTCGATGCGCAGCTGCGCGGCATCAGCAGCCTCGCCTGCGGCCGTGGCATCCTCACGACAGGCGCTGAACCACGCAAGCAGTTCCTCGGTGCCCGAAGCGATCTCGCTTTGCGCCTGGAGCAGCTCGCCCAGATGACGCAAGTCGGTCAGTGCGCGCTCGCCACCCAGCGTGCGCAGCCAGCGCCGCGCCATGTGCGCCATCAGCTGATCGACCACTGCCTGGATTCCGCGCTCGCGCCAGGTGACGTGCCATTGGTGAAATACCTGCGCCGCCGACTGCCAGCCAGCGACGTCGTCGGCGCGCTGCTGCAGCTCTCTGAAACTGCCGCCCCACAACCGCGTTGCCGCCGCACCGCGCAGCGCGGGCAAGTCACTGGCATGTGCCACTGCATAAAGCACGACTTGCAGCTCGCGCGCGATGTCGGTCTGAAACACGCTGCTGTTGGCCGAGGTTACGCACGGCACACCGCGCAGCGCCAGCAGGTCGCGCAGGTCGGCGATGTTGCGCCCGGTCGGCAGCAGCACGGCGATATCCGATGGCTGCACCGGTTTGTCGCCAATGCGATGGTCACCGGACTGCAGCATCGCGGCAATCTGGTTAGCGCATACGCGCAACGCAGTGGCGCAACGTTCGCTTGCCAATGCCGGAGCCACGGCCAGGTAATGAAATTGCAGCGGCTGCGTGCACGCTTGGCCGCCCACGGTATACGGCGCGCAGACGCGGCGATCGCTGGCATACACCGGCAGATACTGGATGGGGTGCTCGGCATGATCGCTGAGCACCTTGCCCGCCGCCGCATAGAACTGATTGAACGCTGCGACCAGCGCGGGGGCGGACCGATGATTGGTCTGCAGGGTGAGCCGGCCATCCGCATCGGCTTGTTCGGCGGCGCGCCGGTAGGCGTGGATGTCCCCGCCGCGAAAGCGATAAATTGCCTGCTTGGGATCGCCAATCATCACCAGCCGACCACGACTGCTACCGTCGGCATCGCGATAAATCGCATCAAGCAGACCGTACTGCTGCGCGTCGGTGTCCTGGAACTCGTCCACCAGCGCGACCGGCCATGCCGCAAACAAGGCGTTTGCCAGCGGACGTTCACCGCCGCTGGACGCTTCACGCGCCAGTGCATCGCTGACCGTGTTGATGAGTGCGTCAAAAGTGAGCTGGTGACGCGCCTGCAGGCGCGCGTGCATCTGCTCGCGTGCCACGGCGGCAACGGCGCGCCAAAACCGACGCAGCGGCTGCTCGCGCAGGGCATGCATGATGTCGGCCGACTCCTCTGAAAACGCGGCGGCAGCAATCACCTCGGCGTTTTTCTTGCCGCTGGCGGAAACTCCGCTGAGGTCGGTCGCGCGCCGCAGCCCTTTCACCGCTGGGTGATCGGGCGGCACCTTGGCGTGGTCGTCGATGACGTCCGCCAGCGCTTTCCAGTAATTGCGCAGCGAGCAGGACTTGGTAAACAACGCGTCGTCGGCCACCAGCGCACGCAGCCGCGGCGCCCATGCGCGCGGCAGGAGCCGATCGATGGCTTGCGGCGCGAGCACGTCGATCGTGACGCCCGGTGCAAGGATCAGACGCAGGCGCGAGCGCAGCGAGCCCGGCGACAGGCAGATGCCGCCGGCGCGCTGCAATACCTGCAATTGGTCATGACCATCGCCCTGCTGCAGGCGACGCCACAGGTCTTCGCTGACCTCCTCCAGCAAGCTGTCGCCGGCGACCATGTCGCCCAGGGCAAACGCCACGCCGCAGGCAAATGGATAATCCGCCAGCACGCGGCGACACAAACCGTGCAGCGTATTGACCGGCGCCACGTCCAGTTCGGCCAGTGCCAGGCGCAGGCGCGCGATGTCTTGCACTCGCTGTGACCCACCGTCCGTCCAGCGTGCGCGCAGCCAGGTTTCGTCCGGCGCGGCTGTCGCAGGCACACGGTCGTCGTGCGTTGCTTGCAGCCATGCCCACTCAAGTTTACGCCGCAGACGCTCGCGCAATTCCTGCGCGGCGGCGTCGGTAAAAGTGGTGACCACGATCTGGCGCGGTGACCAGCCGCTCTCCAGCAACAGGCGCAGGTACAGCACCGCGATCGTCCAGGTCTTGCCGGTTCCTGCGCTGGCTTCGATCAGGCTGCGTCCACCGGCACCCAGGTTCAGGGTGCGCCAATCGACAGGCACGTTGATCGTTGTGCTGGGCGAGGTCATGGCGCGCTTCCCAAAAGCGGCAGGTCGAAACTGATGCATGCGTGCAATCTCTGCGCGAACGCGTGCAGTTCTGCCAGCTCGATCGAGCCCTCGGCAAACTCGACATCACCGGCCAGCAGATGACTGTAGCCCGGTGCATAGCTGCGCTCGCCGCCGCCGTTGAAGCCGGAAATCCACACCTGCCCGACGCTGACTGTTGCGGCGTGCGGGTCGGCGACTTCCCGTGCGCCGTGCGGTCCGTCGTCGTCCGGCACCTCCGGCGCATTCGATTTGGCCGGCTTTGGATATGCGCTCGGCTTGATGGTTGCCCAGGCCGCGCGCGGGAAATACCAGCGCGGTGCGGCCTGCGCCGCATGCCACCAATCGAGCAGTTGCGCCACGCGCGTTTCCAGCGTCGCCAGCATGGCGGGACGGGCCAGCGCTGGCGCTGCGATGAACTGCGCGTCCCACGCATTGATGGCGTCCTGCCAGCGCCGATCCGTACCGGCTACCAGCGCACGCAAACGGACGGATGGCGGATTTTCGGACCCGCCTGCGCTATGCAAGCGCAGCAGCGCCCAGTCCAGAAACATCGGCACCCGATCCTTGAAATCCAGCTCGCACTCATCCTTCAGCTTGCCCTTGCGGGTCGGGAATGGGCGCAGCAGCTGCCACTGCACTGCGCCTTCCACGGTACTGACAAAGACGTGCTCAATCTGACCGGTGATGCGCCAGCGATCGGTGTGCACATCAACCGGACGGCGACTGGCAACTGGCGCGGCGTGCGCGAAGCCGGGCAAAACCTGTGCCTGCGCGAGGAGTGCGTTCAGCGCCGTCAACTCTTCCAGCCACGCGTCCTCGCCTGGCTGTCCCGGCGGCATGATGCCGCCAAGCCGCAACCACGCCGGAGGCTGCTCCAGGCTCCAGACGCCCGCAGCCAGGCAGTCGTTGAAAAACAGCTTTTTTGCCACGCCGTCCAGCGGCAAAAAGGCGGCGGTCAGTGGCTCGTGCTGCGGCAGGCGATCATCCTCGAGCGCATCCAGGCTCAGCTGCAGATGCTGGCGCAGCAGCTGCGCGGCCGGGTCCTTGAAGTATGCCGCCAGTTCGCGCAGCGGGACTGTCCCGACGACCATCGAGTCCGGCCCATCGTTACCCTCAGGCAGTGCTGCGAGCATCGATCGATCCAGGAACGGCGCCACCGCCGCTGTCGTCGCGCGGCCGTGCATGGCCGCAAAGGCTGCACTGTAGGAGAACAGACGCGGATCGGCGCTGTTGAAGTAACGCGCATCGAACGGTTGCAGCGGATGGTGCACCAACCAGGGACGGTCGGCGAGAGCATCGTCCGCGGGCAAGCCGGCGCCATCCAGCGCAGACATCAGTTCCGCCAGCGGTGCGGCCGGATTGCGCGGCTTGCCGTCACGCACTCCCTCGCCGAGGTAGCTCAGGTGCAGGCGCGTGCGCGCCGACATCAGCGTTTCCAGGAACAAATAGCGGTCGTCGCTGCGCACGTCACGGTCGCCGAGGCGTCGAAAACGCGCCATCAGGTCGATGCCGCTGTCGCTGCCGGCACGCGGGAATTCGCCATCGTTCAAGCCGAGCACCGCAACCATCTTGAACGGGATCGCGCGCTGCGGAACCATGCCGCAAAACGTGATGCCGCCCATGAGAAAGCGCTGGCGTTCCGGCGCGGCGGACAGGCGTGCCACGAGCAAGTCGCGCACCACGGCAAAGTGCAGCAGCGGATCTTCCCCGGCTGATTCGGGCTCGGTCGCAAGGTTGCGGATGAAGCGCAGCAGTTGCGCCTGCGCATCGCGCGCCGCACGGTCGGTCGGATCGATGCGGAACAGCGCCTCGTAGCGTCGCTCCAGCGCCACGGCCCATGCGCTTGCAGGCAGCGATCGAGCAGCGAGATCACACAGGTTCTGCACTTCGCCAAGCAATTGATCGAGTGCGCCTAGGTGGCTGGCAGCCGGTCCGTGCATAGCTTCTAACGGTGCCAGTTCGCTGCCGTCGGGCAGGCGTACGGCAGTGGGCTGTGCATCGGTGGCCGCATCACCCAGCAGGTAGCCGCCGAGCATGCGATCCATGGCCCAGCCAAAAGTGTGCGCGGCAATCGGCGGCACGCCAAAACGCGCACGGAACGCCGGGTCCAGCGCCCACGCCACGCGGCTGCGGCGCAACCACTGGACGAGTTCATCCAGCCCCGCGGCATCCAGGTTCAAACGCCGCGCCACTTCCGGCACGGCCAGAAGGTCGACGACCTCCGGTGCGGTGACCCGCGTGCTGGGCAAGTCCAGCAAGCGCCGGAATGCGCCAAACAAACCGTGGCTGCGCGCGACGGCGACATCGGCCAGGTGGTATGGCAAGCGCTCGGCGCTGTCGCCGGCCACGCCGAACACGGACGCGATCAACGGCACGTACGCCTGGATGTCCGGCGCCATCACCACGATGTCGGATGGTTTGATCGCCGCGCCGCTGGCGGCGGATGTGGCCATGGCGTCGAGCAGTTGGTCGCGCAGGACTTCCAGTTCGCGCAGAGGCGTGTGACAGGCGTGGATGCGCAAGCTGGCATCGGCGCGTTCGGCTTGCACGGTGTCCTCGCCAAACGGGTGCGTCATCAGCTGCGGCCGCAGTTCACGGATGCCTTGCTGCACCCGACCAAGCCGATCGTGCGCCGGCGCGGGCTGTGCGTCCTGCCAGTGCCGCACGTCCTCCAGCACGTCACCGTCGCTGTCGGCCAGCGCCATGATGAAGTGCTGGCCCATGCGCCCCCAGCTGGCCAGCAGCGGATGTGGCTGTTCTACCCAGTAGTCGTTGCCGGCGGCCTGCTCCAGGCGAACAACTTCAGCCACCCGCCGCGCGCGCAAGCCGGGCAGTTCGCGCGCCAGCCCGCCCCAATATTCGCGACACGGGTCGGGGACGTACAGCGCCACCAGATGCTGTTGCGCAAACGCACGCAGCACGGCGAGCTCGGACGGCGCGAGATGGCTGACGCCGAACACATGCAGCGCCGCGTGCTCGGCACCTTGCGCACTGACGCGCCCGACGCTGGCAATCAGGTCGGCCACCACGTCGCCACGATGTGCGCCTAGGCGCGCACGCACGTGCCGCCACAGCGGTCCGAGCAAATGCTGCTCGGTCGATGCCGCGACGCGTTCGTGCGTGCCGCCTGTGGCAATCGTGTACCGACCGTTCTCCCACGCCCGCAACCAGTCTGGTCGATAGACCAGATACTGCGAGAACAATCCGGCCAGGCGATCGGCCAACTGGAATCGTCGGCGGGCAAGGTCCGCTGCGGTACCGGCGTCAGCCTCGCCGTGCGCGTGCAGATATGCCGTGATGCGCGCATCGGTCACGCCGAGCGCGCGCAGGTTTCCCACCAGCGCAGCGTGGATCGTCCAGCGCAAATGCGCACGCTGATAGCGCGGCAAGGCCACCGCCTGTTGACCCAGCCGCTGTTGCGCCAGCCGGTCGATCCACGCGCTGGGCAGCAGGATGTCCAGGTTCGCAACAATGCCCCCGGCGCCGTACTCGCGCGCCAGTGCACCATGCAGCCACTGCTTCATTCCCGGGTGCGCAGCGATCAGCGTCTGCGGCGCCAGCACGTGATGCGGCGGCGTGGCGGCAAGCAATTGTCGCAGCGGCGGCAGCAGCGCCTCCAGGCGACTGGCGCGGTAGATCACCAGTCCGTGCGCCTGGGTCGCCGCGTCAACCTCGCGCAACTGGCCGCTGTCAGCCCCTGCCGTCACTGCCTCACTCCGCTTGCTGGTGGTTGATAAACCGCTGATTTGTCCGGGGTGCTGCATGTGGTGCAGCAACCGCATTGCCCCGCGGCAAGCGCACGTATTTGGGTTGCGCGAACGCACTCCAGCACACTGCCATCGCATGCCATGAGACGGTCGCGCAACGCCAGGATTGATGTGAAAACCATAGCGGGAAACGCAGCGACAGCTTCAAGGCCGCATGCCCGACCGGCGACGCTGCACGAGTCCACGCGCACATGGGCTGCGTTTATCTGGGCACATGCACCGCCGTTTCACGACGCGCGCCACTCAGCGGCCGATGTCACGCAGGCGCTTGCCGGACATCAGGTTGCGCTCGATCTGTTCCAGCGTCACTCCGCGCGGTGAGGATGCAAACCACGCCCGGCCACTTTGTAGCAAACATCGGAAACCCCTTGGCTCTGCCGCCGATCACATGCACGCACCCGGTTTACGATACGCCATGCGCTGGCGCCGGGGCCACTGGGACCACTGGGACCACGCGGACACGTAACGAGCTGTGAGGTGCCCGCACAAAATACGTCAGCCGCTGCCCAACGCCAGACGCAGATGGCCTGCGCAGCAAGCTGGGGCGTCTGCGCAATCAACCCCGTCTACTCGACCATCCCGCAGAAGGCGATGCGAAAGGCCGCACACACCTGTTCGAGCAAGAAGTGCTCGCATCGGGTTGCCGAAGTTTCGCGGTCGCGCGCGCGCCAGCGCGGCCGCAGGCAGATCCCGACGACGGTGCTGGACAAGCCACTGGCGCTTACGCAGGAAAAGACGCTGCGTATGACCGGCTGTCAGCCAAGAGGCGTACTTGCGCCGGATTAACTGCATCAAGCCAACCCTTTACCAGGCCATTGCCCATCCGGCCACCAGGCACGGCGCGCAGCGCGATGCTGCATCAGCACGCAAGTTTGCAGCACTTTCCAAGTGCCGTTTGCGAAGTGTGCGCCGGCTCCTGCAGCATGTTTTTTGCGACCTGGCCACGGGACAGCTACGGTAGCAACCACAAGCCCGCGACAGGAACAAACATGATGCGCCTGACAACCATGCTGGTCCTTTCGTTTGCTCTGTTTTTCACCGCTGGCGTCCGTGCGGCAACAAAACCCGAACACTTCAGCATGGCGCAGGTGGCCAACGTGCCCTACCCGTCCGGGCTCATTGCCGCCGAGCAGGGAAATCGCATTGCCTGGGTGCTCAACAAGCGCGGGGTGCGCAATATCTGGCTTGCTGAAGCGCCGGCTTTCATTCCGCGCCAGCTAACCCGTTACACGGACGACGACGGCCAGGAACTGACCCAGCTCACGTTCGCACCTGACGGCACCTGGCTGCTCTTCGTGCGCGGGGGTGATCACGACGCCAACTGGCCGGCAAAGGGTGATCTGGCGCCCGATCCGGGGTCCACGTCGGTGGAGTCGAAAATTGCCATCTGGTCGATTGCAGTGGATGGCGGCAAGCTGGTCAAGGTCGCCGAGGGCGATGAGCCGGCAGTCTCCAGCACGCATCGGCTGGCCTTCATCAGCAAGCATCAGATCTGGACTGCAGCACTGGACGGCAGCGGCAAGCCCGAACAGCTGGTGTTTGATCGCGGCGAGGCCGGCTCGCTGCGCTGGTCACCCGATGGCAGCCGGCTTGCATTCGTTTCTGCGCGCGAGGACCACGCCTTCATCGGGGTGTTCCGCAGCAAGGCTGAACCGATCGTCTATCTGGCGCCGACGACCAGCCTTGATGCGTCTGCACGCTGGTCGCCCGATGGCAAGCGCATCGCGTTCGCGCGCCAGCCCGGCCAGGGCGGCGCGCCCACGCCTTTTCTGCAGCAGACACCGCAACCATGGTCGATCTGGGTCGCCGACGCATCCACGGGTGCGGGTCATGTGGTGTGGCGCAGCCCGGATCGACTCAACGGTTCGTATCCGCAAACCCAGGGCGCGGACAACCTGCAGTGGGCCGGCGCCAATCGTCTGGTGTTCCTCGGCGACATGGACGGATGGCCGCACTTGTATTCGGTGTCGGCCAGCGGCGGTGATGCCTTGCTGTTGACGCCGGGCAATTACATGGCTGAGTTCATCAGCCTGAGTCCGGATCGCCGTTACCTGGTCTACAACGCCAACACCGGTTCAACGCCGGGTGATGCCGACCGCCGGCATCTGTACCGCGTGCCGGTGGACGCGGCGCAGCCGCAGCCGCTGACCTCGGGTGCGACGATTGAGTGGCTGCCGGTCATCACCGGCGACGGCAAACACCTGGCGTTCCTGCAGTCCGCTGCCCGACGTCCGCCGCTGGTCGTCGTGGCGTCCACCAGCGGCGCCGATGCGCGTGCGATCAATGCCGATCAGATACCAGGTGATTTCCCCACCGACCAGCTCGTCGTGCCGCAGCCGGTGACGTTCAAGGCCGCGGACGGCTTGACGATCCACGGCCAATTGTTCAAGCGCGAGCATGACGGCCGCGCTCAACCGGCCATCATCTTCGTGCATGGTGGACCGCCGCGGCAGATGGTGCTCGGATGGCACAACTGGAGCTACTACGGCAACGCCTACGCGGTAAACCAGTACCTGGCCAATCACGGCTTTGTGGTGCTCTCGGTCAACTACCGGCTCGGCATCGGCTACGGCCACGCGTTTCATTTTCCCGAGCACGCTGGACCGAGCGGTGCGGCCGAGTACCAGGACGTGGTCGCCGGCGCGAAGTACTTGCAAGGCCGGGCCGATGTGGATGGCAAACGCATTGGTATCTGGGGCGGTTCCTATGGTGGTTATCTGACCGCGCTGGCGTTGGCACGCAACTCGGACATCTTCAAGGCCGGCGTGGACCTGCATGGCGTGCATGATTGGTCAGCCTTGTTCGACGATGACAACGGCAAGGCGAAGACGCGCTACGAACAGGGCGATCGCAAGGACGCGATAAAAATTGCCTGGGACTCCTCGCCGGATGCCGACATCGCCCACTGGACCTCGCCGGTGCTGGTCGTGCAAGGCGACGACGACCGCAATGTACCGTTCGAGCAAATGGTGGATCTGGTGCAGCGGCTGGACCAACAGCGGGTGCCGTATGAACAACTGGTGCTACCCAACGAAATCCACGACTTTCTGCGCCACGCCAGTTGGCTGCGCGTGGACGAGGCGACCGCGCGCTTTTTCACCGAGCAGTTGCGGCCCACGCCGTGAGGAGCGCAAACCTGCAGCGCTGCGTCCGCGCTGCGGCAAACCATTTCGCCGCAGCTCGACCTGTGCACAAAGCAGAAGTCCATCGCACGTGGACCCACCACCGGAGCACGCCACATGCCACATCCCGAAGTGGAATGGTTTTTCCACGAAGCCAGCAACACCTTCAGCTACGTCGCATGGGATCGGGCCACGCTGAAGGCGGCCGTACTGGATGTGGTGCTCGATTACGAGGCTGCATCCGGTCGCACCGGGCACGCTTCGGCTGATGCGGTGATCGCGTGCGTGCGCGGCCGGGGGCTTGACGTGCAGTGGGTCATCGACACGCATGCGCACGCCGACCACCTGTCGGCTGCGCCCTACGTGCGCGACCAGCTGGGCGGCAAGCTGGCGATTGGCGAGCACATCCGCGACGTCCAGGAAAGCTTCGGCGCGCTGTTCAACGCAGGCAGCGCGTTTGCCCGCGATGGCAGCCAGTTCGACCATCTGTTCGGCGACGGTGAGCGATACATGCTGGGCAACATCCAGGCAATAGCGCTGCATACGCCAGGGCACACGCCGGCGTGCATGGTGCATGTGATCGGCGATGCGGCATTCGTTGGCGACACTCTTTTCATGCCCGACTACGGCACGGCCCGCTGCGATTTTCCCGGCGGTGACGCGGGGACGTTGTACCGCTCGATCCAGAGGATCTTCGCGCTGCCCGATGCAACCCGCGTGTTCCTGTGTCACGACTACAAGGCGCCAGGCCGTGACGATTTCGCGCACGAGACCACGGTGGCAGCCGAGCGCGCCGCAAACATCCATGTGCATGAGGGCATCGGCGAAGCCGAGTTCGTCGCCATGCGCACTGCCCGTGATGCCACACTCAAGGTGCCGCAACTGCTGCTGCCGGCGGTACAAGTCAACATGCGCGCCGGCCACTTGCCGCTGGCGGAGGACAACGGCGTGCGTTACCTGAAAATTCCGCTGGATGCGATCTGATACGCGCCGCGTCGCCACACCGCGACAGTTCTGCGGCCACTCCGACGCACCGCGGGTAAGTGCGCGATTGCCAGCGTGATGGCGCGTGTTTAGACCTTGCAGTGGGCGCGCCAATGCGTGTTACCTCAGCGCAAGCCGATGACAGGCGTCGCAAAGCCCACTGGTCGGCGCGAGATTCCTGGAGGAGCGCGTGCGTGCGCCTGGAATTCACATCACTGCGCGGACGATGACGCGGTGGCAGCACGCGTCGCCACGCACGGGGAGTCAGTGTGAAACGCATCATTTTTTCAGTCGGCAGCATCCTGCTCGCGTGGGCGACCATGGGCGTGGCTGCAGCCAGATCCCCTGCGCCGACGGACGCCACCGCGCTTGCTGCCGCGGCGGTCAACGACGCTGCGCTGACGAGCGCGGTGAAAACCGGCGACAAGGGGGCGGCCGTGCTGCGCGCGCAAGTGCTGCTGGATCGCGCGCACTTCTCGCCCGGAGAAATCGACGCCGTGGCTGGCTCCAGCCTGCGCCAGGCGATTGCCGGCTACCAGGCCAGCCACAAGCTGACGGTAAACGGGCAGATGGATGCGCCGACCTGGTCTGCGCTGAACGCCGACAGCGCACCGGTGCTGATCACGGTGGCGCTGACCGCCGAGGAGGTCGCTGGCCCGTTCACGCCGCTGCCAAACGGCATGCTGGCGCGATCAAAGCTGGATGCGCTGGGTTATACATCGGTGCTGGAAGCTTTGGGAGAACGCTTCCACGCCAGCCCGGCGTTGCTGAAATCCCTCAACCCCGGCGTCGACTTTACGCAGGCGGGCGCTGAAGTGCTGGCACCAGACGTAACCGCGATCGCGCCGTTGCCGCCGATCACCACCGTGGTGGTCGACAAATCGGACGCGACCCTGTCACTGCTGGACGCGGCCGGTCAGGTCGTGGCGCAATACCCGGCCTCGACGGGCTCCAGTCATGATCCGCTGCCGATCGGCAAATGGAAGATCCTCGGCGTCGCCCGACACCCGGTGTTTCATTACAACCCCAAGCTGTTCTGGGATGCCAAGGCGGGCGACAGCAAGGCCACGCTGCCAGCCGGTCCAAACAATCCGGTAGGCGTGGTGTGGATCGATCTCTCCAAAGACCACTACGGCATCCACGGCACGCCGGAGCCTGCGCATATTGGCAAGACTGAATCGCACGGCTGCATCCGCTTGACCAACTGGAGCGCCTTGGAGGTCTCGCAGGCAGTCAAGCCGGGCCTGCCAGCGCTGCTGCAGGAATGACGTGAAACTTCTGCTCGGCTTCGTCGTCGGCATGGCATGCGGCGCAGTGCTCATGCTTCAGCTGATGCGCACTGGGTGGTTCGTACCCGGCCCGATGGCTTCGTCGCCGTCCGTAGCGCGCATTGACACTTCGCGTTCGCCAGCGCTGATGATCGCAACCGCGGCGCAGCCCACGCCTGCAGTTGCAGGTGCTGCACTGGCCGCGCCCGCTGCAGCGATGTCCCTCGCACCCCCGGTTGAGGTGGTTGCCGCCGTTTCCGTCGCCAGCATGCCGGTGCCGGCGGTATCCAGCGTCAGTCATTCCGATCCAGCGGGCATTGGCGCGATCGACGTAGCGGCGGATGTTCCGGCGACGGCGGTGAACGACTTGCTGATCCCGGTGCAGGGCGTGCAGAGCGCTGACCTGCGCGACACATTCACCCAGGCGCGGTCCGCCAATCGCGTGCATGACGCCATCGATATCATGGCGGCGCGCGGTACACCGGTGCTGGCCGTACATGCCGGACGCGTGGTCAAACTGTTCACCAGCAAGCCGGGTGGGCTGACGGTGTACCAGCTCGATCCGAGCGACCACGTGGTTTATTACTACGCCCACCTCGACAGCTACGCGCCGGGGCTGGCTGAAGGCCAGCAACTGCAGCGCGGCGATCCAATCGGCACCGTGGGCAGTACCGGCAACGCCAGCGCCGACGCGCCGCACCTGCATTTCGAGGTACAGCTGCTTGGGCCGCAGAAGCAGTGGTGGCACGCCACTTCGATCAACCCCTATGGCCGGTTCAGCGCTCAGCCCTAGCTGCAGGTGGCGAGTCACTTCGATCAATCCCGGCGGCCGGTTTGGCGCGCAGACCTGGCTGCAGGCGCCGGCGATCTGACGCAACCCGTCAGGCGTCGGGCAACGTCGTATGAACATTTCGCCGGCCCAGTGTGTTTAGAATCCGCCGATGCGACCTTTCACCTTTGCCCCCATGTGTGTGCTGGCCCTGGCTACGTGCGTCGCTGCCGCCGCCTCACCGTTGGTGATTGCGCCTGCGCGGTCTTCGGCGGGCCCCCATGTTTTGCCGTCCGCGCAGCGGCGTGGCGCGACGCTGCATGACCTCGCGCCAAAGGCTGACTCGAAGGTGCTCGAACTGGCACTGGCCGCCGTGCGCTGCGCTCAGGCAGACGGCGTCGGTATCGGCGCAAAGCGGCTGGCAGTGATCGATTACAGCCGACCATCGCTGCAGCCGCGGCTGTGGGTGTTTGACCTGGCCAGCCGCACCTTGCTGTATCACGAACTGGTCGCCCACGGCAGTGGCTCGGGCGGCAATGTGCCGGACCGCTTTTCCAACGTCGATGGTACCCACGCCTCGAGTCTGGGATTGTTTGTTACCGGTGACACGTACGTTGGACGCAACGGCTATTCGCTGCGCATGGACGGGCTGGAACCGGGGATCAACGATGCGGCGATGGAGCGCGCCATCGTCATGCACGGCGCTGATTACGTGGACGCTGGCAACGGACGAAAGCTGGGCCGGCTCGGTCGCAGCTGGGGTTGTCCGGCGCTGCGCAACGCAGTCGCCAAGCCGATCATTGACGTGATGAAAAACGGCCAGTTCGTGTTTTCCTATTATCCGGATCAGGCCTGGCTGGCGCGCTCGGCGCTAACGAACTGCGCCGCAGCGCGCGTGGCGCGCCGTGAGCATGCCCAGGGTGGACACGCGGCCTGAGCTGGCCGGTTGCTTTTCGGGCGCATGCACGCGACAGCCACTTGCATTCATCAGAGCGCGGCCCGCTTCCGGCTTTGAAGCTGACTGGAAAACAACTGCGCGCGTTCCGCTGTTCGGCAACTGAGCGGAAATATCATCATTTGCGCAAGCCTGTTGTGCGCATGTGGACAACCACCTGCATGGCCTGTCCGAACGTCCTTACGCCCCGGGACATGGGCGCTTTCAAGGTCAATCGTCCAGCTTGCCGATAGCGCCGATAAGCATTTCGCCGAGGCGGCGTCACAGGCGATTCAGCGTTCGGGGATGGAAGAGTCGCACGGGCATGCACTGCCAAAGCGCATCGGCAGCACAATCCGCAGCGCACTTCCAGTAATCATCCGGGCGAGGTTGAATTGGCGCTGAGTCACTCTTCACCGTCCGCGTGCTTGAATGGCGCTCTTTGAGCTCGGAGGCCCGCGCATGCGATCCATCGCTTTGGTCAAGCGCACCGTGATGACGGCGGTGTCCGGATTCAACGATGACGAGCTGATGACGCGCGCGGCGGCGCTGGCGTTCTATGCGTCGGTGTCGTTTGCGCCGGTGCTGATCCTGCTGGTCTGGGTACTTTCCAGCCTGAACGGCGATTGGCAACAGCAGCTGGCCGCTTCCCTCACCGGCATGATCGGATCGCAGGCAAGCGATGCCGTGCAGGCGGTGATCACCAGCGCGCGTGAGCACCCGCACGGCGGCAACATTGCCGGCCTCGTGGGTCTGGGCGTCACCCTGTTCGGCGCGTCCGCTGTTTTTGCACAGCTGCAGGGTTCGCTCAATCGCATCTGGGGCGTGGAGCCGCACCCGGGCGTGGCAATCGGTGCGTGGCTGCTGGCACGTGCGCGCGCGCTGGCGCTGCTGGGCGGCGTTGGTTTCATGATGATCGTGACGTTTGTAGTTTCCGGTGTCCTGCAACTGCTGGTTCGCGGCGACACGCTGGCTTGGCAAATCATCGAATACGTTTTGTCTGCGATCGTCTTCGTGATCGCCTTTGGCGCGATGTACCGCGTGCTTCCCGATGCGCATAT
This sequence comes from Lysobacterales bacterium, assembly GCA_038242205.1. GTDB lineage: Bacteria > Pseudomonadota > Gammaproteobacteria > Xanthomonadales > Rhodanobacteraceae > Rhodanobacter. The sequence goes on from JBBSSI010000007.1 coordinate 27,672, forward strand.
CCACTGGCGCGATGCGCTCAAGGGCGGCGCGCTCACCGCGGCCCTGTTTCTGGTCGGCAAATGGGCCATTGGCCTGTACATTTCAAACGGCGATGTCGGCGGTGCGTATGGCTCGGCGGGGGCGCTGGTGGTGCTGCTGACGTGGGTGTTCTACGCCTCTGTCATCGTGCTGATGGGCGCCGAACTGACCCACGGCTTGATGGTCGCACGCGGCGAGCAGACGGCACCGGAAGAACAGGCGGAGCACGCGCGGCCAGCGAGGTGATCTGCGACTGATCACCTCGAGCGCAAAGGTCGTCGATCTGTCAGAGCGTTGCCAAGCGCACGCGCCGAAGGCGCGGAGCTCGCCAAGGTTACGCATTATCGCAACGCGACTTGTTTGGTGCGCCCGGCGGGATTCGAACCCACGACCCCTGCCTTCGGAGGGCAGTACTCTATCCAGCTGAGCTACGGGCGCATGCGGTGTGATCAGGTCGCCGGCGATGCGCAAGCGCACATCGCGACGGACCGGCAGTATAGCGAAGTTGCAACGACCGGCCTGCAATGAGAAGCCGAGGGGCAGCGCCCTTCGGCCCGGGTTCAACTGTTCCAGGGCAGTCAGCGCGCCTTGAGCAACACTGCCAGATGGTCGGCAGTGCCGATCACGCGCTCCAGGTGCGGATACTTCAGGCCATGGTGATAATCGACGTTCAGCGTCTTGTACTCGTCGAAGTTTTTCACCAGCAATTGCACTGGTGCAGTCTTGTCGGCGCTGGCCGCGGTGATCGCATCCTTCATGTTGTCGCTGGAGAATTCCCTGCCGTTGACTGCCACCACCTGCATGCCCGGTGAAACCCCGGCCTTGAATGCCGGCCCATCCCAGAGCACGTCGCCGATGTCGCCAGCCTTGTTGACCGACAGGCCCAGAGAATAGGTGAGGTCGGTGAAGCCGCCACGCAGCTCTGCGGATTTGATCGCGGCCGAAGGTTTGTCCGTGTAGACCAGCTTCCAGCCGTGTGCAATGATGCCACCAAGCAGCGACGCATGGCCGTCCAGACGCTGGCGCAGGTACGCACTCCAGTCATATGGCTGGATATCGTTGAGGGTCTTGACGACGTCCGCAAACGTGTAGGTGTTGACATCCCACTGGCCGTTGTCCATGCCAAAGAATGCCTTGCCGAAATCGTCAATCGAGCGTTTGTTGCCCGACAGCTCGCGCAGCTTGCCGTCGACATCCAGCCAGATCATCGCGCCGGCCGCGTAGTAGTCCTCGCTGGACTGGTAGTTGCGATAAGGCAGCGGGCGGCGCCGGGCAATGATCGGGTCGTTGGTGGTGTCCTGCACGTTGCGCCAACTGGCCAGGCCGGGGCGCCCACGGTCGTAGACAGCGGCGACCACCGCAAACATGTCCCTGGCTTGCTCGCTGCTCCACAGGCCCGAGCGCGCAGCCATCACATAGCCCCAGAACTGGGTCTGGCCTTCGTACACCCAAAGCAGCGTGTCGCTCATCGGCACGTTGAAGTTGGGGGTCGCCAGGTCCGCGCCGCGACGATACTTGCCATTCCAGGAATGGTTGAACTCGTGTGGCAGCAGGTCGCGGCTCAGCGCGTTCTTGTCCCACTCGGTGAAGTACTCGGGATTGACTCCGTTCTCGCTGGAGCGGTGATGTTCCAGTCCATTGCCGCTCATCTTGTCGCTCAGCGAAAACAGGAAATCATAGTGGTCGTAGTGGTGCGCACCGTACATCTTGTACATCTGCTGCACGAGGTTCTGGTGCAGCTTCAGCTGCTTGGGCGTGATCTGCAGATACTTTGGATCATCGGCGACGATGTTCAGGTGCACTGGCGCGCTGGCTCCCGGATCAAGGTCCACGCGCTTGAAGTACTTGCCGGCGTAAATTGGCGAATCGACCAGGTCGTCATAGTCGATCGCTTGGTAGCTCACCGTGTTGCCGTCGGTTGCGGCCACTTGCAGCGCGGTGGCGGCTTTCCAGCCGGCCGGATAAGTCACGCTGGTCTGCGCCCTGATCTGGTTGGCGTTGTAGCCAGCCGGATACAGCGACAGCTCGTTCCATTGCAGGTTGAGCATTTCCGGCGTCATCACCACGCGACCCTGGGCTCTGCTCTGCGGCGTGAGGTACGCAAACTCCACATCCAGCGCTGAGGCGCCGGCAGGTACGTCCACGTGGAACGCGTAGACATTCAGCGGATCACGCTGCCAGCTCAGCGGCTGACCGTTTGCACTGATCTTGAGGCCCGCCAGCTTGTCGATCGGCCCCGTTGGCGAGTGGTGCCCCGGCACCCACTGCGGATACAGGAGCGTCAATGGCCCGGGGCTTGCCGGAACCGTCTCTTGCATGCGCACGATGCGCCGCGCCAGGTCGGTCGCGTCAACCTTGATCTGCAAGGTGCCGGGATACGGCACATTCTGTGGCGCGGGCACGTCAGCCAAGGCCGTAAAGCTGCCCAGCGCGAAGGTCAGAGCCAGAAATGCCATTGAAAGTCGGGGGATTTTCACCGATTGCTCCGCAGTACTGAAAAAAGACGAGGCAGGTTGGCCCGCCCTCCGGCTATGATCAGCAGCGAGAGCCGGCTGATAGCCGCAAAGACAGGGGAAAACTCAAGACGCCGGCCGCTCTGCGAGAGAGCGTCGTCGCGCGCCCGCCATGCTAAACCGCCATCGCGCACCGAGCGTCTGCCAAAGGTCATGGCGAGGCGCGTTCGGGAGGCGTGCGGCGATCGTGGCATTCACTTCGCTGCATCTGGTTGCGGTCGTTCCATTTATCCCGGGATTTCATAGTCGCGTGTTCAACAAGACCGGCACGTACTCACTGTTTGCCAACCGTCGCTCGGAGACGGCGGAACAGCGCGCGCAGCACACACGCTATCTGGCGCAGCGGCTGGCGCCCATGATTCGCGGGCTGCTGCTGCTGGCGGTGATCATGTATCTGTTCGCGACGACGGCGCGTGCGATCCTTGGCGTTACGCCAGCTGCGCTCGGCTGGCGACTCACGCTGTGCATACCGTTGGGGCTGATCGCTCTGGCAGCACGCCGCACGCAGCAACCCGTACCGCTGAGCCTGCTTGCCCTTGGGTGTTTGCTGCTGCTTGAAGTGGGCATAAGTCTCAACACGCTGGGCGTGGTACGCGGGCAACCATGGATGATGCCGGGGCTCTTGCTGCCGGTGGCCTCGTCGATCATCTGGTCGGGGCGCTGGGATTTCATCACCGCCATGGCGGTTTGCGCGCTGGGACCGTTGCCCATGCTGTTGCTGGGCGAGGTCGGCAGCCTGCAGATCAATCAATACATGGTGGCCATGACAGTAGCTATTGTCGTTTCCGCTGTGTTGCGCAGCTTCATGGCGCGCACGCTGATCGAACAATTCGATCTGGAGCAGCGGCTGCGCGAACAGGCCAACACCGACGGGCTCACCGGCCTGCTGCAGCGCAATCGATTTCTCGAGCTGGCGCGCAGCGCGCTTGATGCCACGCACAGCCAGCAGCAGACGGCATCGATCCTGTACGTCGACGCCGATCACTTCAAGCAGATCAACGATGATCACGGCCACGCCGCCGGTGATGCCGTGCTGGTGGCGCTGGCCAGCGCATTGCGCGCGCACAGCCGCCCGACTGACTTGATTGGTCGCATGGGTGGCGAAGAGTTCGCCATATTGCTGCCCGGCGTCGATTGGCAACAAGCCAGTGAACGCGCCGAGCATTTGCGTATGGCTGCACGCGAGGTCAAACGCCCAAGCGGCGCGCTGACCATCAGTATCGGTATCGCCGAATGCGACAATGGCTGCTGCACCGGCGTCGACGCGCTGCTGGCAAGGGCCGATCAGGCCATGCGCCAGGCCAAGAAACGCGGACGCGATCAGGTGGCTCGCGCCGCGCCACCGGCCATCGCCGTGAGCAGCCTTGACTGACCGGCAGGCTGCAGTGTTCCAGCCAATGCGCGAAAAGGGAGCGCGCTTGCCAGCCGCCGTTGGCCGCCAGGCATCTTTGATCGCCAGCTTGCTGTGGCCGATGCCATACGCAAAATGGACCACGCAACCGGCGCCATCCAGATAAAAAAGTGGCCATTCGTGATCCATGGCGGGCCGTGGATCAGGACCAACGCACACACCATGCCCGGGCAGATCCGCTGGACAGTAGCGCAGCAGCATGGTTGCCGCGCGGATGCTGATGAAGCCACTCAGCGTACCGATGCTGACCAGCCCTGCAACTGCGCCAATCGAAAGCAAGCCGGCTACCAGCGCGCCCCGCTCGCCGAGGCAGCTCATGGCTCGGGCCGGCGCATCGAATCTCGGGCTCAATTTTGCCAACCCCGCTGGCAGCAGAGCATCCCCTGCCCGCGCAAGCCGCATGCGCGCGGCACGCCGGCCGGATCACGGCCCGCTCGCTCAGGATTGCCGCGGTCCAGCGCACTGCGCAAACCGCCAGGACCGCGGCCGTCAGCGCCCGTCCACTACCGCGCGCGCCAGCGCGGGCGCGTCGGTAAAAATCGCGTCCACGCCAGCATCCAGGCAGGCATGCAGGTCCGCGCTCGCGCCGGCTATATTGACGCGCGCCGGATCATTCCCCAGCCACAGGCTGCGCGGCAAAAAGTGGTTTTCCGGGCGAAAGGTATAGGCGTGGACTTCCAGCCCGGCCGCGTGCGCGTCCCGCACCAGCGACGTTGGGGCAGCGAACGCGCCGTCAGCATCCAGTGGAACCACGGCGCGGCGCTCCACGCCAACGGCGTCAGCGTAGCTGGCAATCTCGCGCAAACCATTGGCCGATGCCATCTGCGCGTAGTTCAACACGCCGCCGGCCGCGGCCACATCCCACGGCTGCAGCGTGGGCGCATCGAGCAACTGCAGTAGCCGGATGTTGCCGCCAGTGCGCGCCAGCCGCGCGCGCAGATAGCGCAAATTGCTGATCTCGAAGGACTGAATCAGCACGGGCGCAGCACGCGCCCAGTCAGCGCTCAACAACATGTCGAGCAGCACGTCCTCCATGGCCAGGCCGATGCTGCGGAAATAAATGCCGTGCTTTATCTCCGGAACAATTCCGAGCACGCGACCGCGCGCCGCGCCAGCGCTTTGCGCCTGCGCCATGATTTGCGCCAGCGTGGGAATGGAAAACTCACCGTCGTGCGCCGTACCGCGCAGGCCAGGCAAGCGTTCGCGCGCGCGCAGCGTCTGCAATTCGGCCAGCGTGAAGTCCTCACAGAACCAGTCTGCAGACGTCTGGCCGTCCACGGTCTTGCGCGTGCGCCGCGCGGCAAACTCGGCGTGGGCGGCAACGTCCGTGGTTGCACTGATGGCGTTCTCGTGCCGCGCGATCATGACGCCGTCGCGGGTCATGACCAGGTCCGGCTCGATGTAATCAGCGCCGTCGCGAGCCGCCTGCGCGTACGCGGCAAGCGTGTGTTCGGGAAAGCTGGCGCTGGCGCCGCGATGGGCAATCACCTGCGCGCGCTGCACCAGCGGCTGCGCCGCGCACCCAGGGCGCGAGTCAGTCACCGGCGTGCGGGCACGCGCATTCCGCTTTCAATCCGACCCGCATGCGCTCATTCGTAAACATGCAGGTGTCCGATCACCCAGGCGTGGTATGACTGCAGCATTCCGGGCACGGCGCAATCGACGTACAGGCCGTTGCAACGGTCGCGCAGCGCGGTCGCCGCGGAAAAGTAGGGGTCCGCTGGCAGGTGCGCCGCCTGCAGGATCAGGGTCGGCAAAAACGCAATGTCCAGCATCGGGTAAGCGGGCAGCTCCGGGCCGGCGAAATTGCTTTTCAGCATGTAGTACGTCAGGTAATCGCGGTACGCCCGCAAGTCCGGTGGCAACGTACGCGGCATGTCGCGGATCAGCCCACCAAAGGACGGCTGATGATCACCGAAATGCAGCAGCACGGTTGGCTGCGGGCGATCCAGAAACGTATGCTCGAGGACGCGCATGGCGGCGTCCGAGGCTTGCAGGCGCGACAGATAAGTATCGAAGTTGAGTGCCGCAACTTTGTTCAAGCCCTGCAGCACGCCGCGGTTGTACGGCGCTGGCAACTTTGCGCGCGGGTCTTCGTCGTGCGGGCCGTGCTGGTTCAAGGTGAGGATCATCACGAATACCGGCTGCCCGGGCTTTTTTACCATGTCGTACGCGCGCTTCGCCGCGGCAAACATCTGCGCGTCGGTCTCTTCCCACTCCTCCAGGTGCAGTTCGCTGGCGTCGTACAAATGATCAAACCCGTACGCGTTGTAGGCATTGCGGCCGTTGATGAAACTACCGGCGGTGGGGTACACCGCGATGGTGATGTAGCCAAGCCGGCGCAGTTGCTGCGCCAATGCATCATGCACGTGGGGCGCCAGGACGTACGGCGCATACATGCCGCCAGCACCGAAGATGTCGTGCGGCATGCCGGTCAAGGCGGCAAACTCGCTCACCCACGTACCGCCGCCAAAGGTGTGTACGCGCAAAACGCCGTGGCCGCGCGTGCTGCCGTCCACCGCGAACATGCGCGCGCGGCATTGCGGCACCGTGCACACGGCAAAGCTGGATGGATCAAACGTGCTCTCCTCCAGCACCTGCACGATGTCCGGATACGGCTTGCGCGCTGGCCAGAATTCGGCGTGTGCGGTCGCGCCCCATTGCTGCTCGGCCACGTCTTCGTCGGCCATCGGCGGCAGTTGCACATCGGCGTCGTGCATGTTGATGAAAAAATTCGTCAACTGGGCATCATCCGACATTTTTTCCCATGCATTGCGCGCATGTATCTGGGCGAACAGGCCTTGGGGCAACAAACACACCCAAAACGCCAGCGCGAACAGGCTCGCGCCGCCAGCGCGAAGCATCCAGCCAAGCCAGTGTCGCCGGGTGCGCAACCAGCGCACGTCGCCACGCCACACCAGCCACAGTGCCAACGGCACGCCCACGATCAATCCGATGCCCAACGCATACAGGTGCGGGTAATGGCGCAACGTATCGACCAGGCTGGTGCCGACGAAATAGGTGAAATCCGACGGCATCAGCGCTGAATCGAGGTAGCGCAGTTTCAGCACCGAGATGAATTTCACTGCCGCAAACAAACCGCCGCTCAGCACCAGCGCAGTTGCCGGACGCGCGAACGCAAACGCCAGCGCGCCAAGCGTGCAAAGCATCAAGCTCAGCACGAACGCTTTTTGCTGCAGCACCGGTTCGGCGCCAGCGGTCAGCCAGGCGCACGTGATGAAAAACAGCACGGCGCCCGCGAGCACAAGGCCAGCGCGCAACGAACGAAACGCAGTGACACCCATGTCGAAAAAGTCCCTCCTGCAAGGACCGGGATCTGGCATGGCATCTTAGCGAGGTTTGCCGTCACCCATCGGCCAGCTCCGCTGCTGTGCTCGTTTGCTGCGGCTCGTTGAAACGGTGGTAAAAGCCGCAGGCGCGCAGTGTCCGGCCGCGTCCGCGCATGACGGATTCTCGCCGTCGGCATGCGCCGGCTGACGGCGCGCCATGGAAGGCAGCTATCATCGCCGCATGACTCCCGTCGTGCTCCCCTCAGCGCCAGTGCGCTTTCCCGACACCGCTGCCAGTTTCATGCTGGATGGCCCGGCCGGCAAGCTGGAAACCATCAGTGACATCGCCACTCCCGCAATTGCCCGGCGCGGCGTAGCGGTGATCTGCCACCCGCAGCCGCAGCAGGGCGGCACGATGCACAACAAGGTGGTGACCATGACCGAACGCGCACTGCGCGAATCAGGGCTGGACACCGTGCGCTTCAATTTCCGTGGCACCGGTGAGTCAGCCGGCGTCTACGACCATGGCGACGGCGAGGGCGACGACCTGGCTGCCGTGGTGGCATGGGTGCGCGCGCACCGTCCGCAAGACGCACTGTGGCTCGCCGGATTTTCCTTTGGTGGCTACGTGACTTTGCGCAACGCCGTGCGCTTGCGCGCGGATGCGTTGATCAGCATTGCGCCGCCGATCGGCATGCGTTCGCTGGACGACCTCGATTTGCCGGCCTGCCCCTGGCTGCTGATCCAGGGTGAAGCGGACGAAGTTGTCGACCCGCAGGCTGTTTTTGCGTGGATCGACACGCTCAAGCGGCCACCGGAACTCGTGCGCATGCCCGACACCAGCCATTTCTTCCACCGACGCATGATGGATCTGCGCGGCGCCATCAAACATGCCGTGCGCGAATGGTTGCCGCCGCTGCGCCACGCGTAGCTGCGTGCTGCACGCTTGACTGGCACCGCCCCCTGGAAATACCCATTGATGGCTGACCCTACGCTCCTGGCGCCAAGCGCGCGCTATCACGAAGGCGTTGTGGCGCATCGCTGGGAGTCGGATCCAATCCAGCTCGCCATGCTGCCCGAATTTGATCGCATGCACGCGGCGCTGAGCGCCATCGACGAGGCTGGCAGCGGCTTGTTCGGCCGTCTCAAATCGCTGCTCGGAACCGACTCGACCGCTGTCATCCCCGGGTTGTACCTGTGGGGCACGGTGGGTCGCGGCAAGACTTTTCTGATGGACTTGTTTGCAGCAAGCCTGCCCCACGGCGTTGCCTTGCGCCGGCACTTTCACCGCTTCATGGCCGAAGTGCATGACAGCTTGCGCGAGCTGGGCGAGCATCAGGACCCGTTGGTGGAAGTTGCCGCACAGCTGGCCTCGCGTTGCCGCGTGCTGTGCCTGGACGAGTTCCTGGTCAACGACATCGGCGATGCGATGATTCTGGCCAACCTGCTCGACGCGTTGTTCGCGCGCAACGTGGCGCTGGTGACCACGTCCAACACCGCGCCAGCGCAGTTGTATGCCGCAGGCCTGCAGCGGGCGCGTTTCCTGCCGGCGATTGCCCTGCTCGAACAGCGTTGCCACGTGCAGGAAATGCAGTCCACGCGCGATTGGCGCCTGCGCGCACTGGCACAAGCGCCGGTGTATCTGACGCCACCGGGCGCCGAGGCACAGCGCGCGCTGGAGCGCATCTTCAGCAATCAGGCAAGGGGCGAATGTCGCACGGGCGGCGCGCTGCGCATACTCGGCCGCGATATTCCACTGGTCAAACGCGCCGACAACATCCTCTGGTTTGATTTTGCCGCGCTATGCGACGGACCGCGCGCAGTTGCCGACTACATTGCGCTGGCCCAAGCCGGCCCGGCGATCATCATTGCCAACGTGCCGCAGTTCACCGTGTACAGCGAGGACGCTGCACAGCGCTTCGTGCAGCTGGTGGACGAGTTCTACGACCGTCACGTCAAGCTGGTGCTGTCCGCGGCCGCGCCGATCACCGAACTCTACGAAGGCAGGCGTTTGCGCGCGGAATTCGGCCGCACCGAATCGCGCCTGATCGAAATGCGCAGCGAAGAGTATCTGGCGCTTCCGCATCGCGCCGAGTGAGGGCAGCCGCTGCGAGGCTGAGGCAGAGCGCTGCTAGAGTGCGCACTCGTCGCTACCGGAGTTATCCGTGATCCTTCCCCTGACCTTGGCGCTGATGCTTTGGACGCCATTCCTGCCTTCAACTGCTGCAGCATCGTCGGTCGCATCCGTCGCATCGGGCGCGCCGGCGGCGTCCACCAGCTCGTTTGCAGCACGCGTGCTGCGCGGCAAGATGATCGAGGCCGGCAGCACCGGCCCGGCTTATCAGAAGATCTTGTGGGCACAGCTTGACGGTCCGACTACCGACGCCCTGAAAGCCTGCATCCGCAGCAATACGCCAGCGGACAAATCGCCGTTCACACTGGTCGCCGATGTAGGCCGCGCGGGCATACCCGGAGCCATCGAGGTCCGGCCAGCAACGCCCGTCGCGACCTGCATTGCGACGTGGTTTGGCACCATCACCTTGCCACCGCCGCCAAGCCTGCCCGACACGTCGACTTATCCGCTTGAGATCGACTTCAGCATCACGCCGTGACCTGGGAGCGCGCGTCGGCAAGCGCACGCCACAAGCGGCGATCAGGCTGGCGCGAGCTTCAATGCCCGCCAGCGAGTCTCCAGCACCAGCATGGTAAGCGCATAGATCACGACTATCACGGCGGGAATCAGCACGAAGCGCTGCTGCGGAAACAGATACCAGGCAGCCAGCACCGCCACGGTGCGGCCAATGCCGTGGGCGATGCCGATCCAGTGCCGGATGATCCACGACAGCGGAATCCACATCAGTCCGGTCAGTATGCCCACGCTTAACGGCAGCGACGTGTAATTGGCCAGAAAGAAAGGCACGGCGATGGCGTACACGAGCAATGACGTTAATGCGGTCAGCATGAAAAGTGCATCGAACGCGTTCTTTGGTCGCGTCTTGGCGAGAAAATTCTCGCCGGTGAATCGGGACAGCAGGATCCCGAGGTAAGCAATGCAGCCGGTAGCTATGAACAATATCCATACCGCGTAGATGGGCGACAGCAAGGCACCAGCCGCGCCGACGACAGTCCACGCTACGGACCCGGCCAACGGCATCGCAAGGAATCTTCGCTGCGAAAACTCATCGCGCTGTGCTTCCAGCGAAGGCATTGGCGCGCTATCGCCCGTGTTCATGCGCTCGCACAGTTCCGGGCTGGTACCTGCGACGATGGTCATGCGCCAGGCGCCGATGCACCGGCGAGCTGCGATTGCAGGAAGCGCCGGTGATGAATCAGCACGCCGCTGTAATAGGCAATGTAATAACCCAGCAGCAGGCCGATCATCAACATGGTCAGCGGACTCGACGCATGGCCCATCGACATCCCCGAACCGGGAGCGGTCGGCTGCATGGAGGTGGGACCGGGCGGAAATTGCGGCCACAACAGTAGAAAACGGTATGCCAGCCGTCCCAGCAGCAGCGCCGTCAACAGCGCGCCGATCCACACGTTCGGCACATAGCAATCACCGCGTTTGGCATCCACCTCGAACCGTGTCAGGCGAACGCCCAACAAGCCCAGCGCAGCACCCAGCAGCACGCCTGCGAGCAGACCTTCGACCAGCTGGAAGCTGTGCAAACCACTCCAGGCGAGCAACGCGCCAATGGCGCAGAACAGCAGCACGCGCGTCATCATGCGTTTGCGCCGGATCGGCTGGCGACCAAACTGTCGCCGCACGCGACGCCAAATCAACAGTGCCACGAGCGGCAGCAGGATCGCGTAGGTCATCAAGTGAGCAGACATGAGACAGGCCGGTTCGGGTCAGAAACCAGGGTGCAGCTTGGACGCATGCCACTGGCGGGGCGAGTGCCGGCATTCAGCCATTGCGGATGATGCCTTTCACCCCCGATCGCAGCGCTTACTGCGCCTTGCCCTGGTTCGCGACCGCAGCAGTTTTTGCCGCGATGGCAGCGGCGTCACCCAGGTAGTAATGCCGCAGCGGCTTCAGCTCAGCGTCAAACTCATAAACCAGCGGGATGCCGTTGGGCACGTTCAACTCGACAATCGCCGCGTCGGAAATATTGTCCAGATACTTGATCAGCGCGCGCAGGGAATTGCCATGCGCAACCACCACAACACGCTGGCCGGCACGTACCGCAGGCGCCAGCACCTCGTGCCAGTACGGCATGACGCGGGCCACGGTGTCTTGCAGGCACTCCGTGTCCGGAATCTGTTCCGCTGCCAGCGCGGCGTAGCGCGGGTCGTGCACGGACGCATTTGTCGCGCGATCCAGAGGTGGCGGCGGCACGGCGTAGCTCCGACGCCAGATCTTGACCTGCGCGTCACCAAATTTTGCCGCAGTGTCAGCCTTGTTCAGGCCCGTAAGCGCGCCATAGTGGCGTTCGTTGAGACGCCAGTCGGTAAGCACCGGCAGCCACATGGCGTCCATCGCGTCCTGCACGCCCCACAATGTGCGCACGGCGCGCTTGAGTACCGACGTGTGCGCAACATCAAACGCATAGCCGGACTCCTTGAGCAGCCGGCCGGCGTCGGTCGCTTCGGCCGCGCCTTGCGCGGTCAGGTCGACATCGGCCCAGCCGCTGAAGCGGTTCTCCAGATTCCATTGCGACTGGCCGTGGCGAATCAAAACGAGTTTGTGCATGAGCAGTCCGTCATCAAAGTATGCTGAGCTGGCGATGGTGAGGCGGTCGCGGCGCAACGTCAAACGCGCTGCGTGCCACAGGTCATGGCAACCTTCCGGGACGCCACGCGCTCTGAAGCTAAGGAAGCGGGATATAACGTCTCGCATCACGCGACATCTCTTGCATCGCATGGGAGCGCCGCCGCGCGGTTCTCGGGTCCACCTTCAAAAGCCTCGATTCATGGAGACTGCCATGCCCCATTTTTCTCATGCGTTGCTGCTCGTTGGCCTCGTCTTTGGTGTTTCTGCCCTGGCGCCGGCGCAAACCGCCGACATCAGCAAGGTCAACGGTTCGGTGCAGGTCACGGCCGGCCAGAGTGCCGGCGCGATAAGCACGGTCAACGGCTCAATTCATGTCAACGACGGCGCCCATGTGCGCGATGTCAGCGCCGTCAACGGCTCCATCGAACTCAGTGGCCACTCCACGGCGGACGAGTTGAGTACGGTCAACGGCAGCATCACGCTGGGCGCGGACAGCCGCATCAAGGGCACGGCCACTTCGGTCAACGGCCGCATCCGGCTGGCGCCGGGTGCGGGTATCGACGGCAAATTGAGCAACGTCAATGGCAGCATCACGCTGGACCGTGCGCACATCGGCGGCGGGATTGAAACCGTCAATGGCGATATCACCGTGGGTGCGAACTCGCGCGTGGAGGGCGGCATCATCGTCAACAAGCCCACTGGCTGGTTCCACTGGAACGGAACTCCGCCGGTCATCATCATCGGGCCGCACGCAGTCGTCCAGGGCACCTTGGAGTTCCGCCGCGAAGTGGTGCTGAAAGTCAGCGACAGCGCGCAGATCGGTCAGGTCAAGGGCGCGACCGTGGTCAAGTACAGCGGCGCCACACCCTAACCTGCGCACTCGGCAAAATTCCGCCGCGGCAGCCAGGCATGCCGAGTCGCGGTGTTGATCGCGCCACACGCGTGCGGATGCCCATCCGTCTGCCGGCCATGCCGCGGTGGCCACACGCTACGCGGCAGGACGATCACCGCGCGCGGTGCTGGGGCGTTCGGTCGCGGACATCCGAACGGACTCCTGCGGGTAGCTCGCCCTGCGCGGGTCTATCGGTTGGATCTTGCTAAGCGAGCCAGTCCTGAGGGCGCAGGTAGTCGGCCAGTTGCGCTTCTGCTGAGCCGGGTTGCGGGACGTAGGCGTACTCAAAACGGGCGCGCGGCGGCAGGCTCATCAGGATCGACTCGGTGCGGCCACCGGACTGCAGCCCGAACAACGTGCCGCGGTCGTACACCAGGTTGAACTCCACGTAGCGGCCGCGCCGGTATAACTGAAACTCGCGCTCGCGCTCGCCATAGGCGATGTCCTTGCGCCGCTCGACAATTGGCAGATAGGCATCGAGAAACCCCTGCCCCACGTCGCGGGTGAAAGCAAAGCAGCGTTCGAAGCCGCCTTCGTTCAGATCATCGTAGAACAAGCCGCCGACACCGCGGGTTTCGTCACGATGCTTCAGGTAAAAGTATTCGTCGCACCATTGCTTGTAGCGTGGATAGACGTCTGCGCCATAGGGCAGGCACAAGTCTCGTGCGACACGATGCCAGCCGCGCACGTCATCAGCGTACGCATAGAACGGCGTGAGGTCGAAACCTCCACCAAACCACCAGGCGGGTTCCACGCCGTCCTTGAGCGCCTCGAAGTAGCGCACATTGGCATGCGTGGTGGGCACGTAGGGATTTTTCGGGTGCAGTACCAGCGACACGCCGGTGGCAATGAAACTGCCGCCCACCAGTTCCGGTCGATGCGCAGTTGCGCTGGGCGGCAAGGGCTGGCCGGCCACGCGCGAGAAATTGACTCCGGCCTGTTCGAACACCGCGCCGTTGCGCAACACGCGCGTGCGTCCGCCGCCGCCGGCCGCACGCGTCCAGCTGTCTTCGGCGAACTGCGCGCCTCCATCGGCCTGCTCGATCGCGTTGCAGATGCGGTCCTGCAACCCGCGCAGGAAACTCTCGGCCTGATCGGCTTGCTCACTCATCGCGTCTCTCGCTGGCTGCCTGCGGCGAGCTTAGCAAGGCGCGCGCTGCGGCCGCTGCGACGCAATGCCGCGTCGGATTGCAACAGGTCACCCGCGCCGCGGACTGTGCTGCAGGTTGGTATGGATATCACCGGTCAGATACTCGATCCAGGTCAGGTAGCGCCCGTTGATCTGCTGTACGCCATCGGCATTGCCCGCCTGCAGACCCTGGCTGTCGACATAGCTCACGCGCACCCGCTGGCCATCGTAATCAATGCGGATCCGCGCCTGGTTGCCGCGCAGATACAGCGTGGCGTCGACCCGGCCCGGTGCTTGCGCGCTGACAACCCAGTTGCGATACATGAGCGCCTGTTTGATCGCGTGTTGCACGGCCGCCTGATCCACTCCGGCTGGAACGGCAATCGGTCCGGGGTTCACCAACGGATCAGCGCGCGCCAGCGGCGCGGCGGTAGCCGCGAGCAAAGCAGCAGCAGCAAAAAGGGTCAAGAATTTCATCTGCTCTCCATCGCGGTGACGGTTGTCGACGCGCCGCCGACAGCCCGGGTCTGCGCGCTCAGTTGGCCGATATCAGTTCCAGATTGCGCGCGATGTCGCCGCTGAGAAATTTCATCCAGCCCATGTAATTGGTGTGGATCAGACGCTCGCCGTTTTTCTGCACGGCATATTTCAGATGCGTGCTGTCGACGTAGGTGATCTTCACCTGCCTGGTGTCGAACGCGACGTGGATCTTGGCCATGTAATCGTTGCCGTTGAGCGTGCCATCCACGCCGTCGGGTTGCTCATTGCTCACGACCCAACCGCGCCCCAGCAGTGCCGCCTTGACCGCCTTGCTCACCTGCACCGCCGTCATGCCAGCAGGCGCGTCGATCGGCGCCGGATCAACCAGCGGACTCTGGCGAAATCCCATGGTCAGCAGCAACAAGGGCAGCAACAGCGCGAGCAGCAGCATCGGGCGTGAACGGGTCATCGTTTTCATCCTGAATACGCCGGCAGCGTTGCGCGGCCGGTGCATTCTGGCCCGCACCTTCACCTCACACAAGCAGCGCGTCAGTCAGCGCAGCCGTGAGCGCATGCGTTCGCGGCCCGTCAGCGCGGCCCAACGCATACCGACATCAATCCACATCAGATACGTGGCCTCGAGCAGCAGCGTGGCCACGTAGCGTGCGCGAAGCGGCAACGTCGACTCTGCCGCTATCGTCACGCAAGAGAAGCCCAGGCGACGCGCCAACAGCTGACAGCGCGCCAGGTGATAGCGGCTGCTGACCAGCGCCACTGTCGGCAAGGCAGATTCCGGCGCCTGCGCGCGCAGCAGGCCGCGGGCGTGACGCAGATTTTCCAGCGAGTCGACGGACTCCTGCTCCAGCTCCACGCGCACCGAGTCCGGCAAACCGTGGCGCTGCAACCACGCATATCCCACGGCAGCCTCGCTGTGCATCCCATCGCTGCATCCACCCAGCATCAGGATCCGTTCAGCGCGTGCGTCTCGCGCCAGGCGCAGCACGCGATGCAGGCGCCAGCGATAATCGCGCTGCGGCAAGCCGTCGCGCAACGCGTGACCAAATACCAGCACCACCATGCGTTGCGGCAGATGCAAGGGACTGCGCGCCGCGACGCGGCAGACGTAGACAACGTAGCCGAGCCACACCGTGCCGGCACTCAGCACCACCGCCAACAGGGTGCCGAGCGCTGCGTACTGCACGTCGCGATCACCCAGATAGCGCCACGCCGTGCGTGGTGCAAGGACACTCGATGCCGGGAACAAAGCAGACCCCCTCGTTGCGTGGGCACAGTCTAGCCCGTCGATGCGGGGTTCGCGGCCCCTTCATGCGCCGTTCGCCACGATGCCCGCTCGTGCGAACGGCCGCGAATTTTTTCGGCTTGGCACGTCCTTCGCCGTCATAGGCAAGCAGCATCATGACCATTACCCTCTGGCTATGCCCGTCTCGATGATTCCCCTGGCTATTACCGCACACACGGCGACGTCGGCCATGGGCCGCGGGCTGCAGGCGCATCTGGACGTGCTGCACAGCGAGCGCACGGCGCTGCGCGAGAACGATTTCAGCCGCGCGCCTTTGCCGTGCTGGGTCGGCCGGGTCGAAGGCGTGGAAGAAGTGGATCTGCCCCACGCCAGCGCAGCCTGGGTATGTCGCAACAATCGCCTGGCATGGCTTGGCCTGCAGCAGGACGACTTCCTGGCTCGCGTTGGGCAGGCTCGCGCGCGCTACGGCGCGGATCGGATCGCAGTGCTGCTCGGCACATCCACCGCGAGTATTGGTGCGACAGAGGAAGCATACCGTCGGCTTGATCCGGACGGCGGCTTTGCCGACGACATGCTGCGTCCGGCCATTCACACGCCGCATTCGCTGGCGGCATTTGTAGCCGCAGCGCTGGAATTGGAAGGACCTTGCCTGACGATCTCGACGGCGTGTTCATCCAGCGCAAAGGCGTTTGCCAGCGCCGAGCGCATGCTTCGCCTGGGCCTGATCGACGCAGCCGTCGTGGGCGGAGTCGACACGCTGTGCGGCAGCGTGCTGTTTGGCTTCAACGCGCTTGGGCTGGTAGCGGCCACGCCGTGTCGTCCATTTGACGCAGCGCGCGACGGCATTTCCATCGGCGAAGCGGCCGGGTTCGCCCTGCTGGAGCGTGCCGGCGCGGCGCTAGACGCCCTGCAGTTGATCGGCTACGGCGAAGCCAGCGACGCCCATCACATGTCCACGCCGCACCCCGACGGTCTCGGCGCCGAGTTGGCACTGCGTTCAACGCTGGCGCGCGCCGGACTGCAGCCGCAGCAAGTGGATTACATCAACCTGCACGGCACCGCCAGCACGAAGAATGACGAAGTGGAAGCCGCGCTCGTCAGTCGGGTTTTCCCCGACCGCACGCGCGCCAGTTCCAGCAAGGGCTATACCGGTCATACGCTCGGCGCTGCCGGTATTCTCGAAGCCGCCATTACCTTGCTGGGAATCGAGCACGACCTGATACCGGGCAATCTGGGCGGGACCACGCCCGATCCAGCTTGTGGAGCGCAGTTTGCCTGGCGCAACGAGTCGCGGCGCATCAATGTCGCGCTCAGCAACTCGTTCGGCTTTGGCGGCAACAACATCTGCCTGGCGTTCGCCCGCCCCGGATTTCGCGCATGAGCGCGCTGCGCGTGTACGTTGAAGGTATTGGCCTATGGTCGCCACAACTGGCTGACTTTGCCGCACTCGGCCGCGTTCTGGCTGGCGATGCACCGGTGTCGTCCAGCGCGCGTCCGAGCGCCATGATCCTGCCGGCCAACGAGCGGCGGCGCGCGCCGCAGAGCGTGCTGCTGGCGGTGGAAGTTGCGCAGCAGGCGGTGGCCATGAGCGGCCGCGACGCGGCCACGCTACCCAGCGTGTTCGCCTCGGCAGACGGCGACCAGGCCACCACCGATTACATGTGCACCACGCTGGCGCAGATACCAACCGAACTGTCGCCCACGCGATTTCACAACTCCGTACACAACGCACCGGCAGGCTACTGGACGATTTCCGTGGCCTGCCACGCTCCGTCCACCGCCGTGGCAGCCCAGCGCGGCAGCTTCGGTGCCGGCCTGCTGGAAGCGGCAAGCCAGGCGCTGGCCGAGCATCAACCGGTATTGCTCGTGTGCAGTGACACAATCGGCGCTGGCCCGCTGCGCGAGGTCACCGGCTGCAATGCCGCATTCGGTTGCGCACTGGTGCTGGCACCGGAGCGCAGCGCGACGACGCTGGCACAGCTGGATCTGCAACTGACAGCCACGCATGTGGACACGCCGCTTGACGAACCATTGGCCGGGTGGCGGGCGAACAATTCATCAGCACCGGCACTGGCCCTGCTGGAGCTGTTGACGCGCGCCGCAGGGCGTTGTCAGGTAGCGGCCGCCGCTACACTCGGTCTGCAGATCGACATGGAGAGAGTCCCATGAACACCACTTCAGAGCGCTGGTGCGTCCTGATTCCGTGCCTCAATGAGGAGGCCGCTATCCGCACCGTGCTTGAGTCAGTCCTGGCGCTCGGCGCGGCAGTCATCGTGGTGGACGACGGTTCGGACGATCGTACGCCGGAAATCGTTGCCAGCATGCCAGTGACGCTGCTGCGCCACGCTGCTCGTTGCGGCAAGGGCGAAGCGCTGCGCCATGGCTTTCGCGAAGCGCGTCGGCAGGGCTACACCGCCGTATTGACGATGGACGGCGATGGCCAGCACCTGGCCGCCGACATTCCACACATCCTGGCCGCCGCCTCCCGCTATCCGGGCCACATCGTGATTGGTGCACGCCTGATCAATCGCGAGCAGCAGCCCGCCAGCCGCCGGCGCGCCAATGCGGTTGCCGATTGGGGTATTTCCTGGGGCTGTGCGCAACCAGTGGCAGACACTCAGAGCGGTCAGCGCTGGTATCCGTCCGCTGCCCTCGACCTGGTGGATCTGCGTGCCGAGAATTTCGTGTTTGAAACCGCGCTGTTGATCGCAGCATCGCGCGAGCAGCGGGTCGGTATCGTTTCTGTGCCCATCGCCTCGCGCTACCACTCGGAGTTTCGCGCGAGCCACCTCAGTCCGGTCCTCGATGTCACGCGCATCACGCTGTACACGATCGGGCGCATCATGCATTACGGACACGTCATGGCCAGTTATCGTCGATCGCGGCAGACGCCCATCGTCCTGGATGCGGGCGACGTGTCTGACAGCATGCTCACGTCGTTTTCGCCATGACCGCCGCATCTTCAGGCGGGCCAGCGCGGGCGCCCTGCGCACATGAAGTGGTGATTCTCGGTGGTGGCCTGGCCGGTCTCACCCTGGCACTGCAGTTGCGCGGCGAATTTGCCGACATGGATATCGTGGTGCTGGAGCGCCAGAGTCATCCGTTGCCGCTGGCGGCGCACAAAGTAGGCGAGTCGACCGTCGAGATCGGTGCGCACTATTTCGCGCAAACCCTGGGCCTGCACGAGCATATGGAAAGTGCGCAGATTGCCAAATTCGGCCTGCGTTTCTTCATGTCCGAAGGCTGCGCCGATCTTGCCCAGGTGACCGAAGTGGGCGGCAGCAAAGAGCTGCCGACCCCGAGCTATCAGCTTGATCGCGGCTTGTTCGAAAATTTCCTTGGCAGCGAGGCACGGCGCCGAAATATCGACTTTCGTACTGAAACCACCGTGCGTGGTTTTGATCTGGGCCGCGACGGGTCGACGCACACGGTGCGTTGCAGCGATGCGCAAGGCGATTACACGTTGACCACGCGCTGGTTGCTGGATGCGTCCGGTCGCGCCGGACTGATTCGCCGCCGCCTCGAGTTGACCGAGGACAACGGCCACCACGCCAATGCTGCATGGTTTCGGCTCGATCAGCGGCTGGTGCTGGACGATTGGCCAAACGACGCCGCATGGCGTGCACAATGCCGCCCGCCGGAACGCTGGCGCTCCACCAATCACCTGCTGGGAGCCGGCCACTGGGCGTGGCTGATTCCGCTGGCGTCAGGTGCGCATTCGGTCGGCATCGTCGCCGATGCGCAGCTGCATCCGTTGCAAACCATGAACACCTTTGCGCGCGCCTGCGACTGGGTTGCCCAGCATCAGCCGGCGCTGGCACCGGCGCTGGACGCTTGCCGCGAGCAACTGCTGGATTTCCACTTTCTGCGCAATTTCTCGTACGGCTGCAAGCAGGTATTCAGCGCTGACCGCTGGGCGCTCACGGGCGAAGCAGGACTCTTCCTCGACCCGTTCTACTCGCCCGGCAGCGACTTCATCGCAATCTCCAACACCTACGTGTGCATGCTGATCGCGCACGATCGTGGCGGTGAGCCGATCGCGCCGTATGCGCGGTTTTACCAGCGCCTGTATTTCTCGTTCTACCAGAGCACGCTGTTGCTGTATCGCGACCAGTACCCGCTGTTTGGCAATGCGCAGCTCATGCCGATCAAGCTGTTGTGGGACTACTCGTATTACTGGGGCGTGCTGTGCCAGCTGGTGTTTCAGCAGCGACTTGGCGACAAGGCGTTGTTCGCCGACATGGCGCGCGAACTGGAAGCGGCGCAGACCCTCAACGCGCGCATGCAGGCATTCTTTCTCGACTGGCATCCGCTCTCGCACGGGCGCAATCCGCAGGGCCTCTTTGACCAGACCGAGCTGGCATGGTTTGCCATCTTGAACAGCACGCTGCGCGACAAGCTCGACGACGCCGGCATCCGTGCCCGCCTGCGCGAGAACGTGGAGCTGCTGGAAGGCCTGGCGGCCATGATCATTGAGCGGGCAGTTGCCGACGGTGGCGAGACGTTGCGTGCGCACATGCAGGGTCTGGCTAACGCGCGCCGGCGTCCGGGGTTGTTTGCCGCCATGCCCGATGTGCCCAGCCGCGCCGTGCCCGCGCCAGCCTGATAGCCTGCTGCCGCGCTACCGGATCACGCCATGCCACCATTGATGCCGATCACCTGAGCGTTGATGTAACCGGCGGCATCGCTGCACAGAAACGCCACCAGCGCAGCGACTTCTTGCGGCGTGCCAGCGCGTTGCGCCGGCACCAGCGCCCGGATCCGCTCTGGCGGAAATGCGGCATCGGCCATGTGCCCGGCAATGACGCCCGGCGCGACGACGTTGACGGTGATGCCACGCGACGCCATTTCGCGCGCAAGCGATCGACTGGCCCCGTGCAGCGCGGCCTTGGCGGCGGCGTAATTGGTCTGACCGCGATTGCCGATCTGCGCAGCAATCGAACTGACTGAAACGATACGGCCAAAGCGCGCGCGTGCCATCGGCAACAACAGCGGCTGGGTCACATTGAAAAAACCGTGCAGGGAGACATCGATGACGCGATGCCATTGCTCTGTGCGCATGCCTGCCATGGGTGCGTCGTCATGAATGCCGGCGTTGTTGACCACGACAGCGATGGTGCCGTCGGCCAGCAAGCGATCAATAGCGCTGCGTGTCGCCTCGGCGTCGGTCACGTCGAAAGCAGTGGCTTGCGCGCTACCGCCCTCGGCCCGGATCGCGACGGCGATCGCTTCGGCGCGATCCACGCCGTGATTTGCATGGACGATGATGTGATGGCCGCCGGCCGCCAGCGCGCGACAAATGGCGCTGCCCAGATCGCCGCTGCCACCGGTGACCAAGGCGCGACGTAATGGTTGCAATGCGGACATGACGACCTCGAATAATCAGCCGGCGGGATGCAGGATCGCCGCCCGTCCGCTAGCCAGGCGGCGACCACGATGTTCAACATGGAACGCATATTGTGCGCTGCCGGCGTCGGCGTACAGGCATTGCGCATGGACGTCCAGATTGCCATCCAGCTGATCGACATATTCCACGGCCAATTGCACGTCGCGCAAACTGACGAGCAGGCCGGGGCGCATGGTGGTCACGCCTTGCGCGCGAGCCAGCAGCGCGCCGTGCACGGCCATCGACTGCGCCCCATATTCGGCCAGGTGGATCGCGTGCAGGCCTAGCGCGCTGCGCAGCGGATTTTCGGCGCGCGCGTGGCTGGCACTGAGTGCGTGGATGCTGCACTCGTCCCAGTCCACCACGGCATCAAGCAGGCACATTGTGCCCGCGTGTGGAATAAGGTGTGCCCAGTCAGTCTGCGGCAGCATGGACGTGCGGCGCCATCAGGATTGACAGACAAAAGTGGAACGCCACGCCCAGGCTCACCGTCAGCCCAATGGCGCGCAAGACCGGGATCGTCGCCCACGCCAGCATGCCGAACACCAGCAGCGCGGAAAGAACGCAGACGATCGTGGCATGCAATACCCGGCGTTGCTCGGCCGGATCACCCGTGTCGCGCTCGAAGAACAATGCGTAATGCAGGCCCAGGCCACCGGCAAGGATCAGCGCCACCAGATGAAACAGGGAAATCTCGACGCCCATGATCCGCTCCACTGCCAGCACCAGGAACGTCGCCAGCGTCATCGGCGCAAGCACATGCCAGGCCCGACGCACGCTGCGCAAAGCAACGCTGATCGTCACTACCAGCAGCCCGGCAGCCGCCAGCAAGGCTTGCAGGATCCGCGTGCGGTAATCAACCACGAGTGATTCAGACGCCGCTTTCAAATCCAGCAAACGCACGCTGCCGCCACTTGCGGCGCCCAGCGACTGCAATGCAGCAACGTCATGCACGCCGCTCACCGTGCCCAGCCCAAGCCAGTGGCCATCGCGCTGCACCAGCATCGACGCCAGGCGCTGTCCCAGCGGACTTTGCGCGTAGCGTTCGGGCGTCAATGGTGGCAGCCTGCGCGCGGTCTGCACATCATCGACAAACGGCGCAAATGTATCGGCGCGAAATGGCAGCCCTTCCAGCGCCGCGTCCAGCTCTTTCTGCAACTGCGCGCGAGCGGGCAACTGCGCCTGGCGCCGAAGCTGCACGGCCGTGGACGGCAGATAGCGCGAGGGCAGCTCCAGTGCATCTGCAACATGGTTCGCCACGAGCGCATCGACGCGCGGCTGCAGTTGCTCGGACAACGCCAACACGCCCTGCTCGGTGGGCGCCTGCAGAACAAGCAGATAGCGCACATCGGGTGCGCCCAACGCCGAGCGCAAGCGCGCATCGTGCTGCAGCATCGAGGTTGGCAGCGGCGTCAGCGCCGCAAGATTGTTCTGCCAGAATGGACCGGGCGCGAGCGCGAGCAGGGTCACGATCAGCGCGGCCACCAGCGCCGGAATCCAGCGCGGCCGTGGCAGCCGGTCCACCATTTGCCGCGCGCGTGCGAGCCAGCGCTGGTCCGCCACGTCCTTGACGCGCCGCGGCAGCAGGTACACCAGCGCATACCGCGTGCTGAAGCCGGCCACCAGCAGACCGACGATGGTGAATACCGCCAGTTGCTTGAGTCCGTTGACGCCAGATGCGTAGAACGCGAGGTAGGCAATGCAGGCCGACGCAATCGCGGTGAGCAACAGCGGCCACAGCGCGCGCACGCTGTGTACCGCATCTTCGCCGGCGCGCCGATGACTGAGCACGCGAATCGGATACTCCTGCGCGACGCCGAGCAAGGTGAAACCAAATGCCAGGGTGATGCCGTGCACTTCGGAAAACGCCACGGTCAGCGCGGCAATGCCCGCCAGCGCGGCGCTGGCAATGGGCAACGCCGACAGCAGCAGCGAGCTCACGCTGCGATAGGCGAGCAGCAGCAGCGCGATGAAGCCGACCGTGGAAATCCGTCCGATCCAGTCCGCCTGATGCCGGGTTTGCGCTCCCATCACCACACTGAAATAGCCCGGTCCGCTCAGCTCGAGTTTTGCCTTGGCGCTGCCGGGTAGTGCGTGGAACGCGCGCTGGATGCCGGCAATCGCGATTTCCTGGGCACTCGGGTCAAACCCTGCGGCCACCGTCTGCACCAGCAGCAACGCTTCACCCTGTGGCGAAAACCAGACGCCCTCGCGCACCTCAGGCGACCGTGCCGGCGCCCACAGCTGCGCCAATTTCAATACCTCCAGAGTTGGATCCCGCGGCAGCAGTGACTTCAACACACTGGCAGCCGGCGAAGACAGGTCATCCACGCGCTGCTGCAGCTGATCGGCCAGATAATGTTCGTCAAGCGGCTGCGTATCCAGCGTTGGCGACAACAAATAGCGATACGGCAGCAGGCTTGCATCCAGTGCGCCCAGGTCAAAGCTGCCGTTGATGACCTGGCTGTATTGCGTATCGTGCTTCAGCGCCGCCACAAGACCCTGACTCAAGGCGGCGAGGCTGGCGTCCGCGGCGCCGCTGATGGACAGCAGCAACAAGCGTGAACCCGGACCTTCGCCCACCTGCTCCATCAGCAAACGTTGGTCCGGCGTCGTCGGCGCCGGCATGAAGCTGCGCAGGTCGGTGCTCACGTGCAAGCGCTGGCTGACTACCCAGCCCAGGCCGGCCAGGACCAGCAACCAGCCGAGCAAAAGGCCTGCGCGGGCGCCGCTACCCATGCTCAGGGTGCACTCCGGCACAGCGTCTGCAGCAGCTCGGGCGTAGGCCGCACGGGCATCTTTGTCGCCAGCGGGCCGAGCAAGTCCACGGCCAGATCACCGTCCGCTTCGCGCATGTGCATGCAGTGCGATTCGCCGGCACGCCCGTCGATGACGATGCTGGCAACGGTTCGTGCCACGCGCGCGTCGCGCGGGGTGAGGGTCAGCGTCCATGCGCCCGCGGCGTCACCGTCCTGCTGAATGGCGAAGTCCTGCTGCAAGCGCGCCGCGTCACCGCTGAGCAACGCCACGAAACTGTCGAGCAGCACCTGCAACTGCGGCGCACGCTTGAGCGAGAAACTGCGCGGACTTTTCCCTGGGCGCTGTTGTACTACCTCACCGTCGGCGATGGTGGAAGTCTCCGCTTTGGGTTTGTCCACGCGTCGTTCCAGGCGGTCACCGCCCAACCACGCCAGCTCGCCGGAAACTACCAACGGCCGATCGAGCATGCGCATGAAGCGCGCCTCGGCGAACGCCGTGCGCGCTGGCGCTGGCCGCCCCAGCGCCGCAATCAGCTCTTGTGCCGCCACCGTGGGTGCAGCTGTGGCAGGCGGCGGAACCTCAGACGCCGAGGTGCCTGCCCACAGCAGCGACAGGATCAGCAGCAGGCGCGGCGTCCACCGGCGTGTCTTGCCAGAAGTCATAGAAGTTGAACCAGTTGTAAGGGGCGACATGGATGTAATGCTCCAGGCGTCGAGCATAACCGGCGATGAGCGCGCCCAATGCCTCCCTGCGGGCATGGCGCGGAATCTCCACGCGATCGGCGAACGGCTCGAAGATCAGCCGATAGCGGTTACCGCCCAGGTACAGCCCGAAGCACAGCACGACCGGCACCTGCAAACTGTTGGCCAGCAGCCACGGACTGATCGGGAATGGCGCACTGGAGCCGAGAAATTCAACGCGATGCGACACCTCATGGGTTCGACCGCGGTCGGCCAGCATCGCTACCACGGCGCCAGCCTGACATGCCTCGGCCATCGCCAGCGCGATGGATGTGCCATCCTGCGCCGCGTCGATCACGCAGGCTCCGACTTCCGGCGCCAACGCTTCCAGCAAGGCGGTCATCGCCGGGGTTTTCTGCTTGTCCAGCACCACGCGCAGCGGCATGTGCGGTCGTCGCGCACCAATCGCCCGCAAGGCTTCGAAGCTGCCCTGATGCGAGCCGAGCAGCAGCACGCCGCGGCCCAGCGCCACGCGCTTGTCAAGCAGATCCAGCCCCTGCGTTTCGACTTGAAACGGCTCCTCGCCTTTTGCCAGCAGGAATACGCGGTCAAGGATGGTTGCGGCAAAGCAATGAATGTGGCGCAGCACCTGCCACGACGTTGGCGCACGGCCAAACACGCGCTGCAGATAGAGTCGCGAGGCGTGACGCTCCGGCCCACGGCGCACAAAGAAATACAGCGTGATCGGATACAGGCACAGTCGCGCGAGCGGCCGACCGCCATATAACGCAATGCTGCGGATCAGCCAGATCGCGAAGTGTCCGCCACCTTCAGGCCGATCGTGCCAGTGTTCAGGCTTGCTCATGTCGCTCCCTCGACCACACCACGTGCCAGCAACATGCCGTCACGCTGAATCTCGAATCGCACGCGCATGCTGCCGATCATTTCCGTCAGGCACACCCGTGCTGGCTGCGCCGGCAACAGCGGCGCAATGAACTTTGCTTCCAGCACGCTCGTCATGCGCTGTTGGCGCCAGGCGCGCAGCGCCACCGCTACTTGCTCCAGCAAGACAACTCCGGGCACCAGGGGCTGTCCGGGAAAGTGCCCCGGCATTGCCGGGTGTGCGGCGTCGATACAACATGCCTGCGTAAAGGTGGCGGCGGCAGTCATGTTTTGCCGATCTCACCGTGCACCACGCGCGGCCAGATGAGTGCCAGACGCAGCAGCGTCTGCGGCATGCTTTGATGCTGCAAATGGCGCAAGCGCCACCTCCTGTACGGATACTCCAGCGCAAAGGCTGCAACAACCACGGCATAACCGCCTACGTGCAACCACGCTGAAGCCCATCCTTCGTCGATGCGCAGCGGTGGCGTAACACCAAAGCGCAGGAGCATCCCCGAGCGCTCCGCACAGAGCAGCAACACGGCCAGCAGCACTGCATTGACCGTCAGCAATATGGCCCAGAAAGCGGTGAGCTGACGTGCGTAACGCGCCACGCCACGCTCGCGAAGACGCGCTTTACCTTCCATCACGATAATGCAGCGTGCCACCAGCGGCCGCGCGGTCAGCAACGTGCGTCCAAACCACCAGGCCAGCGGCACGTTGATCAACAGCGGCACGGCCTTGAGCAGAAGATCTGCATACCCGAGCAGCGCCGATGCCAGCAGCAATCCCTGCAGCGACAACCACAGCAGCCACGGCGACGGCTCACCGCTTGCCAGTTTCGGCAGCAGCACTGCAGTCACCAGCGCCACCAGCGCGAGCAGCGGAAAAATCTCGCGACGCGTGAGCAAGCCGGCCAGGACCAGCAGCGGGTAGGCCAGCAGCAGCGACCAGCGCCCGCGTCCTGCCCAGGATCCGGACTGCACGGCAGCGCTCACGCTCGACTCCATCACGGCACCGGGGAAAACATAGCGTCGCAGTTATGGAGTAATTCGGGGTGAACGCATGGGGCTCAGCTTGCGCGATGCTCTTGGATATGCTCCGACAGCGTGCGCAGGCTGGTGAAAATCTGCCGGTTGTCCGGATTGTCCGACCGCAGCTGAAAGCCGTAATGCTTGGACACGGCCAACGCAATCTCCAGGGCATCGATGGAATCCAGCCCCAGGTCGCCACCAAACAAGGGCGCGTCCGGCTCGACCTGCTCGGGCGTGACCGCTTCCAGATTCAGACACTCCACAACCAACGTGGCCAATTCGTGCTGCGCTGCTGTCTGCTCGGCCATGCTCGATTCCAAACCCATGATGCATTGCCGACCCCCCGGTGGCAGTGGTCGCTGAGTGTAACATAGCGACCTTGTCGACCCCGATGGCAGGCTATGGTCCCAGGCCGTGAAAATCCGTTGATCAACCTTCCTTTGCGTGCCGCGCCACAATTCTCCTACGACTTGTCCGACGCTCGCAGCGCGCTGGCTGCGCCAGACACGCTCGCCGTGTTCACGTTTGGCGCCGACAGCGAACCAAGCGACGATCCGCGCTGGTTGCGCGTAGCGCTGGAGCCACTGCAGACGCCTGCTGCGCTGGAGATCTGGCGTGTCGAAGCGCCCGTCACCTGCGGCGTCGATGACGCGCTGCAATGGTCCGCTGGCGGCGGCTGGCTGTTTGCCGCGGTAGATCTCGACGAGCGGGAACACGGTGGCCCGGAAGGCACCGTCGAGTGTGCTTACGCGCAACTGCGCCGTTTCGTGGAACAGCGCGCCGAGCATCACGTGCTGCGCATCTGGAACTACATCGGTGCAATCAATCAAGGCGTGGGTGACGCGGAGCGTTACAAACATTTTTGCGACGGGCGCGCCCGCGGCATGAGCACGTTCTTTGCTGACGGTTTCCCCGCCGCAAGCGCGCTCGGACATCATGGGCCGGCGCATCAGCTGCAGGTCTACCTGCTCGCCTGCGACCAACCCGGCAAACCGGTGGAGAACCCGCGGCAGATCAGCGCGTGGCGTTACCCTCGTCAATACGGGCGCACACCGCCCAGTTTTGCGCGCGCGGCAACGCTGCCCGCGCATGATGCGCTGGCTATTTCCGGCACCGCGGCCGTGGTCGGGCATACCTCCACCCACCAGCACGACCTGGACGCGCAACTCGCGGAAATTCTGACCAATCTGGGCGCGCTGCTTGCCAGCGCCGACATGGATGCGGGCTTCGACGCGCGCGCGACGTTGAAGGTCTATATACGCCACGCGGCCGACGCTGCGCGCGTGCGAGACTTCCTGCACCAGCGCCTGCCCGAGGTACCGCTGCTGCTGCTGCATGCGGACATCTGCCGCAGCGAGTTGCTGGTGGAAATTGACGGCTGGCGTTACGCCTGACTCGGCAGCAATCCTGGAGGCGATTCCGCATGGATATCGCTCACTGTTTTTTGGTCGGACGCTTCCAGCCCGGCAGCATTTGCTGCCGACCGCGCGCGATGGTGAGCTCACCAGCGGGGACGTCCCTGGTGATGACGGAGCCGGCACCAATCGTGGCTGCTGCGCCGACAGTAAGCGGAGCCACCAAGGCGGTGTTGGAGCCGACAAACGCGTCGTCGCCAATCGTCGTGCGGAACTTGTTCACCCCATCGTAATTGCAGGTGATGGTGCCGGCGCCGATGTTGACCCCGCGTCCGACCGTGGTGTCGCCGAGATAGGTCAGATGACTGGCCTTGCTGCCTTCGCCGATATGCGTCTTCTTGGTTTCCACGAAGTTGCCCACGTGCGCGCCAGCGTCCAGCTCGCTGCCGGGGCGCAAACGCGCAAACGGACCGATCGTGCAGGCGCCATGCGTGATGACACCGTCCAGGTCGCAATGCGCATGAACCAGAGTGCCTGCGGCCAGCTGTACGTTTTTCAGGCGCGAGAATGGGCCGATACGCACGTCATCACCGAGCACGACGACGCCTTCGAGGATCACGTCGACATCAAGCTCGACATCCTGCCCGGCGCTGACCGTACCGCGCACATCGATGCGCAAGGGGTCCGCCAGCCGCACGCCAGCTTCCATCAGCGCCTGCGCTGCGCGCTGGCGATAGACCGCTTCCAGACCGGCAAGCTGCAGCGGATCATTTGCGCCGGCAGCCTCCAACGGATCGCCACACTCCACGCTGAGCGCGGACTGTCCGGCAGCAGTGGCCATGCGAAAAACGTCGGTCAGGTAATACTCGCCCTGCGCGTTGTTGCGATCAAGCCGATCGACCCAGCCACGCAGTTCGCGTGCCTGCGCTACCAGCATGCCGGTATTGACCAGGCGCACCGCAAGCTGTGCGGCATCGGCGTCCTTCTGCTCGACCACGCACTGCACGCGTGCATCTGCATCACACAGCACGCGACCGTAGCCGTGCGGATCATCCAGTCGCGTAGTGAGCAACGCGAGCACCCCGGGACTGGACACCAGTCGCTGCAAGGTGGCGACGCGCGTCAACGGGACGTCGCCATACAAAACCAGCACGCGCGTTCCGTCAGGGATGCCGACCAGCGCTTGTTGCATCGCATGCCCGGTACCCAGCCGTTCGGCCTGCAGTACCCAATGCAGGTCCGGCTGCGTCGCGAAGGCCTCCAGCACTTGCTCGCCGCCGTGCCCGTAAACGACGTGGATCGCCTCCGGCTGCAGCGCGCGCGCGGCATCAAGCACGTGGGCAAGCAGCGATCGACCGGCCAGTGGCATCAATACCTTGGGGCGGCGCGAGCGCATGCGCGTACCCGCGCCAGCGGCGAGTATCACTATGTGCAGCGGATGCGCTTCCATCGGCGAGCCACCATGTTCAGACGAGTCACGCAGGATACCAGCGGCTGCGCGGGGCTCGGCTAATTCTTGGCCGCCGGTGCAGGCTGCAGATGTTCCAGCTGCGGCGTGTAGGCAGTGACAAACGCGTTGCGCAAGACGCCGACAATCGCTTTCCAGGTGCCCAGCTGTTTGTCGTCTATGCGCCCGCTGATAGGCACACGCGTGGCGAACTGGTCGGTCTGGTGGTTCTTGAACACCGTGGTGATGCCTTGCGCCACCGCCTCATACGCAATGCGCAAAGGATTCTTGTGCTCCTGCTCGACGTCCTGTTTCCAGCTGAAAATCTTGATGTCGTGCAGCAGCGGTTTGGCGTAGCCGTTCAGCTGTCCGTCCTTCGCTTCCAGTTGCAGGACAAAATCACCGCTGCCAGCGGCGAAGTCCAGCTTGGCGTAAGCGCGCGCAAGGTCATTCGTGCGGGTCAACTGGATACCTGTGACGCGCAGGTCGATGTGAAAGTCGCCGCGCTGCTCAAGTGGGTCAAAGGTCGCGCTGGTTTCCAGCGGAGCATCCTGCAGCACTTTGGCGGTGGCTTGCAAAGTCGCCACCCGCCGGCCCTGGCGACGGTCGGCATTGGTGAGGTTGAGCACGGTGCCGTCGACATCGGTCATCTTCAGATCGACCGGCGGGTTGGACACGAAATTGTGGAAGGTCACTTCGCTGTGATGGACGGTCAGCTCGTCCAGCTGCATCGGCATCAGCATCTGCAGCTGATCGCGCCAATTGACGCCCTTGCCGGTCTGACCGTCGCCCTTGCCGCTGCCGTCGACGAAGTTGAGCGACGCACGGTCGAACACGACCTTGCCGCGCAGACGGCCGTGCGTAAGCGCGCGCCAGCTCAGTGAGATATCGCTGCGCGCTGCGGCAAACAGCGGCACCGGCACCTTGCCGCTGACCTTGTCCACGCGCAGGCCGTCAATGCTGTACGCGCCACGCCACAGATGGATGTCCACATCGGCCAGTTGGCCGTGATAATCGCCCATGCGGTTCATGCGCCCGTTGAGGTAATCCTTCACCACGGTCGGCAGCGCAATGCGCAATGCGACTAACAGCACGATGATCGCCAACAGCCAGTAAGCGATCCGGCGATAGGGCATTCTCATGGCTGGCTCCGGTGGTGATCGGCTGATCTTACCTGCGATGGCATCACGAGCTGTCAGCTGGATGGCAGGGCGCAAACGCTTCACTGCGGGCGAGCAGGTGTTCTTGCCACCTCGCACAGTCCGCCAGCACGGGGCCGACGTCCGCGGCTCAACTCAGGGTGCAGCGGTACGCCAAACCCGCGGCAGCAACCTCAGTGCTTGAGACTCTTGCGCAAACGCTCCAGCGCGTGTAGCTGGGCCATGGCCTCGGCCAGCTTGGCCTGGGCTTGGGCGACATCCATCTCCGCCGTGCGATTGGCCAGTGCGTCTTCGGCTTCCTTGCGTGCCTGCAGCGCGGCTGCCTCGTCGAGGTCGGCCGCCCGCGAAGCGGCGTCGGCGAGCACGGTAACCACTTCCGGCTGCACTTCCAGCATGCCGCCGGAAACATAAAACTGCTGGCGCTCGCCGTTGGCCAGAATCACATCCACGTGGCCGGGTTTCAACCGCGTGATCAGCGGTGCATGACGGGGCGCGATGCCCAGCTCACCGAGCTCACCGGAAGCCACGACCATGGTCGCCTCGCCGGAAAAGATTTCGGCTTCGGCACTGACAATTTCGACGCGAATGGTTTGGGTCATGGCATGTCTCGTTTTACTCGAAAGGAACCCCTAGCCGGATTCCACACGGAAGCACGTGAACCAGGAACTGTGGTTCCCTCGTGGAACGCGTGCGCACTTCCCGCATCGCGTTCCCGGCTGCAGCAATCAGGCGGCTTTTTTCACACCCATTTCCTCGGCCTTCTTGATCGCCTCATCAATCGTGCCGACCATGTAAAACGCCTGCTCCGGCAGGTGATCGACTTCGCCATCGATGATCATCTTGAAGCCGCGGATGGTTTCCTTGAGTGGCACGTACTTGCCCGGCGCGCCGGTAAACACTTCGGCCACGTGGAACGGCTGGCTGAAGAAGCGTTCGACCTTGCGCGCGCGAGTCACCGTCTGCTTGTCGACTTCGCTCAACTCGTCCATGCCGAGAATCGCGATGATGTCCTTCAATTCCTTGTAACGCTGCAACGTACCCTGCACGCGACGGGCCACGTCGTAATGCTCCTGACCGATCACCAACGGGTCGAGCTGGCGGCTGGTGGAAGCCAGCGGATCGACGGCCGGGTAGATTCCCAGGCTGGCAATGTCGCGCGACAGCGCGACGGTGGAGTCCAGATGCGCGAACGTGGTGGCCGGCGACGGGTCGGTGTAGTCGTCTGCAGGCACGTACACCGCCTGGATCGAGGTGATTGAACCGGTCTTGGTCGAAGTGATGCGCTCTTGCAGCACGCCCATTTCCTCGGCCAGCGTTGGCTGGTAGCCCACGGCCGACGGCATGCGCCCGAGCAGCGCGGATACTTCGGTACCGGCCAACGTGTAGCGATAAATGTTGTCGACGAAGAACAAGACGTCCTTGCCCTTGCCGTGCTCATCTTTCTCGTCGCGGAAATACTCGGCCATCGTCAAGCCGGTCAGCGCCACGCGCAGGCGGTTGCCCGGTGGCTCATTCATCTGGCCGTACACCATGGCAACTTTGGACGCCGGCAAGTCATCGAGCTTGACCACGCCCGCTTCCTGCATCTCGTGATAGAAGTCGTTGCCCTCGCGCGTACGCTCACCGACGCCGGCAAATACCGACAGGCCCGCGTGCTGCGTGGCGATGTTGTTGATCAGCTCCAGCATGTTCACGGTCTTGCCCACGCCCGCGCCGCCAAACAAGCCGACCTTGCCGCCCTTGGCAAACGGGCAGACCAGGTCGATGACCTTGATGCCGGTTTCCAGCAAGTCATTGGCCGCAGCCTGATCGTCGTAGCTGGGCGCTTCGCGATGAATCACCCAGTGATCATCAGCATCGATCGGACCCACTTCGTCAATCGGGTTGCCGAGCACGTCCATGATCCGCCCGAGCGTGGCTTTGCCAACGGGAACCTTGATGCCTTCGCCGGTGTTGCTGGCAACCAGGCCGCGCTTGAGCCCATCGGTGGATCCCAGCGCGATAGTGCGCACAATGCCGTCGCCAAGCTGCTGCTGCACTTCCAGCGTGATCGCCATGCCCTCGATCTTGAGTGCGTCGTATACCTGCGGGACTTCGGCGCGCGGAAACTCCACGTCAACGACAGCGCCGATGATCTGAACTACTTTGCCCTGGCTCATGCTGATAACTCCGGATGCATCTTGAGGTTTGTTTTCGTACGAAGCGCCGATGAAGCGTCGCTCTTGTCAGGGGTGCGGTCACGCATGACCGCCTTTTGCTCTTGATCGGTAAAAACGGACGGCGCGTTCAAACCGCCGCCGCACCGCCCACGATCTCGGAAATTTCCTGGGTGATCGCCGCCTGCCGCGCCTTGTTGTAGATCAGCGTCAGTTCGTCGATTACCTTGTTTGCGTTGTCCGAGGCACTCTTCATCGCCACCATGCGTGCGGCGTGCTCGCTGGCCAGATTCTCCAGCGCGGCCTGGTACACCACCGATTCAATGTAACGATCCAGCACGTACTCCAACACGGCGCGTGCATCCGGTTCGTAGATGTAATCCCAATCATGGCTCTGCCCCAGTGCAATGCCGCTGTAAGCGGACTCACCGGCCTGTTGATGCGCTGCCAGCTCGGCGGCCACCAGCGGCAGCGGCAGAAGCGCATCCACCGTGGGCACTTGACTCATGGTGTTGACGAAATCGTTGTAGGCGAGAAACACGCGGTCCAGGCCATTGGCCTTGTACGCATCAAGCATCACCTTGATGACGCCGATCAGCCGTTCCAGCTTGGGCCGCTCGCCCAACTGGCCCACGCTGCCAACCAGGTTGATGCCCTTGATGTGGCTGAAGAATGCAATGGCCTTCTGCCCGATGGCCACGACATCAACCTGCACGTTTTGCTGTTGCCAGTCGCGAATCAATGGCAGCAGGCGGCGGAACAAGTTGGAATTCAGTCCACCGCACAGGCCGCGATCGGTCGACACCACGATGTAACCCACGCGCGCCACGGCTTCACGTTGCACGAGAAACGGATGGCTGAAATCCGTGCTGGCCTGGGCAACGTGCGCAATGACCTTGCGCATCGAGCGCGCATACGGGCGCGAGGCGCGCATCAACTCCTGCGCCTTGCGAATCTTTGACGCCGAGACCATCTGCAGCGCGCCGGTTACCTTGCGCATGTTCTGCGTGCTTTTGATCTTGGTTTTGATCTCGCGGCCGCTAGCCATCTGTTTCGCTCGCTTTGCTCACTTGGGGGAACGTCGAACTGGATCGGAAGCGCGGCCTGACTGCCAACGTTTCCGGTTTCCGCTAGTACAGCCTTACCAGCTACCGGTTTTCTTGTATTCGTCCAGCGCGCTCTTGAACGTGGCCTCGATCTCCTTGTCCCACTGGCCGCTGGCGACGATCGTTTGCATGAGCTGCGCGTGGTTTTGGTGCATGAACGCCTGCAGGCCCGCCTCAAACGGCAGCACCTTGTCAACCGGCAGGTCGTCCAGATAGCCCTGCTCCGCGGCATAGATCGACACCGCCAATTCCGCTATGGACATGGGCGCGTATTGCCTTTGCTTCATCAACTCGGTCACGCGCTGACCGCGATCAAGCTGCGCGCGCGTGGCTGGATCCAGATCGGAGGCAAACTGGGCAAATGCCGCCAGTTCACGAAATTGCGCCAGCGAAAGCTTGACGCCGCCGGACAGCTTCTTGACGATCTTCGCCTGCGCCGCACCACCGACGCGAGACACCGAGATACCGGCGTTCACCGCCGGGCGAATACCGGCGTTGAACAAGTCGGTTTCCAGGAAGATCTGGCCATCGGTGATCGAGATCACGTTGGTCGGCACGAACGCGGAAACGTCACCCGCCTGGGTCTCGATGATCGGCAACGCGGTCAGCGAACCGGTTTTGCCCGTCACTTCGCCGTTGGTGAACTTCTCGACGTACGCCACGGACACGCGCGAGGCGCGCTCGAGCAGACGGCTGTGCAGGTAGAACACGTCGCCTGGATAGGCCTCGCGACCGGGCGGGCGCTTGAGCAACAACGAGATCTGGCGATACGCAACGGCCTGCTTGGACAAGTCGTCGTAGATGATCAGCGCGTCCTGGCCGCGATCACGGAAATACTCGCCCATCGCACAGCCGGCATATGGCGCGATGTACTGCAACGCAGGCGATTCGGAGGCCGAGGCGACCACCACAATCGTGTGCGCAAGGGCGTCGTGTTGCTCCAGCTTGCGCACCACGTTGGCAATGGACGAACGCTTCTGGCCGATCGCCACGTAGATGCATTTGATTCCGGAATCTTTCTGGTTGATGATCGCGTCGATCGCCAGCGCGGTCTTGCCGGTCTGGCGATCGCCAATGATCAGCTCACGTTGCCCGCGACCAATGGGAATCATGGAGTCCACGGACTTGTAACCGGTCTGCATGGGCTGGTCGACCGACTGACGCCAGATCACGCCGGGGGCCACTTTTTCCACTTCGGCGGTGAGTTGTGCGCCGATCGGGCCCTTGCCATCAATTGGATTGCCCAGCGCATCGACGACGCGCCCAAGCAGTTCGGGACCGATGGGCACTTCGAGCACGCGGCCGGTGGTCTTGGCCGTATCGCCTTCGCGCAAGTGGGTGTAGTCGCCCAGCACGACGGCGCCGACGGAATCGCGCTCCAGGTTCAACGCCAGTGCAATGGCGTTGCCCGGCAACTCGATCATTTCTCCCTGCATCACGTCGGCCAGGCCGTGGATGCGCACGATACCGTCGGAAACGCTGATCAGCGTGCCCTCGTTGCGTGCTTCGGCACCGAGCTTCAAGTGCTCGATACGGCTCTTGATCAGCTCGCTGATCTCGGAGGGATTCAAGGTGGTGCTCGACATGGTCGTTTATCCCGAAATATTGAAAACGAAACTTTTTCCCGCAGACTCAGCCATGGATCACCGGCTCTTGCTGCGCGCAAACCAGACTGCCATGCAACCATTCCGCGCGGCCATGAAAGGCCATTCCAGGCGCGAAAAACCAACTTCGCGCTACATCAATTCAATGCGCCGGCCAACTGCGCCAGGCGGCCGCGCGCCGAACCGTCAATCACTTCCGTGCCGGTATCCACCACCACGCCGGCAAGCAACGCGGGATCAACGCAAGTTTCCAGTGCTATATCCCGCTTGAAGCGGCGCTGCAGGGACGTGCGCAGTTGCTCGATCTGGCTTGCATCCAAAGTCATTGCGCTGGTCACCTTGACCAGCAGCCGCGACTCGGATTCGCGTTTGAACGCTGCATACAGTTCGGCCACCTCCGGCAGTAAAGCCATACGCCGTTGTTCAGCCAGTTCGGTGAGGAAGTTCGCAAACGGCGCATCCGCCGCGAAATCCACCGGCAGATGCAACCCAACGAGCTGCTCCGGCAGCACGCGCGGATCGGCACCGAGGCCAGCCACGCGTGAATCTGCAGCTACCGCCGCAGCAAACTCCAAAGCGCGCGCCCATGCTTCCAACGCGCCGGTGGCCTGCGCTACCTCAAAGGCAGCGCGCGCATAGGGACGGGCGAGGGTGATTGCCTGAGCCATCGATCAAATCTCGGCCGCGAGCTGATCAAGCAAAGCCTTGTGCATTGCTGGATCGATCTCACGCTCGACGATTCTGCTCGCACCCTGCACGGCCAGCGCACTGACCTGCAAACGCAGTTGGTCGCGTGCCTGCTGCGCCATCGAGGCAATGTCATCCTGCGCCGTGGCCTTGAGTCGGTTGATCTCTACCACAGCCTGGTCACGCGCCGTGTCGACGATTTCGTTCGCCTGCTTCTGTGCGTGGTCGATGATTTCGCTGGCGCGCTGACGGGCCACCTTGATCTCCGCGGCGACCTTGATATCAGCACCCTTCAACTCGGCATGCGCACGCTCGGCCGCGCTCAGTCCTTCGGCAATCTTGACCTGCCGCTCTTCAATGGCCTTGTTGAGATACGGCCAGATGAAGTGCACACAAAACCAGATCAAGAGGGCGAAGGAAAGCATTTCGCCAATCAGGGTCGCGTTGAATTCCATCGCTGTGTCACCTGTAAATACGAACCACAAAATTGAAAATACACGCAGTCACCTTGGCGACTGCGTTGCTGCTGACGAATCAACCAGCGACGTTCTTGAGCACTTCGGCCAGCAGCGGGTTTGCCACGGCAAAGTACATCGCCAGCGCCACACCGATCAGGTATGCGGCGTCGATCAGGCCCGCAAGCAGAAACATGTTCGTGGACAACATGGGCACGAGTTCTGGCTGACGCGCTGCGGATTCAAGAAACTTGGAACCCATGACGCCGATACCGATACATGCGCCAAGTGCGCCAAGGCCGATGATCAAGCCGAGGGCAATGGCGGTGAAGGACTGGATCTGGGCAATGTGAGCGACTAATTCCACGACAATCTCCTGAAGAAACTCAAACTGACGAATGAAAACGGTTGAATGGGTAGTGCGAAACGCTATTGCGGAAAGTCATGCGATCAGTGGTGACGCTGCGCCATGGAGATGTACACCACGGACAACACCATGAAAATGAAGGCCTGGATGGTGATGATCAGGATGTGGAAGATGCCCCACGCGGTGTAGCCAATGATCCCTGCACCAAACAGGGCCCATCCAGCCAGGCCAGCGCCGGCACTGAACAGTCCAGCTATCAGCATGAACACCAGCTCGCCGGCGTACATGTTTCCAAACAGTCGCATGGCCAGGCTCACCGGCTTGGAGGCCAGCTCGACGATGTTCAACGCAAAATTGAACGGCGCCAGAATGATCTTGACCACCAGGTTGCTGGCCTGGAACGGGGCAGTGAACAGCTCGTGCGTATAGCCGACAACGCCCTTGGCCTTGAAGCTGTAAAAAATCACCAGTAGCAATACGGTCAGAGACATGGCAAAGGTCAAATTGAGATCAGCCGTCGGCACCGCGCGAAAATGTCCGATACCGAATTTCTCGGTAATCCACGGCATCAGGTCGACGGGCAGCAAATCCATCGCATTCATCAGGAACACCCAGACGAAGATGGTCAGCGCCAACGGGCCCAACACGCGGCGATCGCCGTGAAACACGTCCTTGACCTGACCGTCTACAAACTCGAGCACGATCTCGACGAACGCCTGGCCGCGGCCCGGCACGCCGGCCGTTGCCTTGCGCGCTTTTGCCCAGAACCACGCACTGAACAACACACCAAGCACCAGGGCCACGGTCACCGAATCAATGTGCACAGCCCAGAAGCCGCTGTCCCCGACGTGCGGCGTGAGGTGCTTGAGGTGATGGGTGATGTATTCGGTGAGGCCGCCGCTTGACTCGCTTGCCATGTCTCAACCCTTGAATCTGAACGCCAACAGATAAATCGCGTGCGCCGCCACCAGCCCGGTAACCGCGGGCAGCGCCGGCAACTTGTAACGGAGCAGGATCACGCCCAACCCGCCGATGACCACTAACCATTTCAACAACATGCCTGCGAACAAGCGCGACAGCATCATCGGCGCGCCGTACAGACCACTGAACGCGCGCATCGCGAGCAACCCGGTGCCCAGAGCGACCAGCGCCGCGCCCAGTGCTGCGGCCAGCGCCTCGCGCGGACCTTGCAGCAAGAACACGAGGCCAGCCAAAAGAGCTACAGCGAGCTGCAACATCACGATGCGCGAAGCGACATGGCGACCGGAGGCAAGACTGTTGACCACCTGACCCTCCGCAAGGTTTGACACCAGGCGGCACCAATTGCGCTAAGGGCCAAGATCCGATCTGTAAAAGTATATCAGCGCGCTCGGCCGAGTCACAACCAGCTTGGCCTGCGGCATGACGTCCCAAGCGGGTGCAGCAACTGTCACTTGCTGATGGGAGCCCATCACGCGCCTCGCCGCGGTCAGTGATGTGCGGCTCACCCATTCAGCTGCTTGGACTGCGTCATGCAAAAAAAAGGCCGGGCATTTTTGCCCGGCCTTCCTGCGTCACTTAGTGGCAGCGCTGGCGCGCGGCTTACTTGGACGAGGCTTTCTTGGAGCTGGTCACGACCGGTGAAGCTACAGCGTCGTTGGCTGCCTGGCGCTGTTCCTGAACGAGCGCATTCATCGACTCGGCGGTCTTTTGCGTGATGGCCATGATCTCCTGCGACACCGCAACAGCTTGCTCGGCGTTGCTGCGGCTCAGGCTGGTGCCCTTCTCCCACAACGTACGCAGACCGTCCATGTCACGGGTTTCCATCGCTTCACCGATAAAGCCGGCGGAGACACTGGCCTGCTGCTCGAGAGCCTGCAGCTGCAGTTCGGCAACCGCCTCCAGACCCTTCAGGGCGAGCGACTGTGCCTTGAACGCACTGTCCGTGAACTGCTTGGTGAAAGCAAAAAGCTGATTGTTGAATTGCTGTGCCATGGTGTATTCCTCACAAGGGTGATTGGGTGACGACCACTCTAGCAAGGTTGATTGTGCAATGCAACATATTTTACCCGCCAGGATGCATGAGGTTATCAAATATTCATGTAAAACATTGCGCTATGCGTGCCTCGAATTTTCTGCGGTGCGGCGCAATTGCTGTCCCCGCAGCAGCTTGCGGCACTGGGAGGCACAAGCATCCGACGCAGGCGACCATCACTCACCCCGATAGCGACACCCGCACGTGCAGGTTTCGCGCACGACAACTTCGGACAGGTGCGGCAATTCGGGTTTCAAGCGATCCCACAACCACACCGCCAGGCGTTCGCTGGTTGGATTTTCCAGCCCCGCGACGTCGTTGAGATAGTGATGATCGAGGACCTCGTGCAGCGGCTGAAACGCAGCCTTGATGTCGGCAAAATCCATCACCCAGCCGCATTCCGCACCTGCCTCACCGGCTACATGAATCTCGACGCCAAAAGAATGCCCGTGCAGGCGCCCGCATTTGTGACCTGGCGGCACCAGCGGCAGTCGATGCGCTGCCTCAAAGGTGAAAATCTTGAAGATATCCATGTCGCGCATGGTACAACGCGCCACGGTCTTCCCATTCGACTGCTGCGCCACAGGCGTGGCCGCAGCGGTCATCGCGTGCGTGTTTTTCCGACACACACAACACAAGGCAGCGGCAACCGACTATCGGTCACCGCTGCCTTGATTTACGTTTGCAGCTATTTCCCGCGGAAACCTACAGCGACTTCACGTACTCGGCGACATCGCTGACCTGGGCAGCGGTCAGCCCCAGCGTCATCTTTGCGTTGTACTTGTTGACCACGTCAATCATCGTGGCTGCGGAACCGTTGTGGAAATACGGCGGATGCTGCCATGCGCCCTTGAGCGGACTGGTACGGTACATCTTGGTTGCACTGCGCGATGCATAGCTCGGCACTCCAGCGGCCTCGGGCTCGCTCGGTATCTCACTCACCGAGTGGAGACGCACATTGGCGTCGGTGAACTCCGGACCACTATGGCAGCTGGCACACTTTGCCTGACCTGCGAACAGAACCTTGCCACGTGCTGCAGCCGCAGCGTCGAATGCGTCAGCCGGTGCTGGGGGCGCGGCGATCGACAACTGATAGGCCTGCAACGATGGCAGCGCGGCGGTGATCAGGTCATCAGTGCCGTTGGTGATGTTCACGTTGCCAGGCAAGCGCGCATCGGTGAAGTTACCGTGCCCACCCATCTGGGTCACGCCAACGTACCGGTTCCAGTACGCCAGGTCATCGCCATCGCCGGTGTAGACGATCTTGTGGATGCCCTGCAGACCGTAAGCCGGCGGTATCAACGTTGGGCCGTTCAAGCCATCGATATTGAACCGTGCGTCGTAGAAGCCCGGACCCCATGAGTTGTAGACGGCCTTTTGTGCAGGCGTGAGCGCGGGTGAAAGAGCAATGATGGCGCCAGGGTTCAGATCACGGTTCGGAAAACCGTCCATACGTTTGCCGATGCCTGGCATGAACGAATCGTCAACCGTGGAATGACACAAAGCGCAGGTGATACCCACACGCGTCAGCGACAGCGTGCCATCTGGGTTCTTGTCCACTTTCCCCTTGATGCCAACCACTGCGTCGAGGCTGATGAGGGCCAAGGTGGTTTGTGGATCGGTCAAGCTGATGCTCTTGTCGTTAATTCCATCCACGACAGCTTGCGGCAGTACCTCGGAATCGACCTTCAGGCCAGCAACAGTCAGCGCAGTCACCGGATCAACGGCGGTCTCGATGACCGTGTTCATCTTCAGGGTATCGGTCCACTGCGTCTCGTCCCCGAACGTGTTGAATCGGAAGACGTCCTTGCCCTGATCCAGAAACGCCTGGTCCGTCACCGTGGAGAAGGTCCAAGCGAAGTCCTTGGCCAACACCGAACCATCGGTGGCCTTGACGCCTGCTTTGACGATGCCTGTGCACTTTACATCGGCCGGCATCGGCTCAGCCACTTCAGACTGCGGAAGATTGGTGGGCTTGTCGATGATGCGCACGAACGTGGCCGTCTTCGTGGCCGCGTCATAGACGACAGATCCGAACGGCTCGGCGCTGATCGGGCATTTGACGCTGAAAGATGTGCTGTTGAGCGTGGCTGGATCGATTGC
Organism: Lysobacterales bacterium; assembly: GCA_038242205.1. Classification (GTDB taxonomy): domain Bacteria; phylum Pseudomonadota; class Gammaproteobacteria; order Xanthomonadales; family Rhodanobacteraceae; genus Rhodanobacter. The sequence continues at coordinate 68,580 of JBBSSI010000007.1, forward strand.
CTTGTCGAATGTGACGCTTACCGACGCCGTGTTGGGAACGCCCGTAGCCACATCAACCGGAGAGACCGAGGCTACAGTTGGGCCCGGTGCGGAAGGGGTTACCGGCGGCGGAGTACCCGCTTGATCGTTATTACTGGAACCACCGCAACCAGCGAGGGTCATACCGAGCGCAACGCACACGGCCCCCGGCAACCATTTTTTACGCATGAACCTGCTCATATCTGTTCCTCATTTATTGGATGCAATCAGTCAAAAGCGAAAGACTTCCAAAACGAACCGCTCCCCACCCTGTCGCCAGCCCCGGCGCTTACGTATAGTCCCCTGCACGAAGTTACCGTGCTGGATGTTTGCAGGTTGTGACGCCATCTACCCTTTAAAGCCGTGCCGACAGATCTGCACGACCCCTGTACCCCCGGAGCGCCAATTCCACCGAGCAATCGATGAAACAGACGTTTGTCGCTGTCCAGTATGCGACGCAAGCGCGTAAATAAAGGTTCCCGTTGCAGAGGGTATCGCATGTCAGAGGATTGCGGCCGGTAACGCGCTCACGTATCTTTCTGTTGTTGGCGCGCCTGTCATGCGGAACCTGCGTGCAAAGGCGAGCATCTCAACAAGCAACACAGTGCATTTTGTGCACCCTCGACGTTCGGCTGTCGCCGGCCGATTCAGCCGCATTTCACACCGGGGCGACTCCCCTGCAATTCAACGCATGTGCCGGCCCGCCAACGGACCGGCGCCGCGCGGTACATCTCAGGTAAGGTGATCTGATCATGCCAGTGCACGCTTCACCCCAACGCGGCTTCACCCTGCTCGAAGTGATGGTGGTTGTAGTCATTCTTGGCATCCTGGCTGCACTGGTCGTACCCAAAGTAATGAGCCGGCCGGACGAGGCGCGAGTCACAGCATCTCGCCAGGACGTCGCCAGCTTGATGCAGGCGCTGCAACTCTACCGCCTGGACAACCAGCGCTATCCGACGACAGAACAGGGACTGCAAGCGCTGGTGACCAGGCCGGATGCGGATCCCATCCCGGCCAACTGGAAGCCGGAGGGATACGTCGGGCATCTTCCCAAGGACCCGTGGGGCCATCCTTATCAATATTTGAATCCCGGCGTGCACGGGGAAATTGATGTCTACGGCTTTGGCGCCGACGGCGCGCCCGGTGGCGAAGCCAACGACGCCGACATTGGCTCGTGGATGCTGTGACGAGCTTTGCGCAGATGCCCCGGGTGTTGGTCCGCCACGGCAAGCGCGGTTTCACGCTGGTTGAAATGCTGGTCGTGGTGCTCATCATGGGCATCCTTGTGGGTACCATCAGCGCCAAACTGCAACCGGGCAACAGTGATCTGCTGCGCGTCGAAGCGGAGCGGCTGGCGCAGTTGCTGGAGCTTGCCTCACAGGAATCCCGCATCACGGGCAACGCCATCGTTTGGACTTCGGACGGCTCCGCCTACCAGTTCTGGCGCCAGGGCAGTGACGACGGCTGGTCGGAGATCCGCGACGACGACCTGCTGCGGGCGCGCAAGCTGCCGCAAGGCATGGTGATATCGCAGTTGCGTGACGAAGCAACGAAAGCACAACCACGCATGCGTCTGGAGTTCGGCTCTGACGGGTCGATGTCCGCCTTCTCTATGGACCTCACGCTGGGAACCGCACACTACGGCATCGCGGCTTCACCGGTAGGCGACTTGCGCGTAGCGTCGGGGCAGGGGAAAACCTATGGCGATATGGCAGCGCACTAAATCGTCAGGCTTCACCCTGGTCGAGGTGCTCGTGGCCATGACCATCGTTGCGGTGTCGCTGCTGGCAGCGCTGCGCGTGGCGACGCAGGGCACGACACATGTTGGCGAGCTGCAAGCGCGTCTGTTCGCCGGCTGGGTCGCGGCCGATCGTCTGGCCGAGCACCATGCGCGCGGGGACTGGCTGCCGGTCGGCGTACTGACCGGCATCCAGCGCCAGGGGAATGTTGAACTCGGCTGGCGCGAGCAAGTGTCGGCAACTCCAAATGCAGCATTCCGCCGCGTCGATGTGTTCGTCTTCACCCCGTCCCAGCAGTCACACTTTCTCGCGCATGCCGTTGGCTTCGTCGTGGATCCCGTCGAGAGCGGTCCATGAGCAGCCACCGTTTACGCGGAGTATCCGGCTTCACGCTCATAGAGCTGTTGACCGCGTTGCTCGTGCTTTCGCTGCTCACGTTGATGGCCTATCGCGGGCTCAGCGTGGTCATGGCCTCACGCGATCACATCCAGGCGGAATCGACGAAATGGCGGCAGGCCGAAGCGTTTTTCACCCGTTTCGAGCGCGACGTGCGGCTCGCCGCGCCACGCCGCGTGCGCACCGAGACCGGCACTGCGCGCGCCTGGCTCGGCCGACCCGATGCGCTGCAGGCGCCACTGCTGGAATTTTCCCGCTTTGCCGGAACGGCGGCCGATACCCCGCGCCGTATTGGCTACGGTATCAACAGTGCGCATCAGATCGAGTTGTGGATCTGGCCGGCGCTCGATGTGACTGCAGACACGCCACCGACCCGTTACATGGTTCTCGGTGACGTGCTGCGTCTGAACTTTCAATACCTCGGGCCCGCGCTGACCTGGAACCGCGCGTGGCCCGTGCAGCCAAGCGATCCACAACTGCCGCTGGCAGTGCGTCTGCAAGTGGAGTTCGACTCCGGCGAAACAGTAACGCGCGTGTTTGCGCTGCACTCATGAATAATCGCCACCGCGGCGCGGCACTTTTAATGGCCATGGCAATCATGGCGATGGCGGCGGTCGCAGCAACGGCCATGCTGGTGGCGCTCAGCACGTGGTCGCGTCAGTCCGGGCTGGTTGCTGATCACGTGCAGGCAGAGGAGCTGGTAACCGCCGGAGGCGATTGGGCGCGAGCGATGCTGTTTGATGATAAACGCACGAGTGGCGAGGTTGATCATGCTGGTGAACCGTGGGCGCTGCGCCTGCCGCCGATCCCATTTGAAAACGGTGAGCTTGTGGGCCGCATAGAGGACGAGCAAGGATTGTTCAATCTCAACAATCTGGTCCTCAACGGCCGTGTCAGCGTCACCCAGTACGCGCGCTTCCAACGCCTGCTGGCCATCCTCGGCCTGCCCGGTGACCTGGCCCCGGCCCTCGCGGACTGGATCGACGCCGATTCGATACCACAGCCTTCAGGTGGCGCGGAGGACGCTTACTATCGGGGACTCAGCCATCCTTATCTTGCCGCCAACATGCCCCTGATCGACATGGACGAACTGGCGCTGGTGCGCGGCTTCGACCCAGGAGTTCGCGCACGCCTGGAACCGTTTGCAACCGCGCTGCCAGGCAACACTGCGCTCAATATCAACACCGCGCCGGCGGAGGTTCTGGCCGCGGTCGTCGATGGCCTGGACCTGGATTCAGCACGGACCCTGGTCGCTCGGCGGGACGGCACGTTCTATCGCAACAATGCCGATTTCATGAGCCAGCTGGGAAAGGACGCCACGATCCCGGAGCAAGACATTCGCGTGGGCAGCGATTATTTTCTGGTCACGCTGCGCGTCACCTATGGCAAGACTCTGGCCCGCGGCCGGATGCTGGTGGCGCGCACAAACCCGACGAAATGGGCCACCGTTGTCTGGCGGAAGATCCGATGAGCGTGCTGCGCATTTTCTGTTCGCTGGCTCCGCTGCCCGCACAGTGCCAGTGGGTGCTGTTTGACGATCAAGCCGGCGTGCACCCGGGCGAAGGCACGCTGGCTGAGCTGCCGCATGGCGCCGCCCAGGTGGAGTTGGTACTGGCCGCCAGCCAGGTGCTGATCACTCGCGCGCGTTTGCCATCGACGGGCAGGCGCCAGTCTGCTGCGCTGCTCGCCTACGCGGCAGAAGAAAGGATGGCGTCTGACCCGGACGCCAACCAGGTGACCAGGCTCGGTCAGGTTGATGGCTACGATGTGCTGGCGGTGGTCAATCGGCCGCGGCTGCAGAGTTGGCATGAGGCACTTGATGCCGTCGGTATCCACGCCAATGCCGTGTATTGCGAAACGCTGATGTTGCCCAGGAAAAGTGGGGAATGGAGCCTCGCCTGGAGCGGACAGGAAGGGTTTGTGCGCACCGGCGAGTTCGAAGGTAACGCGACGGACTGCGGCGACGCGCAAACGCCGCCGCTGGCGCTGCAACTATTGCTTGAGGATGCGCGCGGGCGGGATGCACTGCCGAGCTCGATAACGTTGCACGCAGCATCGGATCAGGTGCGGCCGGATCTTGCGGCGTGGCAGGACAGCCTGGGCGTGAACCTGCAGTTTGCATCGCAACCAGACTGGCGCACGGTGCTGGCGATTCCCGGGATGCGGCTCGACCAGGAACGCCAGCACTGGCGTCCGACCATCGCGACCCTCGCCCGCTGGCGACCCGTCGCCTGGATCCTGCTCGCTGCGCTGGTTCTGCATTCAGCGGCCTTGCTGGTTGATCGCATGCGCCTGTCCGCAGACCAGCACCAGCTGCACCAGCAGATGGAAGCGCGCTTCCGTTCGATGTTTCCCGACGCCGTTGCGGTGGCCGATCCTGCATTGCAGACGCGCAGGCAGCTGGCGCAGGCCCGACACGCTGCCAACCAGCCGGATGCGGGTGATTTCCCGGTCATGCTGGGCAAGGTGGTTACGGCTCTAAGCAGTTTGCCGACAGCGCAGCTGCATTCGCTGGCGTACGAGGATGCACGCCTGACCCTGGAATTCACTGCGCCGGTCGACCCGCTCTCACGCCAGATCCAGGCCGCCCTGGTGCGGGCAGGGTTTGCCGTGGAAGTGGCGCAGACCACGCAACGCGCCGTTCCCGGTGCGCTCACGCTGACCCTGAGATCGCCATGAAACATGCACTCAGTCAATGGTGGTCTTCGCGCTCAGGTCAGGAGCGCTGGATCATTGCCGCCGCAGCGCTGGTTTTGGGGCTGGTGCTCTACATCCTGCTATTGCAGACGACGATCCGGGCGCGCCAGAAACTTCTGCCAGCGGTTGTCCAACTGCGGGCTGACGCCACGCGCCAGGGTGAGCAGGCCGATGAGATCATGCGTTTGCGCGCCGCGCCGAAACCGCCACAATCGAAGACCGATTTACGTGATCTGGTGCAGCGCCAGGTCGATTCAAGCAGGCTGACCGGATCGCTGGTAAGTATTGAGATGGTGGGCGCGCATCAAGTGAAAGTGGTCTTCGGCAGCGTTGCCTTTGCCGACTGGTTGGCCTGGGCGGACACGATGCAGGCGCAGCACCTGCGGTTTGCCGCGGTGCGAGCCGAGGCCCAGCCTGCGCCAGGCCAGGTGAGTGTGACCGCGACCATAGACCGGCCCGGCCAATGATACGCAGACCGACATGGCGCGATGTTCTTGCCAGCAGCGGCGTAATGCTGGCAGCCTTTGCGGTTTTTCTCGTGGTGCTGGCACCGGCGACCCTGCTCGACGCCGGAGTGCGAAATGCCACTGAAGGCCGGCTGCGTCTTGCGCAAGCGCAGGGCACGCTGTGGTCCGGCAGTGGACAACTCGAGCTGGTCAACCCCACTGTGCCTGGCGCTGTCGGCAAGGATCTGTCCTGGGCGCTGCAACCGAGCTCCTTGTGGCGCGGACGCCTCGACTTCGACGTGGTCATGGACCATGCCGCCAGCCGCTTCCCGCTGCACATGTCGGTGCGCGGGATCGAGCTGGCAGGTGTCAACTTCGACCTTCCGGCCAGTGCACTTGCCGTCGCCGTGCCGCGTATCGCCCCGCTCGGTCCACGCGGCGATCTTGTCTTCCAGATCAACCGCTTCTCAAGCGTTTCGGGCAAGGTAACCACGGATGCCACCGTGACGTGGAAAGATGCCAGCTCGGCGCTGACTGCAGTGGCGCCACTGGGTACTTACAAGCTGCGCATCGATGGCAGCGGCGGCGTGGTGAACGCGCGGCTGTCCACCAGCAGCGGACCGCTGCACCTGGATGGATCGGGCTCATCGCGCGGCCTCGGGCCGCTGGCGCTAGCCGTTACGGCACGCGTCGACGCACAACATCGCGCACAACTGGCGCCCTTGTTGCGCCTGATCGCAATCGAACGCAGCAACGGCGACTTTGCACTGCAGTTCAGCCCCCCTCTGGGCAATGCGCCCGTCGCGCCGCCGCAGCATCCATAGGAAACGTTCAGCGCGGGAACCCGGTTCTTGCAGCAACCATCCAAACCATGCATACACAGATGAAACACGCCATGCGGTCCGGACGCGCGAATCGCGTACAAAAGGCGATCTACTACACGTCGAAAGCCGCCGCGCTGTCCTTGCTTGGTCTGGTACTGGCCTACTGGACATGGGCGTGGTGCGCACCGGCGCCGCTGCCGGCAGGCACGCCGGTCGCAGAGCCGGCCGGCCGGCTCGCCGCGGCAAACGGCCTGTTTGGCGGGCTGCCCGGTGTGGCGCGTGCGGACGCGCCGACGGGACTGGCGGTAAAGTTGCTGGGCGTCATGGCCGACAAACCAGCCGGGACTGGCTACGCGTTGCTGCAACTGGATGCAAAAAAGACCGAGGTCGTTCGCGCTGGTGGCTACCTCGCACCGGGCATTCGCCTCGAAGCAGTGTTTCCCGAGCAAGTCATCCTGCAACGCAATGGAGTGCGCGAAACACTGGTCTGGCCGCGTCCCGTAAAAACCCCTGTCCCAACCACGAGTGCTCGATGAAACACCACCTGCCCCTCCTCGCGTGCACACAAGCATGAAATATCACTGGCTGCCGACCACCTTCATTGCCTTGGCTGTGCTGGGAGCGAGCCCACGAGTATCTGCGGCACCGCCGCCTCCGGTGGGTTCAGCGCCGAGCAAGACGGTCACGTTGAATTTCGTCAACGCCGACATCGAAGGCGTGGTGAAGGCGATGGCGGAAATCACCGGCAAGAACTTTGTGGTTGATCCGCGTGTAAAAGGCACCGTCAACATCATCTCCGCCCAGCCCGTGCCACGCGATGCGGTGTATGACGTGTTTCTCTCAGCGCTGCGCCTGCAGGGTTTCACCGCGGTCGAAGATCACGGTCTGGTCAAGATCCTGCCCGAAGCAGACGCCAAGCTGCACCGCAATATGTCGCGCCGGGGCGGAAACAGCGACGGCTTGCAGACCCGCGTATTTACCCTCAACCACCAGTCGGCTGTGCAGCTGGTGCCGACCCTGCGTCCGCTGGTCGCACCAAGCAACTCGATCACCGCGTTGCAAAACAGCAACACCTTGATCATCACTGACTACGCCAGCAACCTTGAACGCCTCGCCGGGATCATCGCGGCAGTCGATCAGCCCGAAGACTCCGGCTCGGCGATGATTGTCCTGCGCCATGCATCCGCGCTGGATGCAGCACGCACGATCAACAGTTTGTTTGCTTCGCCAGCGCAGGGCGTGCAGGCACTGCAGGGCATCGATCCGACCCAGCGCGTGGCGGTGATTGCCGATGCTCGATCCAACAGTCTGCTGGTGCGCGCAAGCGATCCTGCGCGACTGGCCCAGATCCGCCAGTTTGCGGCAATGCTCGACTCGCCGACCAGCGCCGCTGGAAACGTGCACGTGGTCTATCTGAAGAATGCAGAAGCGGTAAAGCTCGCCGAAACCCTGCGCGGCATTTATTCAGGGTCGGCCGTATCCGCAACACCCACCTCAGGATCATTCGCACCCGCCGAGAGCGGCGGGTTGAGCACCGGCAGCGCGACCACCACCGGCACAACTGGCGGCACGCAGGCGAGCGTTGGCGCCAGCAGCCAGCAGATGGGCAGCGATGAAACCGGCCCTTCTCCCGCCACGCAAAGCGCGCCGGGCATCATCCAGGCCGACTCGGCAACCAACTCGATTATCATCACCGCACCCGACGCGGTCTACAACAACCTGCGCGCCGTGGTGGAAAAGCTCGACGCGCGCCGCATGCAGGTATACGTCGAAGCACTGATCGTGGAACTCACCGCTACCCGCGCTGGCGAGTTCGGCATCCAGTGGCAAGACCTCAGCGGTATCGGCAAATCAGGCACGCAGGTGTTTGGCGGCACCAATTTTGGCGGCGTCGGGCAGAACATCCTGGGCATCGCTCAAAACCCCGCCAGCGCCGGTCCCGGACTGAACATCGGCACCCTCCATGGCACGGTGACGATTGGCGGCGTGCAGATCCTCAATCTTGGCCTGCTCGCCCGTGCGCTGCAAACCGACGCCAACGCCAATATCCTGTCCACGCCGACGCTGCTGACTCTGGACAACGAAGAAGCGAAGATCGTGGTTGGCCAGAACGTGCCGTTCATCACCGGCCAGTACGCGGTCTCCGGCGCGGCGACCACGCCGTCTCCGTTCCAGACCATTGAACGCAAGGATGTCGGCCTGACCTTGAAGATTCGCCCGCAGATCTCCGAAGGCGGCGTCGTGCGCCTGCAGATCTTCCAGGAAGTTTCCAGCATTGCCGACGTCAACAACCCAGCCGGCGTCATCACCAACACCCGCTCGATCCAGTCAACCGTCCTGGTCGACGACGGCCAGATCATCGTGCTGGGGGGACTGATCCAGGATTCCATCAACGGCGGCGTCTCGCAGGTACCCGTGCTGGGCGACATTCCGCTGTTGGGTGGTCTGTTTCGCTACAACAACCATTCGCGGACCAAGACCAACCTGATGGTGTTTCTGCGCCCGACCATCTTGCGTGATGGGCAAATCACCGGTGCGCTGAGCAGCGAGCGCTACGACTACATCCGCGGCGAGCAACTGCGCGCCGCGCCGGTGCGTGGTGCGGTGCGCAGAGCCGATCCGGTGCCAGTGCTGCCAAGCCTGCCCCCGGCGCCAGCCCGCCTGGATCTGCGACAGTGACCGCGCCGTGTTGACGAAACCGCCAGTGCCCTACGCTTTCGCCAAGACCAACGGCGTGGTCATCACCGGGCTCGGCGATGGCGTCGCCGAAGCGGTGATGCGCCACGACGCTTCAGCCGGCACGCTGGCCGAACTGCGCCGAGCGCTGGGCGTGCCCATTCGCGCACAGCGGGTGAGCGCCAGCGAGTTCGACGAACGCATCTCCACGCTCTACAACGGCGCAGGCGAAGGCGCTGCGGCGCTTGCCGACGACCTGGCGCAGGATCTGGATTTGTCGCGTCTGTTGCAGGAAATCCCGCGCGTCGAGGATTTGCTGGACAGCCAGAACGATGCGCCGCTGATCCGCCTGATCAATGCGCTGCTGACCCAGGCACTGCGCGAAGGCGCTTCGGACATCCATATCGAACCGTTCGAGTCGCGCTCGGTAGTCCGCTTGCGCATCGACGGCACGTTGCGCGACCTGATCGAGCCGGCACGTGCGCTGCATACCGCGATTGTGTCGCGCGTGAAGATCATGGCGCAGCTCGACATTGCCGAGAAGCGCCTGCCGCAGGACGGCCGCATCGCGCTGCGTGCGGCAGGCAAACCCATCGACGTGCGTGTCTCGACCATTCCCACCGGCCACGGCGAGCGCGTCGTGCTGCGCCTGCTGGACAAGCAGGCCGGACGGCTGGATCTCTCGCGCCTGGGCATGGATAGCGCCACGCTCGGGCACATGGATGCGCTGATACACGAGCCGCACGGCATCATCCTGATGACCGGCCCGACCGGATCGGGCAAGACCACCACGCTGTATGCCGCACTGTCGCGCCTGGATCCGAAGGCGTTGAACATCATGACCGTGGAGGATCCGATCGAGTACGACCTGGACGGTATCAACCAGACGCAGACCAACAGTCGCATCGACATGAGTTTTGCGCGCGCGTTGCGTACCATCCTGCGCCAGGATCCAGACGTGATCATGATCGGCGAAATACGCGACCTGGAGAGCGCGGAAATCGCCATCCAGGCCAGCCTCACCGGCCATCTGGTGATCACCACGTTGCACACCAACGACGCGGTGAGTGCGGTGACGCGCCTGGTCGACATGGGCGTGGAACCCTTCCTGCTTGCTTCCAGCCTGATCGGCATTGGCGCCCAACGCCTGGTGCGCAAACTGTGCCTGGAATGTCGCGAGCCACTGGCGCCGGATGCGGCGCAACTGCGCAGTCTCGGCCTGGAATCGTCCGCAGGCCACTTCAATGCGCCGCGCGGTTGTCCCGCGTGCAACCGTTCCGGCTACAAGGGTCGCACCGGCATCTACGAATTGCTCACGGTCAATGACGAACTGCGCAAGCTCATTCACGACCGCGCCGACGAGCAGACGCTGCGCGAACACGCCACCGCTTCCGGCATGGGTTCTCTGCGCGACGACGGCATGCGGCTCGCCGCGGAAGGCACGGTGAGCCTCGAGGAAGTGCTGCGCGTCACCCGCGCCCGGTGATGTAATGGAGGCGTTCCGTTATCAGGCGCTGGACGTGGCCGGACGCCCCAGGTCCGGCATGGTGCAGGCTGATTCGCCGCGCCAGGCGCGCGCCCAATTGCGCACGCAAGGCTTGTTTCCGGAACGCATCGACCGCGTGCGAAATCGCGAGCGCGCCACTGCGCCGTGGTCGCGCGGCATCCCCGCGGCCGAGCTGAGCCTGCTTACGCGGCAATTGGCTACCTTGCTGGCTTCGGGTCTGACCATGGAGCAGGCGCTGACGGCGCTGATCGAGGAGGTCTCCGCGGCCAAGACGCGCGAGGTGCTTGGTGGCGTGAAGTCTGAAGTCACCGCCGGCCTTTCATTGGCCGGCGCGCTGGGCGTCTATGGCAGAAATTTTCCCGACTACTATCGGGCACTGGTACGCGGCGGCGAAGAATCCGGCGCCCTGCCCAACGTGCTGCAGCATCTCGCCGACTACCTGGATGCGCGCCAGGCGCTGCATCAGAAAACCACGCTCGCTTTGCTCTATCCAGCCTTGGTCACGTTTGTGGCCATCTGCGTGGTCACTGGCTTGCTGGTCTACGTCGTGCCGCAGATCGTTCAGGTTTTCCAGCAGTCGCGACAAACTCTGCCGCTGCTCACCCGCTCGCTGATCGCCGTTTCCGACTTCCTGCGCAGCGGCGGGCCCTGGCTGGTTGGCATGGGCGTTGCTGCAGCAATCGGGGCACGCATTGCACTGCGTCAGGAGCGGAACCGCCGGCGCTGGCACGCTTTCGTTCTGCGCCTGCCATGGCTCGGGCCAGTGGTTCGTGGCCTGAACACGTCGCGCTTTGCGAGCACGCTGGCGATCCTCGTCGGCGGCGGTGTGCCACTGCTGGCAGCACTCGACTACGGTGCGCAGGCAATGTCCAACCTCGTCATGCAACACGGGATCAAGGCCGCGATTGGGCGCGTGCGCGAAGGCGAAAGTCTGGCCGGCGCACTTGGCGCCACGCAGATTTTTCCGCCACTCATGATCCACCTCGTAGGCAGCGGCGAAGCCAGTGGCAAGCTGGAGCACATGCTGGAGCGCGCCGCCGAGCTCGAAACGCAAACTCTTGAACGACGCCTGGCGGTGCTGCTGACGCTGCTTGAGCCAGTCATGATCCTGGTCATGGGCGGGATTGTGCTGGTGATCGTCCTGGCCATCCTGTTGCCGATCATGGAAATCAACCAGCTGGTGCATTAACGCGTCTTTGCGCGCTGTGCGACACCGCATCACCGCGCGCGGAATTCAAACGCTGCCTTGTCGGCCGCATCGCAATGCGTGCGGCAAGAGCTTGAAAAATACACTTTTGTGCGCGCGCCCATTGCAGCAGAATCGACCGCCGTGTTACGTTGGCTCCAGCCTGTTTCAGGCTTTCACTGGTTCGGGGGATACCGGTGTTCCGCAAACGAGCACAACACGGCGCTATCTCGTGGTTGGCCTTTGCCGCGCTCGGGCTGCTGTTGGTTGCTCCAACCATTTCCCGCACGCTCTCAGCGCTTGCAACCGCTTCCAGTGCGTGTGTGTGGTGTCCCGATGAGGGAATGAGCGAGACGCACGCTGCAACGCATCACGATCCGGCCGCACCATCGACGCTGGACGAGTGCGGCTATTGCACGTTGATGTCGCACAGCCCGGTGCTCACGGCGGCACTGCTGTCGCTGTTGCCGTTGCCGCCAGTAAGCCTTCCAGCCACGCCGCTGGTGGTACAACCTGCGCCACTGTTGCGCCCGCTTGATGTACGTCCGCGCGGGCCGCCGTTGAGCTGATCCAGTCATCTGATTCGACGTTGGTCATCCCCACCGCGCGCAGCGCGGTATTGCGGGATCGGCCCGCCGCACTTGGGTTTCGCCATGGCGAAAACCGAACCTGGATTCAGCTCATGCTTATCGATACCTTTTTTCGGGCAGCCTTGCTGTTGCCCATGCCATTGCTCGCCTCGTCCATGGCCATGGCGCTTGAGACCGAAGCGTCCAGCGCGAACGCGGTGGTCGAAACCGCTGCCACCGTATCCGCCCACGAACCAGCTCCCGCCAACTCCGGCGCTCCTCAACAGGCGCCCGACGGCTCCGATCACGAACGGACCAGGGCCACCACGCTGGAGACTGTGAACGTGCGTGGCGCCAGGCTTGATCGCATCCAGATTGAGCAGTCACTGACGCCAGGCGGCGTGAGCGTGCTGGACAGCAAGAAGCTGGACGAGCAGACCATCACCAACATGGCCGACGCGCTGCGTTACGTGCCGGGCGTGTTGGCCGAGCAGGAAAGCGGCGGCGATGATATTCGACTCTCCATCCGCGGTTCCAACCTCAACGCGCAGCAATTCCAGAACAGCGGTACTGCGCTGTTTCAGGATGGGCTACCGATTACGCTGGCCGACGGCACCAACCACAATCGTTACCCGGATACATTCACGGCCCGCAACATCATCGTGGCCCGCGGCGCCAATGCGCTGACCTATGGCGCCAGCACGCTCGGCGGTGCAATCGATTTCATATCGCGCACCGCGCGCAACAGCGATCCCATGCAGGCGTTCATCACCGCCGGCAGCAACGGCCTGAGCAGCGGCCAGGTGAGTGTCGGCGGCATGTGGGACGATGTCGACGGCCTGGTCATGCTGGGCGGCAAGCACTGGTCCGGTTATCGCGATCACAGCCGGGAGAACCTCGCCAGCCTTTACGCCAACGGTGGCTGGCGGGTGGCCGCAAATCTCGATCTGCGCGTGTTTATCACGCATGTCGATAACCGTCAGCAGCTTCCCGGAGCTCTCACCGCGGAGCAGTTGCAGCAGGACCGGCGTCAGGCCAACTTCGCCGACGCTCTGGGCAATCATCAATTGAACGTGAAAACCGATCGACTGGCCGCCAAAGGTGTCTGGAACATCGACGCCGACAGCTGGCTCGAATTCGGTTTATCGTTGGAAAAGCAGTCGCTTTACCACCCGATCGTGGACGTGTTCGTGCCTATCGGACCGGGGCCTAATCCGCCGCTGCTGGACGTCTTCAGCCTGCTGGTCGACTCTGACCAGAACACCGTCGGCAGCATGGCGCGCTACCACCGCGAGGCGAGCGATCATGACTTGCTCGCAGGCGTCGACGTGGCCCGGACAAATGGCAAGGGTGGCAATTACGAAAACGATCACGGTCAGCGCGGCGTGCGTACCGCCATAGTCGACAACCGCGCCGACAATCTGACGCTGTTTCTGGTAGACCGCTGGAGTTTTGCCCCGGCCTGGACCCTGGTTTACGGTGCACAGGGCGTGCTGACCGACCGCAACGACCACAATATCGTTGGCGTCAATAGCGCCAGCCCAGTGGCTCGCCGCCAGAAGGATGACTACAACGCGGTGAATCCACGCGTTGGCGTGCTGCGTGACGTCAGCCGCGACATGCAGGCCTACGCAAACGTCAGCCGCCTGTACTCGGCGCCCACAAACTTTGACCTGGACAACGCGCGTACCCAGCTCGGCAAGGATGCCACGCTTGCTGCAGCGCATGGCGCGGTCTATGAACTTGGCCTGCGCGGCGCCACGCCCGCTTCCACCGGCGGCGCGCAATGGCATTGGGACGTGTCCGTCTATCACGCGATCATTCACGGCGAGCTGCTATCCAGCGAGGTTCCGAATGCGCCGGGAACGTTCCTGGCAGCCAATGCCGAGCGCACGATTCACTCCGGCGTGGAAGCCTTGGTCGGCGGCAGTTTCGCGTTTGCGGGCGGCCGCATCGAACCTCTCGTCAGTGCGACGTGGAATCGGTTCAAGTTTGACAACGACCCGGTCCGCGGCAACAACGACCTGCCCATACCAGGGCATGTGGTGCACGGCGAAGTGATGTACCGCGACTCCGGCGGCTTTTTCGCCGGCCCGACCTTCGACCTGGTGGGGTCGCGCTTCGCCGATTATCGCAACAACTATCGCGTTGCCGGCTATCAACTGCTGGGCCTGCGCGCCGGCTTCAAGGGTCGGCGGTGGGAGCTGTTTGCCGAGGCGAGAAACCTGCTTGACGAGCGCTATGCTTCTTCGGTTGCGGTGCAAGCTGAAGCGTCGGCCAGTGATGCCATCCTGCAGTCGGGCGCGCCGCCGTCGGTGTACGTAGGCCTGCGCTTGCACTATTGACGTCGCCTGCCCTGAGGTGGCGCAATGCCATGATTCACCTACCCGCTTGCGCCACTCGTACACGCGATGGCGCAAGATCAATCGAGCAGAAGGCCATTCCATTGAACGACAACGCGGGCGTCAACTTCATGCAACTTCCATGTCATAGCCCGCGCCATGACGCGCGGCCATTACTGTCCTGCGGGATCTTCCCGGCCGTGCGGCGCGTGCTTGTTTTGCTGGCGCTGATATTGCCGTGCGCAGCATTTGCGCATCAGGACAGGCACGCGCCAGCGGATGCGGCTGCAAGCGGGCCGGCCGCACTTGGCGCGGCTGCCGCCTTCGATACGCATGGGCGGCTGTGGATGGTGAGCGTGCGCGACGGGCGCGTCGTATTGCGTCACTCTGATGATTTCGGCAAGACCATGAGTGCCGCGGTCGAGGTCAACCAGCATGCGCAAAAGATCGATGCGTCCGGCGAGAACCACCCCGGCATCGCGGTCGGTTCGCGCGGACAGATCTACGTCACCTGGGTGAACTCGCTGGCGCAGAAGTGGGCAAGCAACGTGCAGTTTGCCCGTTCGACCGATGCCGGAAAACACTTTTCAGCACCGGTGATAGTGCACCACGATCGCGCACCGATTACGCACAGCTTCGACGCGCTGGCCGTGGACGGCAGCGGACACATAGCCGTGGTCTGGATTGATTCGCGCGGCATGGCCGCCGCCATGGCCCACGACAAAACTTATCGCGGCCTGGCCATCTATTACGCGTGGTCGAACGATGACGGCAAGAGTTTCGGCGCTGAGCAAAAGCTGGTCGACCATTCCTGCGAATGCTGCCGACTGGCGTTGGCGCCGACGCCCGATGGCAAGATCGCGGCCTTGTTCCGCATGAATTACCCCGGCAATATTCGCGACCATGGGTTCACGCTGCTGCCCACCTCCGGCGACGCGCCTTTGCCAGAACGCGTTACGTTCAGCGACTGGAAAATCGCGGCCTGCCCCGAGCAGGGGCCGGGGCTGGCCGTCGGTGAGAACGGCGCGCGCCACGCGGTCTGGTATGAGTCCGCGCACGGCCCGGCGATCTGGTACGGCCAACTGGATCCAGGCCATGCACCGCAGTACGCATTGCAGATCGGCGGCCCCGGCGCCCGCCACGCGGACGTGGCAGTGCACGCTGACAATGTGTGGCTGGTGTGGAATCAGGTCGATGCAAAGGGCTATCAACTGATGTCGAGAACCTCGCGCGACGGTGGCAAGAGCTTTGATCCGCCGCTGGTCATGGCCTCCTCCGAGAGCGCGGTGTATTCCCCGCAGTTGCTGGTGCACGGCGATGACGCGTACGCGGCGTGGAACACTGCAAGCGGTTTTCGCCTGATTCGCATCGGGGCCGGCGCGCACGCGCACTGATAGCTCACCATGTCGCGCTGCCCGCTTTCATCGTCAGAAGGGAGCGGGAAACCTGCGCCCTTTGATTGTCCCGGGCCCGGAGTGACTAACACGTCGCTGCGGTCGGAGCTAGATCCTCGTCGAAGGCGCTACGGGCAAGCTCGTGCATCCGCGCAGGCGTTGCCACGAATCGCCCGCCGCGGTAAGGCTCAACGAGGTGCACGATTGCCACTGCTCAAGCCGGAACTGGTCGCCGGAAACGACAAAGTGTTGCCGCTCGACCGGCGGTTTTTCGGCAGCGTGATCTTGTAACTTCAACGATCGTGGCCAGCGGAACACAGCACGCTTGTGTGGCGGACCTGGAGCTGAGCCTGTAAGCCCGGGCAGCCGCGCACGCCAGAGTCGCCCGGGCAAAACCGACATCATCACGCCAGGCAGCATCAAACCATGACGTCCGCTGGCGCCATGCTGCAACAAATTGGCCGCTGGTCTGATGTGCGCAGGGTTTCGCAGATGTCACCCGGTGTTGCAGGTAGACCCTCAACCGCGGGCAGCGCTGCCATTGCTGGCGGCGGCCAGAGTGGAATGCGGCTGCACGGCGTAGCCGGCCGCAGCCCACGCTGCCAGTCCGCCCTGCAGCGGTCGTACGTGCAGGTAGCCGCGTTTCTGCAGCGACTTGGCGGCACGTGCGGACGACACTTCGTTCGGGCAACTGCAATAGATCACCAACTCCCGATCCAGCGGTATGCCGAGCACCGCTCGTTCGATGCGTTCAATGCTCGCCACGACAGCGCCCTCGACCATCTGCGCATCCAGCCCGCGCGATGTGGCTGAGCGCACATCCACCACCAGCGGAGGCGGCACGTCGCGCAGCGCCTGATGCAATTCGGCGACGCTGATGCGCGGCATGCGCAATGCCTCCAGCAGGCGTCGACGCTGCCACCATTTCCCGGCGATGTAGACCGCAAGCAGCGCCACAATCAGCTCCAGCGCCAGAGTGCCGATGCTGGACAACTCGATCAGCAGGTGGTCGATCTGGGCCGCAAAGATATATCCAAGCGCCACTGCCAATCCCGCCCAGAGCAAGGCGCCCAATCCGTCCAGAAGAAGAAAGGCAGGCAGACGCAGCCCCAGCGCACCCAGTAGCGGCGGTGCGACCGTGGACAAACCGGGCACGAATTTCGCGATGAGTAGAGTCTGGCCGCCCCAGCGCTCAAATTGCAGCTCTGATCGGTGCACGCACGAGTCAGGCGCCACGGAAATACGACACAACGTGCGCAAAACCCGTGGCCCGAAATGCCGCCCCACTCCATACCAGACGCCGTCGCTGAGCAGGCACGCAAGCAAGGCCACCAGGATGACCGAGGGCACGAACAATTGTCCGCTCGCCGCCAGCGCGCCAGCTACCACCAATGTCGGCATTGCCGGAACCGGAGCGCCAGCCTGCTCCAGCAGAACATTGACGAACACCAGCAGCAGGCCATATTGCGCCACCAGTTCGAGAATCCCATGGCTCATCCGCGATAGTCCCCGTATCTGCGCTGCACGCTGCATGCGGTGCGCCGCGACAAGCATGTTCTGCACGTAGTGCTTGCCAATGTGGTGTGTGGAGGTGCACTGCACTCACTGCCCGCAGTCCTGTCACTTTCAGCGGCATTGATGGCGCCGCCTGCCGTCAATGGTAGCGTGCCTCCTGCAGGTCGATTTCGCGCACCAGGCGTCGGGATACTTCATCGGAAATCTGCTCGCGGCGCGCCAGGTCGAAGATTGCCTCGCGCTGACCGTGCAAGGCTGCCAGACGCAGTTCCCGCTCGGCGCTGTCGCCCTTGCGCAACTGCAGGGCCTCTTCGCCGCTCGACGCGTCCTCATCCAGCCAGTGTTGATACAGCACAATCACCCGCGTAGCGGCGCGCGCGTAAGTGTCGACATCCTCAGCTTCGCCATTTCCGGACCGATCGTGCTGCGCGCGCTCCACTGCGGAAATCGCTGCGGTCGCGGCAGCGTGGCGTGCACGGTTTTCCTCACGCCGGATGGAAGGCTCCGGCGGCAGCTCAAGCCCTCTCAGCAATGGCGGTAAACCCACGGCGGCAGCCAGCAGCGACAGCAGGATGACCGCAGTGGCGAGGAAGATCACCAGCTCGCGCGCGGGGAAAGATGTTCCGTCGGGCAACAGCAGCGGCAAGGTCAACACGCCAGCCAGGGTGATCGCGCCGCGTGCGCCGCCGAGCGAGGTCGCCAGCAGCAGTCGCCAATGCACCGTGCTGGTGCGGGCAGCTCCGCGCGCCGAGCGCAGCATGTTCACGCGTAGCGTGAGCCACACCCAGACCAGGCGCAGCAGTGCCAGGCCCAGATTGATCGCCAGCGCATAGACGAGCAACCACCACGAGCTGCGGTGGCCGCTCTGCGCGACCGACGCCAGCGCGCTTTGCAGACTCGTGGGCAGCTGCTCGCCGAGCAGCACGAACATGATGCCGTTCAGTGCAAACTGCACCGTGCTCCACACCGCCGCGCGCTGCACGCGCGTGGTTGCCAGCAAACGCCCGCTGAGCTCTACGCGACTCATCGTGATGCCGGCGGCCACCGCCGCCAGAATGCCGGACGCTTGCACTCGCTCGGCCAGCAAGTAGGCACCAAACGGAATCAGCAGGCTGACCAGAATCGAGGAACCTGCTTCCTGGCCGAAGTGCCGGGACAACCAGCTCTGGGCGAAGCTCACCGTGAGCGTGAACAGCGCACCGACGCCAAGCCCGGCCAGCGCCACCCACAGAAACGTCAAGGCAGCCGATGTCAGCGAAAAGCCACCAGTCACCACCGCCGCCACTGCGAAACGAAAGCAGACCAGGCCAGTCGCATCGTTGAGCAACGACTCGCCCTCGAGGATATGCATCAAGCGCTTCGGGATTGGCACGCGAGCGGCAATTGACGACACCGCCACCGGGTCGGTCGGCGACACGATCGCGGCCAGCGCAAAGGCCACGGCAAGTGGCATGGCTGGAATCATCCAGTGAATCAGAAAGCCGGCACCAAGCACGGTAAACACCACCAGTCCCAACGCCAACGCCAGGATCGTGCCTCGATCTCGCCGCAACCCATCCTTGGGGATACGCCAGCCGTCAATGAACAGCAGCGGCGGCAGGAACAACAAAAAAAAGATGTCCGGATCCAGCGCCACACCATGGTTGAACACGCCCGCGATGACCGCACCCAAGGCAATCTGTACCAACGGCAATGGCAGGGAGAACGGCAGCATGCGCACCAGGTAGCCGCTGCCGACCACGGCCAGCAACATCGCCAATGCCACTTCGATTGAGTTCATGCCGATTCCCGCGTCGGGCGCCAGCCACCACCAGCGCCGGCTTGCATCGAGCAGAGAATACCGCGTAAAAATATGCGCGACGTGGGCTTTCAGTGCACGCTCGGGCAGAGATCGCCAGTCAAGACGCTGGCGATATCACCGACCGATCGGGGCGCTGCATCGGCTACGAACGCTTGCGGCCTGCAGCGCGCAAAGCCACCTGGCTGCGTAGCGGCTGAGCACAACAGCGTGCCGCTCGCTGGCGCGTTTCAATCCTGCCGCAAGCGCGGTCACCAGTGTGGTACTGACTCGCTGCTCAGCAGCGACAACGGATGAAGCTCGACTGCGAGCAGCGTGTGCAATCCAGGCCGCTCGAGCTGGGCTTGCGCCGCGCCGGCTGCCCGGGACGCAGCGCGCAGCCGCCGAAACTTACTTTTTCTTGATTGCGTGGCCGCCGAATTCATTGCGCATGGATGCCAGAAGTTTGTCGGTGAACGAGTCACTGTCGCGCGAGCGCAGGCGCTCGATCAGTGACGCGGTGATGATCGGTGCCGGCACGTCCAGCTCCAGTGCCGCATCAACCGTCCAGCGGCCTTCGCCCGAATCGACGACGTAAGGCGCAATGCCGTCCATCGTTGGATTCTTGCCAAGTGCGTCGGTGGTGAGTTCCAGCAGCCACGAACGCACGACGCTGCCGTAGCGCCAGATCTCGCCGACCTGATGCAGGTCCAGCTTGAACTCCGTCTTGTGTTGCAGGATGGAAAAGCCTTCCGCGTAGGCTTGCATCAAGCCGTATTCAATACCGTTATGCACCATCTTGGTGAAGTGGCCGGAGCCGACCGGACCCACGCGACCCCAACCCTGCTCCTTGCCCGGGGCCAGCGTGGCAAAGATCGGCTTGATGGTGTCGACCAGCTTTTCATCGCCGCCAACCATCATGCTGTAACCCTCTTTCAAACCCCACACGCCGCCGCTGGTACCGCAGTCGACGTAGCCCAGATCGTGCTCCGCATAGAGTTTTGCGCGGCGCAAGGTGTCCTTGTAGTTTGAATTGCCGCCATCGATCACGGCGTCGCCTTTGCTCAACAAGGGCAGCAGCGCGTCGACGGTGTCGTCAGTGATCTTGCCCGATGGCACCATCATCCATACGACGCGCGGCGTGGACAGCGACTTGACCAGCGCAGGCAGCGCGTCGACCGCGGCGCCGCCTTTGTCCTGCAGCGCCTTGCGCGCGTCCGCACTCGGATCAAAGCCGGTCACCTGATGGCCGCCCAGCAGCAAGCGCTCGGCCATGTTCGCGCCCATCTTGCCCAAGCCGATCATCCCAAGTTGCATATTCATCTCCTCAACAGGTTAAAAAACAGGGTCAGCTTCGTCATAGTGGCAGGTCATCCCGTGGGCGCAGGGTGCGCAGGTAGGCATCGGCAGCCTTGCTGATCGCTTCGCCCTGAGTCGGGTAAGGATGTATGACGCGGCTCAGCGTGTTCAATCCAACGCCAGCGACCATCGCCAGAGTGATCTCGCTGATCATCTCGCCGGCGTGGCGCGCAACGATGGTCGCACCAAGAATGCTGTCCGTGCCCTCGCGCACGTGGATCTTCACGAAGCCGGCTTCTTCACTGTCGGCCACGGCACGATCAACGTCGTGCATCAGCACCGTGAACGTCTTTACCGGGATGTTGCGTTCGCGCGCCTGACGCACGTACAAGCCGACGTGGGCAATCTCCGGATCGGTGTAAGTACACCAGGGGATGCTCAGTTCGCTGTAGCGTTTGCGAGCGTTGACCAGCGCGTTGCAGACCGCAATGTGCGCGCTGGCATCCGCCGTGTCGTTGAACTTTTCGTCCAGGCACACGTCGCCGGCAGCATAGATATCGGGATTGCCGGTGCACAGGAAATCGTCGACGTGAACCCCGCGCTCGCGGTCATACGCCACCCCCGCCGCCTCCAGCCCGAGGCCTTCCACGCTTGGCAAGCGGCCGGTTCCGGAAAGGATCGCGTCGGTTGCTATGGTGCTGTGGTAATCGTCACTGACCAGATCCACGAGCTTCTCGCCATTTTCCTCGCGCACCCCGACCACCTCGGTGTTCAAGCGCACTTCGATGCCGTCGCGGGAAAACGCGTTGGACAATATCTGCGCCGCATCGCGTTCTTCGCGCGGCAGGAACAATGGCCAATGCTGCACGATGGTGGTACGCGCGCCAAAGCGACAAAACGCCTGCGCCATTTCGCAGCCAAGCGGGCCGCCGCCGATCACCAGCAAGCGTGCCGGTAATTGCGTCAGGTCAAATACGCTGGCATTGGTGTAATAGCCGGCAGCGACAAGCCCGGGGATTTGCGGCGTATCCGGTCGGGCTCCGGTGGCGATCAACGCCTTGCGGAAGCGCAATGTCATGTCCCCAAGTTGCAACGCCGCAGGACCGACAAAGCGCCCAAGACCGAAAAACACATCGATGCCCATGGCCGCGAGATCGTCAGCTGAGCAGGTGCGGCTGATGCGCGCGCGGATCCTGCGCATGCGCTCCATGAGCGCTGCAAAGTCGACGCGGATATCTGCCGGTACCTGCGCGCCATAGCGCTCGGCGTCGCGCATTTCCGCGTACAAGCGCGAAGTGCGGATAAGCGCCTTGGATGGTATGCAACCGATGTTCAGGCAATTGCCGCCGAGCAAGTGGCGCTCGACCAACGCGACTTTGACACCGAGCGCGGCAGCTTCCTGCGCGGCAACCAGGCCCGTGGTTCCACCGCCCACAACCACCAGGTCGTAGCATGCGGCAGGCGTCGGGTTGCGCCAGTCCGGCGGACGTACATGGCTCAGTCGCTCACGCTCGGCAGCGTCTTCGGGCGCGGTGGATGGCACGCGATGACGCGCTGGAGCTGCGGACTCGATGCTGGCCATGCGCTATAACCACCCACCGCGAAAGCCGGCACGCTGCAGGCCGGTACGGATCACCGGGCAGTTGCGCAGCAGGCGCCAGATCAGCTCGCTGCGGTAGTTCTCGATCATCATCAGCACGATGCCCTGGTCAAGTCCATAGTGGCCCGGCGACACCCAGGCCGCGCCAGTCGCCCCCGCCAGGCTGGGATTGAAGCTGCTGGCGTATTGCTCGGCGGGCAACATTTCCGGGTAACGCTGCAGCATGCGCCGCGTGGCGCGCAATGTGGGCTGCGGCGCAAACGGCAGCGAGGCAAGCGCGGCCCAGCCACTGAGCGTTCCATCGTCCGGGCCGTACGGCACACCGCGCGCGGCATAGCCAAACAACCGAGGCGGTTCGCCGGCCGGCGCCGGCGCTGACCGGGTCGGTCCGTCGCACGCGGTCAAGCCCCAGCAGTCTTCATCGTAGCCACGGTAACTGTGCGGATTGCGCCGCGCGTATTCGCGTTGTACTTCGGTAGCGCGTCGGCTGTTCTCGAAATAATCGCTGTTCTTTTCCCGCATGAAGTCATCACGAATGCCGCGAAAATCAATCCACGCGTGCGAGAACTGATGAATGAACAGCGGTCCTGCATACAGGAAGTCGATGTCGTAAAGATTTTCCCACTGGTAGGTCGCGGTCCACGCGGCGTAGTGATCCAGTTGAATGGGATGCGTCGGCGAACCCAGCGCGAGCGCGTACAGCACCAGGCCTTCGTTGTAGCCATCCCAACCGTAGTTGAGAAATCCACACTCCGGCTTCCAGCCCTGACGCAACGTTGGCTGGCCACCTTGCGCCCAGCACCAGTCGACCCGTTGATACAAAATGTCGACCACGGCGCGCAATTCCGTTTCCTGGCTCGTGTCGGCGTCAAAGTAGCTTGCTGCCGTGAGCGCACCGGACAACAGCAGCGCGGTATCGATCATGGACAATTCGGACTGCCACAAGCGCGCGCCGCTGTGCATGTCCAGAAAGTGATAGTAGAAGCCCTTGAAGCCGGTTGCCAAAGCGGCGCCGCTCTGGTCGCTGTCACGGAAGAAACGCAGCGCGGCCATGCTGCGCTCGAGTGCCTCGGCTCGGGTCAACCAGCCGCGTTCCACTGCAATGGGATAAGCGGACAGTGCAAAGCCGACGACCGCGATGCTGCATGGCGAACCTTCGCGGGTGGTGTCGGCGACGAGCCCATTCTCCGGATTGAACATGCGCAGGAAATAACCGAATGCCGCTCGCTGCATTCGATCGAGCAAGGCATCGTCGTCCAGGGCGAGGCTCAGTCCGGCTTCTGGTTGCGCCATGGCGTCGACGGTACTCACCGCCAGCCGCTCGCTGACCGCGGCGGACCGGCATGCATGGCGCGCAATCCGCAGCAGAGAACCGCGCCGCGCGTCCTTGCGAAAGCGGCGCTCATGGCGGGGCGTGCAAGCTTCATCTTTCTCTTCATCGATAGGCGTTCCGATGCATGCCATGTTTCCCGCAGCGCACGCGTCCGTTCAGGGGAGCCTGGGCACGCCGGGCATCCGGCCATCACCGAAAAACCCGAGCGGCGCCCCATTACAACCATGCTTGAAGACGTATGTGGCAATACCATCAGCATGCCACTGTGGCGATTGTGCACCGTCAACCATACTGGAGCGCGGTGCGCACATGGACATCCACAGCATGCCGCGTCCGGCGCCCGTCCACCATGCCGCGCAAACGCAAGCACATACACGAGCAGGGTGGTCGAAGTGACCGCGGCAAGATCACATAGTTGCATTGACACCATGCAGGCCCCGATGGGCGCATGCTGAAGTTTTTGCATCAAGCATCAGGAATTGCTCATGGCACTCAAAACCGCACGCAGCATCGTCGAGCAGCATCACTGTCTGCTAGCCAACGGCAGCTATAGCGTACTGCTGGACTCCAGCGGCGCGGGCTTCAGCCGGTGGCGTGAGCTGGCCGTAACCCGCTGGCGCGAAGATCCCACAGGTAACCCATGGGGCACCTGGCTGTTTTTGCGCGATGAGGAAAGCGGCGCGGTCTGGGCTGCGACCGAGCAGCCGTTCGGCACCCGGACACCGGACGACACCGTGGATTTTGCGCCCGGCCGTGCGCGTTTCAGCCGACGTCACCATAGCCTGCACAGCGTGCTTGATATTGCCGTGGCGGCAGACACAGACGTGGAGTTGCGTCAGCTCACCGTGAGCAACCACGGCGACCATACGCGGACGCTGTCGCTGACTACGTATGCCGAAATGGTCATCGGCCCGATCGGCGCAGACAACGCGCATCCGGCATTTTCCAAGATGTTCGTGCAGACCGAATGGGACACCACCCACGCGTTGCTGCTGGCTACGCGACGTCGCCGCGACAAAAGCGAAGCGTCCATTTGGGCTGCGCAGGCACTGCAGGTGCTGGGCCGGCCGATTGACGATGCTTGCAGTTATGAGACCGACCGCGCGCGTTGGCTCGGTCGCGGTCGCACCGTGCGTGACGCGCAAGCGCTGCTGCCGGGCGCAAAGCTGAGCAACACTACTGGCTGCGTACTCGACCCGGTTTTCAGCTTGCGCCAGCACTTCACCCTGGCGCCACGGGAAAGCGTGACGCTGCTGCTGTGGACGCGCGTCGCGACCACGCGCGATGGCGCCTTGGCGTTGGCGACCCAGCTGGCTGATGGCAATGCTGCCGCGCGCCTGTTTGACGGCGCCAAACAGCACGCCGACGACGTGCAACAACAGGCTGGCATTGACGAAAAACTGACCAGCCAGTGCACGCAGTGGCTGGGAGCGCTGATCCATAGCGACTCCGCGCAACGTGCACCAGCCGCGGATCTCGTGCACGGTCGCGGCGGCGCGCCGACGTTGTGGGCTGCCGGCATTTCCGGCGACCGGCCAATCGCACTCGCCTGCGTACGCGATACCGATGCGGTGGCGCAGGTGCGCGATTTGCTGCGCGCGCAGCGGTACTGGCAGCAAAAGCATCTCGCCGTGGATGTGGTTGTTTTGAATAGCGCCATTGGCGACTCCGCGGACGCCGTCGACGCGGCGCTCGCACCGCTGCTGGAAACGCAACACGCGTTGCTCACGCAGAACGCCAATGCGCCCAAGGCCGAGCTGTTCGCACTGCGCCAAGATGCGATTGACGCCGGACTGCGCGCAGGTCTGTTGCTGGTGGCGCGCGTGGTGCTTGATCCGTCTGCCACAACGCCTGCCGCGCATGGCCACGCGCAAGGCACTGTCCCAGCGCCGCAGTCAACACCCATTCGCGCTACCCAGGCCGCCAACGTGCCGGTGTCTGCCCCGGCCACCGAATTTGAGTTTGCCAACGGCAGCGGTGGTTTCGTGGACGACGGCCGCAGCTATTGCATCGTGCTGGAAGAAGGTCGGTTCACACCGGCACCGTGGATCAACGTCATCGCCAATCCGGAGTTTGGATTTCTGGTGTCGGCCGAAGGCAGCGGTTACACATGGTCGCTGAACAGCCAGAAGAATCCCCTCAGCCCTTGGCCAAACGACGCAGTGAGCGACACGCCGCACGAGGTGCTGTACTTGCGTGACGAGGACACTGGCGTGTTGTGGAGTGCCACCGCGCTGCCGATCCGCGTCCCGGGGACTACCTACACCACCACCCATGGCAAGGGCTGGACGCGCTTCTGCCATGCAGCTCACGACATTGCCCTTGAACTCACGCAATGCGTAGCGATCGATGCCCCGATCAAGCTGTCTCGCTTACGCCTGTGCAATCACTCAACGCGCGAACGTCGTCTGACTTTGACCGGCTATGTCGAGTGGGCGCTCGGCGCGATCGGCACGACCCCGGCGCCCTTCGTGATTACCGCACGCGACGATGTCACCGGCGCACTGTTCGCACGCAACCCGTGGCGTGGGGACTTCGCCGAACGCGTTGCATTTATTGACCTGGGCGGACTGCAGCAGTCCATGAGCGGCGACCGCCGCGAACTGCTAGGCGCACTTGGCTGCGTCGCGCAACCCGCGGCATTGCACGGCGCCAAGCCACTGTCCGGGCGACTCGGCGCCGGCCTGGATCCATGTGGCGCACTGCAGACCCATCTTGTGCTGCCGGCGCATACCCAGATGGACATTTTTTTCGCGCTCGGCGACGCCGCCGACACGGCCAGCGCCCAAGCGCTGATCACCAAGTACCGTCAAATGGATTTCGACGATGTACTGGCCGCCGTCACCGCGCAATGGGACGGGGTGCTCAACACCGTGCAGGTGCATACACCTGATCGCGCGCTGGACATAGTGCTCAACGACTGGCTGCTGTACCAGGTAACGGCGTGTCGCCTCTGGGCGCGTACGGCCGGCTATCAGGCCAGTGGCGCATACGGCTTTCGTGACCAGTTGCAGGACGTCATGGCGTTGTGCGTGACGCGGCCCGACCTGGCACGCGAGCATCTGCTGCGCGCTGCCGGCCGGCAATTTGCGGAGGGTGACGTACAGCACTGGTGGCTGCCGCCCGATGGCCAGGGCATACGCACGCAAATCCGCGATGACCGCATCTGGCTGGCCTACGTGGCGACGCACTACGTGACGGTCAGCGGCGATGTCGCCGTGCTGGAAGAAACCCGACCGTTCCTCACCGGACCGGCCATTGCCGACGGCGCCACCGACGCATTTTTCCAGCCCGGTACGGGCAGCGAGGCGATCAGCGTCTACGAACATTGTGCGCGCGGAATTGATTCCAGCCTGGCCACCGGCGCCCACGGCCTGCCGTTGATTGGCACCGGTGACTGGAACGACGGCATGAACAACGTCGGGGCCGAAGGTCGTGGCGAAAGCAGCTGGCTCGGCTGGTTTTTGCTGGCCACGATTCCCGCCCTGGTACCACACGCGGAGCAGCGCGGCGAGCACGCGCGTGCGCAACGCTGGCTGGATCATGCCACCGCGCTGCGCGCTGCGCTGGAGCAGGCGTGGGATGGTCAATGGTATCGCCGTGGCTACTACGACGACGGCACGCCATTGGGCTCGAGCGCAAACAAGGAGTGCTGGATCGACACTATCGCGCAATCCTGGAGTCTCATGACGGCAGGACCGCATCCGCCACGCGCGGCTCAGGCGATGGCCGCCGTGGACCGCCTGCTGGTCGATCATCCGCACCAGATCGCGCGCCTGTTCACGCCGCCGTTTGACCAATCTGTGGAGAACCCCGGCTACATCAAGGGCTACCCGCCGGGTGTCCGCGAGAACGGCGGACAGTACACACACGGCGCCACGTGGTCGATTTTCGCCTGGGCACAACTTGGCGATGGCGAGCGCGCCGCGGACATGTTCAACATCCTCAATCCGATCCGCCACGGCGACAGCGCGCAAGCGGTGCATCGTTACAAGGTGGAGCCGTACGTGGCGTGCGCAGACGTCTATGCCGTCGCGCCGCACATCGGACGCGGCGGCTGGACCTGGTACACCGGCTCAGCTGCCTGGCTGTATCGCGCTGGACTTGAAGCGCTGCTGGGTTTCCATCTGCGCGGCGATCACCTGCGCATGGCGCCGTGTATCCCCAAGGCATGGCCTGGTTTCACGCTCACCTATCAACATCGCGCGAAACAGCACGTCACGCCATACACAATCCAGTTGGAAAACCCGCGTGGTGTGTGCACCGGAGTCACGCACCTGGAGTTGGACGGCCAATCGCTGCAGCTGGACGCGGATGTCGCGCTCGCCGACGACGGCATCGCACATACCTTGCGCGTCACGCTCGGCTGACATATCACGAACATGCTGGTGGACATTCGCCGCAGACTCAGCAGCGTGGGGAGCGCACCGTCGAACTCTGCAGGAACGCGCGTGATGTATGCAATGAAACCGCATGGCCTGGACCACGCTGCGAAAGGCGCGTATGGGCGCGCTACCACGACAAGCATGAACCGGATCGTTGCAGCCTTCACTTCGTGGCCCAACCGCACGCGTATGCTGCGAGCCATGACGCCGCCAGGCCCTAGGCGCATGTCTGGATGCGAATTTGCACGGATGCATAAGGCTATGGAAAGCTGATGATCACTGAAGAGTTTGCATCCGCTGTCGAAGCGATTGCTGCGGATGGCTGGCATATCCTGCCCGATCTGTTGACGCCGGAGCAGACTCGCGCTCTTTGCGACGAATGCGTGCGCATGTATTCGGCGCATCAGTTTCATGCGGCGCGCACCGGGCTGGAACGCACCGCGTCTCAATTGCGCACCGACCAGACGCACTGGTTCGTGCCTGATGCTCTTACCGCGCCACAGCAGGTGTTTACTCAGCGCATGGACGCGCTGCGCATGGTTCTAAACCGCAGGCTGATGCTCGGCCTGGTGGATAGCGAGGCGCACTACGCTGCGTATCCGGCTGGCGGTGGTTACGCCCGTCATCGCGACTGCCTGCGCTACAGCGACGCGCGCGTGCTTTCGACGGTGTTCTACCTCAACCCCGTTTGGCACGACAGCGACGGCGGCGCGCTGCGCCTGTATCTGCCCGGTGGTCATCACGACATAGCACCGCGGGGCGGCACGCTGGCATTGTTTCTCTCCGCCCAGTTCGAACACCAGGTACTGCCGCCAGCACGCACCCGATTCAGCATTGCCTGCTGGCTGCGCCAGCAGCAGCGGCCCGACGCGGTAACCAGCTGACTGCCATCTCTGTCTGTCCTTGCGACGATCGCCTTGCGGCGCACGCGGCCACGTCGCGGATCCAGAGCTGCAGCCTGCCGCACCGCGGTTTTTCAACTACGGATGAAACGGCCAGAAAATAGGGATCAACCACATTGACATGGCACAGAAGATGGCGATCAGTGGAATGCCCACCTTCATGAAATCCGTGAAGCGGTAGCCGCCGGCGTAATACACCATCGTGTTGGTTGGATAGCCGACCGGGGTGGCAAATGATGTGGCGGCTGCAAACGCCACGGCCACCACGAACGGTCGCGGATCGACGCCCATGGCATGGGCGACGGACGCCGCGATGCCAACCATCAGCACGACCGACGGGTTGTGGCCCATCAGCTCGGTCAGCAGCGCAGTAAGCAGATACACCACCGCCAGCGCAGCCAGCGGCCCATGGCCACCGATCAGCACCATTGCGTCGCGCACCAGCACGGTGGACAGACCGGTCTTTTCAATCGCTATGCCGAGCGGCAGGATCGCGCCGAGCAGCACGATGATCTTCCAGTCCATGGCCTCGTAAACATCCTTGCGCCCGAAACATCCGGTCAGCGCCATGACGATGGCGCCGCAGATGGCCGCCACCGGGATCGCCATCCAGTGCAGCGCCGAGACGATGACCACGCCGGCCATGATGCTGGCTGCAACCCACGCCTTGCGCGACATCCCGCGAGCGTCCGGCCGCTCGCTGAGCACGATGAACGCATCATCCTTGCGCAGCTTGGGCATGGCGTCTTCGCCGTCAACCAGCATCAACAGCACGTCGCCGACAGTAAGCTGGATCGTGCTGAGCTTGTCGCGCAACACTTGTCCGCGTCGATGCACGGCCAGCAGCGTGCTGCGGTAGTGCCATTCCAGACCAATATCGTCCACGCGCTGACCATCGAGCGGGCTGGCCGGGGCCACCATCACCTCGGCGATCAACCGCGGGTGCCGGTCATCGGATTTCGGGTAGCGGCGCTCGGTGGCATTGCGCAGTTTGGCCTGGCGGCGAAATTCCTCGATTTTGTCCCAGTCGCCACGCACCAGCAGGACGTCGCCAACCTCCAGGCTTTGCGCGCGCGGTGTCCACATGCGCTGCTCGCCGCGCAGCAGTTCCAGCGGGTACACGCTGTAACGTTCACCGAGCTTGGCATCTGCAATGCGCGTGCCGAGCAACGGCGATTCCGGCACCACCTCCAGCTCGGTAACGTACTTGCCCACGTCCGTGTTTCCCGGCTCGTCGGTGTCGATGTGCTTGGGCAGCAAATGCCGGCCGATGACCATCAGGTAGACGATGCCGACGACCGCCAGGATTGCCCCCAGGCGCGTGAATTCGAATACCCCGATCGGCGCCAGTCCGTGCTGTTGTGCCAGCGTATCGGCCAACAAATTTGATGAAGTACCAATCAGCGTACACACCCCACCCATCTGCGCGGCGTATGCCATCGGCATCAGCACGCGTGCTGGTGACGTGCCGGTGCGCTGACACACGCGCAGGGCAAGGGGCAGAAACGTCGCCACCAGTGCGATGTTCTTTACGAACGCGCCCAGCGGTGCGATCGCCAGCATCATCGCCAGCGACAGCAGCCACGGTTTTCGGATCTTCATCAGCAAGCGGGTCAACGGCTCGAGCACGCCGGAGCGTTCGATGCCCAGGCTCAGGGCGAACATGGCAGCAACCGTCACCGTAGCTTCGTTGCTGAAGCCTGAAAGCGCTTCAGCCGGACTGACGATGCCCAGCACGACGAGGCTGCCCAGCACGATCAGGGCGACCAGATCGATACGCAGTTTTTCGCTGGCAAACAGCGCCATGGCGCCCACGACCACGGCCACCGTAGCCCAAGCTTGCCAGCTCACGAAGAGGCCTGCAGGCTGATGGCACGCGTGGGCATGGTGGCGGGCGACAAGGCGGGCATCGGCTCACATGATAACGGGCGGCGACGTCTTGCGGGCGTCAACTGAGAACGTGTGATGGGCATGGGCGCGCCGCACTGCAGCGCGCTGAAAAAACCCCTGGCTGGCGGGCACATGGGGACGACGCCATCGTCCCCGATGCGATCGGCAACGATGGCACTTCGGCCCAAAATGCACTCCCCGCGCGCAACCTCATGCTCCGACATGACGATGCTCAGATCGGGCCATGCTTGCGTGCCCGGTTTTCCAGGTACGCCTTCAGCGCCACCGCGTTGTTATGCTCCTCGTCACGGGCGCCGAACAGCAGGGTGATGCGCCCTCGCCTGGAACGATCAACCAGCGGCTGCCAAAACTCGGACACGGCATCGAGTTCGTCGGCATAGCGTTGGCGAAAACCATCCCAGAGTGCGGGGTCGTGACCAAACCATTTGCGCAATGCCGTGGACGGGGCAAGCTCCCTGGCCCACAAGTCGAACGCCACCGCTTCTTTCTTCAACCCTCGCGGCCACAGCCGATCGAGCAATACGCGATAGCCGTCCGTATCCGCTGCCGGCGTGTACACACGTTTCGTGACAATGTCCAAGGCCAGCTCCGCACTCGAAGTACACCAGCATAAGACCCTGTGTGCGCAATTGTGCGAATTGACGCGCGCATTTCCTGCACTGCGGGGAAGGAGCTGTGGTGGGCGCCGGCGTTGCACAGGTTGTCTGCACGCAGCACGGGTCTTGCGGTTCGCTGCAACCCGGCAGGTAGCACTCGCGTGGCGCGCTGGCAGGACGGGACGCAGCCCACGCCAGGCTGGCGCTAAACTGTGCAAATGCCGCGCAGCGCGCAGCATCTCTTTGTTGAAAGGCGTGCTCATGCTGGAACTTTCTGTCGTCGTCCCCGTGTTCAACGAGCGCGACAACATTCCATCGCTGCTGGCTGAGATTGCCGTAGCGCTGCGCAATCGCGTGGCGTACGAGGTCATCTATGTCGACGATGACTCCAGCGACGACAGCCGCGACGTTCTGGCCACGCAAAAGGCGCTGCATCCGGAACTGCGCGTGTTGCATCATGTGGTGCGCAGCGGCCAGAGCACGGCCGTGTGGAACGGCGTGCGCGCGGCCGCCGCGCCATGGATCGCCACACTCGATGGCGACGGCCAGAACGATCCGGCTGACATCGACAAGCTCCTCGCTGCGCGCACTGCGGCAGGTGCCGACGTGCGCCTGTTTGCGGGCTGGCGCACGACGCGCCGTGACAGCTTCAACAAGCGTATTTCGTCAAGAATTGCCAACGCCGTGCGCTCGCGCATGCTGCGCGATGCCACGCCAGACACCGGTTGCGGCCTGAAGCTGTTCGAGCGCGAGGTCTTTCTGCGCCTGCCGTATTTCGATCACATGCACCGCTATCTGCCAGCGTTGGTCAAGCGCGCCGGATTCGCCTGCCAGAGCGTGCCCGTCGGTCACCGTCCGCGCATCGCCGGCGTATCGAAATACGGCATGCTCGACCGCCTGTGGGTCGGGCTGGCCGATTTGCGTGGGGTGGCGTGGCTGATGCGCAGGGCCAAGGTAACGCGCGTCGACGAGCTGTAGTCGATGGCGTGCTTGCTCGCCTGCAATCCCGTTGACGGTGGCGGCGGCGGGCGGTTTTTCGGCAACAGGCGCGGCGCACTGGTGGTCACTCTGACGGGCTACGTCAGCCTCAAGCGCCACGCTCATTCCCAACGCACCTGATCGATGCTGCCGCGAAACCGCCGCGCGCATTGCTACGTCGGTTGGGCACCACCAGCCCACATTTGTCCATAAGCCCGTACAAAGGAAAGCCCGCTGCGCATGCGCGCGGAAAACGCTCAGCGGATCTTGCGCAAAATCCCTTCGAGCTCGTCGTTGCTGTGATAGTGGATCACCAGCTTGCCGCGGCCAGCGCGACCTTGCGCCAGCTGCACGCGCGTCGCCAGGCGTTCGCCCAGCTCACGTTCCAGATCAGTGATGTTCGGATCAGCTGCAGGCGTCTGGCGCGGGTTCTGGCTTGGCGCAGCCTGCGCGCGGCGGGCGGCTGCTTCCAGCTCGCGGACGCTCCAGTCGTTGCGCGCTGCTTCGATGGCGAGCGCCTCGGCGGTGCTTTCGGGCAGCGTCAGCAGGCAGCGTGCATGGCCCATCTGCAGCCTGCCTGCGTCCAGCAATTTCTTGATCGACGCGGGCAGCTCGGTAAGGCGCAACAGGTTGGATACGGCGGCACGGGAACGGCCGACCGCATCGGCGGCTTGCTGGTGGGTCAGGTCAAAGTCTTCAATCAGGCGCTTCAACGCGTCGGCCTCTTCCAGCGGCGTGAGGTCTTCGCGCTGGATATTCTCGATCAGTGCCATCGCCGGCACGGCCGCTTCGGTCACGTGCTTGACAAGGGCCGGCAGTTCGCTCAGTTGTGCGCGCTGCGCCGCCCGCCAGCGCCGCTCGCCGGCAATCAGCTCATAGCGGTCCTTGCCCAGCGCGCGCACGACAACCGGCTGGATCAAGCCCTGCGCCTTGATCGATGCCGCCAACTGGTCAAGCGCCTCGTCGTTCCAGTGCCGCCGTGGTTGATACTTTCCCGGTTCGATCTGCTGGATCGGCAAGAGGCGCAGCTCGCCCTCGGGTGCGGCGTTTGCGATCGCATCGCCGGCACCGCCGAGCAAGGCGTCCAGTCCGCGTCCCAATCCCCTTTTCTTTGCAGCAGCCATGCTTATTCCTGATGGTTGGCGACGGGTGTGGGAAGTCCCACGGCGGGCTCGTCAGGTGTTGCCAGGTCCCGGATCCCGGCCGCGCCGGCCGCGCGCGCGCTGCGCTCGCGACGGATCATTTCACCGGCCAGCCCGATATAGGCGATCGCGCCGCGCGAGCTGCGATCGTACAGATGGATGGGCTGCCCGTAACTGGGCGCCTCGGCCAGGCGCACGTTGCGCGGGATGATCGAACGCAAGACCTTGTCGCCAAAGTGCTGGCTGAGCTGGGCAGAAACCTCGTTGCCGAGGTTATTGCGCACGTCGTACATGGTGCGCAGCAGGCCGTCGATTTGCAGCTTGGGATTCAGCCGATGGTGCACCGCCTTTATCGTTTCCAGCAGGCTGGACAGGCCTTCGAGCGCAAAATATTCGCATTGCACCGGAATAAGCACGCCATCGGCCGCCGTCAATGCGTTCAACGTGAGCAGGTTCAGCGACGGCGGACAGTCGATCAGGATCGTGTCGTAGTTGTCTGCCACATGCGCAAGCTGCTCCTTGAGACGGTGTTCGCGCGCCAGGGCGTCCATCAGCTTGAGTTCGGCAGCGGTAAGGTCAGGTCCACCTGGCAGCAGGTCATAATGGCCGGCGGTGGTCACTATTGCGGCACTTATGGGCACCTCTTCGAGCAATACCGCGCAACCGTTGGGTGTGGCATCGCGTTTGTTGACGCCCGAAGCCATGGTCGCATTGCCCTGCGGATCCAGATCCACCAGCAATACCTTGCGCTTGGCCGCCGCCAGGGCGGCCGCCAGGTTGACGGCAGTGGTGGTCTTGCCGACGCCGCCCTTCTGATTGGCGACAGCGATGATGCGGGCCATGGAGAGGTCGTTACCGTGCGCGGAAGAACGCTAGATTAGCATTGCGCAACGCGCCGCTCTGCTTCATGAGTCGGTGCGGGCCACCACAAGCAGATGCCGCGCGGCATCCAGTCCGGGAACATGCAGCGCGTGCACGGCCCGCAGGGTGTATGCGGGGGGCAACGCCTCCAGTTCGGCGTCCCAGTCGCGGCCTTTCATCGCCAGCCACTCCCCGCCGGGCGCCAGCAGATGGCCACCCCAGGTGAGCATGTCGGCGAGGCTCGCAAACGCCCGCGCGGTAATGCAATCGAACTGGCCGGTAACGCTTTGTACGCGCGCCTGCACCGCGCCCACGCGCTTCAGGTCCAGTGTGCGGATCACTTCGCGCAGAAAGCGCACCTTCTTGCCATTGGCGTCAACCAGCAGCACGTCCCGATGCGGCGCGGCGAGCGCCAGCGGAAGCCCGGGCAAGCCGGCGCCGGTGCCAAGGTCAGCCATGCTCGCGCCGCGCACATACGGCAAGATGGCGAGCGAATCGAGCAGGTGTCGTGTGACCATTTCGGCCGGGTCGCGTACCGCTGTAAGGTTGTAAGCGGCATTCCAGCGTTGCAGCAGCGCCTGGTAATCGAGCAGGCGCTCAAGTACCCCATCGGCAAGGGACAAACCGAGCTGATCGAGGCCGTCGCGCAGAAGTTTGTGCAGGCTATCGCGTTGCATCATGTGGGCGCACCCGCGGCCGCAAAGCGGTCAGTATCTCCGTCGCGGGGCGTCGCTGCCAGCAACTGGCCAAACACCAACGACACGATGATGCCGTGGCGCTGCGAATCCAAATGACACCGTGCGTGCTGCGCTGGCCTGCTGCCAGTGGCTTCAACTGGCTTCCAGTTCGACCCGCGTGACCATCATGCCGCGCTGCCGGAGGGTGTGGTTGAGGCGCTGCTTTACGCGTCTACCCAGTTCATGCCGATTGCTGCGCGCAGTTGCCGGTTCGGTTTGCAGCGCATCCAGTGCACCGCGAAGAATCATTTGCTCCACTTCGCCCATGACAGCATCCGCACGCTCCGGCTCCAGCACCTGCCAGTAGACGGTGCCACGCAGGGCAGGAGCATCAACGGCAGGCTCGTCGAAGCGCAACATCTGACCACTCAGATCAATGCGGTGATTGATCCGGTCCAGCGCCGGGATGATCCAGTGCAGCCCAGGCCGCAGCAACCGCAGTTGGCGATCACCCCGATAAAGGCTGTAAACGTGACCCGCCGGCACCCGCCGCAACGCCGCGATGGCGATCAGCAGGGCAAACATCAAGCTTACGGCGAGGATTGTCATGATAGAAAACAACAAGTTGTCGAATGGTTATAGATGAAAACCGAGATAGAACGTGCAGGGCTATGTATGCGCTTGAGTTAATCTTAATTTAACAATATTCTAATGCCGCGTCCAGACGTTTGGGTGAAAACTGTGAAGACCTGTTCATAAACTCGGAAATGGAAGCAACCTGACTCGGGCGCCGCGATCAGCGGGTTCAGCGTTGAGACATGCATGCTACGTGCCAATCTGCGAGCACAGCTTCACTTCAACTGTGCTCAGCGACTGGAATCAAGTTTCGACTACTTCAGCGTTGCGGGCGCGCCAAAGATCGGGAAGCGACTTTCCCGCTCCAAGCTCGCCTGTGGCGCTTTCCGGGGTTTTCCATGGAACAAGCCTGACCCGAGCTGAGCCCTGCAGGCTGGGTCAGGCGGTTCAACCATTGTGTTCACGCGCGTTTCCAACCGGCTGCGCACAGCTGACATGCAACGTCAACACTGGCCCGTTCTAGAACCTGCCGGCGCGAAAGTCGGCCATGGCCTGCTGGATCTGCTCAGGCGTATTCATCACGAAGGGGCCGTAACGTGCGACCGTTTCGTTCAACGGCCGACCAGCCACGAGCAGCAGCCGCGAAGGCTGCTCGCCTCCCGTCAACTGCACTCGCTCACCCATGGTCAGCACGCCAAGCTCGCTGTGCAGCAGCTCCTGGCCGGCGACCAGCGCCGAGCTGCCTGCAAACACATAGGCAAATGCATGATGTTCAGCCGGCAGGTTCACCGTCAGCTCGGCACCAGGCTGCAGACTGATGTCCAGAAAGACCGGCGCGATGGAGATTCCTTCCACCGGGCCGGTAGCACCGGCCAGCTCACCGGCAATCACCCGCACTTCGGTCCCGTCGGTCGGATGCACGACTGGAATGCGCTCCGGTCCGATGTCCTGATAGCGCGGGGCGATCATCTTGTCTTTTGCCGACAGGTTCACCCATAGCTGAAAACCCCACATCAGGCCGTCTTCCTGTTGCGGCATTTCCGAATGCAGGATGCCGCGGCCAGCCGTCATCCACTGCACGCTGCCGGGCGTAAGGTCGCCGCTGTTGCCGTGATTGTCACGATGCTGCATGTGCCCAGCCAGCATGTAGGTCACGGTCTCGAAACCGCGATGCGGGTGCTCGGGGAAACCGGCAATGTAGTCGCCGGCATCATCAGAGCGAAACTCGTCAAGCAAGAGGAACGGATCGAGCATGTCCAGGCCAGGCTGACCGATGATGCGCTTGAGTTTCACGCCGGCGCCGTCGGCAGTGTCGACGCCCCGGATACGGCGGCTAATGTGACGGTCGCTCATGGCTGATTTCCCAATAAATGTGGGCACCAGGATGGCTGCGACAGAATCACCGGCCAGCAGCCACCGCGTGAGCAGAGTGTTCTCGTCTGACAACACACGCTACTGCATGGCTTTAGAGCGGGCATCGTTGGATCGCGGCGTGGGCGTAAAGCGGATTCAATGCACCCAGTGACCGGAACGCTGGCGCGGCGGCGAAGCTTCCGTGGCATCGCCAGGAAGTTGCAGCACCATTGCCTCGACCTCGGCGGGGGTGACCGGCTTGGCCTCCCAGTAGCGATTGACGGCAGCCAACACGGCCGGCACCTGCGCGAGGCAGTCGTCATATTCGTCGTCGCCGAGTTTTTCAAACTCGGTTTCGGCGCGCAGAATGCCCTCGTCCACGGCCAGCGCCATGACCGGACCGAGCAGCTCCATCAAGTGCGGGTCTTCGGACAACCGGCCTTCCCACAGGCTTGCCCGCAAGTCGATGCCACGGCTGAAACCTTCGCACCAGCCAGCGGCAGAAAGGGTCGGGCCAGTTTCAAGTTCGATCTCGCCGAGAATCGGCTCATATGCCTCAACGTCCAGTTCGGCGCTGATCGAGTCGTTGAGCTTTGCCAGCAACGCGAGGACCCGGTTGCCCTCTTTGGCATCCGCAAACGGCTCGTGCAATATCTCGGGCAGCCATTCGTCAGGCAAGACCACGAGCGGCCCCACCGCCAAGGCGCTGAGCAGTCCGTGCACGCCGTCCAGCAGCAACGCCTCTTCGCCAGGGTGAGCGCGTAGATAGCGGTCCAGCTCGTCCAGCTCGATATCATCCAGAGAGCTCGGCCATTCAGATTTTGCAGTCATCTCAACGTTCTCAAATCCAGTTCCAGCGTTACCGGGGCGTGGTCCGAAGGGCGCCCCCAGGAGCGCGGCGCGCGATCGATACCTACCGCCTTGACAGTCGATGCAAGCGCGCTGGCGAGCAGAATCAAGTCGATGCGCAAACCCATGTTGCGGCGAAATGCGCCTTGCCGGTAGTCCCACCAGCTGTAGTGGGCATTGTCTTGTTCAAGCAAGCGAAAACTGTCCAGCAGCCCCAGGCCGGTTATGGCCGCCAGTGCGGCGCGTTCGGGCGGAGAACACAGAATGCCGTCACCCCATTCCAGCGGATCGTAGACGTCGCGATCGTCCGGACAGATGTTGAAATCACCGAGCACCACCAGTTGTGGGTAGCGCAGGAGTTCTTCCGCGAGAAAGGCTCGCACCTTCTCCAGCCAGTGCAGTTTGAACGCGTATTTTTCGTCGCCGACGGCCTTGCCGTTGACGACGTACAGATTCACCACGCGCAGCATCTGCGCCGGATCAATACCTGCCGAACCCACACTCGCCGCCAGGATGCGCCGCTGCGGATCATCCAGTCCGGGAATGTCGGTGACGACATTGGTCAGACCATGGGTCGGGGTGTCGCGCACCAGCAGCGCCACGCCGTTATAGGTCTTTTGTCCGGAAAAGATGGCGCAATAGCCGGCAGCGGCCAGTTCAGCGATAGGAAACTTTGCGTCTTCGAGTTTGGTCTCCTGCAGCGCCAGGATGTCCGGCTGCGCTGAAGCAATCCACTGCAAAACGTGTGGCAGGCGCACCGTCAGCGAATTGACGTTCCAGGAGGCAATCTTCATCGCGCCATTGTAAAGGATGCGCCCGCTGGGCTTTGGCGTTTGTTACCGCAAATCCCGGTCTCACCCAGCAGCCGGGTGGGTACGTCGTCATCTCGCTCGATTTGTTTCCCGCAGATGCAGGCGGCACGTGCTGCGGGATGAGTTGCTACAACCCGGCGTTTGTAGTGTATGCTGCACCTGCAAGAGCCCGGGGTTACCCGCGGTGTCCTGCTCTCTATTGCGGTAAAGTGCCTTCGCTCCGAGCCGCAAATCATCCATAAGCTTTAAAGGTATGTTACATGTCGGATCGTCAGAGCGGTACAGTCAAGTGGTTCAACGACGCCAAGGGTTATGGCTTCATCACACCGGAAAGCGGTGATGACCTGTTCGTGCATTTTCGCGCGATCCAGGGCACGGGCTTCAAGTCCTTGCAGGAAGGTCAGCGCGTCACGTTTCTCGTCACCAGGGGCCAGAAAGGCCTGCAGGCGGAAGAAGTACAGGTTGCCTGAGACCGCAAGGTCTTTAGGGCATCTGAAAGCCCGCTTCGGCGGGCTTTTTTTATGCCTTGCGCGTGACGGACCGGCTCCGTAGCTGCGGCCATCATATCGTGTCAGCTGCTTGCGTTCATTGGAAGTTCAATGCGGCTCGCTAAGGTGAGCTCCCATACGAACTTGTCCACTCGGAATATCCCCATGAAGAAAACCTTGATTGCCGGCGTCGTGCTGGCTGCTTTCGCGAGCTTTGCAGTGCAGGCGCAGGACGCTGCCGCGAACTCGCCCAACGACGCGAACTCCAGCAGCGCCAGTGCTGCCAGCGAAGGCGGCTGGACTGGCGCCGGTGAACTAGGGTTTTCATCAGCCACCGGCAATACGCGCTCGGAAAACTTCAATGCCAAGCTGGGTTTGAATCAGGAAAACGAGCAGTGGAAAAACACGTTTTTCATAGACGCATTGCGCACCAAGAACCAGCAAAAGTTTGTGGACGGAGCGGGCAATACCATCACTCAGTTGAACACCACCGCCAATCGCTACGACGGTGGCGCGTCGGTTGGCTACAAGCTTGATCCACGCAGTTACATAGTGGGTGCATCACGTTACGAGCACGATGAATTTGGTGCCAACGTGTGGCAGGGCATCGTCTCGCTCGGCTACGGCTACATTGCACTGAAAGATGAAAGCACCGAACTGTCGTTTGAATTCGGCCCCGGTTACAAGCGCTACCGCCCAGCTGATGTCAACGTTGTTGTTGGCGGCGCGGTGGTACGCCAGCAGCAGCCTACCGTTGGTGAAGTAGTTGCGCGTGGTCTGATCAACTACAAATACAAGTTGACGGACAACACCGCGTTCGAGGACACGCTGCTGATGGAAGCCGGCTCAAAGGACACTTATCTGCAAAACGATGCAGGAATCTCGGTGAGCATGACGCGCAAGATGGCACTCAAGGTCGGCCTGCAGGTGCGTCACCACAGCGATGTATTGCCAGGCATCAAGAAGACCGACACGCTGACCACCACCAATCTGGTCTACAACTTCTGATTGTCATCGGGCGTGGCGGGACGCGAGATTTACAGGTTCGTCCGGTCCTGCTTCAACCGGCAGCAACTGCCACCTTGCCCCGCAAGAAAAATGCGGCTCTGCCGCGCATCTGATGCGCTGCAAGCCTGACTTTGACGGACCGCAGCACGCGCGCTTTCAAAGCCCTAGCAACGGCCCCGCACCCTGTGCCAGCAGCAAGTCGGCGACGCGCAGA
Source organism: Lysobacterales bacterium (assembly GCA_038242205.1). GTDB lineage: Bacteria > Pseudomonadota > Gammaproteobacteria > Xanthomonadales > Rhodanobacteraceae > Rhodanobacter. The sequence goes on from JBBSSI010000007.1 coordinate 108,650, forward strand.
CCCAATCCGTCAGCCTGCGCAATGGGCGCGCTGGCCTCGGCGCGCAGCACCCGACCGTGCTCCACGTCACCGACCAGGCCGCTCAGATGCAGGCCGAGCTGATCGCGTACGCACCATGCGCCAATAGGCACCGTACAGCTGCCGCCAAGTGCGCGATTCATCGCGCGTTCGGCTCCCACGGTAAGTTGCGTATCGGCGTCATCCAGCGCGGCCAGCAGGTTTATCGTGGTCGGGTCGTCGCTGCGTGTCTCAATGGCAATAGCCGCCTGGCCCGGTGCTGGCAGCCACTGCGGCGCAACCAGGCGCGAGCGAATGCGTCCGCCCATGCCCAGTCGCTGCAGTCCGGCACACGCCAGCACGATCGCGTCATACGCGCCCGCGTCGAGTTTGGCCAGGCGCGTGCCAACGTTACCGCGCAAATCCAGCAGCTCCACGTCCGGCCGCGCCGTGCGCATCTGCGCCTGACGGCGCAGTGACGAAGTGCCCACGCGCGCGCCGGCCGGCAGGTCCTCCAGCGTGGCGTAGTGATTGCTGACAAAAGCGTCAGCGGCGTCCGCGCGTGCCAGGATTGCCGGCAGCACGAAGCCCGGTTCCAGGTGCACCGGCACGTCCTTGAGCGAATGCACAGCCAGATCAGCACGACCTTCCAGCATGGCCACCTCTAGTTCCTTGAGGAAAAGTCCCTTGCCACCGATTTCGGCCAAAGGACGATCCTGCACGTCGTCCCCGCGCGTCGTCATCGGCACCAGCTCCACCGCCAGCGTCGGATACCTGGTTCGCAAGAGCGTGGCAACGTGCTCTGCCTGCCACAGCGCAAGGGCGCTTTTGCGCGTGGCGATACGCAGGGTGGAAGAATTCATCAGTGCTCCGCGAAACTTGTCGAACGCATATTGTCGCGTAGTTTTGCCGGCGCGTGGGTTGGTTCGACTGCTGCGCGCCGGAAAAACGATTACGCCTGGTCGCTGCCACCAGGGCGGCGCGTTGCCCACTGACCACAGATAGGCGCAGACATCGCGCACGCATGCAGTTGGACGCGACCGCCACCGATCTCACCGCCTGCCAATCCGGACCACAGCCGAATCGGGCTGTCGTCCGCTGGCTTATACGTGTCCCTTGCCAGTCGCCGTGGCTTCAGCGCGGAAGCAGCGCGCGCGCGCGCTTCACCACGTTGTCGACGGTGAAGCCGAACTCGCTCAGCAGCTCCTCCGCGGGAGCGGAGGCACCAAAGTGGTTGATGCCGAGCATGTCGCCTGCGGCGCCTGAGTAACGCTCCCAACCCTGCGATACGCCAAGCTCCACGGCCAGTCTTGCGCCGACCGCCGGTGGCAGCACTTGATCGCGGTAGCTTTGCGGTTGTGCGTCAAACAACTCCCAGCTGGGCATTGATACGCAGCGCACGGCGATGTTTTCCTGCTGCAGCTTTTCCGCCGCGGCGATAATCAGGCCCACTTCCGAACCGGTACCGATGAGTATCAGCTCCGGTATGCCCTTGGCAGCGTCACTAAGCACATAGCCACCCTGCCGCAGGCCCTCGGCGCTGGCGTAGCGGCTGCGATCCAGCGTTGGCAGGTTTTGCCGGCTCAGCGCGAGCAACACCGGCCCACCGGTGGTTTCAACCGCCACCTTCCCTGCGACCGCGGTCTCGTTTGCATCGGCCGGTCGGATCACCGTGAGGTTCGGGATAGCGCGCAGGCTGGCGAGTTGCTCCACTGGCTGGTGCGTCGGGCCATCTTCGCCCAGCGCGACGCTGTCGTGGGTGAACACGTGCACGACGTGCAGGCCCATCAATGCGGCAAGGCGGATGGCCGGACGCATGTAGTCGGAAAAAATCAGGAACGTCGCGCCGTACGGGAGAAAGCCGCCATGCGCGGCCAGGCCATTGACGATCCCGCCCATGGCGTGTTCGCGCACGCCAAAGTGCAGGTTGCGACCGGCCCGACTCCAGCCGCCGCCATCCGAACCTTCGGTGTCTTCACCGTCACGCGCTGGTGGGTTGAAATCACCCAGGCCCTTCAAGGCCGTGTGCGTGGACGGATCAAGATCCGCCGAGCCACCGGTGAGAGCTGGCAGCCTTGCCGCGAACGCGTTCATTACCTTGCCGCCGGCAACCCGCGTGGCCATCCCTTTGGCATCAGCCGGGAAGACCGGAATATCTGCATCCCAGCCCTGCGGAATCTCGCCGCGCAAACGGCTGCGTAGTTCCTCCGCCAGGTGTGGATATGCGGATGTATAGCCGTCCAGGCGGCTATTCCATTCAGCTTGCGCGCGCTGACCGCGATCCAGCGCCAGACGCAAGTGCGTGAGTGCAGGCTCGGGTACGAAAAAGTCCGGCTCGTCCGGCCAGCCAAGGTTCTGCTTGGTCTTCTTGACGTCTTCCACGCCAAGCGGTGAGCCGTGCGCCTTGTAACTGTCCTGCTCGGGCGATCCGAATCCAATATGCGTGCGCACCAGGATCAGCGATGGCCGCGAAGTATCCGCGCGCGCAGTATCCAGCGCTGCATTGATCGCATCGATATCGTTGCCGTCGGCCACGTGGATCGTCTGCCAACCGTAAGCGTCGAACCGCTTGCCGCGATCCTCGGAGAACGTGATATCGGTGCCGGCGGCCAGGGTGACGTAGTTGTCGTCATACAAGCAGATGAGCTTGCCCAGCTTGAGGTGGCCAGCCAGCGATGCGGCCTCGCTGGCCACGCCTTCCATCAAATCGCCATCGCTGACGATGGCCCAGGTGTGGTGGTCGATGATTGGGTGGCCTTCACGGTTGTAACGCCCCGCGAGATTGGCTTCGCCGATAGCCATGCCCACGGCGTTTGCCAGACCCTGACCGAGCGGACCGGTGGTGACCTCGACACCTGGCGTGTGGCCGTATTCGGGATGTCCGGGCGTCCTGCTACCCGACTGGCGGAAGTGTTTGATATCGTCCAGGGACAAGTCATAACCGGTCGCGAACAGCAGGCTGTAGAGCAACGCCGAGCCGTGCCCGGCGGACAGCACAAAGCGGTCACGGTTATCCCAGTGAGGGTCCTGCGGGTTGTACTGCATGTGCTGCGTCCAGAGCGCATAGGCCATGGGCGCGGCACCCAGCGGCAATCCCGGATGACCGCTGTTCGCATGCTGCACCATGTCCACCGATAAAAAACGAAGCGTATCGATGCATTGCTGGTCGAGTGCGTTGGACTTGGACATGTTGCTCTCCGGGATGGGTGGTGAACGCGCACTATGGGTACGCGCATTCCATGGTGCGTGCGGCAGACGCTGCCTGGCGCATTTTATCTAATGCAAAAGATGGAAGCGCGCGGGCCGCGTGCGCGAGCAGACATGGGTTCGAAGCGCTGGGGCGCAGTGTTGGCTGAGCGCTGCGTCATGCAAGTGCGGCATCAACCATCTTCTGCGCTTCGGCCAGCAGACTCTGCAGGTGCTCTGCACTCTTGAAACTTTCTGCGTAGATCTTGTAAATGGCTTCGGTACCGGACGGACGCGCGGCAAACCAGCCGCTGGCAGCGATGACCTTGATGCCGCCAATGGCAGCATCATTGCCCGGCGCCTTGTCCAGTATCTGCTCGATCTTTTCTCCGGCCAACTGCTCGCTGTGCACTTGTGCAGGCGACAACCTGGACAGTGTCGCTTTCTGCGCCGGCGTGGCTGCTGCCTCCAACCGGTCGCTGAAGGGCTCACCGAGCTCCCCGGTGAGTTGCGTATACAGCTCACCAGGATCCTTGCCTGCGTGCGCGGTGATTTCGGCGGACAGCAGCGCAGGCACGAGCCCGTCCTTGTCCGTCGTCCACACCGAGCCGTCGCGACGCAGCAGCGACGCGCCGGCGCTTTCCTCACACCCGAATCCAAGCGATCCATCGAACAAACCCGCGGAAAACCATTTGAAACCAACGGGCGTTTCGTACAGCTTGCGCCCAAGGTGGCGCGCCACGCGGTCGATCAGCGCGGTGCTCACCACCGTTTTTCCAACCGCTGCGTTCGCGTTCCACTGCGGGCGATGCTGAAACAGATAGTTGATCAGCACGGACAAATAGTGGTTTGGCTGCATCAATCCGCTGCTGCGCGTGACGACGCCGTGGCGGTCATGATCGGTGTCACAGGCAAACGCCACGTCGTACTGATCCTTCAGTCCGATCAGCCGCTGCATGGCGTACTTCGATGATGGGTCCATGCGAATCTGACCGTCCCAGTCCACGCTCATGAACGCGAATTGCGGGTCGACTTCGGCGCTGACTACGGTCAGATCAAGCTGGTAACGCTCGGCAATCGGCGCCCAGTAGTGCACGCCGGCGCCACCGAGTGGATCGACACCCATGTGCACGCCAGCGCTGCGAATCAGGTCGAAGTCGATGACGTTTGCCAGGTCAGCCACATAAGTATTGAGGTAGTCATGTTCGTGCGTGGTCGACGCCTTGCGCGCCTGCGCAAACGGCAGGCGGCGCACGCCCTTTAGGTTTGCGGCAAGCAGGGCATTGGCGCGGTCCTGCACCCAGCCGGTGATTTCCGTATCCGCCGGGCCGCCATTGGGCGGGTTGTACTTGAACCCGCCGTTGTCCGGCGGATTGTGCGACGGGGTGATGACGATGCCGTCCGCCAGCCCCGTTGAGTGACCGCCAGTGCGGCGCCCGCGGTTGTAGACCAGGATCGCGTGCGACACCGCTGGCGTCGGAGTGAATTCGCCGCCGCTGGAAACCATGGTTTCCACGCCGTTGGCCGCCAGCACCTCCAACGCGTTCTCGAACGCCGGCTGCGACAGCGCGTGCGTGTCCGCACCGATGAACAGTGGACCATCGATACCCTTGCCCTTGCGGTACTCGCAAATCGCCTGACTGATGGCCAGGATATGCGCGGCGTTGAAGCTGCGGGTGAGCGAGCTGCCGCGGTGTCCGGACGTGCCAAACGCCACGCGCTGGGCCGCTATGGCCGGGTCCGGCGTCAGGTCAACGTAGGCGGCCAGGAGCGCGGCAACGTCGACGAGAATCGACTGCGGGGCCGGCTTGCCGGCAAGTGGACTGATACGTTGGCTCATGGGTTCTCGGTATGCGTGGTTGCTGGCGCCGGCGCGTCGCGCAGTTGGCGATAGCGCTGGATCAACGTGTTGGTGGAGCTGTCGTGCTTGAGCTGCGGCAACTGCGTGGCAGTGAGCTCGGCAATGGTCGTGCGCGCCAGCTGCTTGCCCAGCTCCACGCCCCACTGGTCGAACGAATCGATGCCCCAGATCACGCCCTGCACGAACACGCTGTGCTCGTACAGCGCAATCAAGCTGCCCAGCACGCGAGGAGTGAGACGTTGCGCCAGGATGGTCGTGCTTGGCCGATTGCCGGCGAACGTGCGATGCGGCACCAGCGCCGCGGCCACGCCTTCCGCACGCACCTCCTGGGCAGTCTTGCCGAAGGCCAGCGCCTCGCCCTGGGCAATCAGGTTCGCCAGCAGCAGATCATGCTGGTCGCCAGTGGCGGCAGCTCCGGCAGCGGCGTGATCCTGATGCACGGGCACGGGGTTCAAACCCTGGCCGAAGCCGATGAAATCGCACGGCACCATATGCGTGCCCTGGTGCAGCAACTGGTAGAACGAGTGCTGGCCGTTGGTACCAGGCTCGCCCCAGTAGATCGGCCCGGTGGTGTATCCAATCGACTCGCCATCCAGCGTCACATGCTTGCCGTTGCTCTCCATGGTCAACTGCTGCAGGTAGGCCGGAAAGCGCTTCAGGTATTGCTCGTACGGCAACACCGCGACGGTGGCCGCGCCGAGGAAATTGCTGTTCCACACTGCGAGCAGCCCCATCAGCACAGGCAGGTTCTGCGCCAGCGGCGCGCTGCGAAAGTGTTCGTCCAGCGCATGGAATCCGGACAGCATGTCCTGGAAATGATCCGGGCCGATCGCCAGCATGGTGGACAGACCAATCGCCGAATCCATCGAGTAGCGACCGCCGACCCAATCCCAGAAGGCAAACATGCGCTCGCGCTCGATGCCAAACCGGGTGACTTCATCGGCGTTTGTGGACACCGCCACAAAGTGTTTGGCCACCGCCTGCTCGTCACCCAGAGCCGCGACGCACCAGCGCCGGGCGGCATGCGCGTTGGTCAGCGTTTCCAGCGTGGTGAAGGTCTTGGAGCAGACAATGAACAGCGTTTCGGCGGCATCGAGGTCGCGCGTGGCTTCGATAAAATCGGTGCCGTCGACGTTGGACACAAAGCGGAACGTCATCTCCCGGTCGCTGTAAGCGCGCAGCGCTTCATACGCCATTACCGGCCCGAGGTCGGAACCGCCGATGCCGATGCTGATGACGTTGCGCAAACGCTTGCCAGTATGTCCGCGTCGCTCTCCGCTACGCACTTCACTGGAAAATGCGGACATCTGCGCCAGCACCGCGTGTACGTCGGCCACCACGTCGTGGCCGTCGACAAGAATCTGTTCGCCAGCGGGCGCGCGCAATGCCACGTGCAGGACCGGGCGATTTTCGCTGGTGTTGATGCGCTCACCGCTGAACATGGCCGCCCTGCGCTCCTGCAGGCCACAGGCCTGCGCCAGATCGACGAGCAGCTGCATGGTCTGGGCGTCTACACGCTGCTTGGAGTAATCCAGATACAGGCCGACTGCTTCGGCAGTCAGACTTGTCCCGCGCCCAGCGTCAGCAGCGAACAGCTCGCGCAGATGTCGCGTGCCGATCTTTGCAAAGTGCTGTTGCAGTGCGTGCCACTGCGGGCGCGCGGTGAGCTCGGTCGGGGTCATGGAGCGTTGCTGGCCTTGACCTTCGCGCCCAGCGCGCCGGCCTTTTCGGTGAGACGCTTGAGCAGCTCCTGCCATGACTTGACGAAAGCTGCAGCGCCGTCGCGCTGCAGCTTGGTTGCCAGCGCGTCAATGTCCACGCCCGCGCTGCTGATCTTTGCCAGGACCGCATCGACGTCACCGCCGTCGATCGGCATGACCTCGCCGACTACGCCGTGATCGGCGAATGCGTGCAGGGTTTGCTCAGGTATGGTGTTGATCGTGTCCGGCGCCGCGAGCGTGTGGACATACAGGGTGTCAGACGCGGTTTTATCCTTCGTGCCGGTGCTGGCCCACAGCACGCGTTGCACCGGTGCACCCGCGGCGGCCAGTTTTTTCCAGCGTGCCGACGCAAGCAGCTCGCGGTAGGCGCGATAGGTCTGCCGCGCCACGGCGATGCCGAGCATGTTATGCATCTCATCGGGCAGTTGCGGGTTGGCCGCAACATCCCAGCGGCTGACGAACAGCGAGGCCACCGACGGCACGTGCGGATCCAGCCCCGCCTGCAGGCGGCGCTCGATGCCGCGCATATAAGCCTCGGCAACGGCCTGGTATTGCGCACAGGAGAACAGCAAGGTCACGTTGATCGGGATCCCGGCGAAGATGGATTCCTCGATCGCAGCAACGCCCTCGGGGCTGCCCGGGATTTTGACGAACAGGTTGGCGCAGTTCGCTTGATCGTGGATCTGCCGCGCCGCGCTGATGCTGCCCTGCGTGTCGGCCACGAGCAGCGGCGAAACCTCCATCGACACCCAGCCGTCCATGTGCTGCGTGGCATCGAACGCCGGGCGGAAGAGTTTGGCGGCGCGGCGCAAGTCATCCAGAGCCAGCGACATGAACAACGCTTCGCCGCCAAGGCCGCGTTCCACGCCTTCGCGGATGCCTGCATCGTACGCATCGCCCTGGCCGATCGCCTTCTCGAAAATGCTCGGGTTCGAGGTCAGCCCGGTGACCGAGTATTCCGCGATATAACGCGCCAGCGTGCCGTCGTCGAGCAGCGTGCGGGTGATGTTGTCCAGCCACAGGCTCTGGCCGAGTTGATGCAATTTCTGGGTCGTGTTCATGCGTATCTCCGTGTACCAATGCAAAGCTGTGATGCAGGCGTCGGCTTATTCAGCCGACAGCGAAATAGTTGTGGCCGCGCGCAGGAAATCGGCCTCGGCGTGCGCACGCAGGTCGCCGATGCATGCGATCTCCATGTCCGGAAAAGGATCCAGACCGGCATCGATGGCCGCCGCGTAATGGCCCTGGCGCACGAACACCGTCGTCAGCCGCGAGCCCATGATCTGTTTCATCTGCGCCAGCAACTGCGGCTTGTCATCCACCATGACGTAGTGATTGCCGGGATAGCGGTCCTGCACTGCGTCAAGCATGTGCTGCTTGTGCACGTACACCAGCACCTCGCCGTGCAGTGCGTCCCACAGACCGGCGCGGCGAATCTTGTGCGGCTGGAGTACCACATCGCCGTCGGACAGGATCGCGGTCGGCCCAAGCGTCTGCACATGGGCCAGCGCCGGCAACGCGTACGGATACAGATGCTCGGCGAACGGGTAGCCAAGCATCCAGTCGCCGATGTGCAGCATCTGCGCATGCGTTTCCTGACCGCTGCGAAAGCGTTGCAACGCGCCAAGATAATCGGCGTAGCCGACCTCGTCGCGCAGGGTTTCATACAGCGCCCAGTAACGTTCGCGTTCGGTGCTGCCGAAACCGCGTTCGAGTTCTGCACTCAAGTCTGCGGCAAAGCCATCGTTGTCGAACAACGTGTTGTCGACATCGAGGAGAAATACCGTGGTCGCGGACTTGGCCGTCAGCATGGCTTGCTCGTTTCCGCGACCGGATCGTGCCAGCCCTCGGCGCTGGTGACGATGCGTCTTGCCGAATCCGGACCCCAGCTGCCGCGTGCATAGGTTTCCACCGGAGCCTCATGGGTGAGCACCTGGTCGACCACGGCCCATGCGGCTTCCACGCATTCATCGCTGGTAAACAGCCCGTTGTCGCCATCCAGCGCGTCGCCCAGCAGGCGTTCGTACGGCGATTTGCTCGGGCCGCTGCGGTGCCGCGCCACCAGCTCCACCGGCTCGCCAAGCATCTCTTCGCCGGCGTGCTTCACGCGCATGCCCTCGGCAAGCACCACGTCCGGGCTCAGCCGGAAACGGAAATAGTTCGACAGCGGCGGCGTGATCGAATCGAAGATCGACAGCGGTGGCGGCTTCATGTCCACGACGACCTCGGTGGTCGTGATCGGCAGGTGCTTGCCGGTGCGGATGTAAAACGGCACGCCGGCCCAGCGCCACGTATCGATATGCAACTTGAGCGCCGCAAACGTCTCCACGTTGGAATCGGCAGCCACGCCCTTGACGTCGCGGTAGCCGGCAAACTGACCACGCACCAGCTGCGTTGGATTGATCGGCCGCATCGCCCGAAACAAGCGCAACTTTTCCGCGCTGAGCGACGTCGGGTCGCTACTTACTGGCGCGTCCATCGCCAGCAGCGACGTCACCTGCAGCAGATGATTTTGCAAGACATCGCGGATTGCGCCAACGCCGTCGTAAAAGGCTCCGCGCCCGGCTACGCCGAAACTCTCGGCCATGGTGATCTGCACGCTGTCGACGTAGCGGTTGTTCCACACCGGCTCCAGCACCGTGTTGGCAAAGCGGAAATACAGCAGATTCTGCACCGGCTCCTTGCCCAGATAATGATCGATGCGAAAGATCGAGGATTCGGGAAAAACTTCATGCAAGGTGTTGTTCAACGCTCGCGCGGAGGCCAGGTCGCGCGCAAACGGCTTCTCCACGACCACCCGTGCACCAGCGGCACAGTTCGCCTGCTTGAGATTCTGTACCACCGCACCAAACAGGCTGGGCGGGATCGCCAGATAGTGCAGCGGCCGCTTCGCGTCACCCAGCACCTGCTTCAAACGGGTAAATGTGTCCGGGTCGTTGTAGTCGCCGTCGACGTATTGCAGGCGCTGCGCGAGCTGCGCAAACGCCGCTTCGTCCATGCTCGTGCCCTCGTCCTTGGCCGCCTGCACCAGGCTGTCGTGGGCGCGTTCCCTTAATTTGTCCGCATCCCATCCGGAATGGGCCACGCCAATGATCGGTAGATCCAGGCCGTCATTCTGCATCAGCGCGTGCAATGCCGGAAAAATTTTCTTGTAGGCCAGGTCGCCAGTGGCACCAAAAAAGACCAGGGCATCCGAGCGGGTAGTGGGCATGGCGGGGGTCGTCTCCAAAGCTGGGGCAAGTGCGATTGCAGGGTTGCGCACGCGAATCAGACGCTGCGAGCGTGGCGTTGGTTCCATCCTCCCCGCCACGTAAGACGGACAAGTTTGCGCGTCGGCAGGTTAACGCAATGCATAAGCTGCCCGGCCCGGAACGCTGCCTCCGCGCGCAAGACTTTGCGCGCGTGGAAAGGCTTGGCGGCGGCGTGCTGGCTCGCTGTCAACGCTGGAACTGCAATCAGCGGCTGGTTGGATCAAGCGCGCAAGCCTCGCCACAGGCCGCCGGCACGCTGGCACCGGTCTGCGCCAGCCGGCATTACCGACGCTGATCTCCCCGGACGGACTCTCGACATCAACGCGACGGTGCGATGCTCTTCGCCATCGCGTCGCGGGAAAGAGAGAAAGCGCAGCACGGCGCGGACGCTGTCACTGATAGTTTTCCTCGAGCAGCGCGCCAAGCGGGTTTCGCGACTGCAGGTCACCGATCGCCAGGCACTGCCCACGGGGGTGAAACCAGCGGTAGTGTCCAGCAGCTGGGTCGCCAACTGCCTGCGAACTCCGCGCTGCCGCGCGCAGCATGCACGCGCTTTGCGGCGCGAAAGTCCTGCGCTCCAGAGCGTCGCACGGCTTTTATCTGCTCGCTACGGTGTACGGCGCACCGTCCTTGTGCGCGTAATGACCGATGGCGCCGTCGTAGTGCAGATCCACATCGGGATAGTGGCAGCTGTCTTCATCGCGACGGCTGCCGATTTCCAGATAGACGGCTGTCGCGCTGCTGCGGTTGATCAGATGATGGCCGTCGGCCACGTTCTTGGGAAACGCTGCGCAATGACCTGCGCGCAGAACGCTCTCCCCGGCGTCAGTGATCAGTGTCACCTCACCGGACAACACGTAGACCAACTCGTCCTCCGCGGTATGCCAGTGGCGCTGGCTCGACCACGCTCCGGGCGGCAGGTGGGTGAGATTGACGCCAAAGTCACTCAATCCGCCGGCATCACCCAGCGCCTGCCGGGTGCGCGCCTGCGCGTACGCGGCGAATGGCGCTGGGTAGTCACTGCCCGTGCGTTCGGGAATAGCGGTCGGGTTGATCTCAGGCATGGCATCGTCCAAATCGTCTGCTGGTGATGGCGGCTTGCTTGCGCGCAACTTTGGCGGGTACACGGCGGTACTCGACCGCATGGCGCGTCGTCGCACCGACCTGGCGATTATCCGCGGCGTGTTCTGCGCGGCACAACACGCGCAGACGAAATCACCGAAGCTGACGATGACCGGCTTCAGAGTCCTGCGCTCGCATGGATTGCACGCGTATCCACACCGCGATGCGGCGTTCTGCACTGTGCGGGTGCGCTCCGTGTGCAGGTTTGTGTAGTCTGCAATCTGCTGACCCACGTAGCACCGTGTCTTCGCGTGCTGCCGACACGGCAACAAAGAGCCATCGTATGGATCTGATCGACCGCCTGCATCTGGATGTACCCGTACTACAAGCGGGCATGGGCGGTGGCGTGTCCGGCCCACGCCTCGCTGGCGCCGTGGCTGCCGCTGGTGGCTTGGGGACGCTCGGGCTGACCTCGCCACAGCGCCTGCGTGCGGCCATTGCGAGCGTGCGCGAGCAGGCACCGGGGCGAGCGATTGCGGTCAACCTGCTGATGCCCTTCGTGCGCAAGCGGCACATTGCGCTCTGCCTGGCCGAACGCATTGACGTAGCCATCCTGTTTTTTGGTGGCGGGCCGCAGCTGGTTGCCGCGCTGCACGAAAACGGCAGCTTTGTCATGGCGCAGGTCGGCACGGCGCACGAAGCCGCGTCGGCGCTGGCGTGGGGTGTCGACGGCCTGATCGCGCAAGGCCTCGAAGCTGGCGGTCATTTGTTGGGCCGCGAGCCGGGCCTGGAATTTCTGGCTCGCGTGCTGCCGCTGGCGGGCGCTCGCCCTGTGCTGCTGGCCGGCGGCATGGTCGACGCCAACGACACGCACTCGGCGTTGGCAGCCGGCGCCGCAGGCATCGTGGCAGGCACGCGCTTCATGCTCACGCATGAATCCGACGCGCATCCGCTGTATCAGCAGCGCGTCCTGGCTGCTGAGGCAACCCTGGAGACCTCGCTGTTCGGATTCGGCTGGGCTGCGCGACATCGCGTCGTCGCCAACGCTGCGACTGCGCGCTGGTGTCGCAGCGACGGCAGCGTGCGCGCCGTGCCCGCCTTTCTCAACCGCGTGAGTGCGCCGATCAGTCACGTCATCAACGACGCCCTCGTCGCGCGCCTGCCAGGCATGCAGCGCGCGTGGCTGCCGATGCTGGCCGCTGCGCCGCCGCTGGCTGGAATGCCGCCAGCCACGGTGGACAGCACGCCGCTGTATGCCGGTGAGTCGGCGCTGCGAATCTCCAGCATCATCTCGGCAAAGGCCGCCGTGGACGCGCTCGCCGGGCGCAATGCCTGAAACCATGCGCGGTGGATCGCGCAGCCAGCGCGACCTGCAATGTCATCGCAATCTGCATCACGCGCGCACGCGCAGCACGCACTTGCCTTCGTCAAATTTTTTATATATCGGCGCACGCTTACTTTGCGTACTTGCTGAGCGGCCACAGGGTTTGGCCTCGCCGCGTGCACATCAATGCAGGCGAACGAAAACCGCGCGAACGACTGTTGTCGGATAAAACGCCGCTACCAAGGCTTGCGTGCGTGGCCTCGCTTGGTCGCACCACCCTCGTCCGCTGCACGTTTGACGGCTGCGACAAACGCGCGGCGCGACGCAACCAACGCTGTGGACCCCGCTTGCGGCCACGCGCCGACCTGCACGATCACCAGTTGGCGCTGCGGATCGACGTACAGCAGCTGACCGAAGATGCCGATGCCGGCGTAGCTTCCGTCGTCGTCCGTCCACCACTGATAGCCGTAGCCGCGTCCGGGCTCACCCACGTCCTGCTGCTTGCGCAGGGCGTTCTGCAACCACTCCCTGGCAACGACCGACGTGTCATTGATGCGCGCTCCGTCAAGCATGAATTGACCCATCCGCGCGTAATCGGCAAGCGTGGCCGACAGCCCGCTGCCGCCGGTATCGCTGCCATCACACGCGTCTTTCAGCCAGAAGCCGTCGGCCGCCATGCCGTAGGGCTGCCAGACGGTTTCCTGCAGGTAGCGGGCAAGCGACCGGTGCGTCGCGCGCTGCACCAGGATCCCTAGCAAATCGGTTTCCGCGGTGTTGTAGTTCCAGTGCGTGCCGGCCGGCCACGCCCGCGGCAACTTTTCCAGATACGGCAGCACGTGCGGCTGGCCGTTGCTGCAGGAGCTGCGATACATCTGCGCCACGTCGGATTTCGGGTCGGCGTAATCCTCATTCCAGCGCACGCCGGACGTCATCGTCAGCAATTGACGCACAGTGACGTCGGCATATGCGCTGTCGCGCAGTTGCGGAATGTAAGCGACCAACGCGTCGTCAAGACTGCGCACATAGCCGTCGCGCAGCGCCGCGCCCAGCAGCGTGGAGGTAAACGATTTGGCGACGGAGAACGACGTCCAGCGCTGCCGTGGCCCGAAGTTTGCGGCGTAGCGCTGCAGCCGGATCTTTCCGTGTTGCAGCACCATGACGCCGGCAATGTGTTGCGCAAGCATGTAGTGGTCAAGCGTCGTCGCGTCCTTCCAGCGCGGCAGCAGCGGCCGGCCGGCCGGCAGCGCGTGTACCTGTGCGCCATGCGCCATGCGACTGGCGGGAAACAGCGCGTCCATGTGCGAAAACTGCGCGTCACGCTGGGCTTGCGTCCAGAACAACACGTCCTCACGCTGCGCACCGGTGTCGGCTGCTTCGCGCGCTGCGAGCGGCAGCGACGCAAGCACGAGCAGGCAGGCCGCCGCCCGAAGGATACGTTGGCAGAAATTCTGGCGCATGGGCTGTCCAGCCGCGATCGCAAACGGTTGCACATGATAGTGAGTATGCGTGCGCATGACCGGACGTTGATGCACGCAGATGCTCGCGCCTGGCTGCACGCGCGAGGTCAGCGCGCCCTTGGCTGCTGGCGAAAACTGCATGCGCAAGGCATGTGTCATTTCGCCCGGCAGACTTTCGCCTTGCTCCCATCTGGCTTGACCGAACCAGCCCGCGGGCAACCGCGTGACTACGGCGCGCGGCCCGCTGGGAGTCCGCGCCGGTCTGCCGGGCTTGGCAACGGATTCGATCTTCAAGGCGGACCCGCGCACATGTAAGCGACGCCGGTCAAGCGTATTTGCGCCCGATCAATACCCGCAAGTGATCCAGGTCAGAGCTGTTCTTTCCGGTCCTGCTGCATCTGCGCGGTGTCCTTGCAGATGGCGCAGTGTTGCCCGCGCCGAGCCTGAAAAAGTCGGGCAGTCGTTAAGACCGCAGCGGATAGTGCGCCCCAAATCGCAGCCTGCGTTGCCGCATATGCGAGGTCATGGCCTTTGAGCAGTTGCGCGCCACCGATGATGATGAACGCCCCGAGCAGTACCGTTACAAAGCGCTTTACCCAGAATTGCATGCTCACGAGATTCTCCCGATCAGGTTCAACGCGATGATATCAAGCCCCGCAACCGCTCGCTGTGGCAGGCTCCGCAACCGGGCAGTCAAGGCAGCGGTCCAATCCTGGCGAGCAATGAAGTCTTGTTGCGGCGCGCGCTGACTATGACATCCATGCCAAGTCCAACGAGGACGACGCCAGCGATCGCGGCTCCGAGAGAGAACTCCGCGACGATGAAGATCACTATACCTATCGCCACAAAAAAAACCCCGAACCCGTAACTCACCATGCGGTGCGCTCTGGAGGACGGCGGTCGATTTTCGCTTGGCTTCATGTGCCTGACTCCGCATCCGATGAGAAATTCAGCCGTCGACCTGTTGGAGTTTCCATCCGCATGTCACACCGGTGATGACCACCTGCATGCGATAGCGGCCGGCACCAACAGCAAGCCGACATCACCCACAATTGCATACGCGAGGGCTCACATCCGCGAAACTCAACTCTGAAACACCGCGTCCAAAGCGGTAAAGCAGCGCTGTCGCGATAGCTTGCACAACTTCACCGCCGGGTAGAAATTCATCGGCGTCTCGCGCTTGTGCGCCAACACAGACGCTTGCAGATGCAGCAACTGCCGATCGCATTTTTCAGCTTCCTGCATCGCGCTGACACTCGCATCGACGACCCGCCGACGCAAGCTTCGACGCAAGTTCTGCAACGCTTGAAGTTATCCATCGCGAGCAGCACGACAGCAGCAGAGCCTGTGGCGGCTGTCAGGTCGTGCGCGGTCCCGGAACGATCAGACCACTGGCCTGCGGATCGCATCCTTGATTGCGAGGACCAGGACCAGCAGCATGAAAGCCGTGGAGACGCCAAATGCCAGGCGGCAACCCAGCGCACTATCAATGAATGGAAGGCTTGCGCTGCAAGTGCTGGCACCGGTTCCAAACGCCAGCCACGCGGGAATGACCCCCATGCACAGCACGAGAACGACGACGGTCCAGTGGTACACGCGACGGTAGCGAGTCGTTTTGAGCCACAAGACGACGCCTGTTAGCGAAACACTGAAGCAGGCAGTCAGAGCGAGCCCGAAAGGAACCGCAAGCCCCTCGGGGTGACGGTGGATTGCGATAGCGCCAGCGAGCCCTGCCAACACAACGACGCCACCCAAAAAAGCGCCTGCGTAAGGCATGTCCAAGGGAGGTTGCTCTTCAATCATGTGGTCATGTTCCCATCAACGGCGGCCAATGCTGAGAGTGGCGCCGCGCCACGCAGCGACGCCTGCTGGTTCGATTGCCTGTATGACGCCCGCGCGTCCTGGCGTCACATCGCATAATCAGGCAGCTGCATTTCATCATGGAAATACCGTCCCATCAAAAGGCGGGGAAATACCGGCAAGCGCATTAAAAGAGTGGCGAAGTCCCGGACGCTTACCCCAAGCGCCGTTTTCGGCACAAACGAGCCCACCAGACTTTCCGCATATTTTTGCTTGCGCGCAGCGTAAGGCATGATCCGCTGCTGATACTGCGCAAGCGCGGCGTGCATATTCGACGCGTTCTTGTGGATCTCACCGGCAAGCACGTAAGCGGCGGCCAGGGCAAAACCCGCGCCCTCTCCGGCAATAAGAGACGGGCACGCAGCCGCATCGCCGAGCAAAGCTACCCGACCCTTCGTCCATGCACCCATGCGCACCTGACTGATGCTGTCGAAATAAATGTCGTCCTCGTGTTGCAGCGCCGACACTATCGCAGGGCATTCCCAACCCATATCGGAGAAGGCCTGCGTCAGTGCTGCCTTGCGCTCGGTCAAGCTCGCATTAACGCCAGCTTTGAGGTACTCGTCCCTGAGCAGCATGAAAAACAGCGTCTTGTCATCGCGTACCGGAAAGCGTGCGACGTACCGGCCCGGCGCCGTGTGCGCCACATACAAGTTGTCGGTGCGCGGGCGATAGCCCGCAACTTCGAACGAAGCGACATGACAGCCCATGGCGTACTCGAAGCGTGCGTCCGCACCAAACGCGATCTGGCGCACTCGCGAATGCAGACCATCAGCGCCGATGACCAGATCCACTTCGCGCTCAGGAGCATGTTCAAAACCGATGCGCGCATGTTCTCCATCGTCCTCAATGCTGGCGATGCTGTCGCCGAACACCGTTTCCACCTGACCGGCCAGCAAGTCGTGGATCGACGCGGCAACGTCGGCACGCGCCAGTGTGGCGATGCGACCCTTCGCCAGGCGCAGCAGCACGCTGGAGGGATAGCCGCCGCGCGTTCGCCCCTGCCCATCCACCATGCGCAGTTCGTCGGTTGGATACTGCAGATCCAGCAGTCTGGGCAGCAGCCCCATCCTTTCCGCGGCGTCGTAGCCGATGCCCCACAGATTGAGAATGTAGCCGCCCGTGCGCAGAGCCGGCGCCCGCTCCACGAGCAGCACTTCGTGGCCCATCTTGCTGAGCCAGTAAGCGAGCGCCGTACCGGCAATACCAGCCCCGTTGATGGCTACCTTCATTGACGATCTACCCTGTTTTTGTTCCCCACGCCGATGTCAGCACTGGTGCGCACTGAGAGCACCACGAGGATAGCAATGCGCATCTGGTCACGCATTGGACAAGAGACTGCACACTGGCTCACTTTTTCACTGGTTTGCCAGCGTCCTGCCATGCTTTGAAACCTCCGTCCAGATGCGCCACGTCCTTGTAGCCAAGAGACTGCAGCGTGTGCACGGCCAATGCCGATCGGCCGCCCGATGCGCAGTGCAGGATGATCCGGCGATCCGGATGGAGTTCGACTTTGTGCGACGGACTTTGCGGGTCGGCGTAGAACTCGAGCATGCCGCGGGAGGCGTGGACTGCGCCGGGGATAGTGCCATTGACCCGTTCCGCTGCGTCACGAATATCCACGATGGTCACGTTGCCCGCAGCCAGCTCTGCCTGCACTTGGTCGGGGCTCAGATTCTCGATGCTGCTTTTCGCTTCCTGGACAAGCTGGGCGGCTGTTTTGCTGGTCATGGGCATCTCCAAAATGATGTAGGTTCGACAGCGGCCTGGCTCTGGAGTCCATGCGCCGGCAGCGCGCGTTGCAGATTGCCGACTGGTAACAGCGCCAGATAGAGCGCAACTGGCACGATACCGTTATTCCGCTGACTGCGGTTGTTCAGTGTGTCCGATAAAGCGTAGGCACTGTCGTCTCTGCGCTTCGGCGATGGTTACGCGGCTCAACTCATCGCAACACAAGCGATCAGCATGCCGCCCAGCGCAATGGAGCTTGCGCCAAGGAGCTCGATATGATGCAACGCATGCGGCACAGCCTTCAAAGCAAACTTCTGGTGCCAGCGCCACGGAATGAAGAACAGGAAAGCCGTTGTAACGATCAGAATCCAGCCAAATGCGCTGAAGATCGCCGGATAGGGAAGCGAAGGCGCCCTTTGAACGAGGCAAGCGCCAAGGAGCGCCCGAAGAGCCAACTCCAGGTAGTGCAGAAATCCGGAACTGGCGTGGCCGAGCAAGATCTTTGCCGCTGAGCCTGGATGGGAGAAACAGCCGATGCCCAGAGCAGCCAGATAAAGCCCCGCAGCAACGATCACTGCACCCGCCAGTAGGTCAATCATGTGAGGCGCATACCGGTGGAATTGAGCGGAGGCGCAGTCGCGCGGGTGTTCGTGGGCAAGAGTGGACCAGGGTTGGTGAGCCGCATTGGACCTCGAACTCGATGGTAGAACAATCGCCAAAAGCGGCGCACAAGCGCGTGGTGTTGTGGAGATCGACGTAGCTGCGCACGGCGTTTGGCAGCGCGCGTTCACTTGGTCGACGACGGTGCATGGATTGTGGTCGCGTCCACGATCGCGCCTTGACGCAGCAACAGACCTTTGTCCGTCAAACAGCTGTTGACCGCCGCCAGCACCTTGGTGCGCCAGGTCGTGAGCCTCGTGCACATGACGAAAGTCAAGATCGTGGTTTCGTCCGGTACGCTCCCCCGCGTCAATGACAAACCTGCGAAACGGCGCAAAGGCGCCACTTCATACAAGGCTTCTTCCATCGCCGGATCGCTGTACCCAAACCAGTTCTGCGGCATATGAATGCGCAGCATCATCTTGATCGGATAAGGCCGCCGTCCTTTGCCAGCCTTTGGATACACCGGTCGATCAGCGCCAGCAACAAGTCCCACGGCACCACCTGTTCCATCGCCGCAACGAAGACTTCCCGTCGTCTGCTTGCGCTTGCCGGCATATGCGGCATCGCAGAAGCTCATCTGCGTCATGGCGATAAGCTTGGCGTTTGGATGGCTAATCGTATGGGATTAACAGGACTTGTTCAGACTCTCCTTAGATGACTTTGGCCTTGCGGATTTCATAAACAAATTGTGGGGCGTTTACGTACTGCATAGCTTTGTCCCATAGAGGATCAGTACGGTCGTGAAGATTATTCGCCAGAGCTTTGATTTCGGGCGGCGCCTCGTCACGGAAGTAGCTCTCGTTGTCTCGGCTCCTGTCGTAGCTCACGCCAGTTACCTCGAACCTACGGGGTTGGACCTTTATCGATTTCTGCTGCTCTATGTCTGTGTGCGCGGTTTCCCATGTTATGGCACGCGTCATGAGGTAGTACCCGCGCTCATCGAATCGGCCATCTACCGTATAGGCGGACTTCGGCGGATACTGCGGACGGAGTTTTCTCTCGTACAGGCCGCCTACAACAAATCTAAAATGCAGATTGTCGGGAGACATCTCGTAGCGCCGGAAATCGACGATGTCCACCCATTGACCTTGCGCTTGGTCTAGATGCGTTTTCACGAATAGGACCGCAAATGACTCCTCCGTGCTTGCATACTCACGATATCTTTTGAGTAGTCTGTTGTCCATTCATCAATCCGCCTTGAAACTTGCAAATGTTGTCTAACGCTGGAATCAAGCCGCCGACGACCCGCGTAGCGGGACTGCGGGAGAGTTCCTACGCAAAAGTGGACACCGGTTGGTTAGCCGCATTGAACCTCGAACTCGATGGGAGAACGATAGCCCAAGGCGGAGTGTAAGCGCTTGGTATTGTAAAAATCGATGTAGCTGCGCACGGCGTTTCGCTGCGCGCGTTCGCTAGTGAAGTCCTCGCGGTGATCCGGCGTGAACGCGCGGGCTGCCATACGTGTGTCGACCTTCGTCATGCACCTGACGCATGCGATCCAGCAAGCGCACATCTTCTTGCGCGCGCACGCTTTTTGGACGGTCGCGGCACGCGCTCGCGCTTACCCCGTAGAGCCGGCACAACAGTCTCACCGGCTGCTGCTTTTGGTCACGGATGAAGGCGAAGATGTCGGCCTTGGCGTGGAAGTGAACGCGATCGCTTTTTTTAAAAGGTCATGCTCGATCTTCAGGCGCTCGTACGCCCTATTCACCTGGCGCAGCTCCTTGAGCTCGGCCGCTATTTCTTTGTCTACTGCTACACCTTTGTTCACGATCAAACCCTCGCGCGCTTGTTTGCGCCAACGAGACAGCATGAAAGGATGGATGTAAAGCGAAGCGGCAACATCTTGAATCGCCACGCCTGGCAACTGGCTCAAACGGACGGCCGTTGCCTTGAACTGTTCGGTGTAACGGTAGGTGGTGCGGGGGCCTGGCTTGGGCATCTTGGGCACTCCTGAAGTGGTAGTTCAGGGTGTCCACTAAAGCGTAGGAACTGTCCCGTCCGCCTCGAATGAACAGTTAGACGCGAGCCTCATTGCAGACAAGTCTTTGCGGCCGCAATTCGTTTCCCGCCCCTGCCGTTAATCCCGAGAGATGCCTGGGCGAAGATTGTGATTGACGTTTGCTTTCCGTCGGGAATCACTACGGCCACGTCTGATGGAACCTCACCCGGTGGCGAAACTACCGTGAACTTAACACCAGTTTGCTGCAACACAGCGCCATCGTTTTCACCGAATGTTTGGGACTGCCAACGATCTCGGATGCACTGCGCTACATCTTGCGCCGAAACAGAGCTGGTTAGCGTTGCGGACGGAGCTTTCGTTTGGAGATCAGCGACGCTAGCGCAGCCAGCGATAAGCAGAAAGCAAAGCGTCGTGATTTCCCTAATTCGTATCATGGCGATGATGTCTCACGTGGTCTAACGCTTGAGTTATGCGGCGGCGTAGCCGTCCGCCTTGAACGAGTAAAAAGAGACTTCCTCCCCTTTCGGCCTCGAGGGCCATGATGGTGTTGCGACACAACCGTCAGCAGAAGAGGAAGTCTCCATGAGCACTATAACGATTGGCGTGGACTTGGCGAAGAGCTCGTTTTCGGTGTGTGAAATGGATGCGGCCGGGCACGTGCTGCGCCGTTTGGATCTGAAGCGGGATGCCTTTGTGTTGTGGCTAGCGCAACTGCCAGCGGGGACGATCGTGGCCATGGAGGCGTGCAGTGGGGCGCATCATTGGGCACGGCGTTGCCTGGAGTACGGTCTGCAGCCGCGGATCATCGCTGCCCAGTTCGTCACGCCGTTTCGCAAAAGCAGCCGGACC
>JBBSSI010000008.1:0-118555 GCA_038242205.1 Lysobacterales bacterium
CCAGCTGTCGCGCGATGAGCGCATCGTCCGGCAGTAGCCAACTGGCCAGCGCTTCGACGGTGCCAGGCTGGTTGGCTGCTGCCGCGCGATCAATACGCGTCCACAACCGGGTGGTGGTCAGCAAGCCCTGGTCGTGCGCGGAGTTGAGGACTGGATCACACGCGCCAGGCAGGCTTGGTTTCGTCCACAGCGAGGCTAGATCGGTGTCGAATGTCAGCGTTTCGCCGCGGCTCAAGCGTGCCTGCAGCGCATTGCAGGTGAGCGCGTCGCCAAGGCCCGCTTGATACAAATCGCTGAACGCAGTCCAGTCTTGCCGGCGCGCGAGTTCCTGCAAAAATGCGCGGCGCAGATCAGCTGCCGGGATCCATTGCGGATAGCGGCGCAGATAGTCCTCCACCGCGCCGCGATCGATCAGCCGGATGTCGTGCTGCAACGCTGCAGCCTGCAAGTACGGATAAAGCGAATAATCGACAAGGCCTGCAGCCAGAGTACGCCACTGTTCGCCCCCGGTTTGCGCAGAAGCGTAGGCCTGCATGAACGCCGTGCGCTGGGCGTCACTGGGCTCGACAGCGCGCAGCGTAGTTGCGGGCAAAAGCCACGCACCGGCCACTGCCAGGCAGGCGATCGCCGCATACCGTAACGGGAACAAGGTCATGGAGCCTCCGGCAAGCGATCGGCCTGCCAGTGTAGTGGATGGCATGCGGACCACTGCCTTATCGCTGTCGCCCGTCGCGTTGTCACCACCAGTTGTTGCACAGACGCGTAAGGATGATCGAGCGGCGCTCGCGTGCGCCGATGCGTGGTCGCATGCTCCCCGGCGGTGCCGTGGAATGCTCAGCGCGATCTGGTGCGTGCCATCTGCGTATTTGATCGGCTGTTAAGCTGGCGTCCGGTTTTGCGACGGCAATGGATCGGCATGGCATCCCTATCGCGGGTTCGTCGTCAGCACGCATGGGCGTGGCTGCTGCTGCTTTCGCTTGCGCTAGCCGGCGCGTGGGGCTGGTGGTCGCTGGGTCGACCGGTGGCTCTGCCCGATGCGCCGTCAGGACGCATCGCCTGCGTTTCCTATGCGCCGTTCCGACTGGCGGGCGAGACCCCACTTGATATCCGCGCTTTCATCAGCCCGCAACGCATCGACGAGGACTTGCAAGCTTTATCGCAGCGTTTTGATTGCGTGCGCACGTATTCGCAAGGTCAGGGCTTGAGCGCGGTGCCGGAGATCGCGCAGCGGCACGGCATGCAGGTGCTGTTGGGAATCTGGCTGGGTCGAGATCCCAAGGCCAACGCCGAGCAGGTTCGCCTTGGCATTGCCACCGCGCGTAAATATCCGCAGGTGCTGCGTGGGGTAGTTGTCGGCAACGAAGTGCTGCTGCGCGGAGAGTTGTCGCCACAGGTTCTGGGCGGCTACCTGCGCCAGGTGCAGGGCGCTATCGACGTGCCGGTGACCTATGCCGACGTGTGGGAACTCTGGTTGCGCCATCGGCAGCTGGCCAAGTCGGTGGACTACCTGACTATCCACATCCTGCCATATTGGGAAGACCATCCAGTGGCGCCGGAAAACGCGCTGCAGCACGTGGAAGACGTCTATGCGCGCGTGCGTGCGGCATTTCCCGGCCGCGAGGTGATGGTCGGCGAGACCGGTTGGCCAAGTGCAGGACGGCCACGCCAGGCGGCGGTGGCCAGCGTGGTCAACGAGGCGCGCTATCTGCGCGGGTTCCTCGATTACGCGGCGCGCGTGCACATGCCATACAACGTGATCGAGGCTTTCGATCAGCCGTGGAAGCGCGCGCAGGAGGGCACGGTCGGCGGTTACTGGGGCGTCTTCGATGCGCAGGCGCGTCCCAAGTTTGCACTGACCGGGCCGGTGGTCGAGGCATCACGCTGGTGGCTTGGGTGGTTGGCCGGATTGCTGGGAGCGGCGCTGTTTGCGCTGGTGGGCGCGCGCGGCCGACGCTGGCATGGCGCCCGCGGCTGGATCAGCCTTGTCCTAATGGGCTATGCCAGTGGCGCGGCGCTGGCATGGCAAGGCCGGCAGCTGGCGTTTGCGGCGCGCGATATCTGGGAATGGACGGTGTCGCTGACTGCGTGCGCTGCCGCGCTGGTCACGACCTTGCTGCTGGCCAGCACCATCGCCGCGCGTCTGGCCGCGGTAGCGCAGTGCGCACAAGAGCCTTCCTCGCGCAAGTCCAGCACACCATCACTGGGCCGCCCGGACCTTGCAGCGGCGGCAGTTGTCATTACACCATCAGCGTCTGGTCCGGCACCACCTGCTGCCGACAGCTGGCCTGCGGCACAGTGGCTGCACGTCGGGTGGCTTTTTGCCTTGGCCTTTTACGGTTTGCTGCTGGTGTTTGATGGCCGCTATCGGGACTTTCCGCTGGGCCTGTTCGCGTTGCCGTGCGTGGGCTACGCGCTGCTGGCTGGATTGTCCTCGCGCGAGCTTGCGCAGCCGCTGCTGGAGGCGAGGTTTCTTGCGGCATGGCTGCCGGTGCTGGCCGTGGTGGTCGTGGTCCAGGAGGCGGGCCTGACCACGGCCGCGTGGTTATGGCTGGCCTTGAATATCGCGCTTGCCTGGTCGGTCCTGCACCGATGGCGGTGGCGACATTCCAACCTGGGCCTGGATCCGCAGCAAGCGTAGCGCGCCGATCAGCAGAGCGATGGCGCCGCTCTGGAAGCAGTACAGCACCAGCGCGAACAGGCCCAATGCGGCTGCCAGCCAGGCCACGGCCAGACGCTGCGAAAAAACCGCGATCACTGTGGCAACGAGTGCCACGCTGCCGTAGATATTGTGCAAGAAGCCCAACACCAGCCACTGTCTCCAGGTACACCACAACGGACTGCCAGCCACGTCGCACAGCTGTGCCAGCTGGCTCGATTCAATCAGGCCGTAGCGCAACCATGCCGATAAGCCCGCAATCACTGCCAGTGCCAGCCAGGGCATGGCGATGCCCACGCGGCGGGTGGTCATCGGTCACGCGGTCTGCGGCGGCTTGATTTGCCGCCGACGTGGGCGGGCAGGCGAATTTCCGCCGCCAGTGGCAAATGGTCGGAAAACGCCTGCGGCAATGCCCAGACTTTTTCCAATTGGATGGCGGGGGAAGTCAGGATGTGATCGAGAGCTCGGCGCGGCTTCCAGCTGGGGAACGTCGGTGTCGCCTGCGCCGGTGGCTGCAGCGTGGATTTGGCAAACAGCTCGCGCATTTCCTTGCTGCCGGCCTCGCTGTTCAAGTCACCCATCAACACCGCGTGCGGAAAATCCTGCAGCAGTTCGCCGATAAACGCGAGCTGTCGGGCGCGTGCCGACGCACTCAGCGACAAGTGGGCGATCATCACCGCGAGCGCGTTCTCGCCTTCGCCAAACTGGGCCAGCAGCGCGCCGCGGCCGGGGATACGGCTGGGTAGCGGGTAGTCCAGCACCGACTTTGGCTCAAGCCGACTGATCAGACCGTTCGCCGAATGCGCAACGCGCGCCATGGCCCGGTTCGGCTGATAGCTCCAGAACGGCATGCCGGAGGTTTCGGCCAGATACTTGGTCTGGTTGAGAAAGCCCGAACGCAGGCTGCCGGCATCTGCTTCTTGCAGGCCTATCAAGTCAAACCGCGGCAGTACTTCGGCGAGTCGGTCCAGGTTGTCCAGTTTGGAGCGGCCCGGCAGCACGGCGCTGATCGAGCGCGTGACGTACTCGCTGTAACCTTGCACGCTGCCACCGGCCAGGATGTTGCAACTGAGCAAGCGCAAACGGCGCTCGGCAGGTGCATCGGGAACGGAATCATCAGCACGGGTCATCATGCGCCACGGTGGTCAGGAAACAGGTGCTGCGCCGCACTGAACGGGCGCGCAGAACCAGCATGATCCGCCGGCTGTGAACAAGACGCCAGCCGTGTCAGACCCGGAGTATCGCGTCGAACGCTGCGAGCTGCCTGGCGCGGCAATGGCCTACTTGCCGCCGGACAACTCACGCTTGGCCAGCCACAGCGCCACGGCAGCCATTTCTTCGTGGCTGCTGACGCCGGTGATGCGATATTTGCCGTTGATCACCATGGTCGGCGTGCTGTCCACGCCCCATTGCTGAATCAGCAGCAGGTCGCCCTTGAGCTTGGCCGTCGCGGCAGGCGAGGTTGCCGCGGCCATGAACGCCGCCCGATCCACGCCCTCGCGCGCGTAGAAATCAGCCAGCTCGCTCATGGTGTTGATGGGGTAATGCGCGTCAAATTTCGCCTGGAACAATGCCAGGTGTGTGCGCTCCACCACACCGAGCTTGTCTGCCGCGTAATACGCGCGTGCAAACGGCAGCCATTCGGCACTGAATGGCGCAGGCACCAGTTTGAGTACGGCGCCCTTGGGCAGGGATTTCCGCAATTGTTGCGCCAGCGGCGCAAACTGTGCGCAGTGGATGCAGCCGTACGAGAAGACTTCTGCAACTTCGACCTTGCCCTCGGCGCTGTAGCGCTGGTGCGGTGCCGGCAGCACCACATACTGCTTGCCTTCGGTATATGGCGCCGGAGCCGGCGCGGCGGACTTGGCCGTGCACGCGCTGGCCAGCAGCAAGCCGCTGAACAACATCAGAACCCGCAAGCTGAGCAACTTTTGCAACTTCACAACCACCTCCGTCATTGCCTGGAAGTACCGCGACATCGTTGTCGCGCTTCGCCACTTTAAGGTCCGCGCAGATTACTTGCCGGCCGCTTCCTTGGCCACCAGCCATTGGGTCAGTTCCGCCGCTTGCGTGTAGCCGCCTGCGGTACTCGGACCGAAGCGGTATTTGCCGTTGACGATCATCGATGGCGTGCTATCCACCGCGTACGCCTTGATCAAGTCGTCTGCGCGCTTCATCTGCGTGTTGACGGTGAACGAGTTGGCGATCGCGAGGAACTCTTTCGGGTCTACGCCAAACTTCGCGTAAAACTTCGCGGCATCTTCAATGGTAGGCCAGGCTCCACGCGGTTTCAGCTTGCCGGCATCCAGGACGTAAGTAGCCATTTCACCGGTTTTCCAGGTGGCATCAAACATCGCGTCATGGGTTTTGTCCACTACGCCAAGCGCCTGCGCGGTATAGAAAGCGCGCTGGTACATCGGCCAATTTTCATCCGCCCGGAAGGACGCGGCGACATAGTTCATCACGGCACCAGCGGGCAGGCTGCGGGCAATGCGATCCACCGTGGAATGAAACTGGTTACACGCCGGACACACATACGAAAACACCTCGGTCACCTCGATCTTGCCCGGGTGGCTGGTCGGTTGCGCTGGATCAAGCAGAAAGTAGTGCTTGCCTTCGACCCACTTGCCGGTATCGACAAACGCCGCGGGAGCAGAGCCAGGCGAAGCAGCATCTGCGGCGGTACCCGCATGCGCCGGCGCGGCGCTGCTCGGTGACACCGGCGCAGCGCTGGTGGTGCCGGCCGGCGCACTGGCTGGCGTTACTGGCGAGCTGGTTGCGGTCGCCGCCGCCGCGGGCGCGACCACGGTGGCTGGCATAGTTGCCGTGCTCGGCTCAGGCGCGTTCGCGCCGTTTTGGCTGCAGCCGGCAACGGCGAGCAGAGCGGCGCACAGAATGGGCAAATGCTTGAACATGGCAATACCTTGAGGGATGGCGTGAACCGCGTCGCGGAGCTGACGCTCGCGCGCTGTGGGTTATGGAGTCGGGCTTGCGGCCGGCTTGGCGGTGCTGTGCAAGCCTTCAATGTAGCTGGCCAGCGCCGCCATGTCCTTGGCGTCCAGCAGTTTGGCGATGCCGGGCATGATCTGCGCCTGGGCATCGGTGCCCCACACCGTGCCATCGTGCCACGCCTTCAGCGCAGCCTCGACGTATGCGGCGTGTTGTCCGGCCAATTGTGGATACATCGCGCCGGGGTTGCCTCGACCGTCAATGCTGTGGCACGCCATGCATGCAGGAATGTCGCGTTTGCCATCACCCTGACGAAACAACATCTGGCCATGCTCGACCAGCGCTTGATCGGCCACGCCTGGCACGGACGTCTTGCTGGCAAAGTAGGCGCCCAGGTCGTGCATGTCCTGCGGCGAAAGCGGCGCGGCCATGCCCATCATGATCGCGTTTTTGCGGATGCCCGCCTTGAAGTCGGTCAACTGGCGCACGATGTATTGCTCACTCTGGCCGGCCAGTTTCGGAAATTGCGCGTCGGCGGAATTGCCGTCCAGTCCATGACAGGCGCCGCACACAGCGGCTTTGCCCTGGCCGGCTGCGACGTCACCGGGTTTAGCCGCCGCGCTGCCGCCGGCGACGACGTTGGCTGCGGTGGCCGCAGCCAGGGCAGTGCTGGCAGTAGCCGGCGCGCTTGCCGCCGGCGCCGCGCTGGCGGCGGGTGTCGGGCTTGACGCAGCCGCCGCGCTCCCCGCAGGTGATGCCGCGCTTGCCGCCGAGGTCGTGCTTGCTGCAGCTGCCACGCTGGCCGCAGGTGCCGGGCTGGTCGCGCTTGCCGCCGGCGTCGCGTCCTGCGCCAGCGCGATTCCGGTTGACAGGGAAAACAGCAGCGCCAATGCAGACGCAAGCACCGTGGGCCGTAAACCAGCGGACTGAAAACTCATACACTTGACTCCCGAGACGCGCGCAGAAACAGCCGTTGGTTGCAGGCTCAAGGCGTGCAGCAGCGGAAACTGCGGAATTATCCCTGCGCCACCCCAGCCTGGTCAAACGATCCTATGCCCAATCCATTGCAAGGCGCGCAATTTGTACTTGCCGCTCATCGTGTCCACCAGTTGCCCGCCGACCAAGGTGCCGAGGTGGCGTTTGCCGGTCGTTCCAATGCAGGCAAGTCAAGCGCGCTGAACACGCTGACCAACCACAAGGGCTTGGCCCGCACTTCCAAGACTCCCGGGCGTACGCAGCAAATGGTGGCCTTCAGCCTGCCGCCGCCGGTGCGTATCGACGGCCAGCCACCGGCTGATGTGCGCCTGATTGATCTGCCCGGTTACGGCTACGCCAAGGTTCCACTGGAAATGCGCGAGCACTGGAAGCTTGAGATCGACGCCTATCTGCATCAACGGCGCAGCCTGCGCGGGCTGGTGTTGATTGTCGACATCCGCCATCCGCTCAAGGAATTTGACCGCACCATGCTGCAGTTTTGCTTCGCCACCCAGTTGCCGTGCCACGTGCTGTTGACCAAGGCTGACAAGCTCTCGCATGGGCAGGCCACACAAGCCCTGGCGGCGCTGCGCAAGCAATTTGCCAGTGAAGCGGTGCACGCCAGCGCGCAGATATTTTCCGCATCGGCGGGCACCGGCGTGGAAGAGGCACGCGACGCAGTGATGGCTCTCTTGCGTCAGCCGCGCGAGGGCGCGTTGGCGGCTCAGGATTGAAGCCGTACCGGTGAAGCCCCTGCCACCATCAGCGTCTTGACGCGCCGCCGCGGCCGTCTTGCAGAGCCGCTCCTCAAGCTTGCATGAACAGCGCACACAGCGCTTCCATGCCCGCGCGGTCATCCTCGTCAAAGCGGCCTATCTGGGCACTGTCGACGTCCCATACCCCAAGCAAGCCGCCGTCCGCCTTGATCAATGGCACGACGATTTCCGATTGCGATGCGGCGTCGCAGGCAATATGGCCGTCAAACGCGTTTACGTCATGCACCAGCTGTGTTTGCCGCGTGGACGCGGCCGTGCCGCATACGCCGCGGCCCAGAGGGATGCGGATGCACGCCGGCTTGCCCTGGAACGGACCAACCACGAGCTCGCTGCCGTCGTACAGATAAAAGCCGGCCCAGTTCACCCCGGGCAGGCTGTGGTATATCAATGCGCCGAAGTTGGCGGCGTTTGCGATCAGATCGTGCTCGCCGGCAAGCAGGCCTTGCGCCTGTGAAAGCAGGTCGGCGTAGTGCTCGCGTTTGTTCGCGTACGTTTGGGGCTTGAGTTCGAACATGCGCCGGGACCGCTTATCAAAGGCAGCATTATGCCTGCAGCAACCCTTCGGAAGCAGGGCCAATCCGCTCAGGCTGCACCGCTCGCGCCGACGGTTGCGGTTGAGGTTCACATCGTCCGTGTTGAAATAACACCCACACAATCTGTCGATGAACGTCTGCCTGGAGGCAACATGGCACGCAATCGCTATTATCTTTCGATCGCCGATCTGGCCCATGCACGCGGCGCCGATGAACGTTTTGCCTACTCCGGTGCCGGACCCAACGACTTCGCCAGCGCGCTGCAGTCCGCGCTGCGCACCGATGACCTGTTTGTCCGCTGGCGTGCGGCCCAGCCAGATCCGGAAGTGGTGGATGAAAGTCTGCGCGCAAGCGACCCGGCGGCCAGCGTCAAGGCCAGCGTTGCCGACCTGCATACCGACGTGGAGCTGGATACGGACCTGCCGATGAGCGTCGTGCGCCATCGCTTGTATCTGTTGATTGGAGCCGCCTGGACATTGCGCGACGTCCGTGCGGCGTAGACTGCAGCGGCTGGATCGCGAGCACATGTCATGCGACCGCGCCATTTGAAAGCATGCAGGCACTGTCGCTAAAGTCGACGACCGCAACCGTGATATTCACCGATCCGCCACTGGGGGAACCCCGATGCTCCATTTGCGCATGATTGCGGCAACCACTGCCCTCGCCCTTCTCGCGTGTGCTCAGACCGCGCGCAGTGCACCACCACCCGCCACTACCGCCGCCGCTGCCCACGCCACCGTAAACATGACCGCAAACCCGTTCTCTGCTGCCAGCACGCTGCCCTTCCAGGCGCCGCCGTTCGACAAGATCAAGGATGGCGATTACCAGCCCGCGATCGAGGAAGGCATGCGCCAGCAGATGCTGGAAATCGAGAAGATCGCCAACGATCCTGCCGCACCGACTTTTGCCAATACCTTTGTCGCCATGGACAAGTCCGGCGCAATGCTGACGCGCGCGACGCACGCGTTTGACGCTGTCACGGCGGCCAACACCAATCCCACGCTGCAGAAAGTGCAAGAGACGCAAGCCCCGCTGCTGGCCGCCCACGCGGACGCGATCCATCTCAACAGCAAGCTGTTTGCGCGCGTGCAAAAAGTCTACGACGAGCGGGCGTCGCTCAAGCTCGATCCCGAATCGCTGCGCCTGGTGGAAGTGACTTACCAGAACTTTGTCCACGCCGGAGCGAAGCTGTCCGCGGCGGACAAGGCGCGTCTGAAAACGTTGAACAAGGAAGAATCCACGCTCAGCACGCAGTTCACCAACAAGTTGCTGGCCGCAACCAAGGCTGGCGCGCTGGTGGTGGATGCCAAGGCTGATCTTGCTGGCTTGTCCGATAGTGAAATCGCCTCTGCCGCGCAGGCGGCGAAAGATCGCGGACTGACTGGCAAGTGGGTGCTGCCGTTGCAGAACACCACGCAGCAGCCGCAGCTGCAATCACTCAGCAACCGCGCCACGCGCCAGGCGCTGTTCGAGGCATCGTGGAATCGCGCCGAACACAACGATGCCAACGACACGCGCAAGACCATCGAGCGTATCGCGCAGATTCGCGCCGAGCAGGCGAAGCTGTTGGGCTTCCCCAATTACGCGGCGTGGAAGCTGGAAGACCAGATGGCGAAGACGCCAGCAACAGCGCTGGATTTCATGCACAAGCTGGTCGCGCCAGCTACCGGTCGCGCGCGTACTGAAGCGGCCGATATCCAGGCGGTGATCGATCAGCAGCACGGTGGTTTCAAAGTGCAACCCTGGGACTGGGACTTCTATGCCGAGCAAGTGCGTAAGGCCAAGTACGATCTGGATGCAAGTCAGATCAAACCCTATTTCGAGCTGGACAACGTGCTGCAGAACGGTGTCTTTTATGCTGCCAATCAGCTTTACGGGCTGACCTTCAAGGAGCGTCACGACATCCCGGTGTATCAGCCTGATGTCCGCGTGTTCGAAGTGTTCGACAAGGACGGCAGCTCGCTGGCCCTGTTCTACTGCGACTACTTCAAGCGCGACAACAAGGGCGGCGGCGCGTGGATGAGCAACTTCGTCGACCAGTCTAAGCTGCTCGGCACCAAGCCGGTCATCTACAACGTTGCGAACTTCACCAAGCCGGTCGCCGGACAACCGGCGCTGCTCTCTTTCGATGATGTCACCACCATGTTCCACGAGTTTGGGCATGCCCTGCACGGCATGCTTGCAGACTCCCAATATGTCTCTCTGTCCGGCGCCAACACCGCCCGCGACTTTGTCGAATTCCCGTCGCAGTTCAACGAGCACTGGGCGAGCAACCCGAAGGTGTTCGCGCACTACGCCAAGAATTACAAGACCGGTGAGCCGATGCCGCAGGCGCTGGTTGAAAAGATGCGCAAGTCGCGCATGTTCAACAAAGGCTATGACATGACCGAGCTGGTGGCTGCCGCCATGCTCGACATGAACTGGCACATGCTTGGCGTGGCGGCGCCGTTGCAGGATGCAGACGCATTCGAGGCGGCTGCGTTGAAGAAGGATGGTGTCAATCTGGGCTACGTGCCGCCGCGTTACCGCTCGACTTATTTCCAGCACATATGGGGAAATGGCTATGCCGCCGGATATTACGCCTACCTGTGGACGCAGATGCTGGCAGACGATGGCTTCCAGTGGTTTGAGGAGCACGGCGGCATGACGCGTGCCAATGGCGATCGCTTTCGCGAGATGGTGCTTTCCCGCGGCAACACGCAGGATCTGGCCGCCATGTACAAGGCCTGGCGTGGGCAGGACCCCAGCATCGAGCCGATGCTTGAGGATCGTGGACTGAAAGATTCCGCGCAGAAGAAATAAGCCGTTGTTGGCTCTGACGCTGAAAGAGGCCGGTCGTTCCGGCCTCTTTTTTTTGCCCTGCACGGGCCCGATGATTTTCCTTTCGGGCGAGCGCGGTCCGGGAAAACCAGGCGATCTTCCACTTCGTTGTTACCCGCTTCGGTCGCTTGCAGCCAGTCCGCGCGAGCGCTTGGGGTGTGTCGTGCGTTTGCCTCAAGCGTGAAACAATCCACGCTTTCCCGACCGGAGTCGCGCCAGCGTGGAAGGCCATCAGTTTCTGCAGACTGCCGTGGTGTTCCTGTTGGCTACGGTCATCGCCGTGCCGTTGAGCAAGCGCTTTCGGCTGGGCTCGGTCTTTGGCTATCTGCTGGCCGGCGTGGTCATCGGACCGCAGTTGCTGGGGTTGATCGGCGACACCGAAGGCGTGGCGACAATCTCCGAGTTTGGCATCGTGCTGATGCTGTTCGTGATCGGACTGGAGCTGTCGCCACAGCGCTTGTGGGTGATGCGGCGCTCGGTGTTTGGTACTGGCGTCGCGCAGGTGTTCAGCGCCGCGCTGGCGATCGGACTGGTCGGCCATATGCTGTTTGGCCTTTCCGGTAGCGCCGCGCTGATCGTCGGCGGCAGTCTGGCGTTGTCCTCCACTGCGTTTGGCCTGCAAGTGCTGGCCGAACGCAAGGAAGCGGGCTCGGCATACGGCCGCGAGGTGTTCTCCGTATTGCTGTTCCAGGACCTGGCAGCGATTCCGCTGATTGCGGCCGTGCCGCTGCTGGCGCCGTCATCGACCACGCACGGCATTGATCCACTGGCCGTGCTGCGCACGCTGGGCATGATTGTTGCGGTGGTCGTGGGCGGGCGCTATCTGCTGCGGCCGGTGTTTCGTTTTGTCGCCCGCGCAGATTCGGTGGAGGTATCGACGGCCACCGCGCTGCTGGTGGTGATGGGAACAGCCTGGCTGATGGAGCTGGCAGGCATCTCCGCCACGCTGGGCGCGTTTCTGGCAGGTGTGCTGCTGGCCGATTCCGAATACCGGCATGAAATGGAATCGCACATCGAGCCGTTCAAGGGTTTGCTGCTGGGTCTGTTTTTCATCAGCGTCGGCATGTCGATGGATCTTGCGTTGCTGATGCATCGACCGCTGATGATTGCCGGGCTGGTATTGGGTTTGTTGCTGCTCAAGAGCGCGCTGTTATGGCCGCTTGGACGTCTGCTGGCCGGCCTTGGACGTGCTGACACGCTGCGGCTGATGGTGCTGCTGGCGTGCGGTGGCGAGTTTGCCTTTGTGGTCCTGCGCCAGGCCGCAGACCAGCATCTGCTTGCCGCTGCACAGCGCGATGCACTGGTGCTGGCGATCATCCTGACGATGGCGCTGACCCCGCTGCTGGTGGGGTTTACCGCACGCATTCTGCACGTGTCGGCAAAAAAGCGGCCCGAGCGCGAATTTGACACGATCAGCAGCGGTCCTCCGCGGGTGATCATTGCCGGTTTCGGTCGCGTCGGGCAGATCGTCGGACGCGTGCTGCATGCGCAAGGGATCCCGTTCGTCGCGCTGGAGCATTCGACGCAACAAGTAGACATGTCGCGTGCCCTGGGTACGCTGGACTTGTTCTTCGGCGACCCGGCGCGACCGGAGTTGCTGCGTGCCGCCCAGGCGGGCACGGCGGAAGTCTTCGTGCTAGCCACCGATGATCCGGGAACCAACCTGCGCATTGCGCGCCTGGTCCGTCGCCAGTATCCGCACTTGAAGATCGTCGCCCGCGCGCGCAACCGGCAACACGTATTTCGCTTGAAGGATCTGGGCATCGACGAGCCGGTGCGTGAGACCTATCACTCCAGTTTGAAGATGACCCGCAAGACGCTGCAGGCACTTGGCCTGTCTGCGGAGTTTGCGGCTGATCGCGTGGAGCGGTTTCGTCGTTATGACGAGGACCTGTTGAACAAACAGGCCCTGCTGTACGACGACAAGGTGCGCCTGGCGCAGAGCACGCGTGATGCCTTGACGGATCTGCAGACGCTGTTCGAGGCCGACGCTGCACCGAGCGCGGAGCGTGCACGCGAGCGCGGCGAGGTCCATCCGGACGAACTCTGAAGCCGGCCGGATCGCCGGATTTCGCGTCCTGCTCTGAGCGCCGCTAGTCTTCGGGTTGCTGGGCCGGGTGGCGCAACGTTTGCCGCACGCTGGGGATAGCACTGTTGCGTACTGCCAGTTCATGCGCCACGTCGACATACCCCAGCTGGCGCGCCACGTCTGCCGCCGTGCGACCAAACGCATCGGGTGCATCACGCGCGGCGCCGCGCGCGAGCAGCAGGCGTGCAGGGGCGAGCAGTGCATGCATGGCGCAGGCGTGCAGTGCGGTCACTCCGCGCAGATCAGCATGTCGCGGTCGCGCGCCGGCATCGAGTAGTGGTGGCACCAGCGCGCCTATGTGCGTGGCATCACAGGCGCTGCCCGGAGGCATGCGCGCGCCAAGCAGCAGCAACAGCGGCGTCGATCCCTCGCGATCGGCCAGGTTGATGTCTGCAGCGTGTTTCAGGAGCACGTCAAACAAGCGGCGTGCGCGCAAGCTGTCGTTGTGTTCGAAGCTGAATTGCGCTGCCGCATGCAAGGCATTGCGCCCGGCGTCGTCAACGGCATTGGCATCAGCGCCAGCGTCGAGGAGTGCCTCGACAATTTCCGGAAAGCCCAAGGCCGCAGCCAGCATCAACACCGTGGCCGCGTTCGGCAGGTGCTGCTCGGTTGCCACGTGATGCTGGAGCAGCAAGCTGACAAGTGCCGGTTGCCGCGCGCTCACTGCCGCGGCCAACGCGCTAACGCCGCTGTGGGCGGCGAGCGCGGGATCAGCACCGGCATCCAGCAAACATGCGGCGATCTCGGCGTGGCCGTTGCCACAGGCACGCACCAACCCCGATGCGCCTTGCGGATCCTGCGCATCGACGGCAAAACCAAGCTCCAGCAGGCGCTGCACGCTGGCCAGTGCGCCAGCTCCGGCGGCGGCTGGCAAATCATCCGCGCGCAGCGCCCGGTTTGGTCGTGACCAGTCGCGCCAGTCGAGCCAGCGCTCCAGCACCGGGTGCTCCAGAGCGCGACCCAGCGGCGTTTCGCCATTGGTATCGGCCGTCTCCGGGTTGGCACCGTGGGCAATCAGTGCGCGCACCAGCGGCAAGGCCGCGACACCGTGTTCGAGTGCGGCAAACAGCGGAGTGCGACCTTCGCGATCCTGGGTGTTGGGATTGCAGCCAAGGACCAGCAGTGCTTGCAGCAACGGGTAGTGCGCGTTGATTGCCGCCAGATGCAGCGGCGTGCGCGCGCGCGCGTCCGCGCCGAATGGATCACCGCCGCGCTCCAGCAGATGCATGGGCAACTCGGAATCGGTTGTGCCCTGACCCAGCCGCGACAGCGCCAGCGCCAGCAAGCCTGCACCGGCCGGGCTCGCGCCAGCTTGCAGCAACTCTTCCACCGCTACGCTGGAGTCCGGCAATTGTTGCAACAACACGTCGATCAAGCGCCCGCCAAGCGCGGATGGCGCCAGCGCGGCGCTGAGGACAGGGTCATCTGCGGGGGCTTGGGCGATGGCAGCAGCCACTGGAGCGGGAGCCAGGCGCGCTTCGGCATCCAGGCCGTGATCGAGCAACCAGCGTCGCGCAGGCGCCAGGCCGGGAGTGGCCAGATCGACATACAGCGCTGCCAGTTGTGCCTGCGGCCATTCCCGGACGCGTTCGGCAAAAGTGGACACGATGGCCCAATGGCTGAAGCGCAAAGCGTCCAGCAGGTGGGCGGGCGTATCGCTGCCGGCGGTCAGCAGATCGGTACTCAGGCTTGCCGGCAGCGGCGTCTGCGGATCGAGCAGAGCGACCAGATCCCAGCGCCCGGTTGCCGTAGCGTGATCGAGCGCACTGCGTCCATCCGGTCCCGCTGCTTTGGGTTCGGCACCCAGCGCCAGCAAGGCGCGGATCGTATCCCCATTGGCGCGCGGGGATTGGCAGGCCAAGGTCAATGCATCGCGTCCGTGCTGGTCACGCACGCGCACGTCTGCCTGCGCCTCGGCCAGAAGCTGCACGATGCCGCCGGCGCCGGCCCGCGCTGCTTCCATCAACGCGGTGCTGCTGTGCTCGTCCGGCACATTGACATCGGCATTCGCCGCACGCAGCGCGCGAGCGATCTGCTCGTGCCCTTCAGCTGCCGCAGCGAGCAGCGCGGTGCGATGTTGGGCATCGGTGGCATTGATCGCGGCGCGGTGTTTGAGCAGCAGGCGAGTGCCGATGGGGTCGTCATCGGCAATGCTGGCCGCAGCAACCAGCGCTGGCGTGCTGTTGGGCAAGGTCGGGTTGGCGCCGTGTTCGAGCAGGAACGTGGCAAGCGTCCAGTTGGCTGCGCGACAGGCGATGACCAGCGGGCTGTCGCCACTGGCGTTGAGCGCATTGATCGGCGCGGCTGCATCCAGCAGCATCGCCGTGACCTCGGGTTCGGCGCTTAGAACCGCGCCGTGCAGCGCGGTGTTGCCGACGTCGTCCGCCAGCAGCGGATCGGCCCCGTTGGCGAGTAGCGTGAGCACGGCTTCAGCGCGTCCATGCCAGCTATCCCGCGTGGCAGCGAGCAGCGCGGTCATGCCCCCACTGGCGCGATTGACGTCGGCGCCCTTGGCGATCAAGGCGCGCAGCAGGCGCGTATCCGGGAGTAGCGCGGCGAGCGTCAAGGCTGGCCGCTGGTCGCGATCATCGGCTGCTGCTGATGTGTTGGGATCTGCGCCTGCCGCAATCAATGCCAGTGCGCCGTCAATGTCGCCGTCGCGTATGGCGGTCAGCAGCGTGCGCGCCTGCAGCGGCGGGCCCGGCGGCAGTTCGCTGGTTGCCGGCGATGGGACAGACGCGGATTCCGCGGCAGCTCCGGGCTGCTCCTTGCCGTCCAGATCAACAACCTCGCGGGCGCGCGCGCCGCGCTCACCCAAAAGCGCATTCACCGTGCGATTGGCTATCAGCAGACAGCCCAGCGGCAACAATACAGTTCCATACAGCGCGAGCGCCGCGATCCGCGGCTCCGGCGGCAGTACGCCGTAAAGTCCGGCCAGCGCGATGGCGCCGAACGCGAGCGCCAGCAACGCGCATGCGGCCGGCAAAAAATGGCTGAAGAAACGTTCCTCGCGCGCCAGATGTCGAGCGAACGCCATGCTGCGCGCCGCAGCAGTGAAAATCCACGAGCCATCGGCTTGCGTCGGGTAGGCATCGTCCCAGACAAAAACCAACCCGAACGCTGGCCATGACCGCCACAGCAATGCCAGTGCCAGCAACAGCGTGGCTGCCAGGGCCAGTGCCGCGCTCAGGCTCGGCGCCTGGCTGAGGTGCAACATGGGCCACGCCACGAGCGCGAACACTACCGCGGTATACGCGGTGAACATGACCACATGGGTGGCGCCCCGGCGCAACACGGTGCGGCCGAACCGCGGCTCCAGATCGAATCCGAGTACGTGACAACTGGCAGCCATGCCCAGCGCATTGGCCAGCAGCAGCGGAATGAGCGTCAGCGGATGGGTTACCACACCGGCGATGGCAACGGCGATCAGGCTCGGCAGAAACCACGCCAGAGCTTGCAGGTTTGGTCGGTAGTGGCGCGCTTTGGGTTGGCTCATCGGCACAGTATAGAAATCGTTGCCCGCACAGACGGTAAGCGCGCGTTAAGCAGATTTGCCCGGCTCATTGCAAAGGCCTTCAAACATCGCCGGACGCAGGGTGCTGCAAATCTTCGCTGGGGGTCCGTCCGGTCAAGGTCAGATGCTCCGCCGGCGGAAGCTGCAGATGCCAACCGACGGCACCCAGGCTGCGCAGAACCGCAGCAGTGTCTTCCAGTGGCAAGCGCCGTGATGGATCGAGCTGGACCTCCATGACGAAGCGCAGATCGCCGAGCAGCAACGCCAGCGATTCGGGCAGAACGTCGAACGCGTCACGCGCGGCGAGCCAGACATAGCTGCCGGGCTTGCGTGGGCTGGCATAGACGAAACACTGCATGGGTCTTGCCGCTCTGATGGATACGGAAGCGCAAACTTCGGCGAGGTTAGCAGGTGGGGGTTTGACGGGCGCGACACGCTGCAATGGAACCGTTCCGCGTGCATCCCGCGCAGACGCAGACGCGTGCTGCCCGCGCGCAAGCGTGAGCACTGAACCGTTGGAGCCATGTCTGCCGTGGAGCCGCGCAGCTTGCTGCGCCATCACTTGCAACGACATGGGCGAACAGTCAAAGTGCAGCAAACGGGCTTCAAACGCCCGTATGAATCTTCAATCCATTTGCTCGGCAAGCCGAGCATGACCTGATACCGGGGAGTTCCCACATGCGCAAGTCCTTCCGTTCCGTCGCCGGCAACGCTCGTCCACTGGTTCTGGCTGCGTTGAGTGCAGCCATTGCCGGCATCCTGATTCTGCCGAGCGTTGCCAACGCCAGTGCTTTTCAGCTCAAGGAAAGCAGCGCCAAGAGCATGGGTCGCGCGCATGCCGGCTCGACCACGGCCGGCGGCGATATTTCCGTGGTGGCCAGCAATCCGGCGGCGATGAGCGAGTTGGACGGCACGTATTTCCAGGCGGACATCACGGCGATCAATTTCAGCGCGAAATTCAAAGGCTCCGCGCATGACGCTCTGGGTCGCCCCATCAGCGGTGGCGACGGCGGAGACGCGGGTACCACTCTGCCAGTGCCGGCGATGTTTTTTGCCACCAAGGTTTCGGACCGCGTCAATGTAGGTCTGGGTTTCAACGTTCCGTTCGGCTTCCAGACGGAATATGACCGTGACTGGGTCGGCAGGTACCAGGGAATCAAGTCGCGGTTCCAGTCGCTGGATGCGACATTGTCTGCGTCTTTCAAGATCAACGACCAATTCAGCGTTGGTGCCAGTGCCATCGTGGAAAAGACCATTGCCGAGCTGACCAACGCGATCAACTTCAATGCAGTGGGTTTGGGATTGGTGCAGCAAGGTGTCGCCGCCGGCGCCATTCCTCCGCAGCAGGCGCCCGCACTGCTCAACGCAGTCAGCAGTATTCTGCCGCCGGGCTCGGATGGGAACGCGCGGATTTACGGTGACAGCACGGATTGGGGCTGGCAGGCTGGCGCGCTGTGGAAGATGACGCCCAATGACAAACTCGCAGCGGATTATCGCGCGCAGATCACGCACAAATTGCAGGGTACGGCCAACTTCACTGATATTCCGGCAGGGGTCGGGTTTCTCCTGTCCAATCCTGCGGTAGCGCCGTTGCTGGCCAACGGCGTGCCGTTTCAGCACACCCAGGGCACAGCCAAGTTCGTCACACCGGCCACGGCGAGCCTCAGCTACTGGCATCAGGCTGAGAAGTATGGCGTTGGCGCCGATCTTGGCTGGACCGAATGGAGCGTGATGAAGCGCCTGACGGTCAATTACGCCAACCCGGCCCAGCCGCCAAGCACGCTGGACTTCAACTGGCGCAACACGTGGTACATGGCGGTCGGCGCGGATTACTACATGAGCGACAAGCTGACGCTGCGCAGCGGCGTTGCACTTGATATCACTCCGACCTATGTCGCAACCCGCGATGTACGCGTCCCAGATTCGACGCGCAAGCTGCTTTCGTTCGGCATGACCTACAAGGCCAGCGACCATCTGGAACTCAATGCATCGTACGCACACGTGTTCGTTAATGCGGCCCACATCAGCGACTCGAAGAGTGCGACCGGTGACTCGATTACTGGTGAGTTTGATGACTACGGCAATCTGCTGAGCTTCTCGGCCCAATACAAGTTCTGATCGCGGCCGCGGGTCATTGCGTAAACCAGGCCTCCGGCGCAAGCCGGGGGCTTTTTCATATCGCTTGAGCGCAATGGCATCGCGTCATCAACCGCGACGCAGCAACCACTTCAGAACCAGGCGAAAGCGTGCGCCGTACGGTGGGTTGAGCAAACCGGCGGTATTGAACCGAGCCTGGCAAAACACTGGTTTGAGGTGCGAGAAAGTTCGGAACCCCGCTTCGCCGTGATAGCCGCCCATGCCTGATGCGCCCACGCCGCCAAACGGCAGACGATGCTGGGCGATGTGATAAACCGTGTCGTTCACGCTGACACCTCCCGCATAGGTGCGTGCCAGCACGTCCGTGACCAGGCTGCGATCCTGCTCAAATACGTAAAGCGACAGCGGATGCGCCCGCGCACCCACGTAGGCAATGGCTTCATCCAGCGTGTCGTAGGGCACCAGCGGCAACAACGGGCCGAATATCTCCTCGTGCATCACGTGCATCTGCTCGTTGACGGCCGTCATCAGCTGCGGTACGAGCAATCGCCGCGCGGGATCGTCCACGGCGTCGGTCAATGGATGGAGCTGAGCCCCGGCGGTTTTGGCGCTGTCGCGCAAGCTGACCAGCCTCTGGTATTGCTGATCGGAGATGATGCTGGCGTACTGGCCGTCGTGCGCAAGTTTTGGATACATGCCGCGCACGATGCGCTGAGCCGCAGCGATGAAATCCGCCACTTGCGCGCGTGGCAACAACACGTAATCCGGAGCGATGCAGGTTTGTCCGGCATTGATCAGCTTGCCAAACATGATGCGTTCCACCGCGTTGTCAAAGCGTGCGCCAGGACCCACGATGGCCGGCGATTTTCCGCCCAGCTCCAGCGTCACCGGGGTGAGGTTGGCGGCGGCAGCCTGCATGACCTTGCGTCCAACTGCAGTGGACCCGGTGAACAACAGGTGGTCGAAAGCCAGCGCGGAGAACGCCTGGGCAACTTCCACGCCACCGTTGACGACCACCACTTCGTCGCCGTGGAAACAGCGCGCAATCTGCTCGGCGAACAGCGCGGAAAAGCGCGGCGTGAACTCGCTCATTTTCAACATCACGCGGTTGCCCGCCGCGAGCGCGTCCACCAGTGGCCCAACGGCCAGATACAACGGGTAATTCCAGGGAACCATGATGCCGACCACGCCGCACGGTTGCGGCCGCAGTTCCACATGCGCGGGAAGAAACACGAAATCAGCAGCGCGACGCCGTGGTCGCATCCAGCGGCTGCCGTGGCGCAGCGCATGGCGAATGGATGACAGGCTGGGGAAGATCTCCAGCAGCTCGGTTTCTTCGCGTGGTCGGCAACGGAAGTCCGCGTTGATTGCGCTGACAAACGCATTGCGCTGGTCATTCAGCATGGCTGCCAATACCCGCAGTCGCCGTGCGCGTATATCCCACGCCGGCATCGGCTCGCGCGTTTGCGCATCGCGCAGGTGTTGCAACGTGGCTTGCAAACCTTCGCCGAGCGTGTGTTCAATGTTTGCTGCGTTCATTGCAGTTTCCTGTCCATTCGCATAAAGGATACTTCCCCCGGGAATGGATCGCAGCGGCACCTGCGCTGCAGCCCGTCAAGCCTTGACCGGCGGGCAACGAGGCGTCCACGCTCGCGCAGCACGTCTGCCATGAGCGGACCCATGAGTGCCAAGCGCGTTGTTCTGTTGCTCGTAGCGCGGGAACGCGCGCCAGCTGGCGGTTGACCGCCCGCGGCTATGGTGCGGCACATCGCGAACCGCTATTCGCTAAGTGTCAGCAGCGATGCATTACCACCTGCAGCGGTGGTGTTGATGGTTACCGTCCGCTCGTTGGCAAAGCGCAGCAGATAGTGCGGCCCGCCAGCCTTGGGCCCGGTGCCGGACAGGCCTTCACCGCCAAACGGCTGCACGCCGACGACCGCCCCGATCTGGTTGCGATTGACGTAGCAATTGCCGACGCGTGCGTGACTGGTGATGTATTCCACGGTGTCGTTGATGCGGCTGTGGATACCCAGCGTAAGGCCGTAACCGGTTGCATTGATCTGTTCGACCACGTCGTCCAGTGCATCGCCCTTGTAGCGAATCAAATGCAGCACCGGTCCAAACACTTCGTGCTGCAGCATGCCCAGGGAAGCGATCTCGTAGGCGCGTGGCGCAAAGAACGTGCCGTGCGCCGTCTTGGCCGGGTCCATCGGCACCTCGGCGATTTTCCTTGCCTCACGGTCCATGCGCTGTGCGTGAGCGACGAGGACCGCTTTGGCATCCTCGTCGATGACCGGGCCGACATCGGTTGACAGCTGCCCGGGATCGCCCACCTTCAGCTCAGCCATTGCCCCGGCGAGCATTTCGATCACCTTGTCTGCGATGTCCTCCTGCACAAACAGCACGCGCGCCGCGGAGCAGCGCTGACCTGCCGATTGAAACGCGGAGGCAATGACGTCCTTGACGATCTGTTCGGGCAACGCGGACGAATCGGCAATCATCGCGTTCTGCCCACCGGTCTCGGCAATCAGTACTGCAATCGGTGCGTCACGTGCAGCCAGGCTGCGGTTGATCGCCCATGCCGTTTCGGTCGCTCCGGTAAACACCACGCCGGTCACACGCCGGTCACTGGTGAGCGCGGCGCCGACCGTAGCGCCGTCGCCGGGAAGAAACTGCAACACATCAGCGGGCACGCCTGCCTCTTGCATCAATTTGACCGCGAGGTAGCCGATCAGACTGGTTTGCTCGGCGGGCTTGGCGATCACGGAGTTGCCCGCTGCCAGCGCGGCGCTGATCTGGCCGACGAAAATCGCCAGCGGAAAATTCCACGGGCTGATACCGACAAATACCCCACGCCCGGCCAGTATCAGTTGGTTGCTTTCGCCGGTTGGCCCCGGCAGATCCTCGGGCGTGCCAAACGCGCGCCGAGCCAAGGCCGCGTAATAGCGCAGGAAATCGGCCGCCTCGCGAATCTCGGCGATCGCATCGGGCAGGCTCTTGCCAGCCTCGCGAACGCACAACGCGATGAACTGTGCACTTTGCGCCTCCAATTGATCGGCGGCGTGCTCCAGGATGGCGGCACGACTGGCTGCCGGCAGACGATCCCATCCGAGCTGCGCCGCGACGGCGTTTGTCAGCGCCTTGTCGACAGTGGCGCTGTCGGCGCTCACGTAACTGCCAACAACCTGTCGGCGGTCGGCCGGGTTGGTCACCTGCACGGTGGGCCCAGTCGGGTTGGCGCCCGGCACCAGCGGCGTGGCATTCCATGGGCCTGGGTTCGCGTTGACCGCCTCGGCCATGGCTTGCAGTTCGTTGTCGTTGGAGAAATTGACACCCATGGAATTCTTCCTGGAAACAAAATTTGAATTCTGCGCAAGCGCGGGATGCTCGCCGTAGAGGTTCACTGGCAACGCGATGTGCGGATGTCCCAGGCTGGCGTGATTGCGCGCGGCGAACGCGCGCACCGTTTCGCACGGATCGGCGACCAGTTCACGCACTGGCACGCTTTCGTCCACGACGCGATTGACGAAGCTGGTGTTGGCGCCGTTCTCCAGCAGCCGACGCACCAGGTACGGCAGCAAGTCCTCATGCGTGCCGACCGGCGCGTATACACGACAGGGAACGTTGAGGCTCTGCTTGCCGATCACCTCGGCGTACAGATCGGTGCCCATGCCATGCAGCCGCTGGTACTCGAATGCGCGTCCGCGGGCGATGTAATGCACGGCCGCGATAGTGTGTGCGTTGTGCGTGGCAAACTGCGGATAGATCAGGTCCCCACCGGCGTCGAACAAACGGTGCGCGCACGCCAGGTAGGACACATCGGTATTCGGCTTGCGGGTATACACCGGATACCCGGCGAGCCCGGTCTCCTGTGCGTGTTTGATCTCGGCGTCCCAGTACGCGCCCTTGACCAGACGCACGTACCAGCGGCGTCCGCCCGCGCGCGCGCGCTCGACGGCCCAGTCGATGACGGACGGCGTACGTTTGGAATAGGCCTGCACCACCAGGCCCAGACCGTTCCAGCCTTGCAGGGAAGGGTGCGCGAACACTTCGCCAATAATGTCCAGTGACAGTTCCAGGCGATCGGCTTCTTCGGCATCCACTGACAACGCGATGCCGTAATGCATGGCCAGCTGTGATAATTCCAGCAGCCGGGCGGTCAGTTCCTGGAGCACGCGTGCGCGTTGCGCGACTTCGTAACGCGGATGCAATGCTGACAATTTGACCGATATGGATGGCGCGTCGGTGTGGCTGGCAAACGGGCCGCGAGAGCCAATGACCGTAATGGCGTCGCGATAATCCTGCTGATAGCGTTCGGCGGTGGCCGTGGTCAGGGCGGATTCGCCAAGCATGTCGAACGAATAGCGATACAGCGCATTTTCCTTCTTTGCACAACGATCCAGCGCCTCCTCGATCGTGCGCCCCATGACGAACTGGTGACCCATGATGCGCATGGCCTGGCGCACGGCAAGCCGAATGGCCGGTTCGCCCGCTCGCCCCGCCAGTCGTCGCAGCGCGCCGGTGAAGTCGTGTCGCGTTCCTTCGGCCATGTTCACCAGCCTTCCGGTGAGCATCAGGCCCCAGGTGGACGCGTTGACGAACAACGATTCACTTTGTCCCAGGTGCTTTTCCCAGTCGGCGTCACCGAGTTTGTCGCGGATCAACTTGTCGGCCGTGCCCTTGTCAGGGATGCGCAGCAGCGCTTCGGCCACGCACATAAGCAGTACGCCCTCCTGCGAAGACAGGTCGTACTGGCGCATGAATGACTCCACTGCGCTTTGATCCTTGGCGCGCGAGCGCACCCGGGTAACCAGATCGGCGGCCAGGTCGATCACCTTTTCGCGTTCCGCTGGCGGCAGGCTCGCTTGCGGCAGCAGATCATTTACCGCTTCGCTTTCATCGCGCAGCCACGCAGCCGTGATGCGCTTGCGAGCCGGGGTCGAACTGATGGGGAGTTCAGGAGCAAGAATGAGCTGGGTCACGGTAATATCTGCAATTCGCCAACCGGCAAAGGACGCAGGATTGTACGCTGCCGCGGCAGGCGCGCATGCGCACGTCTTGCCGCAGGCGCTTGGTTGACTGTGCCATTCGTGGCATGTCTGCGCTCCTGGCGGCCCGCTGCACGCATCGGGCGTCGGCGGGATCCGGATCAATCAGGCGAAACATTGTTGCCCGTATCGTCGCCGCGGCCTATCATTTGCCTGTTACATGCGCGTTGGACCTTCCATGATCGTGCTTCGACCAGCTTGCGCGGAACTGCCGTGCGCGACTATGTGGCTCACGCCAAATCGCGCGCTCAGCCACCGTGGTTTGCGCCGCGTGATCGGCGTGCTGGTGGCCCTTGTGCTGGTGACAGCGGGACTCGGTGCCTGGCAAGGCAACGTGTTTGCTCCCCTGTTTGCCGGTCTGGAGTCGATTGCCATGGCATACGCCTTGAGCATCGCCTGGCGCGCCGGTGATCAGGGCGAGCGCGTGGTGCTGGACGCCTCGACGTTGGAGGTGATGTCGTTGCGAGGTCGATGTCGTGCGCGCTTCCCCACATACTGGGCGCG
The DNA here is from genome assembly GCA_038242205.1 of Lysobacterales bacterium. Taxonomy (GTDB): domain Bacteria; phylum Pseudomonadota; class Gammaproteobacteria; order Xanthomonadales; family Rhodanobacteraceae; genus Rhodanobacter. The sequence continues at coordinate 23,962 of JBBSSI010000008.1, forward strand.
CGTGTTGCTGGAGCCTGGTCATGGGCACCAGCGGCTGCTGTTGTCGGCCCACGGACGGGCGTTGGAGATTGGCGTTTTTCTGGCGGAAGCCGAGCGCGTTGCGTTGTCGAAGAAACTCAAGGTGCTGCTGATCGAGTCGCACAATCAACCGCACGAACAGGTTCAACAAAGGTGCAAGACATGACATCTGGCGGGATCAGGCGATCCATCAAGGCAAGCGTGGCGGTCGCCTTCGCGATGCTGTGCAGCGTGGTACAGGCGGCTCCCCATCCGTGGCAGATGAACATGGAGCGCGGGGCCAGCACATGGTCCGGCGTGCCGTACTCGCTCAACAACATTGCGCTGGGCGTGTGCGTCGTCATCGGCGTGTTGGTGTTCGGTGCGATGTTCGTGGCGATGTTCCGCTTTCGCAAGTCGCGTGGCGCGGTTGCCGAGAAGTGGTCACATAACCTGCTGGTGGAGATCACCTGGATCACTATTCCGGTGTTGATCCTGGCCACGCTGGCGTACATGGCTACTGGTGGCCTGGTGTCGTGGTCGGACACCACCGGTTCGCAGATGACGGTCAAGGTCACCGGTTATCAGTGGAAATGGCGCTACGACTACGTGGAGTACATGGGCAAACCGATCGCAAAGGTCGGCTTTGTGTCCAAGCTCGACACGCGCAGCGACGAGACGCGTCAGCTTGGTTCGGGCATGAATCCGTATGCGGTGAAGCAGGGCGAGGAAAACACTTATTTGCTGGACGTGGACAAGCCGTTGGTTATCCCGGTGGATACCAAGGTTCGTTTCGTCATCACCAGTGGCGACGTCATCCACTCATGGTGGGTGCCGGCGACCGGCTGGAAGCTGGATGCGGTTCCAGGCGTCATCAATGCCGCCTGGACCAACATCACCAAGACCGGCACCTATCGTGGCCAGTGTGCGGAGTTGTGTGGTCAGGACCACGGCTTCATGCCCATCGTGGTGGTGGTCAAGTCCAAGGCTGATTTCGCCGCCTGGTTGGCGCAGCAAGAGGCAGCAAGCGCCGCGCCGGCAGCTGCGACGGCGACTGTTCCAGCAGCGGTCAACAATGCAGCTGTGACGGCGGACGTGAGCGTGCCGGTCGGCGCGAGGCGAGGCTGAACAGGCGGTTCGGCGACCTACCGTTGCAGTCAGTTGCTCTCACCACAACAGCAAGTTTCAGAGGTACAAGGCCATGTCCTACGTAGCGACCCAAGATCAACATGACGATCACCACAGCGCGCCGAAGAATTTCTTCCAGCGCTGGTGCATGTCCACCAATCACAAGGACATCGGCTCGCTGTACCTGATCTTCGCGCTGACCATGCTGTTCGTGGGCGGCAGCTTTGCGATGTTGATTCGCGCCGAGCTGTTCAAGCCGGGCATGCAGTTGATGCAGCCGTACTTTTTCAACCAGCTCACTTCGATGCACGGCCTGATCATGATTTTCGGCGCGATCATGCCGGCGTTCGTGGGCTTGGGAAACTGGATGATCCCGTTGATGATCGGCGCGCCGGACATGGCCTTGCCGCGCATGAACAACCTGTCGTTCTGGATCCTGCCGTTCGCATTCGTTCTGCTGCTGTCCTCGATGTTCCTTCCCGGCGGCGGCCCGGCCGGCGGTTGGACCATGTACCCGCCGCTGTCCTTGCAGGGCGAGTCGCTGCCGTACGCGGTGTTTGCCATCCACTTGATGGGCATCAGCTCGATCATGGGTGCGATCAACATCATCGCCACCATCCTCAACATGCGCGCGCCTGGCATGGATCTGATGAAGATGCCGATCTTCGTCTGGAGCTGGCTGATTACCGCGTTCCTGCTGATCGCAGTCATGCCGGTGCTGGCCGGGGCGGTGACGATGCTGCTCACCGACAAGTATTTCGGCACAAACTTCTTCAATCCCGGCGGCGGCGGCGACCCGATCCTGTATCAGCATATCTTCTGGTTTTTCGGGCATCCAGAGGTCTACATCATGATCCTGCCGGCGTTCGGCATCATCTCGGAGATCATCCCCACGTTCGCGCGCAAGCCCATCTTTGGCTACAAGGCTATGGTGTTTTCCATTGCCTGCATCGCGTTTCTCTCATTCATCGTGTGGGCACATCACATGTTTGCGGTTGGCATGCCAGTGGGCGCGGACATGTTCTTCATGTACGCCACCATGCTTATCGCCGTGCCCACGGGAGTGAAAGTGTTCAATTGGGTGGCCACCATGTGGGGCAGCTCGATGACGTTCGAGACGCCCATGCTGTTCGCCATCGCGTTCGTCATCCTGTTCAGCATTGGCGGCTTTTCCGGCTTGATGATGGCGCTGGTGCCGGCTGATTTCCAGTATCACGACACTTACTTCATCGTTGCGCATTTCCATTACGTGCTGGTTACCGGCGCACTGTTTGCGATCATTGCTGCGGCCTATTTGTGGATGCCGAAATGGACCGGCCACATGTACAGCGAGTTCTGGGGCAAAGTACATTTCTGGAACAGTCTCATCTGGGTCAACGTGCTGTTTTTCCCGCAGCACTTTCTTGGCCTGGCTGGCATGCCGCGGCGCATCCCCGATTACAACGTGGCATTTGCCAACTTCAACATGGTCAGTTCCATCGGCGGGTTCCTGTTTGGCGCCAGCCAGTTGATCTTCCTTGGCGTGCTGATCCATTGCGTGTTCTTCTCCAAAAAGAAGGCGACCGAGCGCGTGTGGGAAGGCGCCAGGGGTCTGGAATGGACCGTGCCGTCGCCGGCGCCGTTCCATACTTTTGCTATTCCACCGCTGGTCGTGGGCAATGAAGCGGCGCACGGCCACATGGGTGATTGAGCGACTCATGCGCAACCCGGTCACCCCTGGCGTGATTGACGAGCAGGCGGCGCAGGCGCGCCGTCGGGGCGTGCGCCGCACGGTCGCCATTCTGGTTGTGGTGGTTGCGGTTTTTTACTTGATCGCATTCATGCAGATCATCATGGCGAAGTAGCTTCAGAATTTGGATGGAGGCGCTGCGGTTTCACGCCAAGCGCACTGCCCGGTATGCGGTTCCCCGCGCCTCACGGCGGGGTGAGATGTCAGGAAATTCCACGGGGTTCACCATGGGCCAGCAGCACGACGTTTATTTTGTTCCAGCCAAGAGTTATTGGCCGATCGTGGCCGCGCTGGTCATGTTCATTACAGTGTTCGGCGCGACGCACTGGATGAACGCGATGAACAGTGGCGCGAACACCAGCTTCGGCAAGGTCGTCTTGACGATCGGTGTGCTCGGCATATTCGGCATGTTCTTCGGCTGGTTTCGCTCGGTGATCAACGAGTCACTGGCCGGAAGCTACAACGACCAGGTAGACACCTCGTTTCGCATGGGCATGCTCTGGTTCATTTTTTCCGAAGTCATGTTTTTCGGCGCATTCTTTTCTGCGCTGTTTTACATCCGTACGTTTTCGCTGCCGTGGCTGGGCGGTACCGGTCACGGCGTGTTGACCCACGAATTCTTGTGGAGCCATTACACGACCGCCTGGGGCGCCGGTGGCGGCAATGGCCCGGAGCAGATCGGGGGCGCGTTCCGGATTGTCCCGGCCTGGGGCCTGCCGCTGGTCAACACGCTGATCCTGCTCAGCTCCAGCGTGACAATCACCATTGCGCATCACGCGCTGCGAGCCGGACATCGTGGCCGCATCCTGCTGTTTCTCGGTTTCACCGTGCTGCTTGGCGCCACGTTCCTGTACTTCCAGGCGCACGAGTACATCGAGGCGTATCAGGAATTGAATCTGACCATGCACAGCGGCGTGTACGGTTCAACGTTCTTCATGCTGACCGGGTTTCACGGCCTGCACGTGACGTTGGGCACGATCATGCTGGCGGTGATATGGCTGCGCGTACTCATGGGGCATTTCAACAAGGACCATCATTTCGGCTTCGAAGCTGTGGCCTGGTACTGGCACTTCGTGGACGTGGTGTGGCTGGGCCTGTTCATGTTTGTCTACATTCTCTGACCCCAAACCTTCCGCTCAACTGCGCGCACCAACGCCCGCGCGCAGGCGCGCGACCGGCGCACATGGCGCCCTCGTGCATCCAGGTCGTGGCCAGCGGCGTCAGCCGACATCGGCAAGAGTCTTTCAAACCAGACGAAGTCGGCGCCCCGCATCGAGCCATGTCAGGGCGGCAGGCGCCGGGCGCAGGTACAATCAGTTACTGACCGATGTCGTGTGGATGCAGCCAGCCCATCCATATCCCGACTATCACCATGGCAATGAACACCAACGACAGACCAATGCGGCGAGTAAGCGCCCAAGCAGTACGCCGGTCATCATTCTTGTCAGTCATCATGAAATAAAGTGCCTGGCCAAGGCTGAATATCACGACCAGGAACACCCCCAACAGCACGTATTTGTAGACGGTTCCCAATTGACTGATCCGCTGTATTTCGATCCCGGCAGTATAGCTATCGCCGCCGGGCACATGGCATGAGCAGCTTGCGCCGGCCGCCGTGGTGGGCAATCGCTCTGACCGCGGTCGGAATGCTGCTGTTTATACGCTTGGGCATCTGGCAGTTGCAGCGTGCCGATTTCAAGACCGACTTGCTGCGACGCTATGCCGCAGCCGCTTCAGCCCCAGTGCAACCGTTTGCCACGGTGGCCCAGTCCAGCTCTGCAGCGAGCTTTGCGCGCGTTTCGGTGCGCGGCCGTTATCTGTCTGATCGGCTGTATCTGCTGGACAATCCGAACCACGATCAGCGCGGCGGCGTAGAGGTTTTTGCACCCTTCGTGGTGCGCGATGAGCCACGCCTACTGCTGGTGGACCTGGGTTTTCTGTCTGATGACGGTAGCGGCCAGCTCCTGCAGACCCCGCCCTTGCCAAGCGGCATGGTGGACCTGCGCGGCCTCTATGTGCCGCCGCCCCCGGTGGGTTTCGAGATGGGTGGCAACGCGCTTGCGCGGCAGACCCAGTGGCCCAAGAAAAGTATCTACATTGACTTGACCCAGGTCGCCGGCGATCTGGGTCGTCCACTGTATCCTAGGGTGCTAGCGCTCGACCCCGAGCCAGCCTCGATTTATGTGCGCACGCACACGTTGGACTTTTCCGCGATGCCACCGGCGCGGCATCGTGCATACGCCTTCCAGTGGTTCACCTTCGCCCTTGCCGCACTTGTCATCCTGCTGGTGGTGAATCGCAAGAAACGTCCGCGTGGATAGCGCCTTGACTCCATGGATCTCTGCATGAACACGCCTGACCTCGTCACGCGACGCAAAAGCCGCCTGCACCTGGTGCTGATCGCCCTGGTATTTCTCGCGCCGCTGATCGTGGCCGGCCTGCTCAGTCTGGCTGGCTGGCAGCCGGGGGTTGCCGGCGAAGGGCAGCCCATCTTGCCGCAACGCAATTTTGCGCAGGAGAACGTGCAGGTGGTACTGGACAATGGCCAGCTTTGGGCGTGGCGTGACAGCCAGCCACGACTCACCCTCATCGCAATGGCTGGGCCAGATTGCGCGAACCGCTGCATGCACGAGCTTACCCAGCTGGCCAAGGCGCGCGCGATGCTCAATCGTAGCCAGTCGCGCTTGCGGCTCCTGTACCTGGGACAGCCGCCAGCGTCCGCGGATGCTGGCGGACTGCGCAACTACTGGAGGATTGGCAAGGACGTGGATGGCCGTCTGGCCGTCTATCGACCAACTGCAGCAGACAGTGTCAGTGCCATTCTGGTGGAATCCAACGGCACCGCCTTGTCGCTGTACCCGGCCGGCATGGACGCGGCCAGCCTGCTGCGCGACATGCGCAAGGTCATCCGCTGATGCCCGCGCGTGCTGTAGGCATGTTGCGGGGGTTGACGACCCTGGCTGCGGTGCTTGCGCTCGGTCTGGTGATGTTCGGCGGCTTCGTGCGCCTGTCCAACGCCGGCTTGTCGTGTCCGGATTGGCCAACCTGCTATGGCGAGGTGACCTGGCCGACACACGCGCATGAGATTGCCCGCGCCGATGCTGCATTCCCGGATCGTCCGTTCGAAACCCACAAGGCTTGGCGCGAGCAGGGGCACCGCTTCCTGGCCGGTACGCTCGGGGCCCTGGTTTTGCTGCTGGCGTTGCTTGCGGGCTGGCGATCTCCCGCGGCGCGTGGCGCGATTTGCGCTGCTGCGCTCGCTGCCGTTGGCGGTGTGCTGCTGTACATGCGCGGAGAACACATCTGGTCATCAGCGCTGGCAACTACGGCGATCATGCTGCCCTTGTTCACTGCAATCGCGCTGCCGCGCCCGGCAGCATGGAAGATTTGCGTGCTGACGCTGGCGGTGATTATTTTTCAGGCCATGCTCGGCATGTGGACAGTGACGCTACTGCTCAAGCCGGTAGTGGTGACGGGCCATTTATTGGGCGGCATGGCCACGTTTGGATTGCTCGCGTATGCCGCGCTGCGTTTTGCCGGCGTGGGAGCGGTTGATGATCGACTTGCGGGCCTGCGGCGCATGACCGTTGTCGCGATCGTCTTGCTGGTCGCACAGATTGCGCTCGGCGGCTGGACTTCGGCCAACTATGCCGCTCTGGCCTGTGGCGCCGGGCCAACGTCATTTCCACAATGCCTGGGGCAATGGCTGCCGGACACGGACTTTCAGCAAGGCTTCGTGCTGTGGCGTGGTGTAGGCGTTAACTATGAAGGCGGTGTGCTGGACATGGCAGCGCGCACCGCGATCCAGCTCGCACACCGTATGGGCGCACTCGTGGTGTTTTGCTACGTTTGTGTACTGGCGCTGCGCCTGGCTTCGCGCGGGCTGCGCGGATACGCCGTGTTGGTCGCGCTGGCATTGATTACCCAGGTGCTGCTTGGCATCAGCAACGTTTATTTCGGCTTGCCATTGCCTGTGGCAACCGCGCACAACGGCGTCGCTGCGGTCCTGTTGCTAACCCTCTTGGCGACGTTGGCGCGTACGCAGAGGCGGCATGTAGACGCGATGTTCCTGTCGTTGGGGCGGCGCTGAGATGAAGCTGCTGCGTGAATACTATGAACTGACCAAGCCGCGCATCGTTGCGTTGCTGGTGTTTTGCGCGGTCATCGGCATGTTTCTGGCAGTGCCCGGTCCTGGCTTGTATCTGCCCTCGTGGCGGGCGCTGGTGATGGGCACGTTGGGCATCTGGCTGGCCTCGTCTTCGGCGGCCGCTTTCAATCAACTGATCGACCAGCGTATCGACAAGGTCATGCTGCGGACTTTGCATCGCCCGTTGGCTACCGGCACGCTGACGCCGCGCCAGGCTTTCGCGTTTGCGCTGAGCCTGGGCGTTGCCTCGATGATCGTGCTCACGCTGTGGGTAAATACGCTCACGGCAGTGCTCACTTTTTTCGGCCTGATCGGCTACGCGGTCATCTACACCGCGTTTCTCAAACGCGCGTCGCCGCAAAATATCGTGATCGGTGGCCTCGCCGGCGCGGTACCACCCATCCTGGGCTGGACTGCCGTAACCGGCGCGCTGCACCCGTATGCCTTGCAGCTGTGCCTGATCATTTTCGTGTGGACGCCGCCACATTTCTGGGCGCTGGCGATTTTTCGGCGCGACGACTACGCGCGTGCCGAGATTCCCATGTTGCCGGTCACACACGGCGTGGTTTTCACGCGATGGCACATCTTGTTCTACACGATTCTACTGGTGCTGGTGACTTTGCTGCCGGCATTGACCGGCATGAGTGGCTGGATTTATCTGATCGGCGTGACCGCACTGAACGCGGTTTTCCTGTGGTACGCAGTGCGCTTGCTCAGCCCGCCCGACGAGCTGTACGCAATGAAGGTTTTCAAATATTCGATCTGGTACCTGATGTTGCTGTTTGCGCTTTTGCTGGCAGACCACTGGTTGGTGCACCCGCTGGTGCAGCCGATCTGAGACTCAGTACCCGCCAATCGCGCATGCACGCGGCAGCGGGACAGATGTCAGCGAACCGGCAGCTGAACCGGCAGCGCGCGGTTCGCGCCCACGCGCATGCATGCGTTGACTAGTCACGCACTGCGCAGCAAAATACGCGCGTCGCAAGGCGCGCACGCCCGCGCGACTCCCAGCCCTTACCAATCAAGGCATATGGACGTTTACCCTAGTCGCAACGTCGGCATCCGCTCGCTTCGGGTGTCGGCTATGCATCACGTGTTGAACGCTTGCGGTCTGCGCTTGCGGTCGGCTGGTATTTTCCTGCACTAGGGAAACTCCGGTCCGCCCTTGACGACGACGCCGCTGGCGTCGTTACAAGGAGATGGGCCAATGAAGCTCCTTCACGAAGTTGCACGTTTGTGCGCAGCGGGCATGCGCGGCCGCTCCGATGCCACGGGCCGCGGGTCGCACGAGTTCCACGTGACCGTGCCCGCGTCGCTGACCGGCGTCGAGCCATTGCCTGCAACGGCCGATGAGCCGCAGCCTTCGGCGCGCGCAGAACCGCCCTCATTTCTCAAAGCGCCACGACACTTGCGCCCGGTTCCCGCCCGCTGAATCACGCTGCAGCCCACCAGCGTCAGATCAGCCCGCAGCCCGTAGCCCGCAGCCTGTGCTCTCCTGCGACACCTGATGCACATGTTATGAGGTTGCGCTGAGTCCGTGCGGCGCGGGTGCCAGTGTCCACTCGACAGTGAATTCACGCATGCACCAGATTGCGCCGACGCCGACCAATGGAAAGTCCGGACACGGCGCACCGCTGTCAGCGATCGTGCACGCTGCGCAGCATGCGCTGCAGCCGGCGGACGAATTGCTGGTGGCATTGGACACCGGTATCGACGGACTCGACGCCGCGCAAATCAAGGCGCGGCTGCAGCGTGACGGACTCAACCAGATCTCGCACCAGAAGCCGCCGCACTGGTCCCGCCAGCTTCTGCGCGCGTTCAAAAACCCGTTCATCATCGTCCTGCTGCTGCTGGCTGGCGTGCAACTGGCAACCGACCGCAGTGACCTGGCTGCGCCGATCATCATCGCCGTGATGGTGGCGATCAGCGTGCTGTTGAGTTTCTCCCAAGAGTATCGATCCTCGCATGTAGCCGAGAAGCTCAAGGAGATGGTGCGCAATACCGCAACGCTCAAGCGCCGGGCAGATGACGGCCACAGCGAGCAGATCGAAGTGCCGGTGGAAGAGTTGGTCGTTGGTGACATCGTGCACCTGAGTGCCGGCGACATGGTGCCGGCCGACTTGCGCCTGCTTGTGGCGAAAGACCTGTTCATCAGCCACGCGATTCTCACCGGCGAGTCGCTACCGGTCGAAAAGTTCGCACCCGCACCCGGGCATGAAGCGATCGGCAACACCGACAGTGCGCTGGATCTGCCGGGCATTTGCTACATGGGCACGAACGTCGTCAGCGGTACGGCAAGTGCAGTGGTGCTCGCCACCGGAGGGCGCAGCTACCTTGGGTCGTTGTCTCGCAGCATTTCCGGCCGGCGGGTGCAGAGCAGTTTTGATCGCGGCGTGCGCGGCGTCAGCTGGTTGCTGATTCGCTTCATGGCGGTGATGGTGCCCATCGTTTTTCTGATTCAGGGTTTTGGCAAGCATGACTGGACACAGGCATTCCTGTTTGCACTCTCCGTCGCCGTCGGACTGACGCCGGAGATGTTGCCGCTGATCGTCACCGCCAACCTGGCCAAGGGGGCGTTGGCCATGTCGCGACGCAAGGTCGTGGTGAAGCAGCTCAACGCAATCCAGAACTTCGGGGCCATGGATGTGTTGTGCACGGACAAGACCGGCACGCTTACGCGCGACCAGATCGTGCTTGAGCGCTACCTGGACATGCACGCGGCAGACTCCGAGGAGGCGCTGGAGTTTGGCTACCTCAACAGCTATTTCCAGACCGGCCTGAAAAACCTGATGGACAAGGCGGTTCTGGCTCATCGCAACCTGGAGGCGCTGGCGGCGCGCCATAAGCTGGTTGACGAGATCCCGTTCGACTTTCAGCGTCGACGCATGTCGGTGGTGGTCACTTGCGGCACCGGCGAGCAGCTGCTGATTTGCAAAGGCGCAGTCGAGGAGATGCTGGCGATCTGCGCCTTCGAAAAAACTGGCGCAGCCACGGTCCCGCTGACGGACGCGCGAGGCGACGAGATCAAGGCAATGACGCGTCGCCTCAATGAGGGTGGATTGCGCGTGCTGGTCGTGGCCGTGGCGCAGCAACCGAGCCGTGAGCGGGCCTACAGTATCGCCGATGAAGATGCTCTGGTCGCCATTGGCTGCCTGGCGTTTCTCGATCCACCGAAGGATTCGGCGGCGACGGCTATTCGCGCGCTGCACGCTCACGGAGTGGCAGTGAAGGTCGTCACTGGCGACAACGAAGCGGTCACGCGAAAGATTTGTCGCGAGGTTGGACTCGATGTCGCGCACTCCGTGCAGGGCAGGGACATCGAGCATCTCGACAACGCGGCGTTGGACGCACTGGTCGCACGCGTCACCGTGTTCGCCAAGATGTCGCCGCTGCAGAAGGCGCAGGTCGTGCGCTCATTGCAACGACAAGGGCATACCGTAGGTTTTCTTGGCGATGGCATCAACGATGCGCCGGCGCTGCATGATGCCGACGTCGGGATCTCGGTAGACACTGCCACTGATATCGCCAAAGAGTCGGCGGACATCATCCTGCTGGAAAAAAACCTGATGGTGCTTGAGCAGGGCGTGCTGCAAGGACGCAGTACTTTCGGCAACGTCATCAAGTACATCAAGATGACCGCCAGCTCGAACTTCGGCAATGTGTTGAGCATGCTGGTGGCCAGCTTGTTCCTGCCATTCCTGCCGCTGTTGCCGCTGCAGATCCTCGTGCTGAATCTGTTGTACGACGTTTCCCAGCTGTCGATTCCCTTCGACCACATGGACGATGAATATCTGCGCATACCTCGCCAGTGGGACGCAGGCGACATCGGTCGCTTCATGGTGTGGATCGGCCCGGTCAGCTCGGTCTTCGACATGACCACGTTTGCGCTGTTGTGGTACGTGTTTGGCGCCAACAGCGTAGAACACCAAGCCTTCTTCCAGTCAGGCTGGTTCATCGAGAGTCTGGTGACGCAAACGCTCGTGGTGCACATGATCCGCACCCGCAGGATTCCATTTCTGCAGAGCGCCGCAGCGGCGCCGGTGCTGGTCCTGACCAGTGCGATCATCGTGATCGGCATTCTGATTACATGCACTGCGATGGGCGCCAAGCTCGGCATGATGCAACTGCCGCCGGCCTATTTCGCCTGGCTCGCAGCCACCGTGCTGTGCTACTGCGCACTGACGCAGATTGTGAAAGGGATCTACTGCCGCCGGTATGCGCGCTGGCTGTAGGCATTGCGTTCGGCAGGAACTGCGTACGGAGGTTGGACGACGCTGCGCCTGGTGCGTAAAAATTCCATCCGACGCGGGAGCTCCCCGTTTCCATGCTGCAGCAAGATTTTTCAGCGCTGTACCAGCGCCTGCGGACGATCCGCTGGATGGGCCTCCAGCTCAGCGATACGCATCCTGGCCGAGGCGCCGCCGACGCCACCAGATGAACAGCAGGATCAGCAGCAAAAGGCCGCCCAACGCCCACAGGCTGCCTTGGCCGCGGTGCATCCATTTCACCAGCCATTCGTGGTTGTCTGCGCCGAAGTAGCCCAGATAGACCCAGACCGGCACGCTGATCAATGCGGCCAGCGTATCTATCAACAGGAAACGCAGGAACGAAACCCGATGCGTGGTGCCAGCGATGATGTACACGGTCGTGCGCATGCCCGGGATGAAACGGGCGAAAAACAGCACGCGGTTGCCATAACGATCGAACTTTTCCTGCACCTTGAGGTAGCGTGCGGGCGTCAATATGCGTCCAACCCAGCGCCACTTCAGCATCCGCTCGCCGTAATAGTGTCCGAGCAGGAATATCCCCGAGTCGCCCAGCAGCACTCCGGACAATGCGAGCGCGCACATGGCATGCACGTTGGCATAGCCAAGGCCGGCGATCACGCCACCGGCGACCAGCGTGATGTCTTCGGGCAGCGGCAACCCGGCGCCGCAGATCATCAGCGCGATAAACACCGCCACGTAGCCGTTGTGCGCGAACACGTTGATCAAGCTATCAAGCAAATCCATCGGCATCTCGATGTCTGGTGCCGGCAGGTGCCGGCCGCGACAATCGTCCATGGTACGAGTGTGGGCGAACGGTGGCGATGAAGATGATCCGTCCTGCGGCGACTTTCCTGATCACGTGGGCGTGTTCGGTGTCACGCGGGCGGCCAGAAGCTCGCGCATTTCGGCTTTTTCGGTTGCGTCCAGCACGCCGGAGCGGCTCTTGTTGGTCAACGCAGTACGTCTTTGTGCCACGGCCTGATCCTGCATGCGCTGCAAGGCTGCATGGAATTCGATCGCCTGGGTCGGCGCATCCCCGGCGGCGGTCACGGTCATCAATTTCTGCAGGACCGCGTACTCCGGTCGCTCGGCAAAATGCTCGGCCAACATGACCGGGTTGATGCCAGGCCGCGCGCGCGCCAGATCCAGCAACTCGGCGAGCACCAGCACTCCGGGCTGGTCAAGCGCCAGAAATGCATAAGGCTTGTCTACCTGATCGGCCAAGCCCGGTTGTGCCAACAACAGCGTGATGGCACTGCGCACCAGACTGCGTTGCACCGGCGCGCGCGGCGGCTGGCGCAGCGTAGTTGAGCTGCCGGGCAAGAGTGCGCGAGCGCCCGAACGCTTCTCCAGCTCCTGCGCCATGAGATCGCGGAACGCACCGTCAGGTAGTTTGGCGATCAACGGCCGTGCGCGTTCCGCCAGCCGTGCGCGACCGTCGAGGCTGCTGGTGTCGACGTCACGTGCCAACTCGTTGAAGAAGTATTCCGAAAGTGGCGTCGCCGTCTTGATACGCTGTTCAAAGCCGGCTTTGCCTTCTTTGCGCACGAGCGAGTCCGGATCTTCACCATCGGGCAGGAACAAAAAGTAGGCTTGACGACCGTCGCGCAATCTTGGCAGCGCCGCCTCCAGCGCTTTCCAGGCAGCGGCGCGGCCGGCGCGATCGCCGTCAAAGCAGAACACCACGTCCGGAGCGGCGCGAAACAGCACTTCGGTGTGCTCGGGCGTGGTCGCGGTGCCCAGCGTGGCCACAGCGATCGGCAGCCCCGCCTGATGCAACGCGATGACGTCCATGTAACCCTCGACCACCACGATACGCATGAGCTGATTGTTGGCCTGCTTCACCTGCCACAGCGCAAACAGCTCGCGGCCCTTGTGGAACAGCGGCGTTTCAGGCGAATTGAGATACTTCGGCGAATGCGGCTGGGTCGATGGCGGCGCCGGCATCGCATCGCCCGTGCCGTCCTGGGCTGGTTTTTCCTGCAGGATGCGGCCGCCAAAGGCGATGACGCGCCCGCGGCGATCAAGGATGGGAAACATCAGACGCTCGCGAAAGCGGTCGTAACTGTTGCCGCGTTCGTTGCTGGCGACCATTCCGGCCTCGGTCAGCAACTGCATGCGCCGCGGGTCGTGGCCAAGCGCCTTGATCACGCCGTCGTATCCACCCGGTGCCCAGCCGAGGCGGAAGCGTGCGATGGTATCTGCATCCAGCCCGCGTTTACTGCAGTACGCCTGGGCCTCGCCGCTGCGCGGCAGCTCGCCGGCGTACCAGTTTGCGGCCGCATCAAGCAAAGCGTACAGGTCGGTCTTGTCTTCGCGCGGCGCCGCGTTCGGGTTGTCTACGTGCGGGACTTGCAGGCCGACAGTCTGTGCCAGCTCGTCGACCGCGTCAGGAAATTCCAGACGGTCGTATTCCATCAGAAACTTGATCGCGCTGCCGTGCGCGCCGCAGCCAAAGCAATGGTAAAACTGCTTGGACTGGCTGACCGAGAACGAGGGCGAGCGCTCATTATGGAACGGGCAGCAGGCCATCCATTCCTTGCCGGCTTTTTTCAACGGCACCCGCCGTTCGATCACGTCGACGATGTCGACGCGGGCAAGCAATTCATCAATGAAGCTGTCAGGAATCAAGCCACCCATAGGCGGCACATTCTACTGGAGTGGTGTGTCACTCCGGCGCGGGACCCCGCCGTGCCGCTGCCAGATGCCCGGCATGCGCCCGTTGTCGGTCAGGTACTTGCGCGGGCAGGCAGCTAAAGGCCGGGCGCGATGCGCTTGTCAGCACTCACGCGCACCCGCTAGAACAGGTGAACGACGCCGACAATGGCCAGGATGGCCAGCAAGAGCAGTATCACAAAGATGGCGAACAGGATCTTGGCAATCGTCGCTGTAGCGCCGGACAATCCGCCGAACCCCAGCCAGCCGGTTACCAGCGACACGAGCGCGAAAATGATGGCCCACTTGAGCATGCTGCGTCTCCGCCAGAGGTGATGGCTTCAAGCATCGCTTGAGGCACGAGATCATACTGTAAAGGATTATCGTGAACATGGTGGGTTGCGCACTGCAGGTGGCGTGCATTGGGCCGAACATGGCCCGAGCGGGCTCGAGCTGCCGGTGCGCAACCAGCCCGCGCGGATCAGCCAGCCAGCATGATCTTTATCTTGCCTGAGACCACGGCCATATCGGCCCGGCCTGCCGCTTTTGCCTTTACTTCAGCCATGACCTTGCCCATGTCGCGTGGTAAATTTGCACCTGTGCTGGAAATGGCAGCGGCAATCAGAGTGTCAATTTCCGCGTCGCTCAATTTGGCCGGCAGATAGGTTTCAATCACAGTCACTTCGGCACGTTCGACGTCAGCCAGATCTTCACGCTGGGCAGCGCCGTACTGCTGGATCGAGTCGCGCCGTTGCTTGAGCATCTTTTCCAACGTCGCCAGCACCATGGCGTCGGTTTGCTCCACGCGTTCATCGACCTCGTGCTGCTTGATCGCCGCCAGCATCAGCCGGATCACGCCCAGGCGCGCCTTGTCGCCACTGCGCATGGCGGATTTCATGTCTTCCGTGAGTTGCAGTTTCAGCGTCATGGGCTGGTCTCGACAGGTGAGCGACTGGCGCGGGCAAACACGGTCAAGGCGCTACGGAAACGACAAAGCCGGGTTGCCTTGCAGCAACACCGGCCCGTGCAACTTTACCGTGGAACGTCGGCAGCGAAAGGACACGCCAACCGTGTTTCCGACTGGGCCCGCCGCGTTTGCGGCTGGCCCAGGTGAGCGGCGGGAGGTTCAGTACATCCGTACTTTGCGTGACACGTCGCGCGACAGGCGGCGCAGGTGGCGCTTGACCGCAGCAGCGCGCTTGCGCTTGCGCTCTTGCGTCGGCTTTTCGTAAAACTCACGCTTGCGCGTTTCGGCAAGTACGCCGGCCTTTTCGCAGGTACGCTTGAAACGACGCAGCGCGATCTCGAACGGCTCGTTCTCGCGTACTTTAACGTTGGGCATGGAAACTCCAGGTGGTAATCTTCCCGCACATGCGAGAGTGTTGAATTGAGTGAGCTGCGAATTATACCGTGCCTAACCGAGAATTTTCAAAGTCATCGTTTGTCAAGCCGATCCTGGGTATCGAAAGCTCCTGTGATGAGACCGGCGTGGCCCTGCTGCGTTGGGAACCGGACGCTCCGGGTCGGGGGCTGCTGGCGCACACGTTGTACAGCCAGATCAAGCTGCACGCCGATTACGGCGGTGTGGTGCCGGAGCTGGCCAGTCGCGATCACGTTCGCAAACTGCTGCCGCTGATTCACCGCGCGCTGGCCGATGCCGGACTCACCGTGAAGGATCTGGGCGGTGTGGCTTATACGGCCGGTCCCGGACTGGTTGGCGCGTTGCTCGTGGGCGCCTGCGTCGGCCGGGCGCTGGCCTGGGGTTTGGGGGTGCCTGCGCTTGGCGTACATCACATGGAGGGGCATTTGCTTGCGCCACTGCTGGAAGATGACCCGCCGCAGCCACCGTTTGTGGCGCTGCTGGTGTCCGGGGGCCATTCGATGCTGGTCGAGGTCAAGGCGATTGGCGACTACACGATCCTTGGCGACACGCTGGACGACGCTGCCGGCGAGGCATTCGACAAAACTGCCAAGATGATGGGGTTGCCGTATCCCGGTGGTCCGATGCTGGCGAAGCTGGCGGCAGAGGGTACGGCCGGCGCCTATCGCTTTTCCCGCCCCATGACGGATCGCCCGGGACTGGATTTCAGCTTTTCCGGCCTGAAGACGCAGGTACTGCTGGCATGGCAGGCCAGCGATCACAGCGACCAGACGCGCAAGGACGTGGCGCGTGGTTTCGAGGAGGCAATCGTGGCCACGCTGATCATCAAGTGTCGGCGCGCGCTGCAAGCCGTGGGTGCGACCCGGCTGGTGATTGCCGGCGGCGTCAGCGCCAACCAGCGCCTGCGCGCAGAGTTGGCCGAAGCTGCCGGGAAGGATGGCTTTCGCGTGTACTTTCCGCGGCTGCAGTTTTGCACCGACAACGGCGCCATGATCGCATTGGCTGGCGCGATCCGACTGGCACGCGGGCAGCAGCAGGATGCAACTGTTCCGGTGTACCCACGTTGGGATCTGCAGACGCTGCCGGCGGCCTGACGCGTCTTTGTAGTTGCGTCGGGTCTGCCAGATCGCGAGCGCCTGCGCTGAAAAGCGCGAACAGCTACCGACTCATGAACGCAGTCCGACGCCGCGCTTGAGCAGGAACAACGCAAACATTGACAGCCCAACCACGAATCCCAACATCACCACGAACGCCATCGGCACGTTGACATCACTGATACCCAGTACGCCGAAGCGAAACGCGTTCACCATGTACAGGATCGGGTTCGCGCGCGACAGCCCCTGCCACGGTTCGGACAACATGTTGACCGAATAAAACACCCCGCCAAGATAGGTCAGCGGTGTCAGGATGAAGGTCGGCACCAGGGCAATGTCGTCGAACTTCGTGGCGTATACCGCATTGATGAAGCCGGCCAGCGAAAAGATGATGGCACCCAGCAGCACCGAGACGAAGGTAATGAGCGGGTGCTGGATATCGAGGCTGGTGAAAAACAGCGCAATGCCCAGGACCAGCACGCCGACCACCAGGCCACGCACTACGGCGCCGGCGACGTAACCAGCCAGGATCACCCAGTTGGGCATGGGCGACACGAGCATTTCCTCCACCGCGCGGCTGAATTTCAAGCCGAAAAACGAGCTGGAAATGTTGCCGTAGCTGTTGGTGATGATGCTCATCATCACCAGCCCCGGCACAATGTATTGCATGTAGGTGAAGCCACCCTCGATCGAGCCGATGCGGCTGCCGATGAGCTTGCCGAAGATCACGAAATACAGCGTCATGGTGATCGCTGGCGGAATCAGCGTTTGCGTCCAGATGCGAATGATGCGTGCAATTTCACGGCGCACCAGAGTGCGCAAGGCGACCAGGTTGGCCGCCGTTGCAGCGCGGCGTTGCGCGCTGGATGGCATGCCGCTCGCGGCGTCGACCACCGCGGGCGCCTGCGGCCGGCGCAAGGCTTTTGGAGTAGAGCCGGTCATGCCGTTTTCCGCCGTTGACGATCAACCAGGCGCATGAACAGTTCTTCCAGCCGGTTGGTCTTGTTGCGCATGGAGGTGACCATGATGCCGTGCGCGGAAAGCGCCGCAAACAGCGAGTTCAGATCGTGCGAGCGCGCCATTTCCGCTTCCAGCGTCTGCTCGTCGCGCTTGCGCAAGGTGACGCCTGGCAGGATGGGCAACGCGACCGGCATGCTGGCAACGTCCAGCACGAAAGTTTCCACGTCCAGCGTGGCCAGCAGGCGATGCATGCTGGTGTTCTCGATGATCGTGCCGTTGTCGATGATCGCGATGTTGTGGCACAACTTTTCCGCCTCTTCCAGATAATGCGTGGTCAGGATGACGGTCGTCCCGGCCGCGTTGATGCCACTGACAAACTGCCACATCGAGCGACGAATTTCGATGTCGACGCCAGCCGTGGGTTCATCCAGGATCAGCAGCCGCGGCTCATTCATCATCGCCCGGGCAATCATCAGCCGCCGTTTCATGCCGCCGGACAGGGTGCGCGATTGCATGTGGGCCTTGTCCCACAGGCGCAACTCGTTGAGGTATTTCTCTGCGCGCTGCGCGGCAATTCTGCGCGGTATGCCGTAAAAGCCCGCCTCGTTCACACAGATGTCGAAGGGCTTTTCAAACTGGTTGAAGTTGACTTCCTGCGGCACCAGCCCGATCAGCCGCATGGCCGCGCTGCGCTGTTGCTGCACGGATACCCCAAACACGCGTGCATCGCCGCTGCTCGCACTGACCAGCGAGGAAAGGATGCCGATCAGTGTGGATTTTCCCGCCCCATTGGGACCGAGCAGTGCAAAAAAATCACCTTGCTCCACGGTCAGGCTGATGCCCTTGAGCGCTTCCACGCCGTTGCTGTACGTCTTGCATAGATTGTCGACGGCAAGTGCAGGCGGTGTCGTCATGGATGATGCCGAAAAATGAGGAATGACGAGGCCGAACTGCCGAGCGCGAACTCGCGCCCCGGGCTGGACGACCAATGGGTGAACGTGTGGCGCCTGGACCAATCGTGCAGATCAAGCACCGGCCGGGCCGAGCAGGCCCGCCGGACGTTGAAGACTGCGTCGCTTATTATAGCTGGCTGGTCACGCGCGCCGCCGCCATGGGTGTCCGTGGATTGAAGCGGCAAACATTGCCGCCATGTCTGCGCCGTCGCCAGCTATCGTTCGTACAGCCGCGCACAGCCATTCGTCAGGTCGGGAAAATTATGGTCGAACATTTTCAACTCCGTCTCGTGGACAGTTACATGCTGGCGCCGGCCGTGCGGCACCTGGTGTTTGCGCGCCTTGATGGCCAGCCGCTGGCATTGGTGCCTGGTCAGTTCATGCAGGTCCACTTTCACTATGCCGACGGCACCGCGACCAAGCGCAGCTATTCGGTGGCGACCGTGGGCGATGGCGTCTCGCCGGTCGGGCAGGTGGAAATCGCGGTGAGTTATGTCGATGGAGGCGCTGCAACCCAATTGCTCGGCAACCTGCCAATTGGCGGCGTCATCGACGCCAGCGGACCATACGGGCGCTTCAGTCTGCAAGCGGCGGACGACAACCAGCGTTATCTGCTTATCGCCACCGGCACCGGTGTGACGCCATATCGCGCCATGTTGCCGCAGCTGGAAAAGCTGCTTGACTCAGGCGCGCGCAAGGTCGTGCTGCTGTACGGCGCGCGCAGCGAACGCGAGCTGCTCTACGCGGATCAGTTCGATGCCTTCGCCCACGCGCATCCGGGCTTCGTCTTCCACGGCTGCCTGAGCCGTGAGGCACGCGCGGTTGCCCGCGCCAGCGACCGCAACGGACACGTGCAGGATGTATTGGCCGAGTTGCGGCCACAAGCCGGACAGGATATTGCCTACCTGTGTGGCAACCCGAACATGGTCGATGCTGCGTTCAGTGCGCTGAAGGATTTCGGCTTGCCGGTGCAACACATTCGCCGCGAGAAATACATTTCGTCAAGGTAGCTGCGTCGTTCTGGCGCGCGCTCGATGTGGCCAGCGTGCAACGCCACGCGCGTTCAGCATGGCGTGCTGACAATTTGCGGCAGAAAGTTGACGCTGCGCGCGATGCGCAGCCACAGCTGGATTGCCGAAATTCGCAGCGTGATCGGCTGCGGCAGCGCGCCTGCTCCTGGCCTCCATCGTGGCCACACTGTGCAGGCTGAGCGTGAGACCATGGTTACGCCCATGCGGCCTGGCTGCGCGCGGCGCCGCAGCGCTAGCCGCGTTTGTGCATGCCGTGCTCCTGGTTGCGCGAGGCCGCTCGCGTGCACGCGCGGCACGTGGATACGCTGTCGGTCAAGCCGATCATGGATGCACTTCATGCTGGTCCGCGCATGCCGGCACGGGTCGCGCGCTGTGGACTCATGCGAGGTTTGGCGCAAGGCACCGGTCGGCGCTTCAGCCCGGTGGTGCGGTGAGCTCGCGGGCGTTGAGGAAACCGTCATGGTTGCGGTCAAGCCGGCGAAACTGGCGGCGCAAGTTGTCCTGGAATTCTGCGCGGGTGATCGCGCGTCCCTGGCGACCGGGGAGTTCTGCCGGTTCCAGGCGGCCATCGCCGTTGCTGTCCATGTCGCGGAAACCGGCGCTCATGTACTGCACGTACTCGGCGCTGCTGATGCGCCCGTCGCCATTGCCATCGAGCATGCGCAAATAATCCGCACGCGTCGATGGTACGCCCTGCGCGGCAGCGGGCGTGAGCCCGCACAGTAGCGCGCAGGCGATTGCCGCCAGCCACGCACGCGGGTATGCGCGGCGGGCATGTGCACATCGTTGCACGTCAGTGCGGCATGCGGTCAATGCCGATGAATTGCAAAAACTCCAGCCGCGTGCGCGGGTCTTCGCGAAAAACTCCAAGCATCTGGCTGGTGACCATCGATACGCCGCGCTTGTGCACGCCGCGCGTGGTCATGCATTCGTGGCTGGCGTCGATCACTACGGCCACTCCGGCCGGACGAAGGTTGTCATGAATGCACTGCGCAATCTGTGCGGTGAGCTTTTCCTGCACCTGCAGGCGCTTGGCAAACGTGTCGACCACGCGCGCAAGCTTGCTGATGCCAACCACGCGGTTGGTCGGCAGGTAGCCGACGTGCGCGCGGCCAATGATCGGCGCCATGTGGTGTTCGCAGTGGCTTTCAAATTCTATGCCGCGCAGTACCACCATTTCGTCGTATCCGGCGACCTCCTTGAACGTGCGCTGCAGGTACTCGCCTGGATCGACGGCGTAACCGCCAAACCATTCGCGATAGGCCTTGACCACGCGTTTGGGCGTATCCAGCAGCCCTTCGCGCGTCGGATCGTCGCCACTCCAGCGCAGCAGGGTGCGTACCGCCTCCTCGGCCTGCTCCTGGGTTACTTCATCGGGTTGACGTTGGTCGGTCATGCGCGCGCCTTGGGTCGGTGAACGATGCAGTCTAGCTGGCACTTGTCCGCGCGTGTCCGCGGCGCGGAAAAATATTCTGCGCTGAGCAAAATGACCAAAGGCAACGCAACGTACCGGTGCAAGCTGCGGTCGCCAGTCATCTGCAGACGACGGCCGAACTCACCGGGCAGTGTCATCAAGCGCCGCGACCACGGCGTCAGTTTTCGCCGTCGATGTCTTCGTCATTGTCGTTTGCTGCCGGCAACGCTTCGCCAAGCAGATCTTGCGCAGACTCGCTGGGCAAGGATTCCACGCCGCGCAGCGTCTTTTCTATGGTGCGGGTTTTCCTGCTGGCTGCACCGATGCTTTTGCTCACGGTGGTGAGCTGGCGCTCGGCCTTCTCCAGCACCAGGCCAAATTTGCCGAACTCGCTTTTGACCGCGCCCAGAAGCTTCCAGACTTCGCTGCTGCGCTTGGCGATCGCCAATGTCCTGAAGCCCATCTGCAGACTGTTGAGCAGAGCGCTGAGCGTGGTCGGGCCGGCCACCATGACGCGCTGTTCCCGCTGCAGGCTTTCGAACAAGCCGGGGCGGCGCAGCACTTCGGCGTACAAGCCTTCGGTTGGCAGAAACAGTACGGCAAAATCGGTGGTGTGCGGAGGCGCCACGTACTTGCTCTTGATGCGTTTTGCTTCTTCGCGCATGCGCACCTCCAGCGCGCGACCGGCAGCGGCGGCGGCGTCCACATCGGCCGCGTCCTGCGCGTCCAGCAGGCGCTGGTAATCCTCCACGGGAAATTTTGAGTCGATCGGCAGGTAGACGTTCTCACCATCGTCCTGGCCGGGCATGCGGATGGCGTATTCCACGCGCTCACTGCTGCCCGGCACGGTGGCAACATTGGCCGCGTATTGTTCAATGGTCAGCAGGTCTTCGAGCAGGCTGCCGAGTTGTACTTCACCAAGAATGCCGCGGCGTTTTACGTTGCTCAGCACGCGCTTGAGATCGCCTACGCCGATGGCAAGGTTCTGCATTTCGCCAAGCCCGCGTTGCACCGCTTCCAGACGATCGGAAACCAGCTTGAACGATTGCCCGAGACGCGTTTCCAGCGTGGTCTGCAGCTTTTCGTCGACGGTCGCGCGCATTTGTTCCAGCTTCGCCGCGTTGTCCTGCTGGATGGCGCTCAACTTGGTTTCCAGCGTGTTGCGCACTTCGCCCATGCGTTTCTCGTTGTCGGCGGTCAGCGCTGCCAGGCGCTGTTGCAACAGGTCACCGAAGCGGGTGAGAGTGAGCGTGGCTTCCTCGCGACTCTTGCGCGCATCGTCTGCCAGGCGTTGGGTCAACGCCTGCAAGCCAGCATCGGTGCGCTCTGTGAGTACGCTCAGGCGTTGCGCGAAGCCGTCGATGCGCTCGGACTGTTGTTGCGACATTGCAGTGAGCTGTTCGCGCAGGTGGCCACGAACGCGTTCAAAGCTCTGCTGCAACTCTTCGCGACTGCCGCGCTGTTCCTCGCGCAGGACACGCTCCAGGCTTGCAACGCTGTCCTTGAGCGCATCGAGTTTTGCGCCGGTATCGGGCTCGCCGCGGCTGCGCAGCAAGCGGACAGCCTGCAACAGCACGACCACCACGGCGAAACTCAACAAGATGATCAGCAAATTTTCAAGAGACGGCATGGAAACTTTTCCCGGTCAATGGCATCCAGTGTACGTCCGCCCGATGCGTGCGCCGCGCGCTGCGCGGATACCGCGGATGGCACCCTGCTGGCGTGCCATCGGTTGGCGCTATTCACGGCAGCGCCGGCGCTGGCACAGGACGCTTCATGGCTAGCTGATTGCGCCGCCGGCACGACCGGTGATGGGTAGCAAAAGGACCATCATCGCCACCAACGCTGCGGTCAGCACTGGCACGGAGCGCGAGCACGGATCGCTGCGGTATCAGCGTCCATCGCTGTGCGAGCGTTGTGCAAGCGTGGCGAGACCCGTTGCACCGACGCGTGCCGCGCGCCGCACCTTCGGCAAGCGGGGCGACGCCCGCCGGTTCTGGCAGCTTGTGCTGGCGAAAAGTGTGGCGAGCGTTTACCGCCCTGCACATCGCCGTTCAAGCGATGCATTCGGAACCGCTGAACGCGCGATCCATAGCGATGTCCCGCGTGGCGTGCGGTTCAATCCACCCGGCAGAACACGGCCTTGAGATAGCGTCCTTCCGGCACATCCGTGCGAAACGGGTGATCGGCGCCGGCGCCGGCGGTTTCCAGCACCTGGATGTCGCGCCCGGCGTTCAACCCCGCGCGGCGCAGCATTTCCAGAAACTCCAACTCGCTGACCAGACCCGTGCACGAGCATGTGAGGAGCAAGCCACCGGGCGGGATGATGTCCAGCGCCATGCGATTCATCGCGAAGTATTTCTTCAGCGCCTCCATGACCTTGCTGGAGTTGCGCGTCAGCTTGGGCGGATCGAGCACCACCGCATCGTAGCGTTCACCGCGCAGCAGCGCGCCGCGTACCCAATCAAAGATGTCAGCCTGCGCGAACGTCACCGCTACACCGTTTGCCGCAGCGTTGCGGCGTGCGATCTCCAAGATGCCGAGGTCAAGGTCCACGCCAACCGCTTCGCGCGCGCCCGCGGCCATTGCATGCACGGCAAAGCCGCCGGCGTTGCAGCACAGATCCAGCACGCGTCGCCCCTTGGCGAGTGCGGCGAAGCGCTGGCGATTGTCGCGCTGGTCGGCAAAGAATCCGGTTTTGTGGCCGCTGCCCGGTGCCGCGACAAAACGCAGGCCGTGCTCATGCACCTGCGTATCCGCCGGCGCGTCGGTGCTGCGGCAGTCAAAGGACTCCTGCTTTTGAACGTGGGTTTCGGCAAACCAGTACAGCTGTGCGCCGGGGAAGTGCGTGAGCAGCGCGGCGTGGATCGCCTCGCGCAAGCGCCACATGCCGGCGGCAAAGTACTCGATCACCAGCGTGTTTGCGTAGCGATCAACGACCAGGCCCGACAACCCGTCACCCTCGCTGTGCACCACCCGCCACGCGTCGCTGATGTTGTCCAGCTGCAGCCAGTCGCGGCGCAATTGCACGGCGCGCGCAATGCGTGCGGCAATCCACTCGGCATCGAGCACCGCGTCCGCGTCGTGATCGAGCAGACGCAGGGCAATGCGCGCATGCCCGTTCCAGAATGCGTGAGCCACAAAGCGTCCCAGTGCGTCGTGCACGGCAACCACGCTGCCGGGCGGCAGCTTTTGTTCCGGTTTGACGATCTGCGCCGACCACACCCATGGATGGCCAGGATTCCGGTCGGATTTCAGGCGGATGACGGGTAGCGTGGACTGAGCGTTTGGCATGCGGCATGATAGCTGTTCGATCCGCGATTCTGGATGCCAGGAAGGTGTGCAAGCATGAAAATGCAATGGTTGAGCGTGGCGCTGATGGCGATCAGCACGGCCGCGATGGCGACGCAGGATGTGCAAGTGGAGGCCACGAGACTGTCGGGGAATCTCTCGGTGGACGTCCTGGCGACCGGCGCGGCGAAAACGATCACGTACAGCGACGTCAAGGGCCAGCCGATCAGCAAGCAGGCGTTCCTTGATGCGATTGGGCACGGCAGCACATTCATCTACAAGCGCGACGAGGCGCACGCGTCCACTGCTTTCACCCTGACTTCGCCCAATGCTTATTCGAACGCGGCGGCCGCCGCGGCGTTCAACGATTCGTTGCACGAACATTACAAGGTGAGCGCTGGGCAGATGTTCCCGGACTTCACGCTAGCCACGCTCGATGGCGACCGTGCAAGTTCCGCCTCGTTGCGCGGCCGACCGACCCTGATGCAGTTCTTCTTTGCAAAGTGCATCACCTGTTTCGTCGACAACTCGGCGCTGAACACGTTCGCGCGCAGCCATCCGCAGGTCAGGGTGTTGGCGCTGACCAGCGATGATGCTCGCGCCGCCAAAGCGTACGCGGATCAGCATCAACTGGCTTGGCCGGTGGCCTTTGGTGGTCAGAACGTGCTCGATGCGCTTGGCATCAAGGTGTTTCCCACGATGGCCCTGATCAGTGCCGACGGCCGCCTGCTGGAGCTTGGTGAAAGCGGGAAGATCGCAGGTAGCGATGGCCGCATCACCGAACAGGATCTGGATCGCTGGGTGCGCGAAGGCTTGTCTGGCCAGCACAACGGCCGCGTCAGCGAAAGCGCAGTACCAGCCACGCCAGCAGGGCCAGCAGGTTGACGCCAAGCCGCGAGACGGCCGGCCCGGCTGCGGCCAGCACGAAGCCCTGGCTGCCGAAGTTCCAGTCCAGCGCCAAGCGCGGCGTGGCTTGCAGGGTGGCAAAGACGTTGACGAACGCGCCGCTGTGCAAGCCGTAGCTGAAGACCGGGAGCGCGATCAGTGGAAGTTGCAGCAGCTGTGCCCAGCGCGACAGGCGAATGCCGCGCTCACTGCCATCGAGCAGTTCCACCCCGGCGACCAGGACGAAGGCGAATACCGCCAGGCCGATGAGCGCGACAACGCTCGCGTGAGACGTGCCAAATGGCAGCACGCGCCGAAGCATGACGGCCATGCCGTACAGGCCTCCGGCAACTTCGAGGATGCCGATGAGGCGAAATAAAACGCTGCGCATGGGTCATGTCCGATTGAGTGTGCTGCTTGGGTGGAGGCAAGCGCGAGACTGTTGCCTCGTCACAAGCAGGACGCGGCACTAGCGCGATGCGAGATCCGCGCTCACCGGTCGTTGTCGTGCCGGTTCACGCGGGATGTTGCCGAGCTATTCCAGCACTTCGGCCAACTCGTGCAGGTCGGTAATGTGCTGCTCCCACCAGCGCGACTCGGCGGCAAACGGAAACGCGATGGGAAAGGCCGGATCCTGCCAGCGCGCTGCGATCCAGCCGGCGTAATGCAGCTGGCGCATTGCGCGCAAGGCCGGAATCAGTGCGAGCTCAGCCTGGTTGAAATCGCGAAATTGCCGATAGCCCGCAAGCACGGCTTGCAGCGCGCGCTCATCGTGGGTGAGCATCCACAGATCCTGCACCGACGGTCCCATGCAGGCGTCGTCAAGGTCGACAAAATGCGGACCGGCGTCGGTCCACAGCACGTTGCCCGGATGGCAGTCGCCGTGCAGGCGGATGCGCGTGACCGGACCGACGACCGACAGACGCCATGCAATGGCCGTCTCCAGGCGCGTAGCAGCCGCGCGGTAATGCCCTTGCAGCATCGCTGGCAGCAGGCTGGAGCTGAGTACGGCCTGCATCGGCCGTTGCACCATGGTTGCCGGCTCCAGCGTGCGGCGATGCACGAACGGCGCAAGCGCGCCAACGCCGTGCATGCGGGCAATCAGACGACCCAACCACTGCAGTTGCTCGGGCGCTTCCAGCTCCGGGGCGCGCCCGCCGTGCCGTGGCGTCAGTGCGTAACGAAAGCCGGCGTGGTGCAGCAGCGTGTTGCCGTCGAATGCGAGTGGCGCAACGACAGGTAGTTCGGCGTCCACCAGCTCCTGCGCAAACGCGTGCTCCTCGGCGATCGCGGCGTCAGTCCAGCGCCCTGGACGGTAGAACTTGGCGATGACTGGCTGCGCATCTTCGATGCCTATCTGCCACACGCGGTTTTCGTAGCTGTTGAGTGCGAGCAGCCGGCCATCCGGCCACAGGTCGCAAGCGCTCGCCGCGTTGAGCACAACGTCCGGTGTGAGGCCGGCATAAGGCGCCAGTTCGTTCAATGCGGCGTCGCGCTGCGGGCGGCGATAACCGCCATGGTCAGGCGCGAGATGCACACCAGCGCTCCGGCATCGCTTTCGATGCGGATTTCCCACACCTGAGTCGTGCGCCCCAGGTGCAGCGCGCGGGCGGTACCCATGACCAGTCCGGAGCGCACGCCCCGGATGTGGTTGGCGTTGATGTCCAGGCCGACGGCCATTTCCCTGGCCGGGTCCAGGGTAAGCATCGCCGCCGTGCTTCCGAGGGTTTCGGCCAACACTACCGACGCGCCACCGTGCAACAACCCGTACGGTTGATGCGTGCGGTGATCCACGGGCATGCTGCCGGTGAGCCAGTCGTCACCAACCGCGGTGATGCGGATGTCAAGCGTCTCCATCATGGTGTTCGCGGCCCAGCCGTTGATGCGCGCAAGCTCAGGTGGTTGATACCAGATACTCATGGTCGATTCCCGCACAGTGGACATGCATTGTCGGCGACGACGATCACAACGACAATGCGCCAGTCGTGTTTGGCTTGGCAGCGAATCGCCGAACAGGCGACCGAGCTGGTGGATGATTCTCTCGTGCGGGAGCGAAGCGCATTCCTTTGACGTTTACCGTGACCATCAAGCCGTCCGGCCGCGCCTTTACCGTGGCTGCAGGCGAGACTGTGCTGGAGGCGGCGCAGCGTGCCGGTGTGGCTTTGCCTTATTCGTGTCGCGCCGGGGTATGTGGCAGTTGCAAAGCCACGCTGCTGGAAGGCGAGTGCATTTATCCGCGTAATCCTCCGGTGGGCTTGAACGCCAGTGCCATTGCCAGGCATGCGGTCCTGCTGTGCCAAGCGGTGCCGGCCAGCGACTTGCTGCTGGAGGCGCGCGAGGTGCCGTCAGTTGCGGAGATGGCGCGTCGCCAACTCGACGTCGTGGTCGCGCAAAAGTGGCGCTTGGCTCCCGACGTGGTCGGCTTGCGGCTGTTGCCGGCGCCCGGCGAGCGGCGCCTGCGCCGCCTGCCCGGGCAGTATCTGGATGTACTGCTCGACGATGGCCGGCGTCGGCCATTTTCCATCGCCAACGGTCCGCAGCCTGATGGGGCGATCGAACTGCACGTGCGTCACGTCAGCGGTGGCGGCTTCACTTCGTACGCGGCCGACACCTTGCAGGTTGGCGATACCCTGCGCATCGAGGGCCCGCTCGGCACGTTCGTGCCGCGCGAAGACTCCGAGCGGCCCATGTTGTTCATGGCCGGCGGCACTGGCTTTGCGCCGATCAAGGCCATCGTCGAACACTTCATCGCCTTGGGCACGCGGCGGCCGATGCATCTTTACTGGGGCGCGCGCAGCTCGGCTGACCTGTACCTGCGTGGGCTGGCCGAGAGTTGGGTGCACGAAGCGCACAACCTGCGTTTTCGCCCCGTGGTGCTGGATCCGCAGCAGGCGTGCGGGCTGCGCTGTGGGCTGGTGCACGAGGCGGTATTGCATGACTTGCCTGATCTGTCCACGTTTGACGTGTACATGAGCGGGCCGCCGGAAATGGTGGACGCCGGGCGGCAGTTCTTTGTCGATGCCGGCGCGCTGGAGTCGCGGCTGTATTTCGATTCGTTCGACTACGCGCCCGATGTGCTGGAGCAGATCATTGCCGCGCGGGCCGGATTCATCGCGGCGTAAGCGCAAGCGCGAGCGGCAAGTAACGGACGGCTACTTCTTGCCCTTGGCAACCGGCAGCTGTGCCTCGCGCCAGGCCAGCGTGCCGCCGGCCAGCGTGTGCACGCTGGTAAATCCGGCCTTGATCAGTCGCGTGGCGGCTTTCAGCGAATTGCCACGACCATCGCGGTCGATAACCACCACTGGCAGTTCCTTGGCCTTGGCCAGGTCCTTGCTCTCCGGATCGAACTGGCTCATCACAACGTGGCGCGCACCGGGCACGTGCATCTTCTCGAAGTCAGCCATGGCGGACAGATCGATCAGCAGCGGGCTATCGCGGTTGATCAACCCGGTCAATCCGGCCGGCGTCAGCGCGCGGGTCTTGCTGAACAAGCTCGTCAACTGCATGACCACCAGCGCCACCAGCAACACCGCAAACAGCGCAGAAAGCGCCACGTGGTTGCCCACGAATTCAGGCAGCTTGTGCAGAAAATCATTCATCGTCATTCCACGGACGCGGTGACCGCGCCGGCTCGGGTGAATCGCCGATTATACGGGCGTGGCGCTACGGCGTCCGCCAGTCCCGCACCAGCAGAGCCTCGCAGGCTCGCTGTGGGAGCGAAGTTGCAGGCTGCACGCTGTCCGCGCGGCTAGCGCGGACCGGGCTGCGGCAGTCACTCGCGGGTAATGTCCGGCAGGCCGCTGGCCAGCCACCAGTGTTTGGTTGCCGCGTCGTAGTGCCAGGTTTGCTGATCGGTGATGGTGCGTTCGGCTTGCGTGTTCACGTTGACCAGGCTTATGCGCACGGTCTGGCGCACTTCGGTCTCGTTGACCGGAACCGCGCCAACATCGTCGTTGTATTCGGAGACGCGTACCTGCTTGTAACGCGCCATGTCCAGCGCACTTACCGGATGTGCACTGCGCATGGCCGGGTCGACGAACTGCATGGCGCTGGCAAAATCACCCCAGCGCACGGTGCTGGCGTAGGCTTTCAGGGTCGTGGTCAGTGAATCGCTGCGCGTTTGCGCAGCACAGCCTGCAAGACCCACGACGAGCAGCATGGCAAGGATGCCCAGAGTGCGACGCATGACGACCTCCCACGGTAATGACTGCCTGCGTTCTGCCTCAGGCTGCCGCGATCATCGCACTACCGGCGCTTGGCGACAAAGCGCGCGCTCAACGTGGCGGCGCTGGCGCCGTCATCACCCGGGACCACGCATGCAACTTCAATCCGGGCCTTGCCGCGAGCCTGCAAGGTGGCAAAGAATGTGTCCCAGCTGTTGTCCGTGGCCAGCCGCGCCTGGCCACGAAAGTCCTTCCACAACGGTGCGAGATAACGCACGGTCGACTCGCTGACATACAGGTCGCATGCTTCGCCGCGCTCGCGCAGCGCCAGCTCCACCAACCCCCAACCGGTGAGCGTCAGCAGGCTGACCAGGCTGCCACCGAATACACAACCCTTGTCGTTGACGTTGGGAGCAAGCGGTGCGCGCAGGCTGAACATGTCAGCGGTACACGCATGCAGTTGCACATCCATCGCGTGTGCGAGCGGAATTTCTGCGCGCATGAACTGAACCAAGGCCCGGGCGGCGCTGACGCGAGGCGTGTCGACGGTGTCGGGCAGGCGGGACAGGTTATTCAAAGTCAGTACTACATCGGACACCAAGGCTGTGTAGTGTAGGTCGGCCGCTACACTGGAGCCAGTGTGGAAGCGGGTGAGGTACACGCGTGCAACGACCATCGGCAGAAGCGGGCTCCGCTTGCAACGGGCGCTGCGTGGTGATCACGCGCCCGGTTGGCAGTGCCAGCGCACTCGTGCGACAAGTTCGCAGCGCCGGCGGCATGCCGCTGTTGTTGCCGGGGCTGGCGTTGCGCGGCGTAGCCGATGTGCTGGCCGCGCGTGCTGCGCTTTGCGCCGCGCTGAGTGACGAGTTGCTCGTGTTTACCAGTCCGGCGGCCGTGCGTTTTGCCGCACGTCTGGCACCGTTGCAGACGTCCGCTGACGTCCTTGCGGTTGGCCAGGGTACGGCGCGCGCGTTGCGCCGACACGGCGTCAAGATGCCGCTGGTACCGCGTCGGCAGGACAGTGAAGGCTTGCTTGGGCATCCGCTGTTGGCCACAGTGCGCGGTCGATCGGTGGCACTGATCGGAGCGCCCGGCGGTCGCGGGTTGCTGCGCCAGGAATTGACTGCGCGAGGTGCACGTTTGCGCCAGGTGCACGTGTATCAGCGGGTGCCAGCGCGGCTGGATCGCCGTCACTTTGCTGCCCTTTCGCGCTTGCCGCCTTCTGCCTGCGTGTTGCTATCCAGCGCAGAGGCATTGCTCAACTTGCAGCAGCAATTGCCGCCCGCGGCATTGACCAGGTGGCTGGCAGCTACGGCAGTGGTGAGCAGCGAACGGCTGGCCGCAGCAGCGCGTGCGGCGGGATTCACCCGTGTCGTACGGGCTGCATCGGCGCTGTCGAAGGATTTGCTGGATGCCTCGTTGCAACTGGTTTGAGCGTGGCGTAAGGCGTTGGCGCGACTGACGTCAGCAAGTGCATGCTGCGTAGGCGTCGGTGCGGCTGCTAGCATGCGTGCATGAGCACCGCAGACACCCCAAACCCATCGCCCGAGGGCACTCGGCCACCCGCATCGGCGGCAACCGCGTCGACACGCCCATCGCGGGAATCGCCGCGACCCGGTGGCGGCGGCACAGCCGTGCTGGCGTTGTTGCTGGCGCTGCTGGCACTGCTGGGCGCGGGTTATGTCGGTTGGCAGCAGTGGCAACAGGGCCGCAGCGCCGCCGCCGACAGCACAGGTCTGGCAAGCGTGCAGCAGCGCGTTGCCGCGCTTGAATCCGGACGGGCTGCGGCCAACGGCGAGCGCGCTGGGCTCGAGCAGCGGCTTGGGGATGTCGCACAGGTCAACCGCGCGTTGCGCGAAGAATTGCTGGGACAAGGCGATCGCACGCGCCACCTTGAAGACGCCGTGACCAAGCTGGCGGAGAAGACATTATCCGGCCACGACCCGCTGCTGCTGGATGAAACCGAGTCGCTGTTGCGCATGGCCGCAGAGCGCTATCGCCTGTTCAATGACGCGCAAGGTGCACAGGCAGCGTATGCGCTGGCAGACCAGACCCTGGCGGCCGTGAATGACGGCGCGTTCAGCGCGGTGCGCCAGAGCATCGCTGCCGAGCGTGACGCTCTGGAAAAAAGCCGGCCACCCGCGCACGACGGCGCATTGCAGCAGCTGCAGGATCTACGCGCCAGCCTGGCCAGCCTGCCGCTGAAACCGCTTGATCTGCCCAATGGAATTGCAACCACGGGCGTGTGGGCGCGCGTGGGTCGGGTGCTCGCAGGAGTGATATCGGTGCAACGCGACAACGGTGCGCCGTTGGCTGTGGCCGATGCACGCTTTGCCCGCGAACTGACCGCGCTGGATCTGGCCCAGGCGCAGGCTGCGCTGCTGGCCTACGACCGTGATGCGTATGCATCCGCGTTGCAGCGCGTGGACGCGAGCCTGTCAGCGCAGTTCGATACCGGCGCCGCTGACGTGCGCCAGGCGCGCGCCACTTTGCAGCAGCTGCGTGCAGCACTGCCCGCTTCAGCTGCAGTCACCCTCGGTGCGGCGTTGACCGAGCTGCGCAACTTGCGCGCGGTGCACGCCCTCACGCCGGCAGCGGCCAGTTCGGCGACGCCCGCAGCGGCCGCGACGAGCGAGACGACCCCATGAAGTTGTGGCGCTGGTTGTTGCTGCTGGTGATTGTCGCCACCGCCGCGGCGTTTGGCTGGCACTGGGTGGCGGACGACCCCGGTTATGTACTGCTGCGCATGCGCGGCTGGCGCGTGCAGACCACGGTGGTCGCTGTGATCGTCCTGCTTTTGCTGGCGTGGGCAGTGCTGACGACGCTATGGAGTCTGTTGCGCTGGCCGTTTGGCGCCTTTTCGCGGCGCCATCGACGGGTGAGCCGGCAGTATCTGGGCGAGGGCCTGATCGCACTGATGGAAGGCCGCCATGGAGATGCCGAACGCGATCTCAATCGCGCGGCCCAGCTGGATAGCCAACGTGGCCCCGCGTTGCTGGCAAGTGCCGAAGCCGCGCTGCGGCGCGGTGAATTCGCGCGTGCGCTGGAAGCGCTCAATCAAGCTGCACAGTCCGTGCCGCTGGCCGCGCGCGCGTCGCGCGCGCGGGTCCTGCGGCGCGAAGGCAAGCCGGCGGAAGCTTTGGCTCTGCTCACGCCCGAGGCGGACAAGGGCAGCCTCAGCCCGAGCGGCTGGCGCGAGCTGGCGCTTGCGGCCGTGGCGGCTGGGGATCCCGCGCGCGCGCGCAGCGCGCTCGCCCCGCTGCAAAAAAGTGGCGCGCTCGGCACACGCGGTTACGCAGCGCTGGAAGCGCAGGTGCTGGTTGCGTTGATCCGCACCACCGCAGACGGCGCCACCTTGAACGCGCTTTGGCCCCAGTTGCCAAAGGCGCAACGGCGTGTGCCCGAAGTGGTGGATGCATATGCGCGACGCGCTGCCGGCTTCGGCCTGACCCTCGCGGCAATGGATGAACTGGAGTCCGCATTGCGCCGTGAATGGTCGCCGCTGTTGATCGACACGTATGGCGCGCTGGTCGGTGAGGACATTGAAGCACGCCTGCATCGCGCCGAAGGTTGGCTCGACGTGCACCCCAACGACGCCGTGTTGCTGCTCGCATTGGGACGCATGTGCGTGCGACTGAAGCTGTGGGGAAAAGCGCGGCAATATCTTGAACGCTCGCTGGCATTGGCGCCGAGCGCTGCGGCGTGGGAAGTGCTGGGTGACGCATCGGCCGGAGACGGCGACGCTGCGCGCGCGCAACGCAGCTACCGCAATGCGTTTGCGCTGAGTCGTGGCGAGACCGTGGCCGCGCCGGTAGCCGCCAATCCACATCCGCTGTATCCCGATACGCACCCTACCGCGATGGAAGAGCGCGACCAGCATGGCGTGCCGCGGCTGCCGGACTAGCCGGCAGCCGCGGGCGTTCACGCCATGGCGCTGGTCAGGGTACGAAGGCCGCCCAGATCAGCAGGGCAAAACCGACAACCGCGATCAACGCATGGATGTACATCAAGCCCAACGGCAGTGGCTTTTGCTGCCATTGATAACCCAGATTCATCAGGACGCCGCCAGCTGCGGCAACGATCAACAGCAGCAACGCCCACGCCGCGTAGGTCGGCAGCCCACTGACGAAGTAGGTCAGCAACAACAGCGTCAGGCCTGCGCCCGCCAGCAGGCCGTGCAGCAGCGCCAGCCATGCCGGCGGATTACGCTCGGTAAATGCGCGCACGCCAGCCATGACCAGGCCTCCGGCTGCGGCGATCGCGAACAGCGTGATGCAGATGAGCAACATGCTCTGGATAGTGATGTTCATTGGTTCTCCCCAAAAATGATGAATAGTTGTAGCGCACGCACCCGCTGCGTCCCTGGTGTGGCCACGCGTGACGACACCTGCCGCGTGTGCGACGTGACCATACATCGCCAGCGTTGTGGCTGCATTGATTCAGTGCCCGAGCAGGCGCCGCAGCCAGTCGAGCAACACCGACGGCAGCAAGTCGGGCTTTGGTAGCAAAGCGTAGTGCCCCACTCCAAACACGAGCGGCAGGTAGCTGGAAGCTTGTCGGTCGATGGTCAGGCAGAACGGCGAGACGCCCTGCAGCTTGGCTTCCATCACCGCCTGGCGCAGGTCCTCCACGCCATAGCGGCCATCGTATTGATCCAGGTCATTTGGTTTGCCGTCGGATAGCAGCAACAGCAGGCGATGCTCGGCAGGCTGCTGCATCAAGCGGTTGCTGGCATGCCGCACCGCGGCGCCGGCGCGCGTGTAGTTCTCTGGTTCCAGCCCGGCAATGCGCAGTGCGATGGCCGCACTGTATGGCTCCTCGAAGCGCTTGACCTCGCGCACGACCACGCCTTGCGCCGTCTCTCCAGAAAATGCCTGCACGGCGTATGGCTGGCCCAGTCCTTCGAGCGCAATGCAAACCAGCAGCAGTGCCTCGCGCTCGACGTCGATGATGCGCCGGTTGCCAACAATCCAGCCATCGGTCGAACCGCTCACGTCAATCAGCAGCATGATCGCCATGTCGCGCTGCACGCGGCGCTGACTCTGATACAGCCGTTGCGGCAGCGGCAGGCCGGCGCGAAAGTCTGCATGACCCTCGATGTACGCTTGCAGATCCACTTCGTCGCCGTCCAGCTGGCGATGCACGCGAACCCTCCGGGCGCGCAGCATTTCAAAGCGGCGGCGGATTTCGTGCAGCATGCCGCGGTGGACATCGAGCGTGTGCTCGACCCACGCTGGCGCGCCGGAGACGGCGGGCAGCAACTGCACGACGGCGCCGGGCATGCGGTACGCGCCGATGCGATAATCCCATTCGGGATAGTTCAGCGCGTGTGCCGCGTGGTCTGGCGGTGCAGCCGCGGCATGCGCGGAAGAGTCCGGTGCATCATCGGACAGCAGCACTTCGCGCGGGCGACCGGGTCGCGTCACCAGGCGTGCTTCGGGCAGCTCGGACAATGCATCGGCGTATTCATCCGCGGCGGTGGCATCGTCACGGTCGGTAGGACGCTGCAGTCCGCCGGGGTCTTCAGCCTGCTCGTGCGGCTGCGCGGTCTGCACCATCCAGGCGCCGGGACGGTCGTCGTCTTCCTCGTCACTTGCTTCACGGACATCGGGTCGGCGTGGCAGCCGCGCACTGCGGCTCGGCTTGTGGCCTGCCGCTGATTCTTCGGCGCTGCCGGAGAATGCGACGGCGCCAGGTCTGGGAGGTGCGAGCAGGTCACCGGTCCACATGTCTTTCAGCAACGGATGCGGACCCAAATCCTGGCGCACGCTTGCATTGCGCAGATGCGCTGCAAGCTGTCGGGCGCGCAGCAACGATGCGTTCGGGGTTGTGCACGCAGGACCAAGGCCGCTAATTTCCTGCCCGTTGCCGAACGGAGCCGCGAGTACGCCGCGCAGTAAAATCTCCAGCGCCTGCAGCCGGGCAGGAAACCTGGCGAGTGGCGGCCTTGCCTGCAGCGCCGAGGCGCGCAATGCGCGCAGCGCATCCTCCAGTCCAGGCAAGCTGCTGACCAACGCGTCGTCCGCGGCGGCGGCCTCGCACAGCAAGTACAGGTCGCGCAGCAGCGGGTCAGCTGCTCCAGGCGCGTGCGTCGCGGTGCCGCGCGTGGCACGAGCAGCCTGCTGCAGCGCCAGCACGCGGTAGTACACCGCTGCGGTATCGGCATCCATCTGACCAAGATTGGCCGGCAGCCAGATTGACACGCCATCGTTGGCAGGCAGCGCTGCGCGATGCAGCGGCCCGTGTTGTCGATGCAGCGCCAGCGCCAGGAACGTGGGTCGCGCGGGCGTTTGCGCAATGCGCAAAGTGAAGCTGCGGTTGTACAGCGCTCGAATCAGCAGATCCAGCCGTGGCGCCACGTCGGACAACGCCAGAGGCGGCGCATGTTTCGCGGGCGGGCGGTAACGCAGCCACAGCGCGCGGGCATGGATCGTTGCATGGCGGGCTGCGTCAACGATGACATCTTCAGCTTCGGCCATCGCCAGCTCCGGTGAACATGTCAGCTACGGCACATGCGGTCAGACGAATGTGGCATCCACCAGATCGTGCATGGCGCCGACCAGCGTGGCTTCGTCGGACAAGGGCGAAACGATTGCCGCGTAGCAAGCCTCGCGCACGGGAATGCCGCTGGCGATCAAGCGCGCCGCAGCGATGAGCAAGCGCGTGCTTGGTACCTCGGCCAAGCCGCGATCCTGCAGGCCGCGCAGGCGCTGGCCCAGCGTCACCAGCGCGTGCGCCGTAGCGTGACTGGTTGTGCCTTCGCGCTCGACGATGGTGACTTCCGTTGCCAGCGGCGGGAAGTTGAAATCCAGCGCGACAAATCGTTGTCGCGTACTCGGCTTGAGGTCCTTCAGCATGCGCTGGTAGCCGGGGTTGTAGGACACCACGAGTTGAAAGCCGGGTGCGGCTTCAAGTGTTTCGCCGGTCTTGTCGATCGGCAGAATGCGCCGGTAATCAGTGAGTGGATGCAGCACGACGACGGTGTCCTGACGCGCTTCGACCACTTCATCCAGGTAGCAGATGGCGCCCTCGCGCACGGCGCGGGTCAGCGGACCATCCTGCCACTGCGTGCCATCGTGACGGATCAGGAAGCGGCCGACCAGATCGCTGGCGCTCAGGTCGTCGTGGCAGGAAATGGTGATCAGCGGTCGGTTCAGCCGCCACGCCATGTATTCAATGAAGCGCGTCTTGCCGCAGCCGGTCGGTCCCTTCAGCATCACCGCCAGCTGGTGCGCGTGGCACTGTTCAAACACGGCGACTTCATTGCCACTGGGCAAATAAAACGGCGGTGCACCGATCTGCGCGATGCTACCAGTGGCGGCAGCGTGTGACTCAGGCATCCGGCGCAGTCACAGCGACTTTGCGCACGGCTTCATCTTTGACGACAAAGTCTGGCGGATAGCGGAAGAAGTCGTAGATGAACAGGCACACGCCAAGAGTGAACACCGTCGCGGTGGCGATCAACATGACGAAATGAATCTGGATTTTCAGCTGGGTGTCAAGGTAGCCGAGGCCCAGGATGCGCTCCAGGTAGACCTGCGCAATGCCGGCTGTGCCGAAAGACAAGGTCATGCCGAACATGCCACCAAGCTGCATCCAGAACGCCCAATAGCCGATCGGCGAACCCTGTTCGCGCCGGCCGGAGGTGAGCGAGGGCAACGCGTAGGTGATCATCGCCAGCACGATCATGACGTACGCGCCGTAGAACGCGGCATGCCCGTGCATCGCGGTGATCAGCGTGCCGTGGGTCCACTGATTGACGCTGGGAAACGTATGCGCAAGGCCGAGCAGGCCGGCACCGAACAGCGTGAACACGGCGCTGCCCACGGTCCAATGCAGCGCCAGCACATTGGGATGCTGCACGCCTGAGCGACGGATCGCCGAGTACGCATACACCGCCATGCCAACCAGGGCCACCGGCTCCAGCGCGCTGAAGATGCCACCGATCGGCAGCCAGTAATGCGGCACGCCGACCCAGTAATAGTGGTGCGCAGTGCCGATGATGCCGGCAATGAACACCAGGCCGACGATCACATACAACCACTTTTCCATGACTTCGCGATCGGCGCCGGACAGGCGGATCAGCAGATAAGCCAGGAAGCCGCCCTGGATCATCTCCCACACTCCCTCGACCCACAGGTGGATCGTCCACCAGCGATAGAAGATCGAGACCACGTAATTTTCGTAATGCAGCAACGCCGGCAGATACAACACCGCAGCCAAACCCAGGCCGCCCATCAACACGCCCTCGGTGGTGGTGAATCGGCCCGAGCGCTTGATCGTCATGAAGATGTTGTAAAGAAACATCAGCATGACGATGACGATCACGATCTTCGATGGGAGCGGCTGCTCCAGCAGCTTGTTGCCGGTGCCGTAGCGAAACAGATAGCCAAAGATGGTTGCCAGTCCCATCACCGACCACAGCACCAGTTGCCCGATAGCCAGCTTCACGCTGTACAGCTCGGTGCGCGATTCATCCGGCACCATCCAGTAGGTCGCGCCCATGAAGCCGGTCAGTACCCACACGATCAGCAGGTTGGTGTGGATGACCTTGGTGACATCAAAGGGCAGGATATAAAGCAGCGGATCCGGACCGAGGTACTTGGCTGCCGAGAGCAGTCCGAACACCAGCTGCAGTCCAAACAGCACCATCGCCACCGCGAAGTACCAATAGGCCACTGACTGGGATTTGTATCGCATGGCGCTCTCCGTCAAATCGGTATGCAACAAACCGCGTGCTTCGAAGCGCTGCTTGCGCTCAGCGAGGCAGCGTTACTTCAGCGTGGACAAGTATTCGACCAGTTGCTCGACCTGTTCGGGCTTGAGCGCCTTGGCGTAGGTATCCGGCATGAACGAGACACCGTCGGCGGAATACATCGCGCCGGGCTCGAGATAGGCGCTGGGGTGCACGATCGACTCGTGGATGAAGCCCTTCACGTCCTTGGCCGTGCCCTTGTATGTGCCAGAGGCAAGCACCTGCTCGGCCTTGGCGCTGAGTCCGGCCAGCGAAGGCCCGGCCATGTTTACGCCCGGTGCAATGGAATGACACGCCGAACACGGCGGTGACGCGGAATGGAACAGCGCATCGCCTTGAGCGACTGGACTTTCCGCGTTGCCGGCCGGGCCGGCCGCACCCGCGCTGGCCGCGCCGGTTGACGAGGTGGTTGTGGTGACCGCTGTTGCCACTGCGGACATACCTGGCAAAGTGGATCCGGAGACCAGCAACGGTCGCGGCGGCCAGCCCTGGTTGTCCACCTTGCTGACCCAGTCAAGAAACGCGATCAGACCGGTGATGTCGCTGTCACTGAGGTTCTGGTTCGGCATCAGGCGGCCGACTTTCTTCTCGTCGTAGAATTTCGCCGGATCGTGCAGGTAGGCGCGCAGGTAGGCGGCGCCGCGCAGCTGGGTGATTTTGGTCAGGTCCGGTGCGTAGTACGCACCCTCGCCAAACAGCGTGTGGCAGTTGATGCAGTTGTTCGCGTGCCAGACATTGTTGCCGAGCGTCACTTCAGCAGTGATGTTTTCGGCATGGGTCAGCTTGGGAAACTGCCGGTGGCTGTCTATCGTCATGCCGAGAAACAGCAACGCCGCTAGCACGCTGCCGCCAATGGCGAACAGCCTGGTTTGTCGCTTGTTCATGGCTCCCCCTTAGACGCTGATGCCGGACCAGTACTTGAGCGTGATGAAGGCAGCGTAGCCGATGGCAGCCAGCATCGACGCCAGCACGACGTAGCTGAAAATCCTCAACGATGTGCCCATGGTTGCGCTGCGCATGTTCGTCCCCTGTCAGAGCTGTGCCTTGTGGTTTTGCCAGCAGGCGTCAAAAACCGCTCGCACCAGACTACGCTAATCGGGTTGATCCATGCAGGTGCACTCCCGATATTGGCGTGGATTATAGCCGCCGCGCGCGCATTGCAGCCAGCAGCCCGCGCGGAATCATGCGTCCCCGCGATCGCGATCGCGTGCGCCCGTGCCGGGGTGTTCAAAGCACACGCGCGGGCTCGAGACTTCGGCAAGCACGTGTTTGCGCCGGGGCGGCAGCCTGTGGTGCCTACAGCCCGGTGAGATGGGCGTAAGCGGCGACCAGCCACTTGCTTCCTGCTTGCTCGAAGTTGACCTGCAGCCGAGTGTGTTCGCCACTGCCCTCGGCGCTGATCACCACGCCGTCGCCGAATGTCGGGTGGCTGACGCGCTGGCCCAGTTTCACCAGCGTATCTTCATCCAGCGAGGCATGCGTTGCCGCGGAGCGGCGAGCGTAAAGCGGGCGGCTGACGTGGACTCGCGGGCGTACTTCGTCGATCAGTTCAGCCGGCATCTCGCCCAGGAAGCGGGAAGGTCGCGTGAGCAACTCCTGGCCGTGCATGCGCCGCGATTCGGCGTGGCTGACAAACAGTTTTGCGCGCGCGCGGGTGATGCCGACGTATGCCAACCGACGCTCTTCTTCCAGCCGGCCCTCATCGTCAACGGATCGCTGGCTGGGAAACAAGCCTTCTTCCATGCCGACCAGAAACACCAGTGGAAACTCCAGGCCCTTGGCCGAGTGCAACGTCATCAGCTGTACGCAGTCGTCCCACGCCTCGCCCTGATGCTCGCCCGACTCCAGAGTGGCATGGGATAGAAACGCGGTCAGCTCGCTGAGCCCCAGTTCGATATCGTCAGGCGTGAGCTCGAACCGGCTGGCGATGTTGACCAGTTCGTCCAGGTTCTCCACGCGCGTTTCAGCATGACCGCGACTGTCCTTTTCGTAAAAGTCGCGCAGGCCCGAGTGGGTGATGGCGTGATCGATCTGTTCCATCAAGGCAAGCGCACTGGACGGAGCTGTTTCTGCAAACGCGGCTTCGCTTGCCTGCGCTTGTGCAGCGAGCGCATCACGTTCCAGGCTTCCGCTTCCGGTAAAAGTGCGTGCCATGGCGTCGATCAGGCGCAGAAATGCCTGCACCGCATTCTTCGCACGACCGGCCAACTCATTGCCGCTGGCCAGGTCCGCCAGCGCGGCTTCCCACATGGAAACATCGTTGCTGCGCGCGCGGCGTCGCAGCACGTCCAGCGTGCGCTCCCCGATGCCACGCGGCGGGGTGTTGACCGCGCGTTCAAATGCCGCATCGTCATGGCGAGTCGCGGCCAGTCGCAGGTAGGCAAGCGCATCTTTCACTTCGGCACGGTCAAAAAAGCGCTGACCACCGTAAACGCGGTACTTGATGTCGTTTTGCACAAGCTGTTCTTCGAAGTTGCGTGACTGCGCGTTTGAACGGTACAAAATTGCACAGTCGCTTGCGCTGCCACGCCCGATCTCATCGTCGCCAGCGATGAACTCTCGAATGCGCTCAATCACGAAACGCGCTTCATCCTGCTCGTTATAGGCGGTGTACAGGGAAATGCGTTCGCCTTCGTCGCCAGCGGTCCACAGCTGTTTGCCCAGGCGATTGCCATTGCGCGCGATCACGCTGTTGGCAGCGGCCAGGATCGTGGAGGTCGAGCGGTAGTTCTGCTCCAGCTTGATCGTGCGCGCGCCGGGAAAGTCACGCAGGAATTGCTGCATGTTTTCCACTTTTGCGCCGCGCCAGCCATAGATGGACTGGTCATCGTCGCCTACGGCGAAGACTTGACCGGTGGCGCCGGCGAGCACGCGAATCCACGCATACTGCAGCGTGTTGGTGTCCTGGAATTCGTCGACCAGCAAATGTCGCCAGCGTTGCTGATAGTGCTCCAGCACGGCCGGCTGCTTGAGCCACAGCTCGTGCGCGCGCAGCAGAAGTTCGCCGAAGTCGACCATCCCGGCGCGCCGGCAGGCGTCTTCGTAGGCCTGGTATATCTGCAAGTAAATGCGGGTAATCGGGTGGTCGCGATGCTCAATGCTGCCTGGGCGTTTGCCCTCGTCCTTCCAGTTGTTGATCTGCCACGCCGCCTGGCGATGTGGGTATTGCGCGTCGTCCAGGCCGAGGCCGGCAATGACGCGCTTGATCAGGCGCAACTGGTCGTCGCTGTCCAGGATCTGGAAATCCTGTGGCAAACCCGCTTCACGCCAATGGCGGCGCAGGAGCCGATGCGCGATGCCGTGGAAGGTGCCAACCGTCAGCCCTTGAGTACTTCCGGGGATCAGCGCATCCAGGCGCCCGCGCATTTCGCCTGCAGCCTTGTTGGTGAAGGTAACGGCGAGGATTGCCCACGGTGGCAACTGCTCGGCTTGCGTCAACCAGCCGATGCGATGCGCAAGGACGCGAGTCTTGCCCGAACCCGCCCCGGCAAGCACCAGATAGTGCCCCGGCGGGGCACAAACCGCTTCGCGCTGGGCGTCATTGAGCGGATCGAGCAGATACGAAACATCCATGTCGCGCATTGTAATGGCAGCCCGCCCAAGTCAGCGCCTGGGCGAGCATGAGCACTGCCGGTCGAACTCAGTTTTTCTTGTTGAGGAAGCCGCCAACCAGCAGCAAGCCACCGATCACGATGCCGCCGACGCCAAGCCATTGCGGCAGGGATTTTGAATGCGTGGCTTCGATCTTGGCCGGTCCAAGCTGGGCGACAGTGTCAGTTTTGGTGTAACTGCCGTTGCCCAGCGTCACCCAGAGGCCCGCCAGCAAAAGCACGATACCAGCGATGAAAAGTCCTGAACGCATGAATGATCCCCCTGTGGAATGTCCGACAACTATGTGCAGACGAATGTACATGAAGTGTGGACGACAAAGGTCGCGCAAAAAAAGACCCCGAAGACCAGGGTAGCCTTCGGGGTCGGGGCGGACGCGAGAGCCCAGGGGAGGAGGATCGCGTCCAGGGGCAGCTCTTTTGGGGGGAGCGTGCCGTGGATGCCGTTGCGTGCATCCGAATACTGAGAACACGGAAAATGCGAAAAGTTGCGCACTTTCAATAAATATTTCCATCGACCCGTCTTCACAAAACCCTAACATCCGTTGTCAGGCGTTGAAAACGCGCCTCGCACCGTGGCCGTTGACCGGCGCCGCGGCTGCTGTCAGGTAATTGGCCTGGATCTCAGTGCGCCTCGTCCCAGTTTTTCCCCGTGCCTACATCAACCAGCAGCGGCACTGCCAGCGTCACCGCACCGGACATGCGCTCGATCACGGCCGCGCGCACTTCGTCAACGGCGTCTGCGCGCACCTCAAAGACCAGCTCATCGTGCACTTGCATCAACATCCGGGCGTCGTCGCGGTCCTGCAGCCAGGCGGCCATGCTGAGCATGGCGAGCTTGATGATGTCGGCGGCGGTACCCTGCATCGGCGCATTGACTGCGGCGCGTTCGGCCGCCTGGCGCTGTGCATGATTGCGCGACTTGAGATTTTCCAGATACAGCCGCCGGCCGAACAAGGTTTGCACGTAACCATCGCGATGTGCCTGCTCGCGCGTGGCCTCCATGAAACCATGCACGTCCGGGAACCGGGTGAAATAGCGCGTCATGTAATCGGCCGCCTCGCTGCGGTCGATCGCCAACGCGCGTGCCAGGCCAAAAGCGCTCATGCCGTACATCAGGCCAAAGTTGATCACCTTGGCCGCGCGGCGCTGGTCGGTGCTGACTTCTTCCGGAACCACGCCAAACACTTCGGCAGCAGTCGCGCGATGGACATCGCCTCCGTCCAGGAATGCACGCAGCAGGCCAGCATCGCCCGAAAGGTGGGCGATGATGCGCAATTCAACCTGAGAGTAATCCGCCGCCAGCACCACCCAGCCCGCAGGCGCGATGAACGCCTGGCGTATGCGCCGCCCCTCCTCGGTGCGCACCGGAATGTTCTGCAGGTTTGGATCGGACGAAGACAGGCGGCCGGTGGCTACCGAACCCTGGTGATAACAGGTGTGCACGCGCCCGGTGCGCGGGTTGACGATGCTTGAAAGTTTGTCGGTGTAGGTGGACCGCAACTTGGCCAGCGTGCGGTAATCCAGGATCACGCGCGGCAGTTCATGCGCGTCCGCAATGGCTTCCAGGGCTTCCTCGTTGGTCGACGGTTGACCCGTCGGCGTCTTCAGTCTGGCCTGCAGGCCCAGCTCGTCAAACAGCACGGCCTGCAGCTGCTTGGGTGACTCAAGGTTGAATGCGTGCCCGGCGAGCGTTTGTGCCTGCGCCTGCAGCGCAAGCATGCGCTTGCCCAATTGCCCGCTCTGCACACGCAAGGCATCCCCGTCTATCAACACGCCGCGGCGTTCCATCGCGGCCAGCACCGGCACCAACGGCATTTCAATGTCGGTGTATACCTTCTGCAGCGTCGGCAGACTCTGCAGCTTCGGCCATAGCACGGCGTGCAGGCGGAACGTGACATCGGCATCTTCGGCGGCGTAGCGGCAAGCCGTGTCCAGGTCGACCTGCGAGAACGAGATTTGTCGCGCGCCTTTGCCGGCGACGTCGGTGTATTTGATGGTTTCGTAACCCAGGAACCTTCGCGCCAGCGAGTCCATGTCGTGGCGCGTCGCGGTCGCGTTCCAGACATAGGACTCAAGCATCGTGTCATGTTGCACACCGCGCACCGCGATACCGTAGTGCGCGAGGATATTGATGTCGTATTTCGCGTTCTGTCCGAGTTTGGCTCGCAGCGGATCTTCGAGAATGGGTTGCAGCGCATGCAGTACCGCATCGCGATCGAGCTGCGCTGGCACGCCGGGGTAGTCATGCCCGAGCGGGATATAGCAAGCGACGCCGACTTCCACAGCAAAGCTCATTCCGACGATGTCCGCGCGCATCGCGTCGAGGCTGGTGGTCTCGGTGTCGAATGCTATCAACTCGGCGTGGCGCAATTTTTCCAGCCATGCGTCGAGCTGCGCCAGTGTGGTGACAAGCTCGTAGCGGCCCGGAAAGGACAGATCGACGCTGCTTGCGCCTTCAGCCGCTGCGAGCACGGAACCATCGACCACGCCGTGCCCGCCAACTTCCGCAACCCCGAGCTCCTGCGTGGAGCTGCTGGCAGGGTTGGATGCAGCGTCCGCGTTGTCGAGATCTTTCAGTGCAGCCTTGAACTCGTACCGTGCGTATAGAGCGCGCAGCAAGGCGGTGTCTTCTTCGCGCAGCGTCAGGTCAGCTGGCCGCATCGGCAGCTCGACGTCGGTCTTGATGGTCACCAGCGCACGCGAGAGCGGCAGATGCGGCAGCGCATCGCGCAGGTATTCGCCGATCTTGCCGCCGATCTGGTCGGCGTTCGCGATCACCCCGTCCAGGCTGCCGTATTCCGCCAGCCATTTCGCTGCGGTCTTCGGCCCGCATTTGGTCACCCCGGGCACGTTGTCGATGGTGTCCCCGGTGAGGCTGAGAAAGTCGATGATCTGATCGGGCCGCACGCCAAACTTGTGCATGACGCCGGCTTCGTCCAGCGTGCTGTCGTACATGGTGTTGACCAGCGTGATCTGCGGCGTCACCAGCTGCGCCAGGTCCTTGTCGCCGGTGGATATGAGCACTTCGATGCCTTGTGCCTGCGCCTGGCGTGCAAGCGTACCGATGACGTCGTCCGCCTCGACGTTGCTCACGCACAGGATCGGAAACCCAAGCGCAGCGACGACCTCCAGCATGGGTTGGACTTGGGCGCGCAGGTCGTCGGGCATGTGCGGACGGTTCGCCTTGTATTGCGCGCTCATCGCGTTGCGGAACGTCGGACCGGGCGCGTCACAGACAAACGCCAGATAGTCCGGCCTGGCGCGCAAGGTGGCCCGCAGCATGTTCACCACACCGTACAGCGCACCTGTCGGCTCGCCTTGGGCATTGGTCAGCGGCGGCAGCGCATGAAACGCGCGGTACAGGTAGGACGAGCCGTCGATCAGGATCAGTTTGGGCATGGGGGGAAACCGGTAGCGAGGTGGCCGGACGGTGCACGATGGCGCCGACCAGCACATCGCCGCATTCTCGCATGCGCAAATGTCGCACTTCACGATGGGCTCGGCCCGGC
Source organism: Lysobacterales bacterium (assembly GCA_038242205.1). Classification (GTDB taxonomy): domain Bacteria; phylum Pseudomonadota; class Gammaproteobacteria; order Xanthomonadales; family Rhodanobacteraceae; genus Rhodanobacter. The sequence continues at coordinate 68,933 of JBBSSI010000008.1, forward strand.
GCTGTTATCCTGCGGGCACATGACCGGGCTAGCTGACATGAAAATCACTGCGCATCTCGCTGTTGCCAATGTTCTGCTCGCATCAATCCTGATGGCGTTCAGCGCGCATGCGCAGACTTCCCCACCGGGCAGTGCATTGCCGCCACCGGGCATCAACGATCCGGGTAGTCGACCTGTAGCCCCAGCGCGCAAGGCGCCCGTGCAGGCGCCGGCTTCCGCACCGAAATCGGCACAATCGACGGAGCTGCCGGCGATGCAGGATGTCGGTTCGGCGCGCGATGCGCGCAATGAATCACCACCCGAAGTGCGCGTGCATCAGCAGGGCACCGACAACGTGCAGGAGTATTCGCGCAACGGCCAGGTGTACATGGTGGTTATCACCTCCAAGGCCGGCGTTGTGCAAACCTACATGGCTGATGCACAGGGCCGCATGGTCGACGAGCACGGGCAAAAGCCGGTACGTCCGGTGATGTACAAGGTGCTCGAGTGGGGCAAAAGCGAGCCGGCCACTGCACAGTCAGTTGCGCAACCCGCTGATGGTGGGCACTGAGCTTCGGCGGCGGCTTGTGGAAACCTCAGCCTGGCGCGTCCAGCTCGGGGTAATGCCGAAAGATCCCGCTCTGGTTGAACGGCACCCGGCGTGACGATGCAAGATAGGCCGCGATGCGCGGACGCAAAGCGACGCGCTCGCGCATCGCAACCAGCCGCGGCAAGGTACGCACGAGTTTGTGCATCTCCCGCGGAAACGCATAGTCCAGTCCGCTCATGACTTGAAAGAGCGACAGATCCACGTAACTGTGCTCGCCCAGCGCATGGCTTCCGTCGCCGCGCTCAAGTACTTGCTCGAAATGGCCGAGGAATTTCGGCAGTCGACTCTCACGCAGATCCACTGCGCGGCGTTTCGCCTCCTCGCGCTGGTCCTCGTAATACAGGCTGCTGGCGAGCGGATGGTGACTCTCGTGCACTTCAGCTACCAGGTCGGCGATCGTGAGCTGCAACTGCAAGGCTTGCAGGCGGGCGCTTTCGCCCTGCGGCACGAGCTGCAGCCGACGTCCGAGGTATGCCAGGATATTCGCGGTCTGGGCGACGACCAGCTTGCCGACGCGGATGAACGGCGGAGCAAATGGCAGAGCTGCCCCGTGCGTGCCTTGCATGAAAGCGCCGAGGGCGTCGTCACCTTCCATGCGGGCGACATCGGCGTATTCAGCGCCGGCATCTTCCAGCGCCAGCCGGACGAACTCGCCACGTCCCTGGATCGAGCTCCAGTAATACAGCGCGTAGGGCATCATGATTTCCTTGGCGTGCGCCAATCTTGCAGCGCTGCAGCTCTACGGCGCGTGCACGCATGCACGTCCGCGGCGAAAGCCTGATTGTGCTGATCTGGCAAGCGGGTCGCGACGGCGCATACGTCACAGCGCATACGTCGTGCGCTTTGGCGACCGGTCAGTGGCGGAAGTGGCGCATGCCGGTGAACACCATTGCCATGTCATGCTCGTCGGCGGCGGCGATGACTTCGCCGTCACGCTTGGAGCCGCCGGGCTGGATGACGGCGACAATGCCCGCGTCCGCTGCGGCATCGATGCCGTCGCGGAACGGAAAGAATGCATCGGAAGCCATGACTGACCCGCGCACCTCGAGCTTTTCGTCCGCGGCCTTTATGCCGGCTACGCGCGCACTGTAGACGCGGCTCATCTGGCCAGCGCCCACACCGATGGTCTGCCGGTTGCGCGCGTAGACGATGGCGTTGCTCTTGACGAATTTGGCGACCTTCCAGGCAAACATCAGGTCGTGTATCTGCGCCTCGGTCGGTGCGCGGCGGGTGACCACTTTCAAGTCTTTCGCGCTGATCATGCCGGTGTCCGCAGTCTGCATCAGCAGGCCCGAACCCACGCGCCTGCAGTTGTTGCCCGGGTGCGCATCTTGCAGGTTGCCGGCGGCCGGTGGCGGAATGACCAGCACGCGTACGTTGCCTTTCCTGTGCAGCGTCTGCAGCGCATCGTCGGTATAGCCCGGCGCCAGGATGACCTCGACAAACTGGCGCTCGACGATGCTGTGCGCGGTGGCTGCGTCCAGTTCGCGGTTGAATGCCACGATGCCGCCAAACGCCGAGGTTGGATCGGTCTGGTAGGCGAGTTCGTAAGCGCGGCCGATGCCGTCCAGGCTTACCGCCACGCCGCATGGGTTCGCGTGTTTGACGATCACGCAGGCTGGTTTGACGAAGCTGCGCACGCATTCCCATGCCGCGTCCGCGTCCGCTATGTTGTTGAACGAAAGCTCCTTGCCTTGGAGTTGGCGGAACGTGGCGAGCGTGCCGGGCGTTGGTTCCAGGTCGCGATAGAACGCGGCTTGCTGGTGTGGGTTTTCACCGTAGCGCAGGTCCATCACTTTCACGCAGCGGCCGTTGACCTGATCGGGGAACGCGGCGTGGCCGGTAACCGCATCCTGCGTAGCGTTGAGTTCCAAAGCCGACAGATAGTCACTGATCGCAGCGGCGTAATTGGAGACGCAATTAAACGCGGAGACCGCGAGCCGGAACCGCGTGGCGCGCGTCAGGCCGCCGCGGGTTTCCATTTCCGCCAGAGCGTCGGCGTACTGGTCCGGCGCGGTGAGTACGCCCACGTCATTCCAGTTTTTTGCGGCCGAGCGCAGCATCGCCGGACCGCCAATATCGATATTCTCGATGGCTGCGTCCAGCGTGCAATCAGGCTTGGCGACCGTCGCCGCGAATGGATACAGGTTCAACACCAGCAGGTCGATGGGCTCGATGCCCAGTTCGTGCATCACCGCGTCGTCGATGCCGCGCCGACCAAGCAGCGCCGCGTGTACTTTCGGGTGCAGGGTCTTGATGCGGCCATCCATGATTTCGGGAAAGCCGGTAACCGCGCTCACATCGGTCACCGCCACACCTGCTTCGCGCAGGGTCTTTGCGCTGCCGCCGGTGGACAGCAGTTGCACTCCAAGCGCACGCAGGCCATGTGCCAATTCAAGCAAGCCGGTCTTGTCCGAAACGCTGAGCAGCGCGCGGCGAATCGGCACAAGGTTGGTGGTGGTCATGGATGGGAGAATCCGGGCGAATGAACCGCCAATTATAGAGGTGCGCTACGCGACTGCACCGCTTACACCAGGCCGAGCAAAGCCAATTTCTTGCGCAGCGTGGCGCGATTGATGCCCAGTGCGGCTGCGGCACGGCTCTGGTTGCCGTCATGAAACGCCAGCACTTCGCGCAGCAACGGAGCCTCCACTTCGCGCAACACCAGTGCGTGCAGACCTTCCTTGCACGGTGTGTCGCCAATGTCCGCAAGGTAGCGCCGCACGCTGCGCGCCACACATTCGCCAAGCGTACTTTGCGTGCGCTCACCCGGTGCCGCGGCCTGTTTGGCGGACCCGTGTGCTGGCGATCGGACGGGGTTCACGGACATTCCTTCGACTGGTGTGATTACGGCTGCATTGCCGTTTTGTCAGTAGTGACGGTGAAACTACCCGACGCAGCAAGCGCATGCATGCGCGTTTTTTCGAGCGAGCGAGCTGCCGAGTTTACCCGCGGATGCGCGCGAATTTAAGTCCTATTCGAAAGCAAATTCAAAAGCCACTGCTTGATCGCCCGGATCCGCCACTTCCAGCAACAGCACGGTACTGGTGCCCGGAAGCAAGCCGCGTTGCAAGGCGAGCGTGTCGTCGAGATATTCGCGCGGCCGCATGCGGCGCATCGCCAGGCGTTGCCCCTGCGCGTTGGACAGCATCAGAGTGAGCACCGGATAGGGCTGCGCGAACGGTGCGTCATTGCGCACGCTGGCACTGATCATCAGCGCGTGCGGCACGCTGGGGTGGGTCTGCACGTTGCTGTCCAGCAGGCGCAAGCGCTCGGGAGCGGCCACGAGTGGCAGCGTGCAGTGCAACGCTGCGCAGCTCGCGCGCAACCAGGCGCCAGTTGTTGGCGCGCTGATCAACGCGGAGCGCTGGTCCCACGCCGCCTGGACTCCCAGGAGCAAAATCAGCAGTCCACACGCCAGCGCCCAGATGCGCGACGGCGCGCCCGCTGAGCGCAAGTGCCGGTGCGTCCGTTGGCGGGCCTTTGCCGGCGCGCTGCGCGCAAACCGTGGAGTGAATACCAGTTGCGAAAAATCCTCTCCATCGGCCGTTGCGCCCACTTCCGGTGGATCCTCGACAACTGCGATCTGCGGCGGTTGCGGATGGTAGACAACCGTCTCCACCCGCGGCGGCGCGAGTGATGGATCGTTGATTGCCATCTCAGTGAATGGTTCTGGCGGCAGGTCGTCCGCCAGCGTAGCGAGACTGTCGAAGTCCGCGCTGCAGTAGCCACACGTCACAAACCCATGCGCCTGTGCCAGCGTGGGTGCGTCCAGTGCAAACACCGAGAGACATTCAGGACATTGCGTGTACATGGCGCGAGTGTGTTGAATTGCCCAGCTTAACAGGCCGGTCCAACGCATCGGGCGCTGGTACTCGTTGACGCGTTCATGCCCGGCGCCGGCCGCTTATGCGTATCCAGTCTTCGCGCGTCGCCACCTGCAGCTGGTCAAACCATGCGCTGTAACACTGCAGCAACTCTTCCTGCTGGCTGTGCAGAATACCGGAGATGGCAAATGGCGCACCCGGTTTCGTCGCAGCGGCAAACGTCGGCGCCAGGGCGGCCAGTGGTCCGGCAAGAATGTTGGCGACAAAGACGTCTGCAGGCGTGCCTGGAAAATCCTCAGGCAAGTGCAGCGTCAGGCGTTCGGCCAAACCGTTTCGCTGCGCGTTGTCGGCCGAGGCAAGCAGTGCTTGAGGATCGTTGTCCACGCCCGCAGCGCTCGCTGCACCAAGCGCCAGCGCAGCGATGGCAAGGATGCCCGAGCCGCAGCCGTAATCGGTGACGGCCAGGCCAGTGAGCTCCAGGCTGTCCAGCCAGTCCAGGCACAAGGCGGTCGTGGGATGGGTGCCGCTGCCAAAGGCGAGACCCGGATCAAGCCGCACCACGACAAGACTGTCGTCACTTGGCGGTTCGACGTTCCAGGGATAAATCCACAGCCGCCGGCCAAACGCCATGGGATGGAAAAGGTCCATCCACACGCGCTCCCAGTCCTGGTCGGCAACTTCCACGAAGCTCAGTTGCGCGGCATCCAGCCACGGCAGCAGTTCAGCCAACGCCTGAGCCAGACCACGTCGATCTGCCTGTGCCGCGAACAACGCACTCAGCGTAATGCTTGGCCACAGCGGCAGCTCGCCGACCCCCGGCTCCAGAATGGCGTGTTCATTGGCGGTTTGCGCACTGGCATCGCGCAGCGTGATCGACAACGCGCCCAGATCCTGCAACGCCGCTTCGGCACCGGGTTGCTGCTCGATGCGGGTGATCAGGGAGACTTCGAGAAAGGCCATGGAGGAAAACCAGGATGATGCCGCGGAAGCCTTCTGCAATCGCTGCGCGCCAGGGTTGGGTACGTGACGGCGACTACGGATTGCTTCCGTCCGAGCTCAGCCGGCCGCGTGGATCAGACGCCGGTGGGGGACTTTTCCTTTTGCTCGGCGATGCGTTTTTCCAGGTAATGAATGTTCTGCTTGCCGTGCTGGAAGCCGACATCAGCCATGATGCGCTGCTGCAACGGCAGGTTGCATTTGACGCCTTCAATCACCGTCTCGGCCAGCGCCAGTTGCATGCGTGCAATCGCCGTGGCCCGATCCGGCGCGTGCACAATCAGTTTGCCGATCATCGAATCGTAGTTCGAAGGAATGCGATAGCCGTCATACAGATGCGTGTCTATCCGCACGCCGGGGCCGCCGGGTGCTTCGAATCGCTTGACCGTTCCCGGGCAGGGCATGAACGTGTCCGGATCTTCCGCATTGATGCGGCATTCGATGGAGTGGCCATGGGGGTAGATGTCTTCTTGCCGGATTGACAACTTTTCCCCGCCGGCAATCAGCAGCTGTTCGCGGACAAGGTCGGTGTTGGTTATGAACTCGGTAATCGGATGCTCGACCTGGATGCGCGTGTTCATCTCGATGAAATGAAACTCATCGTTTTCGAACAGAAATTCGAACGTACCGGCACCGCGATAGCCGATGCGCAGGCAGGCATCCACGCACACCTTGCCAATCGCCGCGCGTTGCTCGGGGGTGACGCCCGGGGCCGGTGCCTCTTCCACCACTTTCTGATGACGGCGCTGCATGGAGCAGTCGCGCTCGCACAAATGGATGGCGTTGCCCTGGCCATCGGCCAGTACCTGGATTTCCACATGGCGCGGGTTTTCCAGGAATTTCTCCATGTAGACCTCGTCGTTGCCAAACGTGGCCTTGGCCTCGGCCTTGGTCAGCACGATGGCATTGGCCAGGTGGGCCTCGGTACGCACCACGCGCATGCCGCGGCCGCCGCCGCCGCCCGACGCCTTGATGATGATGGGATAACCGATATCGCGCGCGATGCGGGCGTTTTCATCCATGTCCTCGCGCAGCGGACCGCCCGATCCAGGCACGCAGGGAACGCCCGCGGCTTTCATCGCACGGATGGCCTGTACCTTGTCGCCCATGACCCGAATGACCTCCGGTGGCGGACCGACAAAAATGAAACCGCTTTTTTCCACCTGCTCGGCAAAGTCCGCCCGCTCGGACAAGAATCCGTAGCCGGGATGGATCGCCGTCGCATCCGTGATTTCCGCAGCAGCGATGATGCGCGGAATGTTCAGGTAACTTTCGGCCGGCGGCGCCGGACCAATGCAGATGGCTTCGTCGGCCAGGCCGACGTGCTTGAGATTGCGATCGACGGTGGAATGCACGGCTACCGTTTTTATGCCCAGGCTGTGACAGGCACGCAGGATGCGCAGGGCAATTTCACCACGGTTGGCGATGACAACTTTATCTAGCATGCAAACTCCGCGGAACTGGTGATCTGGAGCCAAGGACAATCAAGGCAATCGGCGGGAGCGGCGCCGCAGCGCGTTGTACCAATCCCCCTCGTGCAAGTGGCGGCAAGTTCGCGTGCGACGTGCCCCGCCGCACTCTGCGCAGACGTCACGCAATGACGAACATCGGCTCGTCAAATTCCACCGGCTGGCCATTTTCCACAAGGATCGCCCGGACCGTGCCGTCTACTTCGGCCTCAATCTGGTTGAACATCTTCATGGCCTCGATCACGCCAAGCGTGTCACCAGTTTTCACGCGTTGGCCGACCGCAGCAAATGCGGCGGCGCCGGGCGTGGCCGACGCGTAGAACGTGCCGACCATGGGCGCCTTGACCACATGACCGGCTGGCAGCGCGTCGGTTTCCTGCTCCGGCGCCACGGCGGGAGCAGCCGCAACTGCGATCGGCGGCGCGGGGGCCACGGGAGTTGCAGCCGCAGCTACGAGCATGGGTGCGGTGCTCTTGGGTACGCGCGAAAGACGCACTACTTCTTCGCCTTCCTTGATTTCGAGCTCCGCTAGGTTGGACTCCTCGAGCAGGTCGATCAGCTTCTTGATTTTGCGCAAGTCCATGGACGTAAGCCTTTGGTCAATTGCGTCCTGACAGCGGACGCAGGGAAACGCTCGAAGGTCGGCGCGCGCTCAAGACAACGGCGCGCTCCGCGTTTGTAGCCAGTGCATGCCCGCATCCAGCGCGAGGCGGTAACTGTCAGCACCAAACCCGCCAATCACGCCCAGCGCCAGCGCGGACAAATACGAATGGTGGCGAAATGCCTCACGTGCGTGCACGTTGGACAGGTGCACCTCGATGAACGGAACCGTCACAGCAGCCAACGCGTCGCGCAGGGCGAGGCTGGTATGGGTGAACGCGCCTGCGTTGAGCACGATCAGGGCGGTGCCATCAGACCCGCTGCATTGCACCCGATCAATCAGCTCGTGCTCGGCGTTGGATTGGAAACAGGTCACCTCGTGCCCGCCGACTTTGCCTTGCGACGCGATCCGGTCGTTGATCTGCGCCAGCGTGTCAGCACCGTAGATCGACGGTTCCCTGGTCCCCAGCAGATTGAGGTTGGGCCCGTGCAGGATCAGGATCTTTGCCACTTGGCATTCCGCTGGCTTCCGGGAACTCCGGACCGCGCAGAAGTTTGCGCGGTCCGGGCTGGAATGTCCAGTTAACGACTGTTCGCCGATGATGGCAGCAGTTGTCAGGGATTGCGTGCGCTTGCGAACGCTAGCCGATCGGCCGACCGAACGTCATCGGGCTGCTGCGGCTGCGGTCAGCGCGTTTTCGACCATCGACGGCGTCAACACGGTTGACAGCTGTTGGCCAGCCGCTCCGTGCGGCGGAAACACCACATACAACGGCACGCCCGGAGAGTTGTACTGGGCGAGGAAGGCGCTGATTACAGGATCGACGTTGGTCCAGTCGCCCTGCATGTAGACGGCGCCTGTTTGGGTCAGCAGGTCGCGAAACGCCTGGGTGTTGAGCACCGTATGTTCGTTGGCTTTGCAGGTGACGCACCAGTCAGCGGTGATATCGACGAGAACCGGCGTGTTTGCTGCCCGCAAATCGGCCAGTTTCTGCGGGCTGTAAGCGACCGTGCCGGCAGCTATCGAAGCCACGCTTGCCGGTGCCGGTACATGGGCCAGCAGATACAAGGGAACCAGCATGGCCACCGCCAGCGTCCCCACCAGCAGCTTGCCCCCGGTGCCGCGCGCGCCGCTACGACCGAACAACCACAGCGCCATGGCCAGCAGCACCATCGCGACCAGGACCAGGCCAACGGCATCCGCACCGCGCTGTTTGGCCAGCACCCACACCAGCCACACCGCGGTCAGATACATGGGGAATGCCAATACCTGTTTCAGTGTTTCCATCCAGCGCCCGGGCCGCGGCAAAAGTCGCGCCAGTGCGGGCACCAGACCGATCAGCAGAAATGGCAGCGCCAGGCCGACACCCAGCGCCAGGAACACCAGCAGCGCAGACAGCATGGGTGCGGCAAACGCATACACCAGGGCACTGCCCATGAACGGCGCAGTACACGGACTGGCGACCACTACCGCCAGCACGCCGGTAAAAAAGTCCCCGCTTGGGCCCGAGCGTGACGCCAGACCGGCACCGGTGTTGCCCATCGACGAACCAAAATGCACCACGCCGGACATCGACAATCCAACCGCCAGCATCACGCAAGCCAGCACGGCGACGATGATCGGTTGCTGCAGCTGCGAGCCCCAACCCAGCGTGTGTCCCGCAGCACGCAGCGCCAGAATGCCCAGCCCGAGGACGGCGAAGCTGCACAGCACGCCGGCGCTGTAGAACAGCGCATGCCGCCGCGCGCGGCTGCGGTTCTCGCCGCTTTCCAGCACGCTGACCGCCTTGATCGACAAAACCGGCAGCACGCATGGCATGAGGTTGAGGATCAGACCGCCGCCGAGCGCCAGTAGCAGCGCAGCAATCAGGCTGATTTGCAGCGGACGCTGGGTACGCTGTGATGGCGTTGTCTCCACGGGGCCGCCGACCGGCGTGCCACTTTCCACGGCGGCGCTTCCCGGATCGAGGGTCAACTTGCGCGTCATGACCGGGTAGCACAGGCCGCCGTCCTGACAGCCCTGGAAACTGGCGACCAGGGTCAAGCTCTGGGCACTGCCGGCGCCATTGATCGGCACAGGCAGCTCAAGCTGGTCAAAGTAGACGCTGACCTTGCCAAATTGCGGATCGTCGTGCTTCGTCGCGGCCGGCCATTTCGGCTTTCCAAGCGTGCGCCCCGCGGCATCGCGCAAGCTGAGCGTGGTGTGATCGCGATACAGGTAATAGCCTTTGGGCATCGTCCAGCGCAGCAGCAACTGCTGCGGCGAACTGGCCAGGGCTTCGAAATGAAATGCCTGCTCAGGTGGCAGCGCCGCGCCATCGACGCTGGCAGCCGTGGTTGCGGCGCTGCCCATCTTTTGCAGTGCGGCCGCCAGCGTGCCTGCGCCTTGGGCTGAGGTGCCAACCTGCGTAACGGCCGATGCGCCTGCTGGCAGCAACAAGTCAAGCTGCTCGGTGTGTGGCGGGTAACAGATTTTTGGATCGACTTCGTGACAGCCCTGGTATTGCACGGCCATCTGCAAACGCGTCGTGCCGGCCGCCACGGTGTAGGGCACGCTGGCATCCACGCGGTGATGGTAGGTCTCGACATCACCCAGGTATTCGTCGTGCGATTTCGTGCCGTCCGGCAGTTGCGCCACGCCAAGCGTGATGCCATCGCCGGCCTTGAACTGCATGCGCCCGCGGTACAGGTAGTAATCCGGCGCAATCGTCCAGTGCAGCTTCAAAACACCGGGGGTCGTGGCATCGGCGCTGAGCTTGTACGCCTCGGTGACCGGCAGCAGTTCGCCAGCGTTTTGCGCGCACGCTGGCAGAGAGCCCAGCAGCAAGCCGAATCCCCATAGCAACGGCACCACGATTCGATACATCCACGACAAACGCATCACGACTCCGGTGGCTTTGGCGGCAACGCACACGAGCAATTGACGCCAGCGCGTATTATGCCCGCGATTATGCATGGCGAATTCGACAATGCGCCGTTGCACGCGGCATGTGTCGGCATGTGTTGCATCGGGCGCGCCCGCCATGCCGATGGCGATCCCTGCATGACGTGGATGGCTCTGATGCTGGCGTCGTGCCTGGCGGGCACCGCGGCAACACGCGCATGGCCGGCTTTTCGCGTCGTTGCATATGCCCGTATCACCCTTGAATCCGGCCCCGTCCCACCCAACTTGATGAACAGTGACCTGAACAAATCGCTTGCAAGCGCCTGTTACGTCGTTAAAATTGGCACTCGATGCACCTGAGTGCTAACAAAGCGCAATAACTCGGGTCTTCAACATCTTCGTTTCATCCCAATCGCAAGCTGGAGTCATTCATGAGCAAACTGCGTCCGTTGCACGACCGCGTCATCGTCAAGCGCCTTGAAGAGGAGCGGGTTTCCGCCGGCGGTATCGTCATTCCCGACAGCGCTACCGAAAAGCCCACCCGCGGCAAAGTAGTGGCCGCTGGCACTGGCTTGATCATGAGCGATGGAAAGATCCGTCCGATGTCATTGAAGGCGGGCGACACCGTTTTGTTCGGCAAGTATGCCGGCCAGGAAATCAAGATCGATGGTGAAGATCTGGTGTTCCTGAAGGAAGACGACATTGTTGCCGTGATCGAAGGCTGACCGGCTGGAGCCGATTTGGCTGAGCGCGTACAGCGTAACCGCGCTCGCCAGTCGCCTTCGGCTCCTTCCCGTGGCTCCTTCGCAACTTCCCCCATTCCTATTCAATTTTTTTGAGGCAAAAAAATCATGACAGCCAAAGAAGTTCGTTTCGGCGAAGACGCCCGTGCACGCATCCTTCGGGGCGTGAATACGCTGGCCAACGCAGTCAAGGTCACACTCGGTCCCAAGGGCCGCAATGTCGTGCTGGAAAAGAGCTACGGCGCGCCCACGATCACCAAGGACGGCGTCTCCGTCGCCAAGGAAATCGAGCTGGCCGACCGCTACGAGAACATGGGGGCACAGATCGTCAAGGAAGCCGCCTCCAAGACCTCTGACATCGCCGGTGACGGCACCACCACTGCGACCGTGCTGGCACAGGCGTTCATTCGCGAAGGCCTGAAAGCGGTTGCTGCCGGCATCAATCCGATGGACTTGAAGCGCGGCATCGACAAGGCTGTGGCCGCTGCCGTTGGCGAGCTGAAGCGGCTTTCCAAGCCGACCGTTGACGACAAGGCAATTGCGCAGGTCGGCACGATCTCGGCCAACTCCGATACCGATATCGGCGACCTGATTGCCAAGGCCATGAAGAAAGTCGGCAAGGAAGGCGTCATCACCGTCGAGGAAGGTTCCGGCCTGGACAACGAGCTGGACGTGGTCGAGGGCATGCAGTTTGATCGCGGCTACCTCAGCCCGTACTTCATCAACAACCCGGCCAGCCAGCAAGTGGAGATGGACGACCCGTACATCCTCATCCACGACAAGAAAGTTTCCAACGTGCGTGACTTGCTGCCTGTGCTCGAAGCGGTCGCCAAAGCCGGCAAGCCGTTGCTGATCGTTGCCGAGGAAGTGGAAGGCGAGGCTCTGGCGACGCTGGTGGTCAACACCATTCGCGGCATCGTCAAGGTTGCTGCGGTCAAGGCGCCGGGCTTTGGTGATCGTCGCAAGGCGATCCTCGAAGACATCGCCAAGCTGACCAATGGCCAGGTGGTCTCCGAGGAAGTCGGTTTGTCGCTGGAGAAAACGACGCTGGCTGATCTTGGGCGCGCCAAGCGCATCATCATCACCAAGGAAAACACCACCATCATTGATGGTGCCGGCGACGCGGCCGAGATTCAGGCTCGCATCAAGCAGATCAAGGCGCAGATCGAAGAGACGTCCTCCGATTACGACCGTGAAAAGCTGCAGGAGCGCGTGGCCAAGCTGGCTGGTGGCGTTGCAGTGATCAAGGTCGGTGCCGCGACCGAAGTGGAGATGAAAGAGAAGAAGGCGCGCGTCGAGGATGCCCTGCACGCAACCCGCGCCGCAGTAGAGGAAGGCGTGGTTCCCGGCGGTGGTGTCGCGCTGATCCGCGCACTCAAGGCGCTGGAAGGCCTGACCGGCGAAAACACCGATCAAAACCTCGGCATCGCGGTTACCCGCCGCGCGCTTGAATCGCCGCTGCGCGAGATAGTCTTCAACGCTGGTGAAGAGCCGTCGGTGATCCTCAATCGCGTCAAGGAAGGCACCGGTAACTTCGGTTACAACGCAGCCACCGGCGAGTTTGGTGACATGGTCGAGATGGGTATTCTGGATCCAACCAAGGTCACGCGTTCGGCGCTGCAGTACGCCGCGTCGGTCGCTGGTCTGGCGATCCTTACCGAAGCGGCCATCGCTGAAAAGCCGAGCAAGGCCGATGGCCACACGCATGATCCTGGTGCGGGCGGCCCGATGGGCGGCATGGGCGGCATGGACTACTAAGTCCCGCTTTCCGGCTTCAGCTTGAGAAATGAAAAACCCCGCTACGGCGGGGTTTTTTTGTCCGCGACGCGGATCGGGAAACGCAGGTCGGCCGGTCTCGAGGGTTATCAGCCGATTGGTCTGCAAGGTCGGCGCAAGGCGTCGAGGGTCGTAGCTGCAGACGGCTATGGCCAGTTCAAACGTACGCATTCGCTCGCCAGCTTGCGGTCAGTGCGCAACCGCGGCGGAGTGTTGCAAATGATCACGCGGCGGCAGCAGCAGTGGCTCCAGCTTTCCGTCCAGTCGCAGCTGACTGATGCTGGCCATTGCGCGGTCATCCGCCGCTAGCTGGCTGCCAAGCAAAGGTGCCGGCGGCGCTCCTGGCGCTGCGGTGAGCATTGCCAGTTTCGGCCCTGCCCATTCAGTAAGTGCGAAGTACGGTGCATCGCGGATACCAGCTTGTTCCAGCAGCTTTCCGGGCAAGAGCCATGATGCCGTGGCTTCCTGCGTCGCCTGCATTTTCAGCGCATGCCGACCCACGCCAGCCAGGAGCCAGACGCTCGCTTGCCGCAGCATGTCCTGGCCATCGACAAAGCCGGTGATGTGGTAAGTGTCACTCAAGCCGGGCAGGTGATCGCCGTAAAACAGCACCAGGCTTGGACGCCCGCGCTGCGCCAGGTGCGCGACGAGACGCCCAAGTTCGGCATCGGCGCGCTGCAAGTGATAAAGATAATTCTGCAGCTCGAGCTTGTCTTTTCCGACGATTCCCTCAGGTACCGCGAGGGCATCGCGCTGCGCACGGTTAGCTGGATCGACGTCGTAAGGGCCGTGCGCTTCGATGCTGATGGCGAAAATGAACTGCGGTGGTCCCTGGTCTTTCAGCTGCGCGATGATTTGGTCGGTCATGGCGCTGTCCGCCATGTACTTGCCGTCGTTGGGGGCGTTCGCTGGGAATGCCGCCTGCGAGACGAAATGCTCGAAACCCAGCGCCTTGAACGCGCTGCTGCGATTCCAGAACGCCGGATCATTGCCATGCAGCGCCGTCGTCTCGTAGCCGCGTTCGCGCAGTGTACGAACCAGGCTCGGCACGTGCTTGTGCGTGATCTGCAGATACGGAAACTGCACGTGCTCAAAGTATCGCAGCGACAACCCGGTCAGCACCTCGAACTCGGTGCGGATGGTGCCGCCGCCAAACGTCGGTACGTGCAACTTGCCGCTGACACCACGCGTGGCGAGCTGTCGGAAGTTCGGCACCAGATTGCTTTGCTCCCATCCGCGCATGATGGCTGGATCGAAGAACGACTCGCTCTGCACGACTACGATGTCGGGCAATTCGGCGCTCAGCGGAGGTGGCGCTGCTGCGCGTGGTTGCTGCGCGTTGAACCGATCAATCAGCTGCTGCGCCGCCACGCGGTCAGGTTGGCTCGTGGGCCGGGCAAACTGCAGTCGGAACATGATCAACGCGCTGATCAGGCCGGAATGATTGCTGGTAGCCGCAGCTGACCATGGTTCCATCCACAGCACGCGACCGTTGTAAATGCTGCCCCACGCGTGGCTGCCGGCCAGCACACTGCCGAGAATCAACATGAGCGCCGCCCCGGACAGCATGCGCTTGCCGTGCGTGCGGCGCGGAAACAGCGGCGATTCGAATTTCCACAGTGCCAGCAACAACAATAGACCTGCGCAGACGGCGAGGTAGATCCACGGAGTCTGCGGCAAGTAGCCGGCCAGCAGATGCATGCCGCCGCGGCGCAACTGGCCGACGATGCGGAAGTCTGCAGGCAGCAACGGCGTGCCGAGATTCGCCACTTTCAAGGCATTGGCTGCGTACAGCACGCTTTGCAGGCCAAAGGCCAGTACAAACGCAAACAGCGCGCGTCGCGTCACCACCAGCAGCAAGCCGGCAAGCAGCAGCCCGGGCCAGGCATTGGCGAGCGGAAACTTGGGCTGCGCAAGCAGCCGCAGCGGCGCTACGCCAACGCCGCCGTCGAGCACTCCGGTCAGCAGCACGAATCCCAAAGCCAGCACCACGACTGCGCTGCAGCGCGTCCAAAGAGGGTGCGACTCACGCAATTGGCGGGGAAAGTTCAAGCGCACGAAAGCCCTGCGTATGGATGCCCGCTGCGGAGAACGGAATGTAATCAAACAAACATGAACCGCGATTATGGGCATGCCTGGCAACATCCGCGAGTTCCACTGGATCAACCCGTCGCCGTGCGCGCGTAGATTGCCGACCTGACTCGATGCGGCAGACCCAACCAGGACGCTCGCCGCGCAGCAGCCGCTGCGCGCGCAAGCGCGACCCACTGCGGCACAATGGCTGCATGCCTTTCCATCAATCCCCGGCGCTGCGCGCACTCATCGATGACCGTTATGCCGAGTTGACCGAGCGCTGCCGCGCGGCGGGGGTGCCACTGCACGATGATGCCGGCGTAGCCGAGCGTATCCGCTGCACCTTGCTGGCCAGCGATTTCGCCTTTGAGGTGTGGTGCCGTCAACCGCAGCTGCTCTCGCCGCACGGACTTGAACGCTTGCGCTCGGGCAGCGACGCGAGCGCACGCATCGGCGGCTTGCATTTGCCGGCGGAGGAAGCGCTGTGCATGCAGGGGCTGCGCCGCTTTCGGCACGCCGAGGCGTTGCGTCTGGTATTTCGCGACGTTAACGGGCTGGACGATTTGCCCGAGACGCTCTCCGCGACCAGCGTCCTGTATGAGTCGCTGCTGGAGGTTGCACTGGCCTGGGCCGAGCGTGCGCTGAGTGCTCGCTACGGCCGCAGCCGCGATCCGGACGGCGCAGTGCAGCGCCTGCTGGTGATCGGCTTCGGCAAGCTCGGCGGCAGTGAACTGAATTTTTCTTCGGACATCGACCTGGTCCTGGCTTATCCGTCCGCCGGGCAGAGCGACGGTGCGCACGTGCTCGACAACAGCGAGTATTTCATCCGCCTCGGCCGTCAGCTGGTGCGCCTGTTGAACGAGCCGACCATGGACGGGATATGCGCGCGCGTGGATTTGCGCCTGCGCCCGTTCGGTACGTCGGGGCGACTGGCACTGTCATTCGCGGCAATGGAGCAGTACTACCAGAACGAGGGTCGCGACTGGGAGCGCTACGCCTGGATCAAGGCCCGACCGGTGGCCGGTGACCGTGCTGCCGGCAAGGTGCTGCAGGAGCTGCTGCGGCCGTTCGTGTATCGCAAGTATCTGGACTACACCGCATTTGCCGGTTTGCGCGAGATGAAGGCGCTGATCGATGCCGAGGTCGCGCGCAAGGATCTTGCGGACAACCTGAAACTCGGACCGGGTGGCATTCGCGAGATCGAGTTCATTGTGCAACTGACGCAGCTGATTCGCGGCGGGCGTGAACCATCGCTGCGCGTGCGCAACCTGCTGGAGGCACTCATTGCATGCCAGGCTCGCGGACACATCAGCGTCGCGCGCGTGCGCATGTTGCGTGAGGCGTACGTGCTGTTGCGTCGGGTCGAGAACCGGGTGCAGATGCTGCGCGATGCGCAAACGCACGACATCCCCGCCGACGCGCTCAGCCGTGAACGCCTTGCGCTGGGCCTTGGCCTGCCGCATTGGGATGCGCTCAATGCATCGTTGATCCTGCATCGCGCCAGGGTCAGTGAGGAGTTCGCAGCCGTCTTGATGCCGCAAGGCGGGCGCGCTGCGCGTGTGCCAGAGGCGGACATGCTCTTGTGGCAGTCCGCGTGTGCACAAACAATGGATGCGGCAACGTTGGAAGCGGCGGGGTTCGTCCCCGGCGCCGAACTGGCCGACATCCTGCTCAAGTTGTCGCAGGCCGCTGCTGTGCGCAGCATGTCGGTGCGGGCGCGGGAGCGGCTGGATCATGTCATGCCGCAACTATTCAGTGCGGCGCGCGACAGTGCAGCGCCGACCGCATGCCTGCTGCGTTTGTGTCAACTGGTGCAGGCCGTGGCAAGACGCTCGTCGTATCTGGTACTGCTGGAAGAACAGCCCCCAGCACGCAGACGTCTCGCGCAGTTGTTTGCCGACAGCGCATTTCTCGCCGAGCGTGTGATCGCGCAACCACTGTTGCTGGACGACGTGCTTGATCCGCGTATCGACCATCTGCCGCTCAAGCGCGCCGACATCACGGCGGAAATCGCGCGCGTGCTCGGCACGCTGGACGAACGCGAGGCCGAAGCGGAGCTGGAGCGCATCAATGAGTTCAAATCCTCCACTGCGTTTCGTCTCGGCCTGGCGTTCAACGACGGCCGAGCTGACGCCGTGTCCACCGCTCGGCGCCTGGCAGCGCTGGCCGAATCAGTGGTGATGGCAGTTACCGCCCTTGCCGAACGCGAACTGGTTGCCCGCCATGGCCGGCTGGCTGGCCCCGGCTCCGGCTTCGCCGTGCTCGCGTACGGCAGTCTCGGCGGGCAGGAACTCGGGTTTGCCTCCGATCTCGATCTGGTTTTTGTCTATGACGGCGCGCGCGCGGCGCTGCTGAGCGATGGTCAGCGGCCATTGGAGGGGTCGCGCTGGTACCAGCGTCTGGCGCAGCGGGTAATGAACTGGCTTACGGTACTCACCCGCGCCGGCCGATTGTACGAGGTGGACACGCGGCTGCGACCGGATGGCTCCAAGAGCCTGCTGGTAAGTTCGCTGGACGCGTTTGCTGCCTACCAGCGCGGTCGCGCGTGGACCTGGGAACACCAGGCGTTGCTGCGTGCGCGACCCGTCGCCGGCGATCCGGCATTGTGCGCACTGCTGGCGCAATTGCGCCGGGAGATCCTCGTTGGCGTGCGTGATCGCGCCAGCGTCGTGGCTGAAGTGAGCAACATGCGCGAGCGTTGGCGCAGCGAACGTGATCGCTCGGATGCGCAACAGATGGATCTGAAACAGGGCCGCGGTGGTTTGCTGGATATTGCCTTTGCCTTGCAAGGCCTGGTGTTGTCCAGCGCGCGCGACCGTCCCGAGTTGCTCGAGGTCACCGCGAATGCCGGGTTGATTGCGGCTTGTCGCACGGCCGACCTGTTGACTCCGACCCAGGCTGCGGAGCTGACCCTGGCGCATGCACAGATGCTCCGGCGCGCACTGGCGTGCACGCTCGACCTGAGATCGCGCATCGCCCCGCGCGACGAGGCGCTGCGGCAAGTTGGACAGACTGTCTGTGCAGTCACCAATGCGTTGGGCTTTTCGTTCGCTGCGCATGAAGGCTGATTGACGCGCCTTCATACGAGTCGGTGTCCGTTCGCGCGCAGGTCGCGTACTTTTCGCCGTAGTAGTATCGACGCGGCTGCATGGATGCTGCAGCGAGGTGTGACGATGGCCTTGTCGGCTTGGCTTACCCGCGGGCAAGATCGGAAACAGGCGGGCGTGGCGCGGATCAAGCGCGACGCGGTTGGGGAGACGATGATCGGTGTCATAGCGGAATGGGGCGTCTCACGCAGGCTCTGCGCGGTTGCTTTGGCCGTGCTGTTTTGCGCATGCGGTTTGTCTCCCGCGCATGCGATGAACCCGAGCTTGCCGTTCCACGGATATGTGCTCGACCACTGGAGTGTGGCCCAGGGCCTGCCGCAGATCACCGTACTGGACATGGCGGAAGACAAGGCCGGATTCCTGTGGATCAACACGCAAAGCGGAATTTCGCGTTTTGATGGAGCCAACTTCGTCACTTTCGACCGTGCCGCAACCGGCGTCGATACCAGCATGCTCAAGTCGGCATGGGCCGATCCGCAAGGGCAGGTGTGGTTTGGCGGCCCTTACGGTCTGCTGTACGAGCACGACGGGCAATTCACCGCGCTGGGCGGACCGGCGATTCACGCAATCATCGACTCCGGCAAAGGCACGCCGCTGCTCGCAACAGCGCGTGGTGTCAGCCGCGTGCAGGCAGGCAGGATGCTGCCGCTGGCCGGTTTCAGCGGACCGGCTTTCAGCTTGTTGCGAGCTGGCCACACGCTGTGGATAGGTGGACTTGGCAGAGCGTGCCATAGCGATGACCAGCTGGCACCGGCCGTGGTCACCTGCATTGAGCAAAACCGGACACCGCAGCAAGCGCGCATGGTCGTCAGGAGCATGGCGCGCGTGCGGGACAGTGTATGGCTGGGCACGCAGCTCGGACTGATGCGCATCGAGGCCGGGCATATCGTGCCCTCGGGCCTGAGTGCGGTGCTCGACACCACGTCCATCGAGAGTCTGCTGGTTGATCGCGATGGCGCACTCTGGATTGGAACCACCGATGCGCTTTACCGCATGCTGCCCGACTCGCGCGTGGAGCGCGTCGCGGACGATGACCTGGCGCCGCGACCATGGGTGCGTGCGCTGTTCGAGGATCGCGCGGGCAACCTGTGGCTGGGCACGCACACGCTCGGTTTGTATCGTGTCTGGAACGGCTGGATACAGAGCGTGTCTGTGCGCGACGGGGTGACTGACCCGCTGCTCTGGAGCATCGTGCGCTCGCCGCAGGGGCAACTCGTTCTGGGTACCAACTCCGATGTGGAAGTGTTCGATGGGAAGCGCGCGCGGACGCTGATCCCTGGTAGCGCGCTGCCGAATGCGTCGGCGTACAACTTGTACTACGACTACAGTGGCCGCCTGTGGGTCGGGACGCGCGCCGGTATCGCGGTGTATGACCACGGCAGCAATGTCACGCCGCCGGCGCTGGCGTCGCTGGGTAGCTGGCGCATCGATGACATTCGCCAGGTGGCGGACGACGATTTCTGGATCGGCACCTCGGGCGGGCTGTATCGCTGGCACGCAGGCGAACTCGTTCGGATTGATCCGGGCGTGTCAGCTGCCGCCGCGACCATCCGCTACATCCTGCCCATCGCACCGGGACATCTGTATATCGGCACCGAGGACGGCGTGCGCGAGTGGCGTGCGGGAAAATTGTCGGAACCTGCATGGGCCGCACCGCTGCGCGGTCATTTTGTCGCGAATCTCGCCATGTTGCGCCCAGGCTTGCTCGGCATTGCCACCGCCGATTTCGGCATCGGGGTCCTGCGCGATGGAAGGCTGCGCATGCTCAGCAAGAAGGATGGCCTGCCCAGCGACAACGCGTGGACGCTGGATGTGGTCGGCGACTACTTGTACGTCGGATCCATGGGCGGCGCATGGCGCCTGTTGCTGGACCAACTGCCCTTGCCCGGCGCGATTGGGGCCCGCATGTCGCCACAGATCGTTGCCGGTGTCCTGCACGACAGCAACGTGCGCGCGGTGCGCTGCTGCAACGGAGGTGGCGGCGCGCGCAGCCTGATTGATGGCAAAGGCATCTGGTACAGCACGACCGACGGCGCGCTGCACCTGGACATTCCGGCGCTTGGCGCGCTGCCGGTGTCACCTGCTGCCCGGGTTGAATCGATCGAACACGCCGGCGAACAATATCCGACGCAAAACTTCGATGTGAGCGATGACGCGCGCGATCTGGTCTTCCATTACACCGCACCGTACTTGCTGACCGGTGTGCTGCAATTCCGCTATCGGCTGGAAGGCTATGACAGCGGATGGGAATACGCCGGCACGCGACGCTCCGCGTTCTACACACATCTGCCACCGGGCAAATATCGCTTCCGCGTCGCTGCCATGCTTGCCGGCGCCGCAGCGTACGGCGCGGAGGCCGATATTGCCGTGAGGATCCATCCGCGGTGGTTTGAGCGCGAGCTGGTGCGAACGGCGATCGTGCTGCTGCTGTGCCTGCTGCTCATTGTGCTGGCACGCTGGGGCATGCGCGCACAGCGCCAGCGTAATGCGTGGCTGGAAGCACAGGTTGAACGGCGTACGGAACAGCTCGCCCGGGCGCTCGAGCGTCTGCGCGTAGCCAACCTTGCCCTGGCCGAGGAGAGTCACACCGATACGCTGACTGCGCTGCAGAACCGGCGTTACCTGTTGGCGCGATTACCCGAGCTGCTGATCAGCAGGGGGCCGATCGGGCTGCTGTTGATAGACATCGATTATTTCAAGGCGATCAATGATCGCCATGGCCACGCAGTCGGTGACTCGGTACTGCGCGAGATCGGACAGATGCTGGCCGCTGCGCGCCGGGATTCTGACGTAGCCGTGCGCTGGGGTGGCGAGGAGTTCCTGCTGTTGCTGCGCGAGGTTGATCCTGGCGAAGTGCTGGTCATTGCCGAACGCCTGCGCGGTGAAATTGCTGCGCGGCAGTTCAAGGACGGTCGCGGTGGCAAAATTTCACTGACGTGCTCCATTGGATTCAGCATGCATCCGCTGGCGGCGCAAAGCGACAAGGTAACGTTCGACGCGGCGCTGGAGCTCAGTGATCGCGCTCTGTACGACGCCAAACAGAGTGGACGCAATCGGAGCGTCGGCCTGATCGCACATGCAGCACTGGCAGCGGACGTGCTGAGCAAATCGTTTGCTCCACAAGTAGACGGACTGCTTGCTTCCGGCCATCTGCGCTGGGTGCATCCAGCGCCCTGACGTCCGCCACAGCAGCGGCCGGCGTTTTGCGCAGCATGGGTGGGGGCGGCGCGCGGATGCGGACGACGGATTACTGCAAGCCCGGGTGTTGCGTGATGCGTCTGCGCACCTCGGCGGCGATCGTGGCGGTTTCGCGCAGTGCGGCCGGTTGCGTGGTCGGCGTCGTATTCAGTGCATGCAGCCAACCTGCCGTGCGTAGCGCAAGGTGAAATCGGGCGATCTTTTCCGGTAACGGGCTGGTGACCAGCGTATGCACCGGACAGCCGACAGCGCATGCCTCGCTGAGCATGTTCACTGAGTCCGGCGTGACAATCAGCCGGTCGGCCCAGCCAAGCACCGACGCGTAAGGGTTGCTGCCGTCCTCGACCCCTGCCCATACCAGCCCCGGCACACCAAGCAGGGCGCGGCGGATCGGATCAATCCAGTCTGGAGGCGTGCGCCGCGAGGCGAGAACGAGCAGGCTGCCGCCTTCCTCGCGCTGCCGTGCGCACAGCTGCGCCAGCAGTGCGTGCAGGTAATGCGGGCCCATCGCTATGCCCTGGCGTGGACCGCCAAGCAGGACGCCGACCCGCGGTTGCGGCAAGATGGAAAAGTGCGGGCAAGCATCCCTGCTGTCAGCCAGCCAGGCGTCATCCACGGGGTTCAAGGAACCCAGTGGTTGCAATACATTGCCACCGGCAAGCTGGTCGTGACGCGGGGCGATCACAGTGTCCCAATGCGCCGGATCAATGCGCGGATCGAGAATCTGCACGGTGTAGCATCGCCCTCCCGTCAGCCCACGCAACATGCGCGTGAACAGTGCCGCGGCGCGGCCGCAACCGATAGCCACGTCCGGCCAGGGTGGCGCAAACAGAGCGCGTTGATCCATCGGCAGCGCCAGGCGTCCGCCCGCCAGTATGCGCGGCGCAAGCCACGACCACGGCGAACGTGGCTGCAGTTGCAGGTGACGAACTGCGCAGTCCATCCGCGTCGCCAGCGCAAGCGCCTGGCGCTGGTTGCCGGCGGCGTAGTCGGTGATCGCCCAGCACTCGTCACTCAGGTTTGGCATGTTTGCCTGGCGGAAAAGATCGATGGCGCCAACAGTACAGCGTTGCGACATTGCGGCTGCTGCCAGCACGGCGCGCCCCGCTACTCAAGATGGCGCTGCAGCCAGATGTGCGTAGTAGCCTGCGATGGTCGCCCGCGTACTTCCACACGGCGGATGCCAGGTTGGTGCGCGGGCGCGGCGCGGCGGTCGGCCAGAGCGGCCATGCGCAGATAACAGATCGCACGCATGCGCCCTGTCAGTGCGCGTCAGCAGATTTTGCCTGATGCCGGATTCACACGGTTTATGGCAGTGTGCAAGTCTCGCGCTTGACGTATTTTCGGTTGCGGCAGAACCCACGCCGGCAGCCGCGCTCGCTCCACTGGAGGAATCGCTATGCACGCAATACGCTGCCTGGGCATGCTTGGTTTGCTCGTCGTTACCGCAGTGGTGCAAGCCGCGCCAGTCACCTACAAACTCGACCCGGAGCATACCCAAGTACTCTTCAGTTGGAGTCATTTTGGTTATTCCAACCCGGGCGCCAGTCTGGACTTGAGCGTCGGTACGCTGGTGTTCGACGCACAACATCCGGAGCGTTCATCGGTCCGCGTGAGCCTGCCGGTCAGCACGCTGGACACGCACGTTGCGGCACTGGATGCGCACTTGCAGCAAGCTGATTTTCTCGACGCGGCCAAGTACCCACAGGTGACGTTCATCAGCACGCGCGTGCAACAAACGGGCGACAACAAGTTCACCGTGACCGGCAACCTCACGATCCACGGAGTCACCCGTGCTGTCGCGCTTCAGGCCACACTCAACCGCGTCGGCGTTCACCCCATGACCAAGCAACAATCGATTGGTTTTGACGCGACGACGCAGATCAGGCGTTCGGATTTTGGCGTGGCAGCGTACGTCCCCAATGTCGGCGACGAGCTGACGGTGCGTATTACCGCCGAGGGGGCGGTGCCAGGCGACGCAAAAAAGTAGCCGCGCAACAGCAGCCACGGAGTGCTTTGCTGCCGTCGAGCATCGACGATGCGGACGGACGCACTTGCGGTAACCGGTGCCCTTGGCCTCGTCGATGGAATGTCCCTGACCATATCGCAAACGCCGCAAAGCGCCGCTCACCTACGTCAGCATGAGAAACGACCTGGCCTCAATATATTTGCGAGCAGCGGTGGCGCAGGATCGCTGCAGTGATGCGTCGACGTTGAGCGGACTGCGCTGGGCAAGCAGACCGTCGCCGCCTGTTACCATTTGCAACTTGTGTCCAGCAAGGAGTTTGGTCATGTCGCGTCCCGTCGCCACGACCGCAGCACTGATACCGGCGAATGCCGAAAACCGTTACCAAGTGACGCGCGCCGACCTGCCTTTGTCCTGCCCGATGCCTGGAATGCTGGTGTGGAATTCACATCCAAAGGTGTATCTGTCCATCGTCGAGGACGGCGGCGAGTCAACCTGCGCCTACTGTGGCGCGCATTACACGCTGAGCGATTGATTTGCAGCCGCTCACTGGGCCGCAAACGGCACTGATTTTGCTTGGTCCAAAGAATGAAAGGCTCTGATCTTCCCTCCATGTCTGGCTCACACTCTGCGACCAGGCGTTTGACCGTTGTCCAGCTGATCCCGGCACTACGCTCAGGCGGAGCCGAGCGCTCGACGCTGGAAATTGCGGGCGCGCTCGTTCAGGCCGGACATCGCTCGGTAGTGATTTCCGCGGGAGGCAGGCTCACGGAGCAGTTGCTGGCCGCCGGCAGCGAGCACGTCACGCTGCAGATCGGTCGCAAGTCGCTGTCTTCGCTGGCCTCGATCGGCGCCCTGCGCCGGGCGCTGCGCAAGATTGAACCGGACATTGTGCATGCACGCTCACGCGTGCCGGCCTGGCTCGGCTGGTGGGCGATCAAGGGCATGCGCCCGCAGCCGCACTTTGTCACCACCGTGCACGGACTCAACTCGCCTGGTTGGTTCAGCGGCATCATGCTGCGCGGTGAGCGCGTCATCGTGGTTTCGCAGACCGTACGCGACTACGTGCTAAGCCATTATCGCTGGCTCGATCCAGCGCGCGTGCGCGTGATACCGCGTGGCATTGACCCGGCAGCGTTCCCCTATGGATATCGTCCGGATGAAGCGTGGCGCAGGACATTTCTCGCCGGCCATCCGGAGCTTGCCGGTGCGCCGCTGCTCACCCTCGCCGCGCGTGGCACACGATTGAAAGGACATCACGACGCCATTGGTTTGCTGGCTGATTTGAAGCGACGCGGTATTGAAGCGCGGCTGCTCTTGCTTGGCGTGGTTGAGCCAGGGCGCGAAGCCTACGTTGCGGAGCTGCGCGAACTGATTCGTCGTCGTGGAGTTACTTCGCAGGTCGCCCTGTCACCGCCGCGCGATGACATCCGCGATGTGTATGCCGTTTCTTCGCTGGTGCTGCAGCTGTCAAACAAGCCCGAGTCGTTTGGCCGCACTGTCGTGGAGGCGCTGTCGCTGTGTCGCCCGGTGCTCGGCTACGCCCACGGCGGCGTCGGTGAACTGATGGCCGAGTTGTATCCCGCCGGTCGGGTGCCGCTGGGCGATCATGAGCGTCTGGTTGAACGCGCTGCTGAACTGCTGCGTGTGGCGCCACCGATTGCGCCGTTGCACAGCTACCGCCTGATCGACATGCAGGATGCCACCCTGGCCCTGTATGCGGAGCTGGCAGCGAGCGGTGCAGTGGCTGGCCTGGCGAAGTAGCCCGGCTACTCGCCTACAATGCGTGCCTGCCTTCGCTTTGGCCCGCTCATGACTTCTGCCGGCGCTTCGCTCAAACGTGTCCTGCGTTCGCCGCTGTTGCCGTTTGCGCTGGTGATCGCGCTGTTGCCGTTTGGGCGCAGCGCGGAACTGGGCACGTTTTTGTGCCTGCTCGGCGTTGTGCTGTTGCTGGTGCGCGAGCCGCATGCATGGCTGGAACACCCCGGTGCGCGACTGCTGCTGCTGTTGCTGGCCGGATATATCGCCGCGGCGCTTGTATCTGCGCCGTCCTCGATCGTGCCGGGCAAGAGTTGGGGAGCAGTTGCCGGGCTGCTGCGATTCGTGCCGTTGGGCTTGTATGCGTGTTTCGCCGTGCGTCGCGAGCGCAAGCTGCGGGCGCTGTATGTTGCCGTTGCGCTGGTTCTGGCGTGGTGGACGCTGGACGCGTGGCTGCAGGCATTCACTGGCTGGAGCCTTGGCGGCCATGCACAAAGCGAGCGCATTTCCGGCATCTTTGGCGCGGACAACCTCAAGCTTGGCCCGACCCTGGCGGTGCTCTCGCCGTTTGCGCTGTGGGCCGCGTGGCAGCGCTTTGGGCAGCGCGGATGGATGCTCGCGATGGTGTTGCTGCTCGGCCCGATCCTTTTGGCAGGGTCGCGTGCGGCGTGGCTGATGTACGGCCTCGTGGTGGCCGGTTTTGCCTGGCATGCACTGGGTTCGGCGCGACGCTTCGCCTTGTTTTGCGCTGGTGGCGCGCTGCTGCTGGCGCTTGGCGTTGGCATTGCGTGGAACACATCAGAACGCTTCCAGTTGCGCGTCGAACGCACGCTTCTGGTCTTGCCGGGCACTAACCAATCCCTGGACGCCGCACTCACCGGTCGTCTGGATATCTGGCACGCGGCGGAAAAAATGATCGCCGCTCATCCGTTTACCGGGGTGGGCGTGCGCGGGTTTCGTTACGCGTATGCGCACTATGCGCCGGCCGACGATCACTTTCTCGTTGCCGAATCTTGTGGTGCAGGCGAAGGCGCCTGTCACGCGCACCAGCTGGTGCTCGAGGTTCTCAGCGAAACCGGCGTATGTGGATTGCTGTTGTGGCTTGCCGCACTGGCTGTGGCATGGCGGGCGTGGCGAGCAGTTGGCGCACCAGCGCGACTGCGTGCGTTCCCGGTGACGCTGGCGCTGGTCGTGATGCTGTTTCCGCTGAACACCCACCTGGCGTTTTACTCTGCGTGGTGGGGGCTGCTGTTTGCATGGCTGCTCGGCTTGTGGTGTGCAGCCCTGTTCGTCGAACCCGCGTCCGTTGAACCTGCACTCGAGTGATCTTCGATCAATACACCGGTGCGGCGCCCGGCGGTCGGGACTTGAAGCGCTTGTGCACCCACAAATACTGCTCAGGTGCAGCGCGCACCATGTCCTCGATGCAGGCGTTGATGCGCGCGGTGTCGGTAAGGGCGTCGGAGCCCGGAAAGTGTTCGAGCGGCGCGCCAAGCTGCAACACATAGCCTTGCCCGCTGGGCAGGCGGCGATGGAAAAACGGAATGACCAGCGCGCCGGACAGGCGTGCCAGGTGGTGGGTCGCGGTGATGGTCGCGGCTGGCACGCCAAAGAACGGCGCAAACACGTTGTCCTTGCTGCGCATGTCCTGGTCGGGCGCATACCACAGCGTGCCGCCCGCGCGCAGATACCGTACCGTGCCGCGGATGTCGTCCTTGTCGAACATGGCGTCGGCGTAGTGCAGGCGTGCGCGCAGTACCACCCACTCAAACACGGTTGAATCCATGCGCCGATACATTCCGGCGATGCCGACGCTTGCCGAGATCAGCCGCGCGCAAAGTTCGAGATGCGAAAAATGCCCGCCGACAAGCAGCACGCCACGACCTTGCGCACGCGCGGCCTGCAGGTGCTGCAGCCCTTCGACGCGGTGCGGAATGTGCGAAAGATGGCGGTCGCTGGCCATCCAGCCGAGCGCAAATTCCACCAGCATGCGCCCCAGATCGCGCAAGTTGGCGTCAACCAGCGCGGCTTGCGCAGTCGCGTCAAGGTCAGGAAAGCACAACGCGATATTGGTCTGCGCGATATGCCGTCGGCGCGAAGGAACACGCGCCAGCAATGCGCCCAGACGGCCGCCCAACCATTGCAACCACGCATAGGGCAGCTGGCCAACGAGCCAGACCAGGCCCACACCCAGCCAGGCCGGCCAGTGGCGCGGCGAGAGCAGGGAACGGTTGAACCGCGGGCGTGACATGCCAGGCATGCTGCGCATTGTACGAGCATCGCGCGCGCGGCCCGCCGCATGTGCTCTGGCTATACTTGGCACTGACCGCAAGGATCCGGCGTGCGCTACCTCTACACCCTGGCGATGTATCTGGCGACGCCATTGATGCTGCTGCGCCTGATGGCTCGCGGCATGCGTTCACGTCCGCATCGGCGACGCTGGCCGGAGCGTTTCGGGATCTTCGAGGCGCCAGGTTTTCACGGCAGCTTGTGGATTCACGCGGTGTCCGTGGGCGAGGTGAATGCCGCAGCACCATTGATCAGGGCGTTGCGCACGGATTACGCCAATGCGCCGCTGGTCATCACCACGGTGACACCGACCGGCTCGGCGCGAGTGCAACAACTGTTCGGGCACAGCGTGTTTCATGTCTATCTGCCATACGATCTGCCCTTTGCCGTGGATCGCTTCCTGCGGCAAGTGCGGCCGCGCCTGGCCTTGATCGTGGAAACGGAGATCTGGCCGAATCTGTATTTCGCCTGTCACCGCCGCGGGATACCGCTGATGATAGTCAACGCACGCTTGTCGCGTCGGTCGCTTCGCGGCTATCGACCGCTGCGCGCGCTCGCCCGTTCAGCGCTGCGTTGTGTGCGCCTGATCGCCGCACAGTCCCGCAGCGATGCTGCGCGTTACCGCCTGCTTGGCGCCGACCCGCAACAGATCGTGGTCACCGGCAACATGAAGTTCGACATGCCCATTCCGCCGCACGCCGTGGCCGATGGCGCATGCATGCGTGCGTCCTGGGGTGAGCATCGCCCGGTATGGATTGCGGCCAGCACTCATGACGGCGAAGAACTGATCGTGCTGGAGGCACATCGACGCATCATGCAGGATCTTCCGGACGCATTGCTGCTGCTCGCGCCGCGCCATCCCGAGCGTTTCCGGCTGGTTAAACATGTGGTGCGTGGCCGCGGTTTCAGCGTGGCTGCGCGCAGCGCGAATGGTGCACCGGATGCCAGCCATCAGGTTTTCGTGATCGATGCCATGGGTCAGTTGATGCCTTATTTCGCCGCGGCGGGAGTGGCGTTCATTGGAGGCAGCCTGGTGCCCATCGGTGGCCACAATGTGCTGGAGCCGGCGGCCCTGTCCACGCCGGTGTTGGTCGGGCCGCATACGTTCAATTTCGAGGAGATCACCCTCAGCTTGATCCAGCATCAAGGCGCCGCGCGCATCGGTGACAGTACGCAGCTGGCAGAATCCGTATTGCAGCTGTTTCACGACCCGCTGCGGCGCGAGCGCATGGGCCACGCCGCGTTGGAAGTCTTTGAGCGTGAGCGCGGCGCCGTGCAGCGCGTCATGCAGATGGTCGACACCGTGCTGCAAGAGTGAGGCGTGGTAAAAAAAGCTGGCACGAGCCAGCCTTTCCCGCGCGGTCAACGCAGTTTCATTGCAGCAGTGCGTTGATGGTTTGCAGGTCGCTCAGGTCGGCGGTGCCGGCAGCCTGCTCCAGCAGCAATTTGTTGAGGATGAACTGATGCCGCGCTTGCGAATAGCTGCTTTCCGAGGACGTCAGGGTTTGAATCGCCAGCAGCACGTCAGTCATCGTCTGCGTGCCGACGTCGAAGCCGGCACGCATCGCATCAAGCGCCTTTTGCGCGGAGTCCACGGAGGCCTTGGCCGATTCCACCTGGGCAATGCCGGCAATCACGGTGCGATAGAAATTCAGCGTGTCGCGCACCACCTGGCGTCGCTGCGATTCCATGGAGTCGGTAGCTGCGTCGCGCTGGTAGATGGACTGGCGTACCTGTGATTGCGTGAGACCACCGGAAAAAATAGGCACGTTCAAACTCAAACCAATGGTCGTGGAAGCCGGGCGATTGCCATCGATGCCGGCGTTCTGGAACCAGCTTGTGTTCTTGCCATAGGTGACCTGCGCGTTGATCGTGGGCAGGTGACCAGAACGCGCCGCGGTAATGTTGTGTTCTGCGGTTTCCACGTTTTGCCGCTGGGCAAGGAGATTCGGGTTGGTGGTCAGCGCCTGCTTGACCCAGGCATCCTGATCATTGGGCGTGGGCGGCTGCATGGGCAAGTCATCGCGCAACTTCTTCAAGTCGCCGATGGCTTTGCCGGTGATTTGTGTGAGCGCCTCGCGAGCATCGTTGAGCGTGTTCTGCGCAGTGATGGTTTGCGCCTTCGCCGCTTCGTGAAACGCTTTTGCCTGGTACACGTCGGTGACCGCCGACAGCCCGACCTTGAAGCGTTGATCTGATTGTTCAAACTGCTGGCGGAACGCATCTTCGTTGGCCTTGGCAAAGGTCAGTGCGTCTTCACTGGTAAGCACGCCGAAATAGGCCGTGACGACACGCACAAACAGCGCTTGTTGCGCGGCCTCGTATATATCGTCCTGCGCGTTAGAAGCGGAGTGAGCTGCTTTCAGATTCGCATACCGGCTGAAATCGAAGACAGACTGGCTGAGCGTGCCATTGATGCTGCGGGTGCGTGTATGGCCAAACGCGCTGGTGGTGATGACTTGTCCGGGATTGTTCGGATCGGAGAAGTTGGTGCCGCCGCCGCCATTGGTCTGGCTCAGCGTCAAGCCGGCGGAAACCTGCGGCAGCAACAGCGCGCGAGCCTGGCTTACGCCTTCACCAGTGACCAGTCGGGTGGCATCGGCCTGGGCTACCACAGGGTCGTTGGCCCGGGCATCGCGGTAGGCCTCAAGCAGGTCCATGCCGTGGCTCGGCAACGCAACGCAGGTCAGCGTGATGGCCAGGGTGAGCAGCTTCAAACGCATGGGTTGCCTCGGGAACATGGGGAAGCGGTTCAAAAAATGAACGCCGGCGCTGGTTCGGCGTGCAGAAGATAAGGTAGGTCGGTTTCAAACAACGTGACTTCGTGGGGCGCGACCGCTGCGTCTTGGGTCAGCAATGTGGCTTGTTGCGCCGGCGATTCACCGCGCACCACCAGCAGTCTTGCGCCCGGCGCGAGCCATGCCAGCCAGCGCACAGGCAGCTCAGCGACCGCGCCGGTAGCCACCAGGGCATCAAATTTTTCTGCCGGCTCCCAGGCGCGTACCGCTTCGGCAGTAATCAACGTCGTGTTGGCGATCCCCGCGTTGGCCAAGCGCAGTGCAGCGGCCTCGGTGAAATCGGCATGGATATCGACGCTGGTGACGTGGGCAGACAGGCCGG
The DNA here is from genome assembly GCA_038242205.1 of Lysobacterales bacterium. Taxonomy (GTDB): domain Bacteria; phylum Pseudomonadota; class Gammaproteobacteria; order Xanthomonadales; family Rhodanobacteraceae; genus Rhodanobacter. Next base: position 99,328 of record JBBSSI010000008.1, read on the forward strand.
CAAGACATGCGCAAAGAAAACCAGAGCCAGTGCCGATCTCAAGTACACGATCTGTCGCGTTCAATTCCAGCGCCTGCAACACGCGTCCTTCAACCACTGGTTTCATCATCACTTCGCCGTGGCCCAGGGGCAGGCACAGGTCGGCAAATGCCAGTTGGCGATGCGCGGCTGCAACGAAATCCTCGCGGCGGACGCGGGCAATGATATCCAGCACGCGCCCGTTCAGCACTTCCCAGGGACGGACCTGGTTTTCCACCATGTTCAGTCGCGCTTGTTCAAAGTTCATCGCCATGGTGTCCGTGCTCGCCGATCAAAAGATGAAAAGTTTAGAAGCTGCGCACCAGTCGGACAATGCCAAGCCTGCCGCTTGTGCTCAGGCGAGCGTAGTGCCGGAAGTCATCGCCGGTGGCTGACGGTCATCATGCAGCACACGTGCGCGGGCGGAAGTGAAAGACTGCGGCTTGCTGGCACATAATTGTACTGTCGCGTATAATAAAAGGAGAATCCTGTCTTGTGAAGGTGCAGCACATGGCCAGCACTATGCCGTTGAAGTCCCCCGGACCCGGGCGTCCCAAGGACATGGACAAGCGCGCGGCGATCCTGATCGCTGCGAAGGCGCTGTTTATTCGCAATGCGTTCGCGGGCACCAGCATGGATGCCATTGCAGCGGAGGCTGGCGTATCGAAGCTTACCGTGTACAGCCACTTTGGCGACAAGGACAATCTGTTTCGCGAGGTGATCCGCTCGCGCATCGAGGATCTGCTGCCTGAGGATATTTATGTCTTTGATCCGCAGGTAGACGTTGGCGATACCTTGCGGATGATTGCGCGTGCGCACATGCAGATTGATTGCCAGGCAGAGAATGTCGGCACGTTTCGCGCCATCCTGAGCGACTGCCGCCAGGGGAACCCGCGCTACGGCAAGCTGTTGTGGGAAGAAGGCCCGGCGCGCACGCATCGGTTGATGGAGCAGTTGCTGCAACAGGCCGTCGAAAACCACGCGCTGGACATATCGATTCCGAGCATCCCGACCGCGAGTGTGCAGTTCTTTTCGCTGATCAAGGGCGACCTGCTGCTGCGCCGCCTGTTTGGCTGTGATGAATGTCCGGAAGCGGCAGCCAGCGAAATTGAAGAAATGGCAATGGCGGGGGTTGTAACGTTCCTGCGCGCCTACCGCCCGCGTTGAGCTAGGACGCAAGCATGCGACTTGCGAGTGGGCACGCGGTCGCAGACACTACCGGTCAGTTTTTCCTCCGCGCTGCGGCTGATGGCGATCCCGAGGGCAAGCCGAGGTTTGTCTGATGAAGTTGCAGGTGCCGTTTATCCAGTTGCCGATCCAGTTCGACGCCGAGCGCCTGGCGCGCGAGGTTGCTGCACTGGGACCGGGCGCGTGGCGCGAGCACCCGCAGAAACTCCCCGGCAACTCCGCTCTGCCGCTGATCGCCGTTGACGGTGATCCTTCCAGTGACGCCGTATCCGGTCAGATGCAGCCGACACCCTTACTGCTTCAGTGCGCTTACCTGCAACAGGTACTGGCGCGGCTGGGTGCGGTGTGGGGACGCACGCGACTGATGCGGCTGGATGCCGGCGCCGAAGTTTCCCCGCACGTGGACATCAACTATTACTGGCGTGAGCGCGTACGCGTACACGTTCCGGTCGTGACGCACCCGGACGTGAGTTTTACCTGTGGCCACAGCAAGGTCCACATGGCGTGCGGCGAGTGCTGGATCTTCGACACGTGGCGCTCGCACCGGGTACGCAATGGCTCTGCCCACGACCGGATTCATCTGGTTGCCGACACCGTCGGCAGCGAGAGCCTGGGCCGGCTGGTGGGCGCAGGTCGCGCGCCAGGGCACGGCGCGTCCAGTGGCTGGCGCGTGGAGAGTTTCGAGCAGCAATCAACGCAAAACGTGCCGCTGCGGTTCGAGGCGGTCAACGTACCGCAAGTCATGACCCCGTGGGAGCTGCGCGAGCACCTGTTGTTTCTACTCGGCGAGACGCGTGCGCACCCGCAGTTGCCGGCAGCCAGGCAGCTTACGTTGCACCTGTGCGCGACATGGCAAGCGCTGTGGGCTGAATTTGGCACGGACCCGGCCGGCTGGCCTGCGTACCGCTGTGCCCTGGATGCCTACGAACGAGAGATCGAGCGCTCCGCTGTGGCGCTCGAGCTGCTGAATGGCGCGCTGTTCATGCATACGTTGCGCGGCATGGTGCTGCGCGTGGCGCTGAACGATCACGCCGGCGCCGCCGCAACGGGTGACGCGCACACATCACGACGTAGCAGCTTTGTGCATCCGGCGAAGAAGGTCGATGCCGATCCGCTGTTTGATCGTCCGGTGTTCATCATTTCACCGCCACGTGCCGGGTCCACTTTGCTGTTTGAGACTCTGGCGCGTGCGCCGCAAGTGTTCACGATTGGCCACGAAAGTCACGCGCTGCTGGAAGGGCTGGCCGAACTGCACCCGGCGGCGCACGGGTTCGATTCCAACCGCGTGGACGCTGCCGCTGGTCACCCGGCGCTGGTGGCAGAACTGCGTCGAAGGTTCCAGAGCGAGTTGCGTGACTGCGACCGCCACGCGCCGACGCAGTGGCCTGTGCGCATGCTGGAGAAGACGCCGAAAAATGCGTTGCGCGTGCCATTCCTCGCGCACGTGTTTCCGCAGGCCCATTTCGTCTACCTGCACCGTGATCCGCGACAGACGCTCGCCAGCATGCTGGAAGCCTGGCGCAGTGGAAAGTTTCGCACTTATCCGCAACTGCCGGACTGGGACGGCCCAGCTTGGTCCTTGCTGCTGTTCCCCGAATGGCGCCGGTTGAGCGGTTGTTCGCTGGAAGAAATTGTCGCCGCCCAATGGGAAAGCACCACGCGCATCCTGCTGGACGATTTGCAGGCCTTGCCACCGGAACGTGTGCATGTCGCGCACTACGCGCAGCTTGTCGCACAGCCGGCGGACGCGGTAGCGCACCTGTGTACCGAACTGGATTTTGACTGGGACGAAGCGCTGGGGGCCACGCTGCCCTTGTCGCGATTCACCGTGTCGCCGCCGGCCCCCGACAAGTGGCAGAAGCACGCTGCGTCATTTGCACCACTGCTGCCAGGGCTGAAAACCACGATCGAGCGGGCCGCACGCTTCTCGCTGCGCTGACTGCGGACCAAAACAGTGCGCGTTTTTCGCACGCCGCGTCAATTTGTCAAGCCGCGCGTGCACCCTTCACTTGGTCTTTCGCTGCTGCCGTGTAAGCTCCAAGTGTTTCGCTCGGGCGGATAGTCCGCTCCCGTCATCACGCTGCCCAGGACCTCATCAATGGCCAAGACCAAGCCGTTTGTCAGTGACATCAAGAACATTCGTAAGCGCGCGCGCGAGAACATCGACACGGGTGCGATGACCGCCGGCTACAGCGCTGACCGGGAGACCGTGGTGCGGCTGTTGAATGAGGCGCTGGCGACTGAACTGGTTTGCGTGCTGCGTTACAAATATCACTATTACATGGCATCCGGCATCAATGCGCAGGCCGTCAAGGCCGAGTTCCTGCAGCACGCAAACGAAGAGCAGGCCCATGCCGACATGCTGGCCGAACGCATCACCCAGCTTGAGGGCAAGCCAAATCTTTCGCCGGTCGGCTTGCTCGATCGCAGCCATGCGGACTACGTGGAGGGCGAGGATCTGGCCGACATGATCAAGGAGGATCTGATTGCCGAGCGCATTGCGATCGACAGTTATCGCGAAGTCATCCATTACATCGGCGCGGATGACCCGACCAGCCGCCGCGTGCTCGAAAGCATTCTTGCGCAGGAAGAGGAGCACGCCGAGGACATGAATACGTTGCTCGAGCAGTTGGGCAAGAAAGGCGAGCCCGCAAAGCCAGCACCGGCGGCATAAGTCGGCAGCAACACGGCTCACGAGCCCCGGGTAGCCGCTGGCACCGGCACGCTTGCAGGCGTGCCATCTCCGGTGCATGGGGAATCGGTGATGCCGCATTTGCCACGCGAATCGTGGTGAGGGTGCACGCGACTCCTGCGCCAGTGCGCACCTTGTAAGCTGCATGTCTGCTGCTCGACCCGTGACGGAGTGATTCATGCCAGCCCTGGAAACGCCTGCCAGCCGCCCCCGACACCGCCTGCGCTGGGTTGTTGCTGCATTGCTGGTTTTGCTCGTGGTGGTCACGCTGGCAACGATGTGGTGGTGGGATGACGAGCCGCCACTGTTTGATCCGGCCACAGTCACCCACACTCAGCTGCAGCAACTCAAGCGGCCGCTCAGCGCAGGGTCGACTACCACGGCCACACTGATCGCGTCAGTGCAGACTCTGTTGAACAAGCGCGGCGGCTATCTCAGCAACGACAAATTGCCACCGGGCGTGTTTCTGGACAATCAGCCGAACTGGGAGTTTGGCTCGCTCACCGCGTCGCGCGACCTGGTGCGGGCGCTGCGCAATGATTTCAGCCGCTCGCAGACGCAGTCGCTGGAAGACAAGGATCTGGCTGAAGCCGATCCACTGCTGAGCGGTCCGAATGATCGTTGGCTTTTTCCGAGTTCGGAGAGCCAGTATCGCAAGGCCATCAAATATCTGGACGGCTATTTGCTGCGCCTTGGCGATGCCGGCGACAGTGATGCGCATTTTTATGCGCGGGCCGACAACCTGGCCGATTATCTGCAGTTGGCCTCATCGCGCCTGGGTTCGCTGTCGCAGCGCCTGTCTGCCAGCGTTGGGCAGATTGAACTGGCGGACGTGCCGGCATCGTCTGCTACCGCCGCAGCTGCCGACGCCTCGGTTGTCAAGCAATCAGCCAGGACCCCGTGGTCCAAGGTCGACGACAATTTCTACGAAGCGCGTGGTTACACGTGGGCGCTGCTCGTGCAACTGCGGGCGATGCAGCGGGATTTCGCTCCCATTCTGCGCAGCAAGCATGCGGATGTGAGCCTGCAACAGGTGATTCGCGAGCTCGAGGAAGCGCAGCGACCGCTGCGCAGTCCGATGGTGTTGAACGGCTCACCGTTTGGCTTTTTTGCGAACCATTCGCTGGTGATGGCCAATTATGTTTCCCGCGCAAATGCGACCCTGATCGATCTGCGCGAACTGCTGCGACGGGGCTGACGCTCGCGGCACGGTTGCGTCAAGCAAAACCAAGCGCGTCGCGGAGTTTTCAGCACCCGCCAGTGCTCAGCTCGACAGGGTGTCGCGATCGAGCCGGTAGCGCTCGGTGCCGGCGAGGATTTCGGTGCGTGCCTCATCTGCGCCTGCCCAACCGTCGATCTTCACCCATTTGTTGCTTTCCAGATCCTTGTAATGCTCGAAGAAGTGGCCAATGCGCTGCAGCCAGTGCGCAGACACATCCTGCATGTCCTTGATGTGCGCGTACCCGGGAAACACCGCGGCGATCGGGATCACTACCAGTTTTTCATCGCTGCCCGCTTCATCGGTCATGCGCAACATGCCCACTGGATGGCAGCGAATGACTGAGCCGGGGACCAGCGGCAAGGGCAGGATGACCAGCGCGTCCAGCGGATCGCCGTCGCCGCCCAGCGTGCCTGGCACGTAGCCGTAATTGCACGGATAGCGCATCGGCGTGGACAGGATGCGATCAACGAAGATCGCGCCACTGGCTTTCTCCACCTCGTACTTGACCGGCTCTGCGTCTTTGGGGATCTCGACGATGACGTTGATTTCATGCGGCACGTCACGGCCGGTGGACACTAAATGCAAACCCATGGAAACCCTTGTGTACGGTGGCTGATATGACGTTGCAGCATACGCTGGTAGCCGTTGTGCCCAACGTCTGTCCATCGTGGCAAACCACTTGCGACCATCTGCATAGGCGTCCGGGGCGACATGTCGCAAGCCTCGCCCCGCTGCTTGCGGCCACGATCTATTGCAACTTTTGCCAAAGAAAGTTGTAAGCCAGCGCATGCATGTGTGCGGTCTGCTGATTGTCCGCGCCCGCGCCGTGGCCACCTTCAAGGTTCTCGTAAAACCACACATTCGGGTGGCCTTGCGCTTTCATCTTTGCCGCCATCTTGCGCGCTTGAACCGGGCCGACGCGATCGTCGCTGGTGGCTGTGTAAAACAATACCGGCGGGTACTTGCCAGCTTTTTTCACGTTCTGGTACGGCGAGAAAGTCTGGATGAAATCCCAGTCGGCGGTGTCCGGGTTTCCATACTCGGCCATCCACGACGCGCCGGCGGACAGATGGCTGTAGCGCTTCATGTCCAGCAGCGGTACTTCGCACGCGATGGCGCCGAACAGTTGCGGATATTCGGTGAGCATGTTGCCCATCAACAGGCCGCCGTTGCTGCCACCTTCGGCACCCAGGTGCCGCGCTGAGGTCACGCCACGTTTGACCAAGTCCTCGGCGACCGCCGCGAAGTCTTCGTAGGCGCGCGGGCGATTGGATTTGAGCGCCGCTTGATGCCACTGCGGGCCGTATTCGCCGCCGCCGCGAATGTTCGCGACAACGTAGACGCCGCCGCGTTCCAGCCACGCGCGGCCGATGCTGCCGCTGTAACGTGGCAACAACGACACTTCGAACCCACCGTATCCGTACAGCAACGTGCGGTTGGATCCGTCCACGCGCATGGCTTTGGGTGCGATCACGAAGTAGGGGACGCGGGTGCCGTCGTGCGACGTGGCAAAGTGCTGACTGACCACGAACTTGTCGGCGTCGAAAAACTCCGGCCCCTGCTTCAGCGTCTCCGTTGGCACGCTACCGACGACGCCTCGTTGCAGAGCTGGGGGCGTCAGAAAACCGGTAACGTTGAGCCAGTATTCGTCGCTGTGGTCCGGATCGGTATCGACCACGCTGATCGAGCTCATGGCCGGAGCGCCAGGCATTGCGGCGCGCTGCCATGGGTCGTCGGTGCTCCGGTCGGACGGCGGAGTGAGCACGTCCAAGCGACTCTTGACGTCATCGAGCACGTCAAGAATCAGGTGATGCCGCGTCCAGGCGTACGCCGCCAGGGAGGTATGCGCATCGGGTTTGAACAGCACTGTGAAGTGCGGTTTGCCGCCTACGAACGCGTCAAATTTCGCGGCCAGCAGTGCGCCCGCAGGGTAGGTCGCGCCCCCGACAGTCCACGGCGAGCGCGTCTGCACCAATAGCCACTCCCGTTGCGCACTGGCGCTTGCATCGGTGGGAACGGCCAGGCGCGTCAGTTTGGTGCCCACGCGCTGGTACAGCTCGCTGTGGAAAAAGTCCTTGGCCACCGAGATGAAATCACGCTCGAAGCCGGGCGTGGCATCGTGATAGGCGGTGACCGCGAGATCTTTTGGCTTGCCGGCGTAGATCGTGGTGGCAGATGCCAACGGGGTAGCGCGCGTCCACTCTTTTGCAATGCGCGGATAGCTCGATTCGGTCATCGATCCCGGTCCAAAATCGGTGCCAACGAAAAGGTGATCCATATCGATCCAGCTGACCTGGGTTTTCGCCACCGGCAGCACGAAGCCGTCCGTGACGAAAGCGCGGGTCGAGGTGTCGAACTCACGTATCGTCACCGCGTCACCGCCATCGGGTGAAAGCGAGATCAGGCAGCGTACGTAATCGGGCTTGAGACACTGCACGTCCTTGAACACCCAGCGCGCGCCCTCGGCTTGATTAAGTGCGTCGAGGTCCAGCAGGGTTTCCCACTGCGGCTGGTTCTTGCGGTATTCCTCCAGCGTCGTGCGCCGCCACAACCCGCGCGGATGCGTCTTGTCCTTCCAGAAGTTGTACAGATAGCCACCCATCCGCGTGACGTCGGGAATGCGCGCTTCGGAATCCAGCACTTGCAAAATGCTGTCGCGCGTCTCGACAAAACGCGGGTTGTCGACGAACTGCGCGCTGGTCACTGCATTCGCACGCTTGACCCACTGCAGCGCGCGAGCGCCGTGAATGTCCTCCAGCCACAGGAACGGATCGTCCTGCGCAGACGCCGCCGTGGTGGCGGCAGCGCCTGTGTTGCTGGCGGCATGAACTGGGCTGTATCCGGTCATGCCTGCCAGTGTGACGCCGAGCGTCAGCGACAACCACCGTATGTTCATTGCGCATGTCCCCGTTTGAGTTCAGCTGCCAGTATGGCGTCAAGCGAGCAAGTAAGCGCGCGCGTGTCTGCCGTTGCGCCGGGGCCAGTCGTCACGCCAGGGCCAGTTGACTTTGACGTATGCGGCGTAGTCGAACGTCCTACGCCACAAGCGCGCGCTTTCTCCGCAGGACAGTTGGCCGCAATTTGAAGCAGGGCAGCCGGCGCGTCGAGCACGATCGGGGGTTTGCGCTGTCGCGTGAATGTCCGGTTCAGTGCGTCCTGGTGACGCTGCATGCGGCGCGAACTGTGGCGGGTCGCCGGCGGCTGCCTGCGCTGGTCAGGCGCAGCGGCATGCGCGTCGCCGCTGGACTACCGTCATTGCTGGCCGCGCGCGATTCGGGCGCGGAACTGTGTGGCAGAGGTTGTACCCACGCCATGCCGTTGGCGCCCACCCGATGTTTTGCATGTTGCCGGCATGATGCCCCTCCGCTCCAGCTTGCCGAGTTCGCATCCGGCACGGATGCGACAAAAAGAAAGCCCCGTCCAGTGACCCGGACGGGGCTTGGCACATGCGCTGTGCGGTGGGACTTACAGCAGCGGAATCATCAGCAAGGCGACAATGTTGATGATCTTGATGAGCGGGTTCACCGCCGGGCCGGCCGTGTCCTTGTACGGATCACCTACGGTGTCGCCGGTAACGGCAGCCTTGTGCGCCTCCGATCCCTTGCCGCCGTGATGACCATCTTCAATGTACTTTTTGGCGTTGTCCCACGCGCCGCCGCCAGTGGTCATCGAGATCGCCACGAACAAACCCGTGACAATGGTGCCGATGAGTACACCGCCAAGTGCCTTGGGTCCCAGCACCAGGCCGACCACAATCGGCACGGCGACAGGCAGCAGCGATGGCAGGATCATTTCGCGAATTGCCGACTTGGTCAGCATGTCCACTGCGCGCGAATACTCGGGCTTCGCCGTACCGGCCATGATCCCCGGAATCTCGCGGAACTGGCGGCGCACTTCCACCACTACCGCGCCGGCTGCGCGGCCGACGGCTTCCATCGCCATCGCGCCGAACAAGTACGGAATCAGACCACCGATCAGCAGGCCGATGATCACCATGTGATCGGACAGGTCAAACGCCATGATCGGTGCCGCGACGCCCGTCAATGCGGCCTTGGCCTGGGCTGCGACATCGAGGTTGTGCGTGTAGTCGGCAAACAATACCAATGCCGCCAGCGCGGCCGAGCCGATCGCGTAGCCCTTGGTCACGGCCTTGGTGGTGTTGCCCACTGCATCCAGCGGATCGGTGACCCCGCGTACTTCCGGCGGCAGGTCCGCCATCTCGGCGATGCCGCCGGCGTTGTCGGTAATCGGACCGTAGGCGTCGAGCGCCACGATCATGCCGGTCATCGACAGCATGGCGGTAGCCGCGATTGCGATGCCATACAAGCCGCCCATGTTGTAGGCACCCCAGATCGCCGCGCACACGGCCAGCACTGGCCACGCCGTGGACTTCATCGACACGCCCAGACCGGCGATGATGTTGGTGCCGTGGCCGGTGGTCGAGGCTTCGGCAATGTGCTGCACCGGCTTGTACTGCGTGCCGGTGTAGTACTCGGTGATCCAGACGATGGCGCCGGTAAGGGCCAGGCCGACCAGGCTGCAGCCCCACAGATTGAGCGCACCGTGGCTGAAGTCGCCCATCAACTGCGTGGTGACCGGGTAGAACAAGATCGCAGCCAGTCCGCCCGATACCGCAACGCCCTTGTACAGCGCACCCATGATCGAGCCGCCTTCCTTGACCTTGACGAACAGCGTGCCAATGATCGAGGCAATAATCGAAACGCCGCCCAGCAGCAAGGGGTACAACACCTCGTTGACGCCCACCTCGGCCACCATCAGGCTGCCCAGCAGCATCGTAGCGATGACGGTCACCGCATAGGTTTCAAACAGGTCCGCGGCCATGCCGGCGCAGTCGCCCACGTTATCTCCGACGTTGTCAGCGATCACGGCTGGATTGCGCGGGTCGTCTTCGGGGATGCCCGCTTCAACCTTGCCCACCAGATCGGCGCCAACGTCCGCACCCTTGGTGAAAATGCCGCCGCCCAGGCGCGCGAAGATCGAGATCAGCGAGCTGCCGAAAGCAAAGCCGACCAGCGCGTGTAGCGCCTTCTCGTCGGCCATGCCCATTTGCTTGAGGATCAGCCAATACGAGGCCACGCCCAGCAAGGCCAGCCCAACAACCAGCATGCCGGTGATGGCGCCGCCGCGAAATGCAACGTTCATCGCACGGCTGAGTCCGCCTCGAGCGGCCTCGGCGGTACGCACGTTGGCCCGCACTGACACGTTCATGCCGATGTAACCGGCGGCACCGGACAGGATGGCGCCGAGCAGAAAGCCGATGGCTGCCGGCCAGCTCAGGAAAAAACCGATCAAAACCAGCAGCACTACGCCAACCATGGCGATCGTCATGTATTGCCGGTTGAGATACGCGCGTGCCCCTTCCTGGATGGCAGCTGCAATCTCCTGCATGCGCGCATTGCCCGGCGATTGCGCAAGCACCCAGCGCGTGGAGATAGCGCCGTACAAAATGGCCAATATCGCGCACCCTAGAACGATCCACCAGCCGAAATCGAGCAGCATCGGAGCCTCCCCTTCTGTGATTTGCGGCCGCCCGCCGCGGCCGATCCGGCGAAGTATAGGCAATTCGGGCAGTCTGCGCCGTTGTGCGTCGCAGCATAATCGCCGAGGTCGTGCAAAGAAAAGCCACGCACAAGTGCATGGCTTTGCACCAACGAGCCGGGTTGGGACTTACCGCAACGCAATATCCAGGATGATCCCGGTGGCGACGGCTACCAGAAGGAAATCGTTGTTATCCGCCCGGACCCAGCGGTAACCACGTGGTGGGTGGCGCAGTCGGTAGTGCCCATAATTCTGCACTACATACGTTGGACCCCGGTAGCGATAACCGCGACGCCAGGGGCCAGGGCCATACGGACGGGAGTGGTTGCGATAGACGACCGGCGGACGCCGATAATCAGCATGGCGTTGATCATGACGACCTTGCCGATAAGCGTGGCGCCTCCCATGACGGTCGTAACGGGCGCTTCGATCTGGCCAGCGGTGGTCACGATCTATGCCATGGCGATAACCGTTGTGGCTCGAAGACTGGCCACGTTGGTCATGGTCGCCTGGCGCGGGAGCGGCCAAGGCATAGCCACTGGTCCCAAAAAGTAGCGCGGCAGCGAACAGACTGTGCAGGATTTTCATCGTTGGGCCTCCCGAGCGCACTGGCGCAAGAATTGTCGATCAACCGACAGCCTGATCGTAAAAACCTGTCGCTGAATGACACGTCTGTTTAAGTCCAGGCGCTTCAGTTGGCAGTCAGCAGAGTTGTCGCCCGACAGTCCTTCGCGCAAGCGCCGCGGCTGCATCTTCTTGAGCGTGCACGTGCTGATGGCGCACGTTGTTCAACGCTGAAGAGCAGCAAGCTTTTTTGTCACCCCGACGTTTTTCAGCTGCACGTACACCGGCAATCCGTCCTTGCCATAGGGTAATTTTGCTTCGCCGCGAATCAGCGGCGCCAGATAGCGTCGCGCTGCAGCAGTGATGCCGAAGCCATCGCGCGTCATGAAAGACTTTGGCATCTTCTTTTCGCGATTGGCGATCTTCGCCAGGGGAGCCGCCTCGATCTTCCAGCGATAGGGCGCGTCGGAGGTGCGCACAATCACGGGCATGACCGCATTCATGCCGGCCAGAGCGTAGTCGACCGCAGCTTTGCCTACGGCAAATGCCTGTTCGGCGTCTACCCTGGATGCCGCGTGGCGGGCCGAGCGCTGCAGATAATCGGGCAGGGCCCAGTGATATTTGTAACCCAGTTTCTCCTGCACCAGAGTGGCCAACACCGGCGCCACGCCACCCAGCTGGCTATGACCAAACGCGTCGCGCGTACCTGCTTGGGCAAGGAATTGGCCCGCGGCATTACGTACACCTTCCGAAGCGACCACGGTGCACCATCCAACTCGTTCGACCGTGGCTTTGACCCTAGCCAGGAACGCAGCCTCGTCGAACGTGTTTTCCGGAAAAAGAATGATATGCGGGGCAGCGTCCGCGCCGTTGCCGGCAAGACCGGCAGCTGCGGCAATCCAGCCGGCATGCCGGCCCATCACTTCGAGTATGAACACCTTGGTGGAGGTCTCTGCCATCGACGCTACGTCAAGGCTGGCCTCCACAGTGGAGATGGCGATGTACTTCGCCACCGAGCCGAAGCCCGGGCAACAATCGGTAACTGCCAGGTCGTTGTCGACGGTCTTGGGCACGCCGATGCAGCGGATGTCGTAGTTCATGGCCTTGCCAAGCTGCGAAATCTTCAGCGCGGTATCGGCTGAATCATTGCCGCCGTTGTAGAGAAACCACCGAATGTCATGGGCGCGGAAGACCTCGATCAGACGTGCATACTCGCTGCGGCTTTCTTCCAGCGATTTCAGCTTGTAGCGGCAAGAGCCGAATGCCCCGCCAGGGGTGTGAGCCAGTGCGGCAATGGCTGTCGCTGATTCCTTGGACGTGTCGATCAAGTCTTCGCGCAGTGCCCCGAGGATGCCATTGCGCGCCGCATACACTTTCAGGCCCCTGCTGCGCGCCGTCTGGATTACGCCCGCGGCGGTGGCGTTGATCACCGCAGTGACGCCGCCGGATTGGGCGTACAAAAGGTTGCCGGCGGTTACGGAAGGGCGACGGGTCGGGCGCATACATATCCTTGGTGGCGTTGCAAACTTGCGTGGTGGCGAGTGTCGGGATTGTCGCCGTTTGACGGCATCGGGTGCAGACGCTAATTTGACCGGCAATCATGGGCATCCGGTGACGCACGCAGTGTGCGCCGTCGTGTCAGCATCTGTGGAGCATTATGCGACTCGTCTTACTTGGAGCACCCGGCTCGGGCAAAGGCACGCAAGCCTCGCGGCTTACGGCAGAGCTCGGCGTGCCGCACATCTCCACCGGTGACATGCTGCGCGCGGCGGTGGCGGCTGGAACTCCGATGGGTCTTCAAGCCAAGGCGGTGATGGCGTCCGGCCAACTGGTGTCCGACGATATTCTGCTGGGCATGCTGCAGGATCGTCTGCACCACGCTGATGCCGAAGCGGGGTTCATTCTGGATGGCTATCCGCGCAACCTGGCACAGGCTGACGCACTGGATCGTCTGTTGGCAGGCATTGGGAGACCGCTGGACGCGGTGATCAAGCTGGACGTGCCCAATGCAGTGATCGTCGATCGCTGTGAGATACGCTTCAAGGCCGTGGGTCGCGCCGACGACAACCCAGATACGGTGCGCAAGCGCCTGGCCATATATGCCGAACAGACCACGCCCGTCGCGGCTTTTTACGCGCGCGCCGGCAAGTTGCAGGTGGTTGACGGAGTTGGAGAGTTGGCCGAAGTGACCGCACGGATCAAGCGTGCACTGCACAACGAATCGGTTGTGTCTGGCGGCTGAGTTTTCCCGTGCCCTGGCGGCAAGCTTCAACGGATTCATCCATCATGCGCCTGCACATTCTCGGCATTTGCGGCACCTTCATGGGCGGTGTCGCGGCGCTGGCGCGCGAGCTGGGGCATCAGGTTGAAGGTTCGGACGACCACGTCTACCCGCCGATGAGCACCCAGCTGGAGGCACTTGGCATCAAGCTGGTGCGCGGCTATCACGCGCAATCCCTGCAAGCACAGCCTGAGCACGCTGCATCTGATCTCATCGTTGTCGGCAATGCGCTCAGTCGCGGCAACGCGGCGGTCGAGTACATGCTCGATCAACAGCTGCGATATATCTCCGGTCCGCAGTGGCTGGGCGAAACGGTGCTGGCTCAGCGCGACGTGCTGGCAGTGGCTGGCACGCATGGCAAGACCACCACCACCAGTTTGCTGGCGCATTTGCTGGACAGTGTCGGCATGGCGCCGGGCTTTCTTGTTGGTGGCGTTCCGGGAAATTTTGGTGTGTCTGCTCGCCTGGGTGGTGAGCGCACATCGGGTCACAGTCAGTTTTCCACCGATGCCGCGCAAGCGATTCGGCGCGGTGAACGCAAAGTTGACTGCGACAGCGTTGTTGCCCCGTTCGTGATCGAGGCCGACGAGTACGACACCGCATTTTTCGATAAACGTTCGAAGTTCGTGCATTACCGTGCGCGCATCGCGATCCTCAACAATCTCGAATATGACCACGCCGACATCTTTCCTGACGTGGCGGCGATCCAGCGTCAGTTTCATCATCTTGTCCGCACTATTCCCGGCAATGGCCGTCTGATCGTCAATGCCGAAGACAGCCGTCTGACCGAGGTGCTGGCCATGGGTTGCTGGACGCCGGTAGAGACATTCGGCATCGGCTGCGGAGACTGGCAGGCCAAACTGTTGGCGACAGATGGATCGAAGTTCGTCGTGCATCATCACGGCGCGCCGATCGGCGAGGTGCGTTGGGCACTGCTCGGACGCCACAACGTAATGAACGCTCTGGCGGCGCTGGCTGCCGCTGCGGCGGCAGGGGCTGATCCATCCACGCTACTGGATGCCTTTGCCACGTTTCAAGGCGCGCAACGACGCATGGAACTGGTCGGCGAAGTAGGTGGTGTCCGCGTGTACGACGACTTTGCGCATCACCCTACGGCAATTGCGACCACGCTTGCCGGATTGCGGGCCAGTGTGGGAGAGGCGCGCATCCTCGTGGCGCTGGAGCCGCGTTCCAACTCCATGCGCCAGGGCGCGCACGCCGCAGCGCTGGCACCGGCGCTGCGCGATGCGGATGGCGTAGTGTTTTTACAGCGCCCTGAATTGCCGTGGGACGCCCACCGCGTTACTGACGCGCTGGGTGGCCGTGGTGGCACGGTACCAACAGTGGATGCACTGCTGGCGACGTTGCAATCGCAGGTGCATACAGGCGACTGCGTGGTGTTCATGTCCAATGGTGGCTTTGAAGACGCGCCACATCGGTTTGCAGCGATGTTGGCTCCCTGACCGGGGTTGCACGGGCATGCGCCGCGATACTTCGTCCCGCATTTTTACCGATGTACATGCGGTGCATTCGTCCGCAGCGTTCAGTGGCTAGAATTCATCCATGGGTACCAAGTCTTCGCTTGTCGACATGCCGTTGTTTCCACTGGCCAGCGTGCTGTTTCCACGCGGTCACTTGTCCCTGCGCATCTTCGAGCCGCGCTACCTTGATCTGGTGCGGGAATGCGCGCTCAAGGGCAGTGGATTTGGCGTGTGCATGATCACCGCGGGGAATGAAACTGGCCATCCGGCGGTGCCGGTAGCGGTTGGCACGGTTGCGCATATCACCGATTTTCACCAAGGCGCCGATGGCTTGTTGAACATCATCGCCGAAGGGACCGAACGCTTCACGGCCAAACGCTCGCGCGCGCGTCACGACGGGCTGTTGCGTGCCAGCGTCGCGCTGTGGGCTCCTGAACCTGAGCAGGACGTTCCAGTTGAATTTGCGTTGCTGCAAAGCATAGCTGAGCGTCTGGTGGAAACCATGTCACCGCATTGGCGCGACAGCCCGCGCAGCGCCTACGAAGATGCCAGCTGGCTTGGATTCCGCCTGGCTGAACTGCTGCCGCTCGACTTGATGGAACAACAGCATTTGCTGGAACTTGTCGACCCCTTGCAGCGCCTGGCGGAGCTGCGCGACATCCTGCCGAGGTTTCACAAGCCGTAAACCTGCTTGCGCAGCGGCTGCCGTCGTAGACTGCTCGCTTTGCGCCGATGAGGGATGACATGAACACTCTTGCTGGAAAGACCTTGTTCATTTCCGGCGCGTCGCGTGGCATAGGCTTGGCCATAGCGCTGCGTGCCGCGAGAGATGGTGCGAATATCGTGATTGCGGCGAAGAGCGCCGTAGCCAATCCAAAGTTGCCGGGCACGATTCACAGTGCAGCAGCAGAAGTTGAGGCCGCTGGGGGCAACGCTCTGGCTTTGCAGGTTGATATTCGGGACGAGACACAGGTTCGCGCAGCGGCGGCACAGGCGGCGGAACACTTTGGCGGGATAGATATTGTGGTCAACAATGCCAGCGCGATCTGGCTTGCGGGCACGCTGGAAACGCCGATGAAACGCTTTGACTTGATGCAGCAAGTCAACACCCGCGGCACATTTCTGGTCACGCAAAGCTGCCTGCCGTATTTGCGGCAGGCGGTCAATCCGCATGTGTTGATGTTGTCGCCGCCGCTGAACCTGGATCCCAAATGGTTTGCGCCGCACACGGCCTACACGATTGCCAAATACGGCATGAGCCTGTGTGTGCTTGGGATGAGCGCGGAATTCGCGCCGCTCGGGATTGCCGTCAACGCACTTTGGCCGCGCACGGTGATCGCCACGGCGGCCATCGACATGATTGATGGAGTAAAAGTGGAGCAATGCCGACGGCCGGAAATCGTCGCCGACGCTGCGCACGCCTTGCTTACCCGACCAGCGCGCGATTACACCGGACACTTTGCCATTGACGAGGACATTTTGCGCGAAGAAGGGGTCGTGGATCTGCAGCCGTACGCCGTGAAACCGGGTACGCCTCTGCTCCCTGACTTGTTTCTTGACTGATTCAGCGAACGCTGCGGTAGCGCCATGGTCGCCCGTTGCTGACCGGCGGTGAAGTGACTTACTTGAACAGTTGTGCTTGATGTAAAGGAGCGAGCGATGAAATACCTGCACAGCATGGTGCGCGTGCGTGACCTTGACGCCGCCCTGCGTTTTTACTGCGAAGGCCTCGGTTTGCGCGAAGTGAGCCGGCGCGAAGTTCCCACCGCTCGCTACACGCTGGTTTTCCTGGCCGCGCCTGAAAGTCCGCAGGCGCAAATCGAGTTGACCTGGAACTGGGACGTTCCGGACGACTACGGATCGGCACGCAACTTCGGCCATCTGGCATTTCGCGTCGATGATATCTACGCTACGTGCGCGCACCTGCAAGAAATGGGTTACGTCATTCACCGCCCGCCGCGCGATGGGCACATGGCGTTCGTGCGTTCGCCGGACCTGATTTCCATTGAACTGCTGCAGGACGGCTCGCTGCCACCGCGCGAGCCGTGGTTGTCCATGCCCAACACCGGCTCGTGGTGACGAAGTTCAGCGCTTGGCATCTTGCAGGGCGCCGCGCGCCGCTTCGAGGGTGTCGGCAATGTCCTGATCAGTGTGCGCACTGGACATGAATCCAGCCTCGAACACCGACGGCGCCAGAAACACTCCACGCTTGAGCATGCCGTGAAAGAAGCGCGTGAACAGCGCAGCATCCGTCGCCGTTGCCTGCGCATAGCTGCGCACCTTTTCCCCAGTGAAAAATATCCCGAACATGCCGCCGACGCGATTGCTGCTGAAAGGCACGTCGGCACCGTCGGCCACTGACTGCAGGCCATCGGTTAGAAGTCGCGTACGCGCCGCGAGCTTGTCGTGGAAACCGGGTGCCTGGATCAGTTCGAGCACTGCCAGTCCAGCTGCCATGGCCACTGGATTGCCGCTCAAGGTACCCGCCTGATAGACCGGGCCGGCAGGCGCAATCTGCTGCATCAGGTCGCGTCGCCCGCCATACGCGCCCACGGGCATCCCGCCACCAATGACCTTGCCAAACGTGCTCAGGTCGGGTGTCACATCGTAAAACCCCTGCGCTCCGCCGAGCGCTACGCGGAAGCCGGTCATCACTTCATCGAAAATCAGCAGCGTTCCGTACTGAGTACACAGCTCGCGCAGAGCTTGCAGATAGCCGTCCGTTGGCGGTATGCAGTTCATGTTGCCCGCGACAGGCTCGATGATCAGCGCCGCGATCTCGCGGCCCTGCGCAGCAAACAGCGTCTGTGCCGCATCCATGTCATTGTATGGAAGCGTAAGCGTGAGATCCGCCAGCGCCTTGGGCACGCCAGGCGAAGTCGGTACGCCGAACGTCAATGCCCCGGACCCGGCTTTCACCAGAAAGCTGTCGGCGTGTCCGTGGTAACAACCTTCGCACTTGACGATCTTGTCCCGTCCAGTAACGCCGCGCGCAAGCCGGATCGCGGACATCGTTGCTTCGGTGCCAGAGTTGACCATACGCAGCATCTGCATCGACGGCACCAGCCGGTTGATGGTCTCGGCCATGACCACTTCCGCAGCGCATGGCGTCCCGAACGAAAGGCCATTGCGAACCGCGCGTTCCACGGCCTCGCGCACCGCCGGATGGTTGTGGCCCACGATCATTGGGCCCCATGAACCGACGTAATCGATATAGCGCTTGCGTTCTTCATCAAACAGGTAGGCACCATCAGCAGATGCCGTGAAAAAAGGCTCGCCACCCACAGCCTTGAACGCACGCACGGGAGAGTTCACGCCACCTGGAAGAAGCGGTTGAGCGCGCTGAAAGAGCTGATGGTTGTTCGTCATGAGTAGTTTTTCCAGGAGATTTGAAAGGCGGAATACGGGCGGAATTGTCGAACTTGAGTCTGCTGGTCGTTACCGCTGCGGCAGCGACCAGCGCCAACAGCAGGCAGTGCGTCTGCCGGCGATTTGCGCAAGGGTTGGATCTGCATGTTCAACCCGAGCTTTCGTGTTGGCAGCGAAATTGCGAGAATGGTGACATCGTCTTGTGCAAAGAGCTTTAGAAATGACCCAGAATCAGCTCGCAGCCGACCCCACAACCGAACCGTGGCACAAGTGGATGTGTGTCGTCTGTGGCTATATTTACGATGAAGCCCTCGGGGTGCCGGAGGAGGGCGTGGCCGCTGGTACGCGTTGGGCGGATGTCCCCGAAGCTTGGACGTGCCCGGACTGCGGTGCGACGAAAGATGACTTCGAGATGATTGAGACCGACTGAGCGGCCGCAGCGCCTGGCCCGCAGCGGTTGCGCCGTCATTCCTTGCGGAGCTCAGAGGAGAGACGCTCGCGAATTTGGTGCGCGCCATTGTGAAACACCCTTCACAGTTTGCCGCAGACGCGCTATGATGCTTGCCCCGTTCAACGGGCAGCTGTTTTCAGTCAACACACCTTCGTTGCAAAAAGTTCGTGATCCAGAGTGTTGACGAAGGGTTAAAGCGATGTAGAATGTGCGGCTCACTCAGGGCGAAAGGCCATGAGGTGCCACCGGGAAACTGGTGGCGAGCGGACGATCTTTGACAGTGTGCGCAGGTGAATTGTGTGGGCGTCTTGTGCTGGAACGGTTGTGACCGATCCATAGCAATGCAAGCGCTCAACCAATGGAAACACAGTAATGAGTTTTCGGTTGGGACAACGCTTCAAGA
>JBBSSI010000009.1:0-105192 GCA_038242205.1 Lysobacterales bacterium
ATGGTGTGCTGGCGTGGTTGCAGCCACCACGGCATCGGGGGATGAAGGGAAAACAGCCAAGTTCGGGGTGTCCATGAGATGAGCCTACCTTCAGTAATAGCGAAGAGGTAGTTGTCTCGGGATACATTGGCACGGGGGGCAGCAAGCAGCCTCCAGGGAGCTTGATTGTCGAATGTCTGGGGGCGAGCGCGCGCTCGTTGGCGTGCTCTCTACGCGCCGTGGTTGGAGTTGTAGCGGTACACCACTTCCGTAAGACGCGATCCATCTCACGCAGGTATTGTTCGCTGGCTGTCATGCTCTTCGCCTGTCGTCTCGTGTCCGTCCTGCGTGTCGCCATGGCTTTTTCTGCCTGTTTGCATAGCGGGTGCACCGCGCAGTCGTGCGCTTGTTCTTAGGTTAATTGATTAGCTTTGAATACCTTGATAAGCCTTGATATCACTTAAGCCATCCGGATCGACCGCTGAAAGTCGCCAACGGCCAACGCGTCGTAACGCCTCGCGTACATCTCAGAGCTCTTGATGTGCTGTGCGTACCAAGCGGCCGTAAGTTGCGTGTGCGGGCGGTACACAAGCCAATAGACACCCACCACCGCCGGGTTTTCGATATGGCGAAGTACCGGCAGTACGTATTCGAACTCGTCAAGCGCGCGATTGAGGCCGCCCGGTAACTGGGAGGCGAACAAACGAGCAGCCTCAGCGACCATTTCCGCATGTTCGTCGCCGGTGAGCGCGTGCAGTAGCTCCGAGTCCGAGGACGGACCCTCAGCCAAATAGGCCACGGGTTCCCAGAGACCCATTCGATCAAGTGCGCCCAAGCATGCCCGCAGCGCGTTCAGTTTTCCTCTACGAGGCTCAAACCGAGCAAATGGGCCCGTCCAGCCGTGATAGCGCGCACCATCGCGTGAACTAAAACCCCACACATCGAACGGGCCCCGCTCGCCAATCCGTTCACGTATGTCATACGGTTTCTGGATCAGCGATCGCGGTAACCCACCATCGCCCGCCAAGTCATGCACCCCGTAAAGCTCGATGAAGGTTTGCAGGTGCTCCAGGTTCTGCGGCGGTCGCCCCGCAGCCATTGGAGCCATCGCAGCCATCGCTTTGCCTCTCTGCGACAGAAGGCTAGAAACGAGCGCACGGGTGGCCTCGGGATCGAGCCCTTCGATTCGCGCAGCAATGATCTGGTCAATTTCGTGCGCGGGCCAACCAACAGCACGCCTTGTGGGGTCGGGCGACAACTTGACCGGCGGCGGAACAAAGCCATCGCGAATGGCGCGATCCAGGCCGGAGTCGGTTTGGCCCAAGTGGCTCAGCAACTCGGGCCGGCGAATGATTTGCAACATGGTGAGATCCTCGTGGTTACTGGCGCCTCTGCGCCCGAAATGGGATTCAACACGTTGAAGCGGATGTGAACCTAGTTCGCGTCCGCTTTATTTATTGCCTGCGCGTTCTGCTCGCTCCTTGGCTTTCTTAATGCCTTCACGGAAGGTACGAGGAGTCACGTTCCACCTGGGGGCAAGCGTGCTCGCCGCGTTTCGCGGTTCCCGACCCTCTTCGACATACTTGCGGTACGCTGCAAACCATCGATCGTGCAGCTCGACAGCGTAATGCTTACGCTCGGCAGTGCCCTCGATCCCACCTTTGTGGTATCCGTGGCGCCGCTTCAGCTCTGGCTTGAGCAAAGTATTCGCGTACTGCACCACGATGCGAGCTGTTTCGCGAAGCTCTTGGTAGCTCGCTCGCTGCTCGGCCATCGTTGTCAAAACGGGCAGCAGCGCGCCCAGTATCCGCTGGGATTTTCGTAATAGCAGGGCACTCAGCAGGGTTCGGGTGTAGTCCGCCTCCAGCTTTTCTCGATCCCAAGACGCGATATTGCGTTGGATGCGCCTGGCTCGATCTTCCAGCTGCTCGCGAGACGGCATTGCTGCAAGCGGACGTATATGCGAAACGTCTACAGCGTCATCCGCCTCCTCGGGGAGGTGTCCGGTCCACACGGCCATCTTTGCCGGTGACGGATGCTCGTCGAGCAGTGGAGTACGAAGCAGAGCCGGAGGCTTGGCACGGCGACTCTTGGACGCGTTCTTCTCCCGCATTCGTGGCTCCTTGTTGCCCATCGGCAAACCGCGCCGTCAACGGGAACGTGTTTTACAAAGGCCGCGCAGTCGTCACACCTTGATCCGCTGCTTCACGCACAATGCGAGGATGCTGTGCGGCGATGCGCAACAGGGTTTGGGCGGCCCCACTCGGCTGACGTCGACCGGCCTCCCAGTCTTGCAAGGTGCGAATGGACACACCCATCATGCCGGCAAACTCCGACTGCGACAGGCCCGTTCCAGCACGTGCGGCAACGAAGTTGGCTTGTGCGGCCGGGATGACTTCATCCTTCTCGATGGTGCCGTCCCGCCGCGTCACCATCCGGCGCATGCGGCCGTCGGCCAGCGGTCGAAACTCGGTTTTACGCGCCCAGTGGCCCTGCTTGGCGTCAGCAATCGCCTCGTGTAATTCGGCATTCAAGTCGCGCCCACGTTCCCACGCGATGCGCTGCTTGGCGGTCATCTTGGTCATGGCTTGAAACTCTCTTTCAGTGATCGAAGCAGTCTTGGCTCCACGTTTTCGCTTACGTTCTTCGCGTACAGCAGTACCAGCACGATCTGACCACGGGCGTTGCGCACAAAGTAGATCACACGGTAGCCACCGCGCTTGCCGCGTCCTGGCGCCCGCCAGCGGAGCTTGCGGCAGCCATCGGATGCTGGGATCACGTCCCCGGCGTCGGGGTCGGTCAACAAAGCCACCTGCAATTGCGCAAACTCCGTATCGTCCATGCCATACGCCTCACGCGCCCGCGCGAACGGCGCAAGCTCGATGAACTCAAATATGGGTTTAGTGTACGGCACTGCGTGACAATAGCAAACTGTGAATCACAGTGCCAACGCCGCCAGCGCATCGCGCGCTACGTCCTGCCTAAGCTTGCCGAAGTACCGCTGGATCATCGCTATGGACGTACCGGCAAGGCGCGCCACGGTCAGTGGATCAAGGCCACCCGTCGTCAGGTCGGTGATGACGGAATGCCGCAAGGTGTATGCGACGGTCTCTCGGGGCAATTGAGCATTTTCCACCGCGTTTCGCACGGCATCACTCCAGGTCGTAACCGTCCACGGCTCACCGCCCCACCGTGAAAACAATGGCGCGCTCGGCAGTTTGTCGCGTGCTTCCTCGGCAACCAGCTTCGCCGCGGTAGACGGTAGTGGAATCGTGCGCCCGGCTCCCGACTTGTCCTTGCGGACCGTCAGCAGCTTGTTGCGCTTGTCGTAGTCACTGACTCTCAATGCTGCCAGCGCGCCGACGCGCAAGGGAAGCTCAGCCAAGGCACGAAAGAACGGCTGCGCATCCCCGCGTGCGTGCTCAATCAGGGACTGGCGCTGCTCGCGGGTCAAGTACAGGTCACGGTGCCCCGACACGCCCTTGATCGGTTTCAGAGGCTGCGTCCAAGCCTGATCGGTGGCAACAAAACCGTCTGCCATGGCCAGGCGAAGTGCCGCACGCAAGAACACCATGTTCCGGTTGACGGACGCGGGGGAACGTCTGCGCGGTGGCGGTAGCTCGGCTTTGCTGCGGCAATCCTTGCCGCGCTTCGGTAGGGCCACGGGCTTGCGTTCCATGCGCTTGCGCCAGTCGGAAATGTGCCCTTTGGTGAGCTTGTCCACCGGAACCTCGGCGATCTTGTCCTTGACGACAAAACGATGCATGAAGCCGGCCTGTGTATCGGCGCTGATGTCTCCCTTGTCGGGATCATCGCGCAACGCCTGTATATACCGCTCGCACGCCTCCAGCACTGTCACAGGACGTAGCGTACCGCCCGCACCCAAGTGCTTGAACCATTCGTCTGCAGCGCGGCTAGCGGCAGAAAATCGTTCATTGGGAGGCAGGTGGTCGAACGCACCGAGCGCACGGCGCACCTGCTTCTTCTCCACGTAAGCGCGCGCATACCAAGTCTGGGAGCTCTTGACCTTGCGCAATCCTACGTGCTGACCGGCATGCAACTTGTGCCAGTTGATCGCGTTCCGCGCCGGTAGCGCGTTCTGACCCGATACCGTCGTAATGCCTACCTTGCCGCCCATGTTCGGCCTCCTGATTCGACCAATAGATCGCCGTTGCCTACAGATTGCCTAAAGTCTATGGGATGTCATGGTGGCTGTAAATGGCTAAATACATGATATTTATAATTTATGACGTCTCATGAACCCCCGTATTTCTGCCTTCACACGGCAGTGGTCAGTGGTTCGATCCCACTACCGCCCACCATCTCAAATCCAGCGCCGCCAACCGCATCGTGCGGATCTTTACGGCGCGCCAAGCGCTCATTCACGGCGCTTGCCCGCTGGATCGCGAGATGTTGCCAAGGCGCTGCGTGCCTGAATTCGTCAAGTCGGGCCGCCCGAAAGAATTTCCTCCGCGCTGGTCCTGGGGTCCTGGCGACACGCTGGCTCAACCTTCAGCGCGCTTCTCGTCAATGCGCACGCGTTCTGCCAGCACGGAGAAATACTGCTCGCGCGAGCGGCGATAAGCAGCATCCCGAGGTCCCGTCGCCGCTGCCATGCACATGGCATCGCGCAGTTGGTTGAAGCGGGCCGCATCTACGGCATTGAAATCGTCGCCGCCCACCAAGGCGCAGCCCGTTTCAGCGTGCCGCCGCCAGAACGCTGGGTCCAGGGGCAAAGCGACAAACTGCTCCTCCCACACCAGCGCCGCTGCCAACACGCCCAGTGCCGTGGCAGGCTGCGCGACGTTCCAGTCGGCGTTGAATTGCGCCAGCCAGTCAAGCAAAACTGCCTGCAACATGGGTCGCGCCAGCGCGTAGCCCTGGCCGAAATCAGCTCCCAGGATCAGCGCAGCCTCGATCATCCCGCGCGTTTCCAGACCTTCCACTACCACTTCAAGATCCAGATCGTGGCCGAGGCGAACCAGCTGGCGAATGAAGCGCAGCGTGCGCAGCGGATCGTCGATGACCTGCAAGACAATGGCCTGATCAATCTTGACCCGATCAAACGGCCACTGGCCCAGGCGGATCAGCGAGCTGTATCCCGCGCCCAGATCGTCCTCGACCAAACGAAAGCCAAGTTCGCGCAGCGCCTGCATGCGCGCTCGGGCTTCGGCCAGTGAATGTCCGGTATCGATCGGCGATTCGAGTATCTCCAGCAAAAGAGTTCCGGGCAGTGGTTTGTATATGGCCCACGCCGCCGCTGCAGCCTCCTGATAGCGCTCATCTTCAAGCGCAGTAGCGGGCATGTTCACGGCGATGTCCAACGCAAAGCCCCCGTACCAGAGATGTTGGCGACAGGTCATGGCCTGCGTCAGCGTGTGTTGAAACAACACCAGCAGTTCGCTCGCACCCAGCGCTGGCAAAAATGTCCCCGGCAGCAGTGTCGTGCCGTCATCGGCATGCAAGCGGGCCAGTGCTTCCAGCCCCGTGACCAAGCCGGTGGCCAGCCGTACGACAGGCTGATAGTGCAGTTCGACAGCACCGGCGGCCACCATTTGGCGCCAACGTTCACGCACGAAGAACGGCAGCAGCGCAGTGCCCGGGCGCGATGGCGCGAGGCGCGACAAGGCCAGATCAAGCACGGTCTTGATCTGGTCGATGAACGCCTGCTGGTCCTCGCTTTGGAAGCCGCCCACGTACGCGCTGTAAATGACCAGAATGGCTGCCGGAGATGACGGCTGCGGACACAACGGCACCGCGACATTGGAGGCAATATTCAGAGTTCGTGCCCCCTCCTTCCAGTCCGTCGAGTCTGCGTCCGTAGCATGATTGCGCGAACGCTGAATGGTCGCAGTGCGCCAGGCGCGACCGCTTGGACCATGCCCGAGTGAGCTGTCCGGGGCCACGCGGAGCGCAAGGGTGTCACCGCGAAATGCGGCCCTCAGGTAATCGGCCACGACAGTGCCAGCTACCGCTTCGTACGTCAGTTCACCGTCAGGATCTGGCCGGCCCACGGCGCACGCCATGATCTCTTCATGCATGCCCAGAATATCCACGGCCCCTTGATCAACTCCAGGTAGCTGTCAGCCGACCAGGCCAGTACGTTGATGCGACCGAGTACGGCAACGCGTCGGCGCTGCAACTCGCGCATGCTTTCAAGTTGCCATTGACGCTCCAGCGCAAGGCGCCGCATGACAATCTCCAGCGGCCGACGATCGCCCTGTGTAGTCACGCCCAGCCTGGCGCTGAGCATGCCGCGCAACAGCTCGACAATCTCCAGCAGCCACACTTCCTCCAGCCCGCTGGCGGCGCTGAACACTCCAGATCGCGTGGCGCGCTCGCGCTGTTGCGCATAATCCAGGCGCGGGCTCAACAGCGAGCGAAGGTGTTGCACCATGCGCCGGCGGACGGACTTTCCCTCCGCCACACGCAGCGTTTCCAGGATGCGGGAAATACCTTCGTGCACCGCCATGGCTGCGTAGAGCTCCTCGACCACATCCGGCAGCAATGATGACCAGAGGCTGGAACACGGCGCGAGCAAGGCGGCGGCAGCCGGACCGTGCGGATTCAAGGCAGCCGTGGCTGAATCGTCCGCTGCCGCGCCAGCATCTTCACTCAGCGGGAACGCCCACCATCGAGGTCGCGTGCGCTTGTGCGCCTTGACGGCATACATCGCCTGATCGGCGCGGCGCAACAACTGAGCGCCACTGGTTTGCGCGTGCAGCGGAAACAACGCCATGCCAAGGCTGGCCGAAAGCCGGTGGCTGCTGCCAGTGAACGCGGATGGTTGCTGCAGTGCATCCCAGACGCGCTCCAGCAGCGGATCAAGATCTTCAACGCATTCCAGGTTTTCGAACACAAGGACAAATTCATCCCCACCCTGGCGCGCAATATAATCTTCATCGCGCAATGCCGAACGCACACGGGTGGCAATCTCCACCAGCACGCTGTCTCCCACGGCATGGCCATAGCGATCGTTGAACAGTTTCAGATCGTCCACGTCCAGGATACCCACAGCCAGCATCCGGCCGTGCTTGCGTGCGCGTTCAAGCAAGCGTTCCAGGTGACGATCCAGCGCCCGCCGATTCGGCAAATGGGTAAGGTCATCATGCAGGGCCAGATACGTTTGCCGCGCTTGCTCTTGCCGAAGCTCACGGCGCTGCTCGTGTTGATTGAGCGCAAGGCCGGCAGCGTCCGCAATTTCGTCGAGCAAGCCGCTCATTTCAGCGTCAAACGCGTCCGTCTCAACCGTGACCACCGAAAACACGCCAATCGGAACCCGCGCGGCGTCACTGCGCGGTGCGGAAAACACCGGCCAGCAACCGATCGCGCCGACCGCAGCCAATGTCGGCACGTGCCAAGCGGTAATAGTCTCCGGATGCGTGGATGGGTGCACCCGCACCACCGATTCTCCGCGCATGAACGCCAGCGTCGGCGTGGACGTTCGCGGAGCAACGCTGTGGCTTGGTTGGTCCGCCAGGTGCCTGATGGCATCGGCCATCGGCCCCGCCAGCGCCACCCGTTGCAGAATGGCTTCGCCGACGTCGGCGTGATAGACGTCCACCGCCAATGCTCCGGCAATTTCCACCAGCGCGTTTGCCAGCGTGTGATATACGGCAGCGGGGTCCGGTTGGTCCATCAGTGCGCGCTGGATACTGCGCTGCGCATCACGGTACCGGCTCATGCGCAGGTCGTGCTCCAGCAAGGTCTGGTGATCCCAGAAGCGCACCATTTCGTCTGCCAGACGCTGCGCCCAATCCAGCAATTCGTCACCAAGCGGCAATTCACCAGCTTGTGCGTAAGCCGACAACGCCAGGCTGCCGCCGTCGCCGGTATGGGCAGCAGCGACGATGTGCCAGCCAAATCCGTACGCGGTCGCCGCGTCCCGCCAGGGTGAGAATTCCGCAGCATCGACCGCCGTGACCCGTGCCTGGCCGCTACGCAGCGCGATTGCCGTAGGCCCGCGGCCTCCGGGATCAGTGATATCCATGCTCAGATTCAGCGCGGTGGCGTATGTGACTGCCGAGCCGGCACTGGCGAAAACGTCGACGCGCGGGTCGCCCGGCTCCACCCGGCCGATCCACACCAATGGCAGATCCATGGTCGAGCTCAACGTTTCCGCTACCCGCGTGAGCGCAAGGCGACGGTCATAACCAGGGGCGGTATGCAGCAAAACCAACGTTTCCGCCGCGCTACGGTAAAACCGTTCGCGCAATCCACGCCGGAGTCGCCCTTGATTCCGCATCGTCTTTCTCAATCGTCGCCGCTGCAGCAGCCGGACCCCTTCGATCACGCTCCCTGCGAGTCGAGATGCCTGTTTTCCCTTGCGACCCGCAAGGTACGACGGAACGATAGCGCACTGCCGGCGGCCGCGCCTGTATTGCGTGCGGGAACCCGAAGTAAGTGATGCCGGCGAGCGAAGTCAGCTCCAAGAGGAGCTTTAGGTCAAAAATGCGAGCCTGACGATCTCACTACGTACGTTGCGGCACCATCTTGGCGAGCGTGTCTGCGCCAAGGCTGGACAGCACACTCACCGGTCGCCGCCCGAATTTCGCCCGTGCCAGCGGGAGTCATATAAGTATTCGGCGAATGATGGCGACGCACGAACGCTGTGTCTGACAGTTGCAGAGAACAGCCAATCAGGCTCAACAGCTGCCTGCGAATTTGCCTTTTGCAAACCGACGCGTGCCCATTTTATTTGATGAAAACGCGAAAGGGCGGCCCCGTCGCAAAGTGACTGTCAGGTTGTGGTCTGCACACTACGCATCAAGGCAGGGTACACGCCGATCCGACCGGCCACGCCCGGCTGCTGATGCTGCCTGAGCCATTGACATTCAACTGCACGCCCGGCGCTGCTGCCGTGCTTTCACCCGTACCACTGGACCCGGTGCGAGCACAGCTGACAAACGACAGAGCGGTGCCGGGCCGCAATTGGCCCTGCTGACCAAATGTGATCACGGTCGTACCCAGGGACTGTATCGACACCCCGGAGCGCGCAGCCGTGTAGCGCAACAGCGTTGCCGGCGGTTTTGAATATGCTTTGTTCGCGGAAGCCGCTCCCGCAGGATAGGTATAGATGATCCAGCCCGGTTCCCAGGTCTGCCCGTTGATGGTGCACGCCAGGCCATCCGGACTCGGACACATGGATACCAGCTGACCACGATCAATTGCCTCGGTGCGCGCATAAGACAGGCCGGCCAACAATTCATTACTGGCCGAGCTGATCTGGTTGCGCTTGATCACGTCCCGAAAGCTGGGGACCGCGATGGCGAGAAGAACGGCCACGATGGTAATGGTGACCATCAATTCCAGAAGGCTGAAACCACGCTGACGGTGCGCGAGACGGATCACGGCGGTCACCAGCAACTGCCGTTGCTGTTAAGCGCAGCATTTGTCGAGGCTGGCAACTTTTTCCCGGTGTTGTCGATTGACAGCTCTTTGCAGGCATCTCCGACTTGCGCACCCACGGGCGTGGCGATGATGGTGAAACTCTGCGAAGTGCTCGCCGCTGCTGGCTGCGAAGTCACGCTGTAGTAACCCTTGTCGGACGGAGCCGGGTTGGGATACTGCAGATCGGTCAACGTCCCGTAGTGATTATTGGTGGCGTAATACCGCTCCTGCGCATTGGCAATGCGCAACAGCAACTCCTGGCCGTCTACTCGATGCGCCCTGAAGGCGTAGCGCCCATATGCAGGGATCGCAAGCGCAGCGAGCACCGCGATGATGACCACCACGATCATCAGTTCCAGCAACGTAAAGCCACGCACTCGGCTCATGATCTGCCCTCCACTGCTCGCATTACTGATCATTGTTCAGCACTCGCCATGAGCGGCGACGCCAGATCGCATCGTCAACGCCAAGACTGCCACCACCTTTGAGCTGCAAGCCCGGCACCAGCAGCGTGCCGCCGCCAATCACTGTTGCCACCGGCACTGAACCGCCGGTCGGGGGATTGGTTACCAGGCCACCCACTATCTGCGTGCCAATCGGCCAGCCAGCGCCGGTTGATGGCGCCCCCGGACCAGACAAGCCACCGCCAGCGCCTCCCGTAGCGGCATTCAAAACCATCAGCGCGCCACCAATCGTGGCCGTGCAGGGATCCTGCGTACCCGGGATCAAAGTAGTGATGAGGGCACGGTTGGAATCGAACAACGCTCCAGGCGTGACCACCACGCGCTCGCCAGGCGAGCTGGCCAGGTTCAGATCGATGAACCAGCCACCTTGCGTAGCCGTCAACGGGTTGTCGGTAAGTCCTCGCAGCGTATTGATGCCGTTGCTGGAAAGTCCCTCGAACAGCGTCTGCTGTTGCAAGTCGGCATGCGTCACCGTGGTCAGGTTATCCCGAATGCCCAAGATCGACTGCGTTGCAGCACTGTTGCTGGTGTTGTCAGCAGCGCCCAGGTACTTGCCGGTACCGAATACGACGATGAAGCGATTCGTAGCCGGATCAGGAAACAGTCGCGGCATCACCGTGATCGGCTGTTCACCCTGCGCAGTGGGCTGGTAAGCAAGTGTGACGCCTGCCTGCCAGCTGGCGGGGTTGGCATTGGTCAGATCAAAGCGCCACAGGTTGCCATTGAGATCACCGGCGAACGCCACATCGTCCACCTGATCATTGTTGTAATCGCCCAGAACCACCGAGGACAAGCCACCGCTGACCACACCGCTGATGCTGGTCAGGGTTTTCAGCTCGCGAATCAATGTTCCGGTTTCCGCATCCAGCACAAAGAGCGCGCTGTAGCCCGAAAGGGCAGCCGCCAACGTAACGCAATTGGCTGGTTTGTCCGATTTGCTGCAATCAGGGAAGTAGCCGCCCGGAACCAGCACCACCCATTTGCCAGTATTCAGACGGGCAATGTTTGGCTGTCCATATGTGTAACCGAGATCGGCCGGATTGCCGACGCCGCTGACGTTTGGCGCGTCCGAGTTGAACTCCCACAACACCTTCGTCCCTGCACTTGCTTCGGTGACCTGCGTGGGGTCAGTGATATCGAGCGCATAAACGCCGCGCCCACCGCCACGCAGACCGCCAACCAGGAGCGTGTGCCAGGCGCCACCGTAAAACACGTCACGGCTCACGGGGGTGGCGTCCACGGTCGGCTCAAAATTGAAATCCGTTTTGTTCGTCAGGTTACCCAGGTTGGCGAACACCGTGCGCGGAACGTAGGCGAACAATTCCTTGCCGGCATCGGCGTCGGGTACGGCCACTGGCGGCGTCGCCCCATTGAGCACCATATTCGCGTTGAAGGCATGCAGCATGCCATCGTTGGCACCCACATAGACCGTCGGCAAGCGATCCAGATGGTCGCTCTGGAAACTTTCGTAGCTATGGCAGGTGGTGGGCGAAGTAGAGGCGCACGTGGCCGAGTCCGCCAGCATGGCGGCCGCTTCGGCTGATCCGGTTGGCCATGTATTGCGGTAACCGCTGGACGGCACGCTTACGTACAGGGCCTGAGAGCTGATGACTGCCCCGAGCAAACTCGAGCGCGTCCGATAAGCCGCCCCCTCCAGCGTACGCACGCCGCGCAGATAATCCAGACGAGCCTGCCCGTTATCACTACCGCCTCCACTGGCCGGAACCGCGCTCAGCAGGGTTTGCGCGCTTACGTATGGCAAGGCTCCGGGTAGATCATCCAGCACGCCAAAGGTCCTGAAGGCAATCCCCTTGTCAAAGCGACCATTGGCCTTTTCTTTCGACGTCAGGATCTGCCGCGAGGCCGGATTCGTCTTCGCCGGATCTGTGAGAATGGCGCCCGCATCCCATTGCACGCCGGAGATGCTGCCATCGGCGTTGGCCGTGATCGCCTGGAATACGCCAGTCCAGTCAGCCGAACTGTAACCGGCAGTGAATCCAAGCGCGCCCTGTACCAGAACGCTGGTATTGAGTGCGCTGGTCGTGGCGGGAATATTTCGCGCGGTGATATTGGTGAGAATCTTGACCAGCTGGTCAACCAGGTTCTGTGGATTGCCGGCGTTGAAATATGCACCACGGCTATTGATGGCCGCATGCCACGTGTCATCAATGGCAGTTGGATTATTGTTGATCGGTCGCGGCCAGCCCACGTTGGTGGTGGAGTTGATCAAGCCACGACGCAGCTTGCACAGGTCGTTGTTGGCATCGACGCAGTCGGCATCGGTAGAGTGCGTCAGCAAGCCGGGCACGCCCAGCGTGACCATGTATTGCACAAGATGCGGCCAATTGGCTGGGTCGTTATTTGGATTGAAGTACTTCTCCATATCCGTGGAAGTTGCGCCACTGACAATGCCAGTGGAGCTATCCGGCATGAATGTTGAGACTACCTTGCCATCCAGCGGGTCATATAAATCGGGGCGCAGATTTGTTGCCCAGTAATTGAATGCGATATTGGCCAGAGAAGATTTGTACACCGAACCCGCGACGTCCCAGAACACTCGCGATTCCGGATTGGTCACTGAATATGGAGTTTTATCAGGCAACTTCCCCCCCGGAATTACCGCCTGAGCAGTCTGATATGAAAAGCCGGCATTATTTGCGGCGGACGGCAATCCGGGATCACCTTCATTCCAGAACCCGTCAGTCACCAGCATGTGGTAATTCTGCCGGCAAGCCAGTTCAAGCCCATCCCGCCCACCACCCTTGGCCTCCTGCCAATAAGGGTCGGTCAGGTCGCTGTTAAAGCCCTTCATGTTGAAGGCCCGCTGAAAGAACTGCCCGGCGCGAATAGTCGAAGCCCGATTCGGCGTGGTGCCGTTGGCCCCCACCTGATAAATCCAGTTGAAGAATGCTGTGCGGTAGCAGTCTGGCGAGGTAAAGATCGCGCCCTGTTGCTGTGTTCCCTGAGGGTCTGTGCTGCTCGCGTCACACCCTGCAGCATCCAGCAAGCTGGTAATGATCGCCGATCCCGGCAATTTGTAATTGCCGTCGTTGATGTTCTGCCAGGCCGCACGAATACTGGTGCCAAAACCACCGGTGTCGGTAGTTGCACCGAGCGTTCCGAATACCCTGGACAAAGCGGTCTTTGTCATCAAATTGCGCGTGCGGTAATAGGCATACCAGTTCGCGAAGTTCTGCCACTGATTGACCGTCTGGCCGCCGATGGTGACGGCAGTATTGGTGACGGCAACAGCTTCCCAATTGGCTGCGTTGTACAGGTTGGCCACGCCCGCGCCATCCGGATTGCCGAACCCGTCTACGGTGATCGCCGGCGCCGAACTCATGTAGCGGTAGTAGTACGGGCCACCGTTGGGATAGGCAACACCATCCGCGTCGAGTTTTGTTGCATCCATGGGGGAAGTGCCAAACCCGCAGGTCCAGCGCCGATCGGGTCCGGTGGCTGGCTTGATGCCATTGAGAATACTCAGCCCGCTATCGTTTGCTGCAGCTCCGCTGTTGGGATTGTTCCTCCAAGTGGTGGCACCAGCCGCTACCGGGGCAAACGGCCGGTTAAGGGCAATGCCATCGAGCGCAACACTCTGCAGAGTGGCGTCTGCCTCGGGGAAAAACGTCCCGTCGGCCTTCATCGGCGGCGTGTACGCCACATTGGGGTTGTAATAAACACCGTTCATGGCTCGCGAGAGAACGTCTGTCGCCGCTGTCACGCGCGAATCAATCACCCCGGCGCAACG
Source organism: Lysobacterales bacterium (assembly GCA_038242205.1). Taxonomy (GTDB): domain Bacteria; phylum Pseudomonadota; class Gammaproteobacteria; order Xanthomonadales; family Rhodanobacteraceae; genus Rhodanobacter. Next base: position 13,585 of record JBBSSI010000009.1, read on the forward strand.
CCATGGCCCACTCCAGCTGCCGTTGTCAAACGGACGGTTGTCGCCCATGAAATTGCTGGCCATCGACCCGGAGTCATCAAACGTCACCATGATGTTGGGCGGTACGGCACGCGTCACGTTGGGGGGCGTGGGGCTGAGTTCCGTCAAGCCATTTGGTGGCGCGGCCGCCAACGCCGATGATGGCGCCAGTACTCCGCCTGCCAGCGTGAGCAGGAACGCGAGTGCGGCCGGCAGCGCGCCGCGGACAAAAATTGGATGATGACCCATGGTGTCAATACTCCAGATCAGTTGCTTTTGGCGGCAAACGTGCTTTCCAGCGCGCGCACCGTACCTTCGTTGCCGCCAGTTGCTCGCGCAGTGATGCGATAGACGTGTCGATTTGTACTGGCACTGCCACCGAGCAGCGCACCAGTAGCGCCGGACTCGTGCAATCCGCCGCTCACTCCCGGCGGCAACTCCACGCCGAGATCCTCAATCATGTAATGCGGATTTTCGGCAAGCTTGCCATCGACCGTCGTCGTGTAGTCCAGGTTACTGTTGGCTCCACGATATTCCGTGGAGCCAAGCGTGACCCATCCTGCCTTTGCACGAAAAGCGACCACGTTGGGAATTGGATGCAGCGGATCAAAAATGTAGCAATCGCTGAATATGCCGGTACCGCACTTGAGGTGCGCGGTGACGTTGCTGGTACTGCGCCACAGGCGCCATTCGGCCCCGCGCAGCCCCGTTTGCGCGCTCATCTCGGCTTGCTGGGCATTCAACAAGCCACCAGCCATGCGCTCCTGCAGCAGTGACCGGTTGGATGCACTTACCGCCAGGATCGTCAGCAAAAGCAGAAAAATCAGCGCGACCACCAAAACCGCACCGCGCTGTGCAGCAGCTACAGGCCGCAACTGACGCGATGAAAAGGAATGTGCCATGCAAATGCCTCCAAGGATACGTACGCGCCGCCCACCTATTGGCCGAGAAATGTTCATGGGTTGAAGTTGCGCACGGCAACCAACGTAGTGAACTCGCGGCGCAGGAGCTGATCGGGAAAGCCTTGCGCACTGGGCTTGATGTTGTGGCCGCTCGGCAACAGCAGACCCGGATTAGTGTCGGCGCTATAGGCGTACATCGTGTCGCTGCCTGCCAGCGTGTACAACGGCACTTGTCCATCCATCAGCAGGCTGACCTCAATGCTCTTGACCGCACGCCACAGGCAACCTGCGTTGGTGACGGCCTTGAACTCCTGCGGCGGACAATTGGTGCCTGTATCAACCTCGTTGGCTTTCAGAAAGGTCGTATTTCCGGTGACATCTTGTACGCCATAGCGAAAGTCCAGCCTTTCCACGCCGCGCACAAGCTCTTCATCGCTACCGCCGTGCGCGAGATCGCCGCCGTTTACGCGACGCATCAATGCGCCGGTAAACGGCGCCTTGGTGTCGTTGTTCACGCTGACCACCTGCAGATAATAGGTGACCGTCTGAAAGTCCCGATTGACGTCAAACAAGCGGGGAGCCGTTTCCGGCAACGGCGTCGTGGGTGCGCTGGTCGTTACGTTCGCGCCACCGGCAACGGTCAAAACGCCACCGGCTACCGATCCAAGCGCGAAAATTTGTGCATTGGAGCAATCTGCCAGCATCGCCAGATCGCCGGACGCAAAGTCGGCAACATCCGGTTCGCCAGGCAGCTTGACTATCGCAATGCTGTTGATTGTGCCGGAGCTGGCGCTGGCCGCGATGGTGCTTCCACCTGGCTCGCCAATCGACCAACCACGGCTGGAATTCACGTACCGAACCGTGATGACGTCCGCGCCTTTCACGCGTAATCCATCTGTCAACCCCATCGCGGGCAGACCGGCAACTGATGGGTTGACCGGCGCGCATGCCGTCATGTTGCAGTCGTAACCACGCATGTAGAGAAACGATGGCATGCTGTACGCATCGACCGGCTTGGTTGGATACGCCCCTGAACCCCACGCGGTGGTGATGTCGCCAAATGCGCCGCTCACAGCTCCGGCCGCACCGATCAGGTCCGTTGCATACACCGTCGGCGAGCGCAGCTGATCCAGCAGCGTCCCGCTTGCACCGGGTTTGGCCACTCCACCTGTATTACTGCAATACAAACCGTTGGCCATGCGCAGGTCGTCGCTGAGACGAGTGATGGCAAAGCGGCCTTCCTCCTGCAGCCGTGCAAGCTGCGTCTGCGCCTTGTTACTGCTGGACGTGGACGAAAACACCGTGACAATGCCCCCGGCCACGAGCAGGCCCAGCACCATCGCCACCATCAGTTCGATGAGCGTCACGCCACGCTGGGCGGCTGCCAATTTTTGCGCAATGCGAGAAGTCATCATGGTTGAAACTCCCAAGCGAACTTGCGCAATTCCGCGCCCCTGTTGTTCTGGTCACCGTCACCACGCTCGGTCCAGGTGATATCCATCTTGCAGGTGCCGCCGTACGGCGGACGCCGGTTCAACTGCGAGGTAGGGTCATAGCCGGCCGACGCAGTGCCTGTGCAATTGATGCTGGCCACCGGGTCGGGCAGAAAAGTTCGCAATTGATTGCTCCACATCTGCTGGTCGTGCGTAGCCAGGCCCGCGGCGTTGCAAGCAGCCCCTGCGCCGCAACCTGCAGCAGCTGTAGGCAGCGGATAAACCGCGCTGTTGTAACCCCCGCTCCAGACGCCTTCCGGGTTGGAACTCATCCGCGCCGCCATGTTGTTGGCCAGAAACGTAACCTGGGTGCGCAGATATGCGGTGTGATTGGATCGAGTGGAAACCACCAGCAACCCGGCCAGTCCGATCAGGCCAATGCTGAAGATCAGCACCGCCATCAGTACTTCAATCAGCGATACGCCCCGCTGGCGCGACTTGAACTGCATGCGATTTCCCCTCAATACCCTGCATGCACTATACGAATCGACTCGCGCACAACCAGCCTGCACGCGACCAACGGTAGAGATTGCCCGACAAGCGGGCTGGGCGGATTGGCGATTGCAGTTTTTGCCAGGCCCTGCCGGTCGAAAAGGTCGTGCACCGGGCGAGGCGCGAGCCCGGCGCTTAAGCGAGCTGGATCGCGGGCCGGATCATACGTGACGGTTTGACCCCCCGACTCCGCGGCAACCTGCGCGCCACTTGCCGAGGGCAACATGGGCGCGACGCGTCGAGGCTGCATGCACTGACCCAGCCTGCAAGCAAAAGCCGCACAAAACTCGTGTCTTGTGCGGCTCGATCACTCTGAAAATGGTGCCGGGAATAGGAATCGAACCTACGACCTACGCATTACGAATGCGCCGCTCTACCAACTGAGCTATCCCGGCAGAGAGCCGCGAATTTTACGGTGCAAAGGTTTGCGGCGCAAGCGCTGAAGACGCATGGCGACGGCGATTCAACAGCCTCCGCTCGCGAGCGAAAATTGCCGGTGCACTGGATTGCACTCGACGTGTTACCGGGGGTTACCGCCCACCATACGCAACTCCCGCGGCAGCGCAAAGGACACATCCTCGGGCTCAGCGTCCAGTTCGCGGACTTCACCGGCGCCCCATTCCTGCAAGCGCGCGATGACATCACGCACCTGGCGTTCCGGCGCAGAGGCGCCAGCAGTCAGGCCGATGTGCTGAACGCCATCGAGCCATTCGCGCTGGAGGTTTTCCGCACCATCAATGAGGAACGTGCGCACGCCGCGGCGCGCTGCCAAGTCACGTAAACGATTGGAGTTGGAGCTGTTCATGGAGCCGACGACAAGCATCAGATCCACGGCATCCGCCATGCGTCCCACGGCATCCTGGCGATTTTGCGTGGCGTAGCAGATGTCGTCCTTGCGCGGCCCTTCGATTGCCGGAAACCGGGCCCGCAGTGCAGCGATGATCGCCTTGGTGTCGTCTACCGACAACGTGGTTTGCGTGACGTACGCCAGCGCTTCCGGTTCCCTGGGTGCCAACATGGCGACGCCCTCGACCGACTCCAGCAAAAAAATCTCGCCCGTGTTGGCACGATTCCACTGGCCCAGCGTGCCCTCGATTTCAGGATGCCCGGCGTGTCCGATCAACACCACGCTGCGCCCACCACGGCCAAGACGCGCCACCTCCATATGCACTTTGATTACCAGTGGACAGGTAGCGTCGAATACGCGCAACTGACGCCGCGCCGCTTCTGCCTGTACGGCTTGCGATACCCCATGCGCGCTGAAGATGACGATGGCGCCATCCGGCACCTCGATCAGTTCCTCGACAAACACCGCACCGTTCCCTCGCAGCCTCGCCACCACGTGCCGATTGTGTACAACCTCGTGGCGCACATAAATCGGAGCACCAAACGACTCCAGCGCACGATCGACCATGGCGATCGCGCGATCTACTCCGGCACAGAATCCACGGGGATTGGCGAGAAGAATATCCAGGAGAGATCTCGATTGCGTTGACGGGGCGCGGGGCTGCGGCGACTTCGGACGAGACCAGCGCCAGCAGAAACCGATTATCGCATGGCGCCCTTGCGCTCGCCCGCAAACAGGCCAAATACGACCAGCGTCACCGCGCCCACGGTGATCGCGCTATCGGCGAGATTGAACACCGGATAGCTCCACTGACGAAAATACAGCTGGATGAAGTCAGTGACTTGCGCGGCGTGCAAACGGTCGATCACGTTGCCGAGCGCGCCACCAATAATCAGGGCCAGCGGCAAGCCGTTGCGCCAGTCGCGCCGCGGCGTACGCGCCAGCCACACCACCAGCACCGCGCAGATGACGAACGCAAGCACGACGAAAAACCAGCGCTGCCAGCCCGCGCCATCGGCCAGAAAACTGAAAGCGGCACCGCGATTGAACGCCAGGGTCCAGTTGAGAAACCCCGGGATCACCGGATGCGGCACGCCCATCGGCTGCAGTGCATGCAGCGCCCAGGATTTACTGAGTTGATCGCACGCGATGACTATTGCCGAAAGCCACAACCAGACGAGTGCGTTGGGTTTGCTGGTCATGCTGCATGGAATCCGCTGATGGTGGTGAAAGCTTATCGCACCGCTGGCCGTCTACCGTGACAGTGCAACAACGGCCGCGCCCGCGACTCGGCTCACCAATACGCTGTACCTATGCTCCAGCGCAGAGCTACGAGCGGATGAGTGGCGTCGTTGTTGCGGCCAGCATGCGTCATGTAGATGCCGATGAAGCGCAGTGCGAGCCTGCGGATAGAAGCCGCCCGGTACCAGCACCGCTCACGTGAAACTCCGCCTTCCGGCAGCAGGACAGGCACTGCCGTCAGGCTTTCTCAGTTTAAGCGCTCTGCACAACGGAGCAGCCGGTCGCAATCTTCTCTCGAGCACCGACATGGATCAGAACCAGCGCCGATCCTCGCCGCTGGTTTCGATATTGCTGATGCAGCGGTCGCATAACTCAGGGTGCTCGGCGTGCGTGCCCACGTCACTGCGACGATGCCAGCAGCGCACGCACTTGGTGGCGCTGCTGACGCCGGCTGACAGCCATACTTCGGCGCCCTCGACGAGGATTTTGACCGCTGTGTCCGGCCGCGGAGTCAGTGGCGCAAGTTGCAGCTCCGATACGATGAAGAAAAAGCGCAGCTCGTCGGCCATGTCGGCATAGCGCGCGCGCACAGGGTCATCGGCGTGCAGCACCAGCTTCGCTTCCAGCGCGGAGCCCACCAGGCCGTCGCTGCGCATGCTTTCCAGCATGCGCGAAGCGGTTTCGCGAATGGCCAGCAGATCCTTCCAGTAGCGCTGCTGCTGCGCGCTGTTCTGGGTCGCATCCAGTCCGTCGTACCAGGCCTCGAAGAGCACGCTGTCGCCGCGCTTTTCCGCCGCGCTGGTTTCGGGCATGGCGTGCCATATTTCCTCGGCAGTAAACGCCAGGATCGGCGCCAGCCAGCGCACCAGTGCCTCCGCAATCCGGAACATGGCGCTTTGTGCGCTGCGTCGACCATGGCTGTTGGTCGGCATCGTATAGAGCCGGTCCTTGGTGATATCCAGATACAACGCGCCGAGTTCGTTGGTGCAGAAATTCTGCACGCGCGCGACGATCTCTTGAAAGTCGTACTGCTCATAGGCTGCCAGAACTGCCTGCTGCACGTCGTGCGCTTGCTGGATGGCCCACTGATCAAGCAGCAAACTGTCGGCGACCGGCAGCAAATGCAGCGCCGGGTCAAAGCCGTCCAGATTGCCCAGCAGGAACTTCGCCGTATTGCGCAGACGCCGATAGATATCCGACACCCGCTTGAGAATCTCATCGGAAACAGTCATCTCGTTGCGGTAGTCGGCCGCGGCTACCCACAGGCGCAGCACGTCTGCGCCGAGAGCGTCCATCACGCGCTGTGGCGCAACGACGTTGCCCAGCGACTTGGACATCTTGCGTCCGTTGGCGTCCACTGCAAATCCGTGCGTGAGTACGTCCTGGTACGGCGCACGGCCAGAGATTGCCGACGAGGTCAGCAACGAGGACTGGAACCAGCCTCGATGCTGATCGGAACCTTCCAGGTACATCACCTTGTAAAATTCCGCCGCGCCTTGTTGCAGCTCGGGCCGCTGGCCGATCACAGCGTAATGGGTCACGCCGGAATCAAACCAGACGTCCAGCACGTCGGTCACTTTCTCGTATTCGTTTGCATCGTCACCCAGCAGTTCGGCTGGATCCAGGGCAAACCATGCGTCGACACCGCCCAGCTCGACCAGCTGCGCGACCCGTTCGAGCAATGCCACTGAATCACGATGTGGCTGCTGGGTGACCTTGTGCACAAACAGCGCGATAGGAACACCCCACGTGCGCTGGCGTGAGATGCACCAGTCAGGACGACCCGCGATCATGCCGGCAATGCGCTCCTCGCCCCAGCCAGGTATCCAGTGAACGGATTTGATGGAAGTCAGCGCGGTCTCACGCAGCTTTTGCTGCTCCATTGAAATGAACCACTGCGGCGTCGTGCGAAAGATCACCGGCGTCTTGTGACGCCAGCAGCACGGGTAGCTGTGGGTGATTTCTGCATGCGCCAGCAACACACCCCGCTGGCGCAGCATCTCGACGATGGCGCTGTTGGCTTTCCAGATGTGCATGCCAGCCAGTTCCAGGCCATCGGCCGGCGGTACGTCTGCGCGATACGTGCCATGCGCCTGCACGTAGTTGAGCAAGCCGATGTCGTGCTCCCGTGCCACCAGAAAATCCTCGACGCCGTGATCGGGCGAGGTGTGCACGGCCCCAGTACCGTCTTCGGCGCTTACGTGGTCACCCAGGATGACCGGCACTTGGCGGGGATAAAACGGGTGCTGCAGCTTGAGTCCATCCAGCGTTTTGCCCAGCGCGTGGCCGAGCACGCGAGAGCCACTCGGCGCACCAGTTTCTGCATGCTGCCCGGTTGCAGAGAAGCGCTGCCATGCGGCGTCCACCAGCGCACTTGCAATCACGAGCAGTACGCGGCGGCCATTTCGCGCTGGTCCCTCGATCAGCGCGTATTCCAGTTCCGGGCCTAACGCAACGGCCTGGCTTTCCGGCAGTGTCCACGGCGTGGTGGTCCAGATTGGAATGGCGACGATGGCATCGCCGGAGTCAACATCAAAGATGGCTGCAAGGCTTTGCGCATCCACCGCGTCATATGCCACATCCACAGCTGGCGATGATTTGTCGGCGTACTCAATTTCAGCCTCGGCCAGCGCCGAGGCACAATCAAAGCACCAGTGCACGGGTTTGGCGCCACGCAGGACGTGACCGTTGGCGACCACCTTGGCCAGCGCGCGCAGCATGTCCGCTTCGTACTTGAAATCCATTGTGCGATATGGATGCTGCCAGTCGCCAAGCACGCCGAGCCGCTTGAAATCACTGCGCTGCGTGTCGACCTGTTGTGCCGCATATTCACGGCATTTCTGGCGGAACGCGACGGCATCCAGTTTATCGCCGGCCTTGCCGAATTTCTTTTCGACGGCGATTTCAATGGGCAGTCCATGACAGTCCCAACCGGGAACATACGGCGCGCGATAGCCGGACAAAAGCCGCGACTTGACCGTGATGTCCTTGAGGATCTTGTTGACCGCGTGGCCAATGTGGATCGCGCCATTTGCATACGGCGGGCCATCGTGCAGCACAAACACCTTGTTGCGCCCTGCCGCACGCTGCTGGATCTGTCCGTACAGATCTTCGCGATCCCATTGGGCCTGCCACAACGGTTCGCGACGCGGCAGATCAGCGCGCATCGGAAATGCGGTCTGTGGCAGATTGATGGTGTTTTTGTAATCTTGGGTCATTGCCTGAATGCCATGAGCTGTATGTCGTCTCGGCTCGCCAAGCCGGCGGAGCAAAGGATGAAACTTGTAGCGCGATGCAGGCGGCTGCAGCGCATGCCTTGAAAACTATGTTGCTGCCAGGCGCACGTTCATGCCCAGCAATTCACGCGCCATTGTCGCATCGATATCCATCTGCGCTTTCAGCGAATCGAGCCCCGGAAACTTTTCCTCGTCGCGCAATTTGGCGACAAACTCCACGCTCATGCGCTGTCCGTACAGATCCCCATCGAAGTCGAACAGATGCACCTCGAGCAATGGTTGCACCAGCGCGTTGACGGTTGGTCGCAGGCCAAGACTGGCCACACCCGGCCACAGACATGCACCCTCGCCCAGCCCTACCCGCACCGCGAAAATACCTTGCACCGGAGTGACGCGCCCGGGCAGCCGAATGTTGGCCGTGGGGTATCCGAGCGTGCGCCCAAGCTGTTTGCCGTAAGCGACTTTGCCGCTGATGACGAACGGCCGCCCGAGCAGCGGCAAAACCTGCGCAAACTCGCCGGCAGCGAGCAAGGTTCGCACCCGACTGGCGGAGACACGTGCCGAGCCGAGCTGCACCGTGGCCATGGTGCACGTGACAAAGCCCAGCTGCGCACCCATGCGCTCCAGAAATGCCACGTCGCCAACGCGCTTGTGACCAAAGCGGACATCGCTGCCCACCCATACCTCACGCGCTGCAAGTCGTCCACACAACACGCGGCGCACAAAGTCTTCCGCGCTCATCGCGCGCAGGGCCGCATTGAAACGCAAGAGCAGAATGTGCGCCATGCCCGCGGCCGCAAACCCCTGCAATTTTTCACGAAGACTGGACAGGCGCGGCAACGGCTCGCGCGAAAAGTACGCGCGCGGCAACGGCTCGAAACTCACCACGACCGGGTCGACGCCAAGCGCCTGCGCACGCGCGCGCACCTGCGCCAGCAACGCCTGATGTCCGCGATGCAGGCCATCGAACGCACCGAACGCAACCACGCTGCCGCTCGGCGCCAGACAGGGGCCCGCGACGTCCCGGGAGAGTCTCGTCATCGTCGCAGTATAACGGCCATGCTGCGCATTTCAGGACGGCTTCAACGATGTCGGCGCATCGAGCGGACGCAGGTCCGAGGCGCGGTAACCCAGCAGCAACAAGGTGCCGACGTACACGCCCCCGCCCCCGGCCACCAACACCGCCAGATGCCACAAGCGGGTGAACACCGGCACGCCATGCGTCCATTGCGGCCACCACCAGCGTCCGAACAGCAGCACCACGATCATCGCCGCGCAGGCCAGTGCCAGACGCATCAAATGCCGCGCCCAGCCGTGCTGTTGTTGATAGACCCCAGCCACTTTCAACCAGCGCCACAACAGCCCCAGGTTGACGTAAGCGGCCAACGCACTGGCCAGGCCCAGCGCCATATGCAGTCCCGGCACGCGACTGAGCGCGTCCAGCCAGCCCAGGGAGCGCAAAGTGGCGGGGGCCCACAACTCGAACAGCAAAAGCACAAAGACCACGTTCAAGACCATATTGGTCACCAGCGAAGCCACCGCCGCGCGTACCGGCGTGCGCGTGTCCTGCCGCGCATAGAACGCCGGCAGCAGGACCTTGACCAGCGCAAATGCCGGCAGCCCGAAACTCAGGGCAGTAATCGACAACGTGGCCATGTCCGTGTCGTGCGCGGTCCAGCGTCCATGTTGAAAGATCGCTGCTACCAGCGGCTTGGCCAGCAGCATCAGGCCGAACATCGCCGGCAACGCAATCAAGGTGGCCATGCGCAGCGCCCAGTCCAGTGCGCGCGAGAAGCTGCCATGGTCGGTCGCCACGAAGTGCCGCGACAGCGAGGGCAGGATCACCGTGCCCAGCGCCACCCCGAACACGCCCAGCGGCAGCTCCAGAAATCGATCGGCCTGCGACAGCCAGGTCTGCGAGCCGACGATCAGGTACGACGCAATCACGGTATCGAACAGCAGATTGATCTGCGCCACGGACGAACCAAAAAGCGTTGGCACCATCAAATGCATGATCCGGCGCACGTCCGGATGCTTCCAGCCCCAGCGCGGTAGCGTCAGCAAATTCAGCTCACGCAGCGCTGGCAACTGGAACAGCAACTGCAAAATGCCGCCCGCCAGGATCGCCCAGCCCATGGCCATGATGGGCGTGCGCAGGTGCCGCGACAGCCACAACGCGCCAGCAATCATGCACAGATTCAAGATCACCGGGGTCAGCGCGGGTAATGCGAAGCGGTGGAAACTGTTCAGCGCCCCGCCGCTCAGCGCGGTGAGCGATACAAACAACAGAAATGGAAACGTCAGCCGCAGCAGGTCGACCGTGAGGCCGAATTTTTCGGGCTCGTCCAGGGCACCGGGCGAAAACAACACGGTGACCTGTGGGGCAAACAAAATACCGAGCGCCGTCACCAGCAGCAGCACCCCGCCGAGCGTGCCCGAAACGCGCGCCATCAAAGCCTTCAGTTCGTCGTGACTGCGGGTTTCCTTGATCTGCGTAAACACCGGCACGAAAGCTGTGGAAAACGAACCTTCGGCAAACAACCGGCGCAGGAAATTGGGGACGCGAAATGCCACCCAGAACGCATCAGTCGCGCCGCTGGCACCAAACGCGGCATTGATCGACATGTCCCGCACCAGACCGAGCACGCGCGAGACCAGGGTCATCGCGCTGAACGACAGCAGGCCACGGAACATGCTCGGAGATTTCATGCAGGGTTGCGTGTCATAAGCGGATTGATTGCGAATGGAGACTGGGATGCTGGTGATTCAGATAGGCAAGCTTGCGCGTTGCTGCTGACCCGACTCCGCGCGTGATTGCGCCCGGACCGGAAAATGATCCATGTCGTTTGCCCGCCAAACACTCATTCATTGAAACTCCGTCCTCCAGCCCGACAACTCACGTGGACACCCTGCCGCTCTCGCCAGACACGACTTTCCCCAGCGTCCTGCCTGAACGTGGGTGCGTCGTGCTCTGCATCACAGCCCTTGGCCCGCGCCTTGTCCCGTCGGACGCCAACCCTCGCTCCCATCCGCCCAGCAGCAGCAAACCACGATATGAGCTGCTTAGTTTGACAGGCAATCAGCGCATAGCTACAAATTGGTCCGTCAAGCTGACGCACCGTCGGCAACAATGGTGACGGCAGGTCCGCGCCAATGGCGGCGTTAGTGCGGACGCCTTCCACATCCTTCACTGCGCCACTATCTGAGGCTGGCCCCGACTGCCCCGTCGCAAGATTATCGCGCGCAGGAAGGATTGCACCGCTGGCTTGCACACGCATTGCAGGAGTCCGTCGACAATTGACGCAACGCCGGATCAACCGCATAATTAGCGTCTTTTTCAACCCCACATCACTGCATTCCGGAGTTCTACCTTGGCCAACATCAAGTCCGCGAAGAAGCGCGCGCGCCAGTCCGAACAGCGCCGCCTGCGCAACATCAGCGCCCGCTCCATGGTTCGTACTGCCCTGCGCAAGGTCGTCAAAGCCATTGAAGCGAAGGACAAGGCTGGCGCCGTCGCCGCGTTTGCTGTCGCGCAACCCGTGATGGACCGCTATGCCGCCCGCGGACTGATCCACAAAAACAAGGCTGCTCGGCACAAGAGCCGGCTCAACGCGAAAATTCACGAGCTGGCTTGAGTCGGCGAGTGCATTAGCGTTGGTGCCATGAGCCGGCGCAAGCCGGCTTTTTTGTGGCTGCCATCTGAGCGCCTGACGCCAGCGGACGCATGCTCAAAGCCGTGAAAGGCATGCACCTGCATTGCAGTTCCGACGCGCAATCGCTCGGGAACGCGCAATGTAGTGGTCCGCACGCGAACGCCAGCGACGAGCGGCGCCTGCGTTTATGATGGAATTTTCGCGGAGCCTTCCCGATGGTCGATTCTGTCCTGTCCGAACGTCGCGACTCCACGCTGTGGCTTACGCTGAACCGGCCGCAGGTGCACAACGCTTTCGACGATGCGTTGATTACGGCATTGACCGGCGAACTGGAAGCAGCAGAGGCTGATCCGCGGGTGCGCAGCGTCGTATTGACCGCGAACGGAAGCTGCTTCTCCGCCGGCGCCGACATGAACTGGATGCGCTCGATGGTGGGCGCCACCGAAGCGCAGAACCGCGATGACTCGCTGCGCCTGGCAAAGCTGATGCGCACGCTGCAGTTCTTGTCCAAGCCCACGCTTGCGCGCGTCAATGGCTCTGCATACGGCGGCGGAATTGGATTGGTAGCGTGTTGCGATATTGCGATTGGCGTCAGCAGCGCCAAATTTTCCCTTTCCGAAGTAAAACTCGGATTGGTGCCGGCAGTGATTTCGCCGTACGTCATTTCCGCCATTGGCGTGCGCCAGGCCCGTCGCTTGTTCATCACCGGCGAAGTGTTTGATGGCGACCATGCAGCCCGCATGGGCCTGCTGCACACCGCGGTTGCCTTGGCGGAGCTTGACGCGGCAGTGGAGCGCGTCGAGCACCTGTTGCACAAGGTGGCACCGATTGCGCAGCGCGAAGCCAAGCAATTGGCGTTGCGCGTTGGCGGCATCGAACGCGCAGAGGTAGAACGCGTAGACACCGCGAACGCCGAGCTCATCGCGCGCTTGCGCACGTCCGAAGAAGGCCAGCACGGCCTGGCAGCATTCCTAAAAAAGCAGGCACCGCGTTGGGTTGCCGGTGGCTGACGGGCAGATGGCCGCGATTCGCAATCGGGCTGATCGGTGGCGATATCCACGTTCGTCCATGCTGCGCCGCGTAGCGGCTGGTGCGCCGCGATCTGTTAGTTTGAGGCGGGTTGAAATGACCAGCGGAGTGAAGGTTCCTGCATGTTTGAACGCGTACTGATAGCCAACCGTGGCGAGATCGCCTGCCGTGTAATACGCACCTGTCGGCGCATGGGCATCCACACCATCGCCGTTTACTCCACGGCCGATGCCGATGCCCAGCATGTGCGTATGGCCGACGAAGCCTGGCCGATCGGCGAGGCTCCGCCGGCCGATTCCTATCTGCGCGGCGACGTCATTCTGCAGGTGGCAAGGAAGGCTGGCGCGCAAGCCGTCCATCCGGGATACGGTTTCCTCTCCGAAAACACCAGCTTTGCGCGCGCGTGCGCGGACGCCGGCATCACCTTCATCGGCCCGCGTCCGGAGAGTATCGAAGCCATGGGCTCCAAGGCGGCTGCCAAGGCGTTGATGGAGCATCACGACGTGCCGCTGGTGCCTGGCTATCACGGCGAAAACCAGGATGGCGCCTGGCTTGCCGCTCAAGCAGCGAAGACCGGGTTCCCGCTGATGCTCAAGCCGGCTGCCGGCGGCGGCGGCAAAGGCATGCGCATCGTGCGCAACTCGGGTGAATTTGCCGAGGCGCTCGCATCCGCCCAGCGCGAGGCAATCAGCTCGTTCGGCGATGCGCGCATGATCCTGGAGCGCTATGTCGAGCATCCGCGCCACATCGAGTTTCAGATCTTCGGCGACACGCTGGGCAACGTCATCCATCTGAACGAACGCGAGTGCTCTTCCCAGCGTCGCTATCAAAAAGTGCTGGAAGAGACGCCGTCCCCGTTTCTGGACGCCGCGCGCCGTGCGGCGATGGGCGCAGCGGCAGTGGCTGCAGCCAAGGCAGTGAATTACGTTGGTGCTGGCACCGTGGAATTCATCGTGGCGCCGCAGGCCGACGGCAGTCCGGGCGAGTTCTTTTTCATGGAAATGAATACGCGGCTGCAAGTGGAGCATCCGGTTACCGAGATGACGCTGGGCCTGGACCTGGTCGAATGGCAGTTGCGCATCGCCGATGGTCAGGCGCTGCCGCTGCGCCAGGAGCAGGTGCACGCGCACGGACATGCGATCGAAGTTCGCGTGTACGCCGAAGACCCCGACCACGCTTTTCTGCCCAGTTCAGGCCAACTTCTGACTTTGCGCCTGCCGCCGGTATCGGCAACGTTGCGCCTGGATGGCGGCGTGGTCGAAGGCGACACCGTGACGATTTTCTACGACCCGATGATCGCCAAGATGATCGTGTTCGCGCCTGACCGCGTGCAGTCGTTGCAACGCATGCGCGATGCGCTGGCGGCATGCGAAATTACTGGCCCGAAATCCAACATCGGTTTTCTCGAGCGCCTGGTGCGACACCCCGCGGTCATCGAGGGTCGCATCGACACCAGCTATCTGGATCGCCACCTGGACGAGTTCGTCATTGGTGATGCAGCACCTGGCGACGACATGTTGTTCGCTGCGGCCACGGCCGCGTTGCTGTACGACGATCTGCACGCACCAGCGCAGCCCGATGACCCGCACTCGCCGTGGTCCCGGACAGATGCCTGGCGCATTGGCCGTGCCGGAAAACGCATCGTGGCCTTGACAGTCAACGCCCAGCGTTACGAATTCGAAGCGTTTGGCTACGCTGGGAACTACCTGCTGCAGCATGCGGCAGCGCACTGCAAGGTAAGCGGTGCGCGGCTCGATCAGCTCGACCTGAGTGCGCGCTTTGATGGTACGGCGCGTCGCGTTCCGCTTCGCGTTGATGCCACGCATGTGCTTCTGCATGACGCCAACGGGCAACGCTACAGCTTTGCACGAGCGCCAGCATATGTGTGGGAGACCACCGACACGGCAGGTGGCAATCAAGTCATTGCGCCCATGCCTGGTCGAATCGTGGTGGTCAAGGCCAAGGCTGGTGACACCGTGGAGCAGGGACAAGACTTGCTGATCATGGAGGCAATGAAGATGGAATTGGCCCTGAAAGCACCGCGTGCGGGCACGATCGAGAGCCTCAACGCCACGCCTGGAGAGTTCGTGGAAGCCGATGCCATACTGGTGCGCTTTGCAAACTGAGAGCACAGCAATATCTTTCCGCGCGCGCACCTTGCCATGTGCTGCACCTCCGTACGGCGGGCGCTGCCCGCTGGGTTTCCGCGATTCCCGGGCATTTGTGCATCCGCAAGGATCCATATCCCAGATCCAGCGCCGTCAGCCGCTGCGCGGAACCATTGCGCACGGGACATACTCACACGTGGGCATCAGGAGCATGACATGACTTGTTCCGACCACGTCCGCATCGTCGAAGTCAGCGCGCGCGACGGCTTGCAGAACGAACAGGCCCTGCTGCCAGCGCGGCTGAAAATCGAGCTGATCGATCGCCTGTCAGCGACGGGCCTCAGCACAATCGAAGCGACCAGTTTCGTCAGCCCGAAATGGGTGCCGCAGCTGGCAGACGCGGCCGAGGTGTTTACCGGCATTCACAGGGCGCCGGGCGTCAGCTACCCGGTACTGGTGCCAAACCTGCAAGGCTATGAGCGCGCGCGCGCAGTGGGCGTCACCGAGATCGCCGTTTTCACCGCTGCGTCCGAAGCATTCAACCGCAAGAACATCAATGCGTCAGTGGATGAATCCATCGAGCGCTTCATCCCGGTGATGGAACAGGCGCGCAGCGACGGCGTGCAGGTTCGCGGCTACATTTCCACCGTGCTCGGCTGTCCTTACCAGGGCGATGTGCCGCTGCGCGACGTGGTTCACGTGGCGCAGCGCTTGTTCGCACTCGGCTGCCATGAAATATCCCTGGGCGACACCATCGGCGTCGGCACGCCCCGCAAAGCGCGCGAGATGTTGCACGCCGTGGCCGAGGAAGTGCCCATGTCCACGCTGGCGGTGCATTTCCACGATACGTACGGGCAGGCGCTGGCAAATATCCTGGCCTGCCTGGAAGAAGGCGTTCGCGTGGTCGACAGCTCGGTGTCGGGCACTGGCGGCTGTCCGTACGCCAAGGGCGCTACCGGCAATGTCGCGAGCGAAGACGTGGCGTACATGCTGCAGGGCATGGGCATGCAGACCGGGGTCAATCTGGATCTGCTCATCGCCACTGGCGCGTGGCTGGCTCAGCAATTGCATCGTGAAACCGCCAGCCGGGTCACACGAGCACGCACAGCGCCGGCCTGAGCAAGCGCAGGTGACGAGTGTTTTTTCTACAGGTGCGTGCGCCGTGAACCCATGACTCCCAGTTTCCTGATTCGTCCAATTACAACTACGGACAACTGCGCAATGGCCGCGGTGATTCGCGCCGTGATGCCCGAATTTGGCGCCGACGGTCCTGGCTTCGCCATCCATGACGTCGAGGTTGACGATATGACGGCTGCGTACGCGCAGCCGCGCTGCACGTATTTCGTCATCGAGTCTGCCGGCCGCGTGTGCGGAGGCAGCGGAATTGCTCCGCTGCTGCACGGCGATATGGACGTGTGCGAACTGCGCAAGATGTATTTCATGCCTTCGATGCGCGGCATCGGAGCCGGTACAGCGATGATGGAGCGCTGTATCGAAGCAGCGCGCAGACTCGGCTTTCAGCGCTGTTATCTGGAAACGCTGAGCGGAATGGATGCCGCGCAGGCCTTGTATCGGCGCAGCGGCTTCGTGCCAGTGTGCAGCCCGTTGGGTGGCACAGGGCACTTTGGTTGCGACCGCTTCTATATCCGCGAGCTTTGAAGGTTGCGAGCTTTGCAGGCTTGGGCGAGGCGGCACCGCGAGGGCGCAAAGCCCAAGTCTGCGCAACCATGCAACGGTATCGCGCACAGGTCAGGTCCGTAAAATGAAGGGCGGCGCGAATTGCAGCGCAACGGACTGCAACTCGCGTGCGAGCCGGTGGGCGTCCTGACCGCCGACCCGCTGCAAACTGCGCTTCTCTCAGTTGCTGGCGAAGATGCTGGCAATGATTCCCGTGGCAATTGCCACCATCAGGAAGTCGCCGTTGTCGCTGCGCACCCAATGGTAGCCCCGCGGTGGCGCGCGCAAGCGACGTGCGCGCCAGTCGGTGACGTAGTAACGGGTTTGCCGATACTGCACTGGCAAGTAACCGCCGCGCCGGTACCAGCCTTCATGCCGACCGCGGTCATGGACGATGTAATAGTGACCATGGGTGTCGCGAATGCCCCGCTGATCGCGTACATAGCGGCTGCGGTCGTACTGATACCGGTCATTGCGGTCGTATCGGTCCCTGCGGTCGTATCGGCTATGGCTGTCGTATCGGCCATTACGGTCATATCGACCATTGCGGTCGTATCGACCATTGCGGTCATATCGACCATTGCGGGAGTCGCGATGGTCCCTGTAATCGCGTTGGTCGTGATTGCCCTGATGCCCGCGTGTGCTCCGCTGGTCCTGGTGCTGCTGCCCGCTTTGCCCACTCCATTGCGGCGGATCGGCCAGCGCTGCACTGGAGACCCACAACAAACCACTCGCGACGATGATCAGATACTTTTTCATGGCGCAACTCCGCAAGGGAAGAAACACGCCAGCGGCTGACCGTGGCATCGTATTTTCCGCAAGACCGAGCCTATCAATTGCTCCTGAACGCGAGCGCCCCATCGATCCATGAGATTGAACCCCGCGTAACGTGACCGATTGGCCCCCAGCTGATCACGGCGGCGCCCGCCTCAGTTAACATGGCAGCTTTACCGCGCAGCGGAGGGTCCATGCAGCTCGATCAGGTCAAGGCGATCATTACCGGTGGCGCATCCGGACTGGGCCACGCAGTCGCGCAATATCTGGTGGCACACGGCGGCAAGGTCGCGTTGTTCGACGTCGACGAAGAAAAAGGCAGTGCTGCCGCGCGCGAGCTCGGAGATCCGGCGCGCTTTCTGCGCACCGATGTGACCTCCGAGGATGGTGTGGCCACAAACGTAGCTGCGGCCCACCACGCGATGGGCGGCTTGAACGTGGTGATGAATTGCGCCGGAATCCTTGGTGCCGGGCGCGTGCTTGGCCGCGAAGGTTCCATGCCACTGCGCAACTTCTCGGGCACGCTGATGGTGAACCTGGTCGGCAGCTTCAACGTCGCCAAGGCCGCTGCGGCGCTGATGCAGAACAACGCGCCTGGCGAAGACGGCGAACGCGGCGTAATCATCAGCACGGCCAGCGTGGCCGCGTACGAAGGCCAGATTGGACAGGCCGCCTATTCCGCTTCCAAGGGTGGCATTGTCAGCATGACGCTGCCCATGGCGCGCGAACTTGCCCGCTTCGGTATTCGCGTGGTGGCGATTGCACCGGGGATCTTCTGGACGCCGATGGTTGATGGCATGACAGCGGAAGTGCGCGATTCTCTCAGTGCCTCGATACCGTTTCCTTCCCGGCTGGGTGCACCTGAAGAATTTGCCGATACGGTGGCATTCATCCTCGGCAACCGCTACATAAATGGCGCAACCATTCGCCTGGACGGCGCCGTGCGCCTGCAGCCCAAGTGAGGCCAGGGCCATGCTCGCCGCCGCTCCGCTGCTGGGACCGGATCGCATGCACGAGTATTTCGCCTCGCTCCAGGCGACCGCGGACCCAGGTGATGCCCGCTCCCGCGCAACGCGCTGCCGATGGAGATCGACTACAGAATCTCACGGCCGGCGGTGCGCACACGGACTGCGCATGCGCACAACTAGCGTGACCCGATCTGCGGCCTGGGGCCGATGCACAAAAGCTGTTACCTGATGTGAAAACACCCGAACAGATCAATCCGTGTACCTGACCTTGACCCGAATCCACTGCAAAAGAATCCGGCAATGAAAGCTTCCGATACCAAGAAAGGCAACGTCATCGAACACGAAGGCACCGTGTATCAGGTGCGTGACGTGGAACGCAGTTCACCCAGCGCGCGCGGCGGCAACGTCACGTTCCGCTTCACGCTTTACACCATCCCGGGCGGGCGCAAGTATGACCTGAGCCTGCGTGCCGAGGACGAGCTGCAGGAAGTGCACCTGGTCCGCCGGGCAGCCAATTATTCTTACAAGGATGGCGATGCTTTCGTCTTCATGGACGCGGACGATTACACGCAGTACCTCCTTTCGCCGGAGACCGTTGGCGACGGCGCTGGCTACATTGTCGAAGATACGGAAGGCTATTACGTGCAAGTGATTGACGACGTTCCGGTGGCATTGCAAGTGCCTAGCAGCGTGATACTTACCGTGCTCGACACCGCGCCGGAAATGAAAGGCTCCAGCGCCACCAAGCGCAACAAGCCAGCCACGCTCAATACTGGCATCGAGCTGCAGGTGCCTGAGTACATCAGCACCGGCGAAAAGATCTGGGTCAACACGCTGACCGGGGAATTTGCCGGCCGCGCGTGAACTGGCCGCCCACGCGCGATGCGCTCATCGTGACGACATGACCGGGCATGCGCCAGAATGTCGCATGCCTGATCAGTCTGTCCGCGCCGGCACCAGCTTGAACCTCCATGCACCCGGCCTCTATCTCAGCCGGGAGCTTGCGGCGCTAGAGTTCAATTTTCGCGTGCTGGCGCTGGCGCGTGACGCTGCGGTTCCGCTACTGGAAAGATTGCGCTATCTGAGCATCGTCGCGCGCAATCTCGACGAATTTTTCGGCGTGCGCGTGGCGACGCTCAAACATCACCATGCACACGGCTCGGCCGAGCCCGGTCCCGATGGGATGCACTCTGGCGTGCTGCTCACGCGCATTCGCGCCCGCGCGCTGGATCTGGTGAACGAGCAATACGCGGCGTGGCGCGACGACCTGCGTCCGCAGTTGGCTCTCGCACGAATTTACATCGGTGATCGCAAGCAATGGAGTGTCGGTCAACGCGACTGGCTGCGGGCTTACTTTGAACGGGAGGTGTTGCCGGTATTGTCGCCGCTCGGCGTGCATCCTGAGTATCCGTTTCCGCGCATTCTCAACAAGACGCTGAACATTGCCGTGGTGTTGCGCGGGCGCGATGCCTTTGGCCACGAGAGCCAAACCGCGCTCGTGCGCGCGCCGCGTTCCCTGCCGCGCATGGTGCACATACCTTCCGTAGACGGTGGCGGCGATCATTTTGCCTTTCTGGCCGAACTCCTGCAGGAGTTTGCCTCGCTTGTATTCCCCGGGTTTGAGGTGGCCGGCTCGTATCAATTCCGGGTCACCCGCAATAGTGAGCTGCTGGTGGAGGAGACGGAGGTGGAAAACCTCGCGCAGGCCCTCAGTGCAGAGCTGCCCGGGCGCGGCTACGCGCGTTCCGTGCGTCTGGAAGTGGCAGCTGACTGCCCTGCACACTTGACTGCGCTGATGCTGGACAAGTTCGATCTGGAAGCGACTGACGTCTACTCGTGCGATGGCCCGGTGAACCTCCACCGTGCCGAGCTGATCTATGACTTGCTGGATCGTCCGGAACTGAAGTTTCCCTACTTCACGCCGCAACTGCCTGCAGCGCTGGAAAGCACCAGGAACAAGTTTGACCTGATCAGCCAGCACGATGTGCTGCTGCATCATCCTTATCAGAGTTTCGCGGCCGTGGTTGACCTGATGCGCCAGGCCACTACGGATCCTGCCGTGCTGGCCATCAAGCAAACGCTGTATCGCACGGGAGCGGACACGCCGCTGGTCGACCTGCTGGTTGACGCCGCACGGCATGGCAAGGACGTGACCGTGGTCATCGAGTTGCGCGCGCGCTTTGACGAGGCGGCCAACATTGGTCTTGCCACGCGCCTGCAAGAGGCTGGCGTGCAGGTGGTATACGGCGTCGTCGGCTTCAAGACGCACGCCAAGATGATGCTGATCGTCCGCCGCGAACGCGGCGCATTGCGCCGCTACGCGCATATCTCCACCGGCAATTATCATCAAGCCAACAGTCGCGTATACACGGACATTGGCCTGATGACGGCCGATGCGGACCTGACCGAAGATCTGCACAAGGTGTTCCAGCAGCTTTCCGGCCTGGGCCCGATCGTGCACTTGAAGTGCCTGCTGCATTCGCCCTTCACGCTGTACTCCGGGGTCATCTTTCGCATCGAACGCGAGACCGCGCATGCCCGGGATGGCAGGCCGGCGCACATCGTGGCCAAACTCAACGCCTTGAATGAGCCGAACGTGATCCGCGCGCTGTACCGGGCTTCGCAGGCCGGCGTGGAAATCGATTTGATCGTGCGCGGCGAGTGCACACTGCGCCCACAGCTGCCCGGCATCAGCGAGCACATTCGGGTGCGATCCATCGTCGGTCGGTTCCTCGAACACAGTCGCGTGTACTGGTTTGCCAACGACACAGCGCCGGAACTGTTTTGTGCCAGCGCGGACTGGATGGAGCGCAACCTGCTGCGCCGCGTCGAAATCGCGTTTCCCATCCGCGACGCGCAACTGGCCGCGCGCGTGTTCGAGGAGACGCTGGCCAATGCTCTGGCGGACAACACCCAAGCGTGGAGCCTTGATGCTGATGGCGGCTACACGCGCGTGCTGCCAGGGAAAGACCCGCCTTACAGTGCGCAGCGCAGCTTGCTGGAGCGTTTTCGCCGATGATCGACCATGCCCGATGCATACATCAGGCGCGTGCCGCGCGCGCGTGGCAGACTTATAGCTTGGTCAGCCCCGGAGCCAACGCGTGAGCCCAGTGGAGCAGGCTCCCATTCTCGATGGCGAGCTACTCGCCGCCGTCGACATGGGCTCGAATAGTTTTCATCTGGTGGTCGCGCGCATGGAGCACGGCCAGCCGCGCGTGCTTGATCGCCTGCGCGACACCGTGCGCCTGGCTGCCGGCTTGCGTGCCGACGGCACGCTGGATCTGGCGCAACGTACGCGCGCCCTGCACTGCCTGGCCCGCTTCGGCCAACGCATTGCTGACCTGCCATCGCAGCGCGTGCGCGCGGTGGCGACCAACACCGTTCGCCAGCTTGCGCATCCGCAAACCTTCCTCACTGCCGCTGAAGCCGCACTGGGTCACCCCATTGAAGTCGTCTCCGGGCGCGAGGAAGGACGCCTGATCTTTCTAGGCGCAGCGCACGACTTGCCGTCATCGCGCGAGCCGCGCCTGGTTATCGACGTCGGTGGCGGCAGCACGGAATTCATCATTGGTCGCGGCCTGGCGCCGCTGCATACGGAGAGCGTGCAGGCCGGTTGCATTGCTTCGACGCTGCGCTTTTTTCCCGATGGCAAGCTGACGCGCGCGCTGTGGCGTCGCGCCACCACGGAAATCGGCGTGTTGCTGCAGCAGTTTGCCGAGGATTACCACGCATCGGGCTGGCAGGATGCCTATGGTTCGTCGGGGACGGCCAAATCCATCGGCGCCGTAGTGCAGGAGATGAAGTTTTCCGATGACGGGATCACTGCAGCATCGATTGCCGCACTGCGCGATGAAGTGATCCATCAGGGTCGGATTGATGCGCTGCAGTTACCCGGGCTGTTGAAGGATCGCGCACCGGTGTTTGCCGGCGGCCTGGTGATTTTCGAGGCGGCATTTGCGGCGCTGGACATTGACCGCCTGCAGGTATGCGAAAGCTCGATGCGCGAGGGCCTGCTTTGGGATCTGCTTGGCCGTGCCGGCGGCAGCGATCCGCGCACCGCCAGCGTGGACGCGTTGGCCACCCGCTATGCCGTGGATCGGGCGCAGGCGCGCCGCGTCGAGGCGACCGCACTGAGCTTGTTTGACCAGGTGGCTGCGGCCTGGAAGCTCGGACCGGAAGCGCGCGAATGGCTGTCGTGGGCCGCACGCGTGCATGAGATTGGCCTGGCCATCGCCCACAGCCAGCATCAACACCACGGCGCCTATATTTTGCGCCACGCCGACCTGGCCGGGTTCTCGCGTCAGGAACAGCAGCTGCTCGCCGCCGTGGTGGAGTCGCACCGGCGCAAACCGGACAAGGCCATCATCGACGCGCTACCTCATCGCTATACCGACCTTGCCCGTTACATCACTGCGCTGCTGCGCCTGGCCGTGCTGTTCCGTCGCGGCCGCCGCGCCGAGTCCCTGCCGGTCATGATCCTTACCGCAACGCGTCGCCGCCTGCGCGTCGGTCTGCCGGAGGCATGGCCGCGGCAGCACCCGCTCAGCGATGCCGATTTGCACCAGGAGCACGCACCGATGGCTGAGCTCGGACTGAGACTGGAACTATCCAGCACGCCAAGCGCATGATCGTTGCCAGCGGCGCAGGCAGCGCGGTGCGTGCGGCTTGGCTCAGGCAGGCCCGCGTATCATGTGTGCAATCGCCACTGGCCTGACCCCATGCTCAAAATTCTGCTCGCCATGCTGCTATCCGTGCCGTTTGCCGTCCTGGCCCAGTCCGCGGTCACCACACCGGCGGGCACCGGCCCGAGCGCGGCACCACAAGTCATACTGAACACGTCGCAAGGCGACATCACGCTGGAGCTTTATCCAGACAAGGCGCCAAAGAGCGTTGCCAACTTCCTGCAATACGTGCGTGACGGTTTCTATGATGGCACTGTGCTGCACCGGGTCATCCCCGGCTATCTGGTGCAGGGCGGTCTCTACACGCGCGAGCTGCAACCCAAGCGCACGCGCCCGGCGATATCCAGCGAGGCGGACAATGGCCTGTCAAATCTGCGCGGCACGCTTGCCGTGGCCCGCGGATCGGATCCGGACTCGGGCAGCGCTCAATTTTTCTTCAATCTGGTAGACAACCGCCGGCTGGATTTTGTCGGCAACCAGAGCAACCTCACCTGGGGCTTCACGGTATTTGGCAAAGTGCTCAAGGGCATGGACGTACTCGACAAGATCGCGGCATTGTCCACCCGCGCGCTTGGCCCGTTTGCCGGCGATGTGCCTGATCCGCTGGTGGTGATAACCCACGCTGGTGTGATCGCAGAGCACAACTCTGCCGCTGCCGCAAGCGCTCCCGCAGTCAAGCCGGCCGCCGCCAGCAAAAGCAGCAGGAAAAAGCCGAAAATCGAAACAAAACCCGACGCTGGCGGACGCTAGATGACAACGCTGTGCATTGCAGACCTGCATCTGGATGCCAGCCGGCCGCAGATCACTGCGTTGTTCGAACGCTACCTTGCCAGCGCAGAAGTCCGTGCTGCAGAGGCGCTGTACATTCTCGGCGACCTGGTCGAGGCATGGATCGGCGACGACGATGATGCAGAACTGCCGCAGCGCATTGCGCTGGCCACGCGCGCCTTGCGCGACGGCGGCGTGCCGGTGTACTTCATGGTCGGCAACCGCGACTTCCTGCTAGGCGAAACGTTCGCCGCACGCGCCGGCATGACCATGCTTGACGACGGCACGGTGCACGTCATTGCCGGCCAGCCGACGTTGCTCATGCATGGTGATGTGCTGTGCACCGATGATGTCGCGTACCAGGCGATCCGTGCACAGGTGCGCACGCCGGAGTGGCAGGCGCAGATCCTCTCCATGTCACTGCAAGCGCGACGCGCTTTTGCCGCGCAGGCCCGCGCGCAAAGCCAGGCGCATACCGGCGCCAGCGTGGAAAGCATCATGGACGTGAGCGCGGCTGCGGTAAGCGCGGCCATGCGCAACGCCGGCGTCAAGCGGCTGATCCACGGGCATACGCACCGCCCGGCCCTGCACGAGCTCACGCTCGACGGTGCTCCGGCGCAGCGCATCGTGCTTGGCGACTGGTACCAACACGGGTCGGTACTGCGCGTTGGCAGTGACGCGGTTCAGTTGCAAGGTCTGGCTGTCGGATAAACACAGCATCGTGCATCCTGCGCCAACGTCCTTTGTCGACGGAATACGCTGGCTCGCATGCACTGCGGCCGGCCAGCATTTTTCAGGTGAGGTGATTCGTCGTGGCGCACTATTGCGGCCCCCTGTTGACGCGTGAGACGGCGACGGCACTGCTGACTGCACGCGCGGACGGTGCAAATGCATGGACTGGTTCGCTGGATCTGGGCCGTTCAAGCGACAGTGCACAGCTGCAGACGGATGCATGGCAGTGGCGCGGTCAGCGCTATCCGTACCCAGCCAGGCTGAAAGAACGCACGATCCATTACTGGGACGGCAAGACGTTCGCAGCGGCGGCGCGTTTTGCCGACTCATTGATCAAGCTGGTGCCAACGGAATGGGGCGCGCCGACGTTCGAGATCGACGGCATCAAGATGCTGCCTACGGCAAAAGCTTCGCCGTTTGAGGACGCGCGGCGTAAAGTGGCGTTGGTCGAGCCGCGCGGCAAGCTTGTGCTGGACACCTGCGGCGGACTTGGTTATTTCGCAGCCTGTTGCCTGGAGGCTGACGTGAAAAAGATCCTTTCGTTCGAGAAGAACCGCGACGTGCTGTGGCTGCGCGCGCTCAATCCGTGGTCGCCCGATGCTGATGCCGCTGATGTGCGCTCACCAGCCGCGGTCAGTCGTCTGCAACTCACTCATGCTGACGTGACCGAAGCAATCACGCAGGTGGCCGACGGTTCCGTGGACGCGCTGCTGCACGACCCGCCGCGTTTCGGCATTGCCGGCGAGCTGTACTCGCAGGCGTTCTACCAACAACTGGCGCGCGTGCTGCGTCGTGGCGCGCGCATGTTCCATTACACCGGCAGCCCGAACAAGCTCACCAGCGGACGCGACGTTGCGCGCGAAGTAGCCAGGCGACTGGAGCTGGCCGGCTTCAGCGCGCAGACGGCGCTGGACGGCGTGCTGGCGATACGCCGCTGAGCAACACGCAGGGATGCTCGAAGACCTTTGCCGAATCCAGCGCTTCGTTGCCGCATCCCTGCGGCGTGTGCCGATCCGTTCAGCCCATCAGGCCAAGGCGAAATCAATGGCCGCGCAGACCGCTGCGACCTGCGCCGCGTTGCACTGTTCGGCAGTGGCGCGCGGGCTGTCTGGATACACTTCGGTCGTGGTCTTGTAGCGCGCGTCAGTGATGCCGGCACACAGGCCAAGCTGCTTGAACGCGTATTCGATGACGCCGGGCGCGACCATTTTCGAACCGATGATTTCACCGGCAGCGTCCGCCGGCGCGATGTGCGTAACCTGCGCCACGGCGGCAATGATCGCCTGCTGGAATTCGGGCTGCGGCCGCGCGCTGTCGTCCACCAGATAAAAACCGTCTGGAATTTCACCTGGTATGTGCGCTATGCCATCACGCGCGGCCAGCGCCGGGCGAAACTCTGACTCGTCGCTGTCGGTGGTTTCGTGCAGGTCGATATGCATGACCACACGCTCACGAAACGGCGCAATGAAACTGATGAGCGCCGCGGCTTCCGGCGCCGGGCTGTGCTCACGAAACGATCGGTTCGGGTCCAGCGCTTGCGGGTTCCAGCGATGAATCCGCTCATAACCCCATGGGCTGACGCACGGCACAATCAGCACATTGGCACGGCCCGCATAGGCTGACGCGCGCTCGTGCGCAAACTGCAAGGCGCCGCGCACACCGCTGGTTTCGTAGCCATGCACGCCGCCGGTGACCAGCATGCAGGGCAAATCATCACGCCAGTCCCGGCTTTTGAGCACAAACAAAGGATAGCTGTCCGGCTGGTAATCAAGGCAGCCGTATTGCTCCACGACATACTGAGCGTGCAGCGTTTCAATGCGATCAAGCACATCGGTTTGGTAACTGCGCTGGCGGACCTGCCGCGTCCTCCACTGCGCCACTTCGGCCTCGCCCCAGCGATGGCCGGGCGTACCAATCGGATAATTGCCAGATGTCATCATCATTGGACCCAGCGTGGTGGTGGAATAGCGGACTTTAGCACCCGGGTCTTGACGCGCCGTGCAGCGCGCCCCAACTGGCATCCGGCCATCGCGGATGAACCACGGTGGCGCCTGAAGGGGCAGTTCTGGCGTATAAACAGCTTGTCCATTCGCCCTCAAGAGCTACTTGCATGAAACCTGCCCTGAAGTTCGCCGCCCTCGCCCTGGTCGCCACCGCCACTCTTGCGCTTCCGGCCTTCGCCGCGCTCAAGGAAGGCACGCCCGCGCCCGATTTCTCCGCACCGGCCTACCTGGCTGGTCAGCCGTTTACTTTCAAACTGGCCGATGCGCTGAAGCAGGGGCCGGTCGTCGTCTACTTTTTCCCCGCGCCGCACACTGAAGGCTGCAACATCGAAGCGCACCTGTTCTCGCAAGCCATCGACCAGTTCAAGGCTGCGCACGCCACCGTGATTGGTGTCACCGCCGGCAACCTTGACCAGCTGGAAGCGTTTTCCAAGGAAGCGGACCACTGCAGCGGAAAGTTTCCGGTCGCTGCGGACAAGGGTGCGAAGATTGCCAAGGAATATGACGCGCTGTTGCGCATGAAGCCAGGCTGGTCGGATCGAACGTCCTACGTGATTGCCCCATCCGGGAAAATCACCCATGTCTATTCCAGCCTGAGCCCGACCAAGCACGTCCAGGAAACGCTGACAGCGGTCAAGGCACTGGAGAAGTAGCTCCGCCCGGGGGAGTGGCTGCAGGCAGGGTCAAATTTCCTGACCCTGCTTCGAACGTTCCTACTTGCGTGCCGCAATGATCGTGCTCAGGTAATCCGGCGTGCCCGCGATACGTGCCAGATGCGGATATTGCAGTCCGTCGTGGTAATCCACCGGAACCAGGCGATAGCCGCCCTGATACTTGAGCAGCAATTGGATGCGCGACTTGCTGTCTTTGGCCGCAGCAATCGCATCGCGCAGCACCGCTTGGGAATAAACCTGGCCATTGACCGCCGTCAGCGTGGCGCCGGTGCTGACGCCGGCCTGGAACGCGGGGCCGTTCCAGCGCACGTCATTGATCTGGCCCTTGTCGTTCAAAGTAAGGCCGATTGACCACGCAAAGTTGTACAGGTGACGCGATGCTTCCGCTCGCGTGTCGTACTGCTTTTCGTAGGCGCTGCGCTGGTCGGTGTAGACCAGCTTCCAGCCTGTAGCCGCCAGACCGTCCTGCAGCGGCGGGTCGAGCGCTTGCGCACGCGCCCGCAGGAAGCTTGCCCAGTCGTACGGCGCGACTTTGTTCAATGCCGCGACAACGTCATCAAAAATGTAGGTAAGAGTCACATGGCTGCCGTCGTCAACGCCAAAGAAGCTGCGCGCAAAATCGTCCAGCGATTTACCTCCTTTCGTCAGCGCGCGAATCCGGGCATCCACGTCCAGCCACAGCAGCTGCCCACCGCTGTAGTAATCCTCGCTCATCTGCCAGCTGCGGTATGGCAAACCGGAACGGCGTGCGGCGGTCGGGTCGTTGGTGGTGTCTTCGAGCGTGCGCCAGGCGAAACCGGGGCGATTCCGTTCATAGTTCGCCGCCACCATGGCCAGCGCATCGCGAAACTGCTCTGGCGTCCACATGCCGGAACGCGCAGTCAGCACAAAGCCCCAGTATTGGGTCTGGCCTTCGTACACCCACAGCAATGAATCGCCCATGGGTACATTGAAGTTGGGTGTCCACAAATCAGCGGGGCGGCGGAATTTGCCGTTCCATGAGTGCGTATATTCGTGTGCAAGCAGATCACGGTTGGGTGCGTTGTCGGCCCAGGCGGTGAAATAGTCGGCGCCCATGCCGTCCTCGCTGGACTGATGATGCTCGGTGCCGTTGCCGGCCAGCACGTCCGACAGCGAGAACAGGAAGTCGTAATGGTCGTAATGCTGTGAGCCGAACAGAGCCACCGCCTGCGTCACCAGCGCTCTGTGCACCTGCAGTTGTTCAGGTGTCATCTCCAGATATTTTTGCGCGTCGGCAAACACATCCAGACGCACCGGCACCTTTGCGCCGGGGCTGAGATCGACTTGCTTGAAATACCGTCCCGCGTAGATCGGCGAATCGACCAGCGTATTGAACGTGACCGGCTTGAAGCTGGTGGTGTCACCCGCTTGAGCGGCGGTCTCCAATGCCGTGCCGAGCTGCCAACCATGCATCAGCTTCACGCTCGGCGCAAAGCGGATATCGCGCGAATAGTGTCCGGCCGGATATAGCGCCACCTTGCTCCATTCCATATTCAGCATGCGGTCCGTCACCTCGAAACCATCCGTGCGCGGCGACAGGTACTGGAAATCCGCGGCAATCGCGTCAACGCCGTCCGGCACATCGAAGTGGAACGCGTAAACGTTGTATTTGTCGCGCTTCCACTTGATCGACTTGCCGTTGGCGCTGAGCTTGAGCCCGGCGAGCATCTCGATCGGACCGGTTGGCGAGTGGTCGCCGGGAATCCATTGTGGATACAGCAGCGTCAACGGTCCGGCAGTGACCGGAATCATCTCGTGCACGCGAAAAATGCCCTGCAGCGTGTCGCTGGCGTCAACCTGCAGGGTGATAGTGCCCGGATAGGCGGTGTCCTGAGGTGCCGGCAGCTGGTCACTACGCGCCGCTTGAGCAACTGCGGTGTTTGCCGCAAGCGCCAATGACGCAGCCAGAACCAGCAGCAGGATGCGGCGCGCGGATGCCGCCAATGCGGCGGAAAACTTCATGGGCATGACAGACGCTCGCAGCCAGTTCAGGAATCCGTGCAACTTAGCACCGCTGGGCCGTCACGCGCGCTGCGCCATTTTTCTGTTGCAGGCGTGCACCGGCTGCCGGCACGCCGAACCAAGGACCATCCCGCGGGCGCGCTCGTTTTCACGCTGGCACCGAAACAAGTCAAAAAGCCGCTTCGCGCGCAAACGTCGCAAAGCCCTTTAATATCTCGTGATGACATCAGCCCACCTTGCACCACCCAGTGCCAACAACCGCGGAAGCCTCGTGTGTGTCGGCACCGGCATGACCTTGGGCTCGCACCTTACGCCGCTTGCACGCAGCCAGATCGAACAGGCCGACGTGGTGTTTGCGTTGGTGCCCGATCGCATCGCAGAGATGTGGCTGGAGCGCATGAACCCGGACGTACGCAGCCTTCAGCCGTATTACCAGGACGGCAAGTCGCGCATGTCGACGTACCGCCTGTGGGTCGAGCTGCTGCTGACCGAGGTTCGCGCCGGCAAGCGGGTGTGTGGCGTTTTCTATGGGCACCCGGGCATTTTCGCCTGGTCCCCGCATAAAGCGATCGAGGCGGCCCGCGCGGAGGGTTTCCAGGCGCATATGGAGCCGGGTATTTCCGCCGAGGACTGCCTCTATGCCGATCTGGGTATCGATCCAGGCCGCTACGGCTGCCAACACTTTGAAGCCAGCCAGTTATTGATCTATGAACGGGTCATCGATCCAACGGGCTACCTGGTGCTGTGGCAGGTCGTGCTGGTCGGCGACATGTCGCTCAAGCGCTTCGCCACGGGACCAGCCTATCGCCAGTTGCTGGTGGATGTGCTCAGCCGCGATTACCCGCTGGAGCACGACATTATCCTGTATCGCGCCCCGACGCTGCCGGTGCAGCAAGCACAGATCAGCCATATCGTGCTGGCCGAGTTGCCGCAGGCCAAGCTGAGCGAGGAAATGACGGTAGTATTGCCACCGATGGCAGCGTTGAAACCGAATGTCGCCATGCGCAAGCGGCTGGAAGATCTGGACCAGTCAGGCGCGTTCGACGGCAAGCAGAATTCTTGACAGCGGATCGATCTTTTACACGCGGTACACTCCGCGGCACGACTCAAGGCAAGATCTTTGGTAAGCGATGCGGCTCGGTGTTGACTACATTCCTGAAAGACCACAAGTCAACGGTGTTTGCACGGCTGCGATCCGGGTTACGCATCAGGATTACCGCTGATATTCAGCCACAACGGGGAAATTACATGACCGACGCGATTGATTTGCTGGAAAGAATCGGGCGGGACGCGAATCTGCGTTACGCGGCGACCGACGAGCTTGCGTTACTTCTGTCGCGGGCGGGACTTTCCGAAGCGTGCCAGGCGGCGGTTATATCCGCAGACATGTCCTTGCTCGCCGGAGAATTGGGGGAAACCGCGACGCCGATCTTCCATCACTCGATCAATCCCGGGCATGAAGAACAGCAGCAGGAAAAGCGGGAAGACGAAGACCAGGAAGAACAACACGAGCCGCAACCAGATCAACCCCGTCCTGCCTCGGACTGACAGTCCGCATCAGCATGCGCCCATTGCGCACTCTCGTCATGCGCTGGCCCATTATTCTCGCGGCCGCCTGTGGTCTCTTTTTGGCTACTGCGACCCGCGCCGGCGCAACACCACAGGATGCTGCCGCGCGGCTTGAACTGACAGAAAGCTTGCGCACGGCTGATCACCCACAGTTTCTGCGCTTGCTGCAGCAATTGCATGTTGAGGCTTCGGGGCTGACTGCGGCCGAGCAATGGCATTTGCGCTATCTGGATGCATGGCGCGCTGCATTCGAGGTGGATTACCCCAAGGCCGATAGTCTGCTGCGCGAAGTTATTGCAGGCGCCAGCGATCCCACTCTGCTGGTCAAGGCGCATGCGCTGCGCATGGACGTCATGGGTGTCACCGGCCGCTACGAAGAGGCATTTGTCGTAGCGAACCGCTTGATAAGCGAGCTCCCGGACATCACCGACAAACTCGCGCGATTCCTTGTCCTGAGCGATCTTTCACAGCTTTTCAGTTCGTCTGGCCAATACGATCTGGCGGTGCGCTACGCGGACCAGATGGAGGAGTCGATCCCGCCTGGAGAGACCTTGTGCAAACCGCGCAAAATGCGGGTCACTGCGCTGTTCAACGCCGGCAAACTGACTTCGTCCAGTCCGGAAATAAAACAGACCATCGACCTGTGTCTGGCTGCGGGCCAACCGGTATATGTCGACATCATGTGGCAAATCCTGGCGGACATATACGTGCATGAACGCCAGCCGGAGAAAGCTCTGGCCGTGCTTCACCGCATTGCTCCGGACATACAGGCTAACGGCTACGCTTTGAACGTCCGCGAATCGCAGGTGCTGTCGGCGCAGGCTTATTGGCAATTGGCCGACTACAAGAATGCCCAAAAATGGGCGCTCGCCACGGTAGCCATGGGTAGAGTCGGCGAGATCAGCGTGCAATTGCGTGATACTTACCAGTTGCTCTATCAGTTGGCGAAAAAGCAGGGCAATACCGAGGCAGCGCTGGGTTTTTACGAACGTTATGTAGCGCAAGACAAAGGCTATCTGGACGACGTCAGCGCCAAGGCCCTGGCGTTCGAGGCCGTGCAACATCAGGTACTGGATCGGAAGCTCGAGGCTGAGGAACTCAGCAAGCAAAACAACCTTTTGCGCTTGCGCCAGGCGCTGGATACCAAAGCAGCGGAAACCAGTCGGCTCTACATCATCTTGCTCATCATGACGCTGGTTTTCATCGTGCTGTGGCTTTATCGGCTCAAGCGCTCGCAGCTGCGTTTCAAGAAGCTTTCGTGTCTGGATGGACTCACGGGCATCTTCAACCATCAGCATTTCGTCAGCCAGGTTAAGTGTGAACTGCATGCGGAAGAAAAGAAGCTGGGCCACGTCTGCCTGATATCGCTCGACCTCGACCATTTCAAGCAGGTCAACGATACCCACGGCCATCTTGTCGGCGATGCGGTGCTGAAGCACACGGTTGCCGTGTGTCGGCAGCAGCTGCGCCCCCGAGACTTGTTCGGTCGACTCGGCGGCGAAGAATTCGGCATCCTGTTGCACGATTGTTCGTCAGCGCAAGGCATTGAAACGGCAAACCGCATTCGCATAGCGATTGCAGAAACTCCCATGAAACACGATGGCGAGATCGTTGCCATCTCCACCAGCGTGGGTGTGGCCTGCAGCGATACTTCCGGCTACTCCCTGGCGCAGCTGTGCATCGATGCAGACGCGGCGTTGTACGGCGCCAAGCGGGCGGGACGCAATCGGGTTGTGGTTGATATTGGCAGTGGCCACATGCTTGAAGCTTGAGGCGGGTCAGCCCTGGCAGTGATCCTGTGACAGAAACGCTGGCGCAGAAATGCCAAGCAGAGCGTGCAATTTTCGCTCGGAAGGTGCACCACCGGCGGCTGCAGGTCGGCCATTCCCGGTAACCCGAACATCCTCCGGTGGTCACAACAGGTCACAAAATCGCGCAACGAGCCAGTGTAAATCGGTGAATACCCCTCTGCACGGCATCTCCCCAAAGTCTCCGTGACCGGCTCCGGCTAAGCGCACCTGCGTCTGGTAGCGCCGATTGCGAGGCGTCGCATTACGCTGTTGGGCATGTCGGCCGCATGTGGCCGTCATCACGATCGCTGGTCAGGGATGTCCGCAGACCCTTTTTGTGAACTGGCACACATTCTGCTTCAGATTCATGCCCATCCCCAGGGTCGACGATCAAGGACCTCAAATCTCATGAACTTTTTTGGCAGAAAGCCGCAGCACGAGGCCCTCGAAACAACGTTCGGTCAGAAGCTTGTGGACCAGCAAGTGGCGCCAGGCACGCAGCTGCATTACGACAGCGAGCTCATTGGACGCTTGCGCGGTCATCATGACGCCTTGTTCGAGCTGTCCGTGAAGGCGCGCGACACTGCCCAAGTCTCGAAATTCGATGAGACCCGGAAGTGTGTGAACAAGTTTCGTTTGCTGCTCAACGAACACCTTCTGGAGAAGAACCTGCGCGTATATACGTATCTGGGCTGTTGCCTGAAAAGCGACTCGGAGGGTCTGGAAGTGACGCGCGACATGCGCCGGGAAACGGGCGCCGTGTCCCGCAAGGCAACGCTTTTCATCACCCACTACAGCGACACCGGCATCAACGAGCAAAATCAGTTGGCGTTTCTCGAGGAGCTGGCGCAGGTCAAAGGCGAATTGAACGAGACCTTTGCACGCGAAGAACGCACTCTGTACCCGATGTACCAGCCGCCACACGTGTACGTGGACAGCGCCGTGAAATGGCTGACGGCCGGCAGTAGCCCAGCGCTACGCGGCGGGCCAGCCGAAGCAGGCCAGATGCTGCCGACCGAATCCGCCAACACCGATGATGCGCTCAGCTATTTCTCCAACGTGCATGCTGAATCTGCCGTGGACTTCCCCGGGTATTCCGTGCCACTGCGTGCGGCAGGCTGAGTCGCGCCCTGCACAACCTCGTAGCGCCTGCCCTGTAGCGCAAGAACGCCGGCTGTTCACTGCTTTTCGACATTGCCCACGAACGCAATCCGCCCGGCCGCGCATTCAGTTAAAATTAGCGTGCAAGCCTCTGCAGTGTCCGATCGCGCCTGCTTGCATTTCCTGTCGGGGCTACCGTGGATCGTCGCGATTTTCTGAAAGCCAGCTCTCTGGCAGCTCTTGTCACGGGTGTCTCCACTGCCGCGGTAACACGCGCCATGGAGGTTCCCGGATCCCGGTTCGCGGTACAGGACCACGTCGCTGCGGTTGGAGTGAAAGCTGATTACAGCTTGCATATCGCCAACGGCGTGCTGGAACTTGGGCCCAAGCGCTTCGTCTCGACCACACTGTACAACGGCGCTTTTCCTGGCCCGCTACTGCGCTTCAGGCAAGGGCAACGCGCCGTCATCGACATCTTCAATGACACCGATCTGCCCGAGCAGGTGCATTGGCACGGGCAGCATGTGTCCGACGCCGTTGACGGCGCCACCGAGGAGCGCACTGTGCCCGTACCGGAGCATGGCCATCGCCGAGAAGTGTTCATTCCGGCGCCGGCAGGCTTGCGCTACTACCACACGCATGTGCGCGCTGGCTGCGATCTGTCCCGTGGTCTTTACAGCGGCCAGGCCGGGCCGGTGTATATCGAACCGGCCAACGACCCTGGCGCTTACGACCGCGAAGTCTTCCTGACGCTCAAGGAATTCCAGCCCTACCTCAACCGCGTCGACGCTGACGTGCCGTTCATGGCGCCGACCGGCATGGATGTTGCGCTGGTGGGCATCGCTGCAAACGCGGATCCGGACGCCGGCTCGGTACCGCCGGGCTACGAACTGGCGTACGAAGCATTCGCGATCAACGGCAAGATGCTGGGTAGCGGCGAGCCGATCAGAGTCAAGCGCGGCGAGCGCGTACTGCTGCACGTGATCAATGCCAGCGCCACGGAAAACCGCAGCCTCGCCCTGCCCGGCCACAGCTTCAAGGTGATAGCCCTGGACGGCAACCCGGTGCCGCGCCCCGCCGAGGTGCCAGTACTATGGCTCGGCACCGCGGAGCGCATATCTGCCATCGTCAGCATGGACCACCCCGGAGTGTGGATTCTCGGCGACACCGCCGATGCCGACCGCGCAGGCGGCATGGGCATCGTGATCGAATACGCTGGGGCCAGTGGCGAGCCAAAGTGGCAGCCGCCACCTGCCGAGTTCAGATGGGACTACCGCTTGTTTGCCGACCCTGGCCGCCAGCCGCTCGCACCTGACGAAACCATAGACATGCTGATTACCTCGCGCCAGAGCGCTGCAGCCGGGTTCGATCTCTGGGCCATCAACGGTGTCGCCTATGACGCGAAGGCGATGCCGGTGACGCGAAAACTCACCTTGGGCAAGCGCTACCGTCTGCGCTTGCGCAATGCCAGCGATGACATGCACCCGTTGCATCTGCACCGGCACAGCTTCGAACTTACCAGCGTCATGGGTCACGCTACAGCCGGAGTCATGAAGGATGTCGTCCTGGTACCGCCGTTCCAGACCACCGAAGTTGATTTCATCGCCGACATGCCCGGCTTGAGCCTTTTTCACTGCCACATGCAGAGCCATATGGATGCAGGCTTCATGGCACTGTTCGAGACGGCGTAAACAGAGCGCCTGGATCATGCCGGTGCAACTGCACTGCACGATGTGCGTCGGATTGAATCGACGGCATCGGTTGCGTGCGCGGACCTCACGCGCGGCAGCCGCGATTTCCTATCACGGCGTGCGAGTAAATGGGCAGGCTGACCTGCAAGTTAGCTCTGTTGCGGCAGGCGGCCTATTCTAAGTAACTGATCACAGCAGCGGAGCTCATCATGCAATTGGACAATCTGCGCATCGCGGTAAGCGGTGGCTTTGGCGCGCTGGGCGCCGCGACCGTTCATGCCGCACTTGCAGCCGGTGCTCGCGTTGTGGCGATCGATCGCACCGAGCCGCCAGCCGGTGGGATGGCACATGCGACGTGTCTGGGCGGAGTCGACCTTGCTGATCCACAAGCGGCAAAAAAAGCGCTTGCCGCCGCCGCCGCCACGCTCGGCGGGCTTGACGCGCTGGTCAACATTGCCGGCACGTTCCGCTTTGAGACGGTGGCCGATGGCAACCTGGACACGTGGGATTTGCTGTATCGGGTGAACCTGCGCACGGCAGTGGCGGCCAGCCAGGCCGCGCTGGAGCATCTGCACGCGGGCGGCCGGATCATAAACATCGGCGCGAATTCCGCACTCAAGGCTGGCTCTGGCGTTGGCGCGTATACGGCATCCAAATCCGGCGTGATGCGGTTTACCGAGGCATTGGCCGAAGAGCTCAAGGAGCGCGACATCACCGTCAATGCCGTGCTGCCCAGCATTCTCGACACACCGCCAAACCGGGCGGATATGCCCCAGGCCGACTTTTCGCGCTGGGTTCAACCCGCACAGCTTGCAGACGTGATTGTGTTTTTGCTGTCGCCGCAGGCTTCGGCGATCACGGGCGCGTTGATTCCGGTGACTGGGCGGGTCTAGCGCCGTCAGGCAAACCGGTTGGCTCGGTCGGACGCCGACAAGCGCGCGACGCCGTGAAATGACGGAACACGGCTGATCACAGCGCCCGAACGCAGGCTTGCTTTACCAGCTGGCGCAGCATGCCGCCGCTGGCGTCTGTCATCCACGCGGTTGCGCAGAAGTCGGCAAGTGCCTGGCAGGGCGTTCCGCACATGATTCTCGGCTTCGCGTATTGGCCGGGATCAATGCCACTCTTGCGCCAAGCCTGTGCAACTCCGCAGGCAAACCGTGCGACTGTCTCGGGCACATCAGCGGCAGGTTTCGGTCAGCAATGGCGTTGTTGTCGACCATTGTGCCAGTGCTGCCATAATCGCCCCTCTGCTGGCCAGGGTTCGCCACGCATGCCCAATAGCGCGCCAATATGGCGACTCTATGTTCCCAAGCTTTTCACGATTCTGCGCCATGGTTACAGCGCGGGAGATCTGCAGCGTGATCTGATCGCGGGGTTGACCGTGGCCATCGTCGCCCTGCCGCTGTCGATGGCGCTGGCCATCGCGTCCGGAGCGCCGCCCGCGGTCGGACTGCATACGGCGATCGTTGCCGGATTCCTGACTTCCCTGCTGGGTGGTTCACGCGTGCAAATCGGCGGTCCGACTGCGGCGTTTATCCCTGTGGTGTTCGGGGTGATCGCCAAGTACGGCTACGACGGCATGGTGGTTGCCACGCTGATGGCAGCGATCATGCTCATGATCGCCGGCTTGATGCGCCTCGGCACTCTGGTCAGATACATGCCGCAACCGGTCATCACCGGATTCACGGCAGGTATTGCCGTGAGCATCTTCAGCAGCCAGGTCAAGGATCTGTTTGGCCTGGACATCGCCACGTTGCCCGCCGAATTTTTTGCGCGCTGGCAGACTTACCTGACACACTTCAGCAGCATCAATCCTGCAGCTACGGGGCTGGCCGTGGGCACGCTCGTCCTGTTGATCGTGCTGCGGCGCTACCGGCCGAACTGGCCGGGATTTCTGATAGCCGTGATCGTGGCTTCGCTGGCCGCCATGGTCTTCAAGCTGCCGGTGGAAACCATCCTTTCCCACTACGGCCCGATCCCGCGCGAATTGCCGTTTCCACATCTGCCCACGTTTGATCTCGCGCGCGTGCACGAACTGTTGCCCAGTGCGTTCACCATCGCATTTCTCGGCGCGGTGGAGTCGCTGCTGTCGGCGGTGGTTGCCGATGGCATGATTGACGGGCAGCATCGCTCCAATTGTGAACTGGTCGCGCAGGGCATCGCCAACGGCGCTTCTGCGCTGGTCGGCGGCTTGCCGGCAACCGGAGCGATCGTACGCACCGCCACCAACGTGCGCGCCGGCGCGCGTTCCCCCGTTGCCGGCATGGCGCACGCGGTATTCATCCTGATTTTCGTCGTCATCGCGGCGCCGCTTGCCAACCGCGTGCCGCTGCCGGCGATGGCCGCGTTGCTGATGATCGTGGCGTGGAACATGAGTGAGATAGAGCGCATCCGGCAGCTGCTGCGCTCGCCGCTCGGCGATCGCCTGGTACTGCTGGTGACGTTTGTGCTCACGGTCACGGTTGACCTCACCGTGGCGGTCCAGGTTGGAGTGGTGCTGGCGGCTTTCCTGTTCATGCACCGCATGAGTGAAATCGTTGCGCTGGAATCACACGTCGAGCTGGTCGAACGCGATCAGGACGACTTTGACCGTCCGCGCCCGGCGCACGAACGCACGACTCTGCCCGCCGACGTCGAGGCTTATCGCGTGTCCGGTCCGTTGTTCTTCGCCGTGGCCAATCGCATCGATGACGTGCTGCGCGCGTTCGGACGCAAGCCGCGCGTTTTCATCCTGCGCCTGAGCCGGGTTCCGTTGATCGACGCCTCCGGCGCAACGGCGATGATCAACCTGCTCGCGCGCTGCCGACGCGATGGCATCGCCCTGATCTTCACCGGGTTGCAACCTCAGCCCGCGCGTATTTTGCGCGACATGGGCGTGCTGCCTGACGGCAGCACATTGCGCTATGCCGACGATTTTGCGCAGGCGCTGACGATGCTGCCTGTCACCGCGGACAAACCGCAATGACGCGGCCGGCTCGATCAGCGCTCGCGGTATGGCGCACAAAAAACACTACAGCTACCTTACACGGCACAGCAGGCAGCCGGCTGCACTCTCAGGCTGAATTTCCAGTATGCAACTTGTGTACATCGTCGCGCAGGATGCGCATTTCCACATCCTCCGGCGCATGTTTCAGATAGGCGTCGTAGGCCGCGATGGCTTCGTCGTTGCGGCCAAGCGTGGCCAGCATCCACGCCAGCATGCGCGTAGGCGTCGAGAGTTTTGGCTCGATTGCCAGCGCTCGCCTGTAATACGCAATGGCTTGCTCGTCGCGCTGCTCCATGCGCGCAATATCGGCAAAGCCGACGTGGGCGATTACCACAAAGCCCGGGATCAGGCGCAAAGCGCGGTAATGCACCAGCGCATCCTGTGGGCGATTCTGCTTGAGCAGCACTTCGGCGAGCCACGCACGCGCAGCATGCAGATCTGGCTGCAGGCGCAACGCATTCTCCAGGGCAGTCTCGGCAAACGCGAACACTCCGCGCTGGCTGAAAACCTGGCCCAGCATGAACTGGATCATCGAATAATCCGGAACCAGCTCCGCGGCACGGGTCAGATAAGCGAGCGCCACTTCGCTGCGGCCACGGGCGAGCATGATCGCGCCCAGCCCGGCCAGAGCATGCCCGTCCTCACCCGCGCGCAGGGCAGTGCGAAAGTGTTCTTCTGCCGTGCTGGTATCGCCGCCATCGAGCGCAAGCTGGCCGATACCGATGTGCGCGCCGCCAAGGTTTGGATCCAGCGCCAGCGCGCGCGCATAAGCGAGGCGTGCGGCGCCAGGATTGCCAGCCGTGCGCAACAGTGTGGCCACGCTGACTTCAAGGTTGCCGTTGTCCGGCTGCAACTCCTGCGCGCGCGTCAGTAGGCGCAAGGCTTCCGGGTTGTCGCCCTGCTGGTGCAGCAGCATGCCCAGCAGATGCATGGCGTCCGCGTCGTCCGGACGCTCCACCAGCCATGCGCGATAACCAGCCTCAGCCTCGGCGAAACGGCCTGTCTGGTGCAGGTTGTAGGCTTCCTGAAGCGTCAGCATGGAATTCACATGAGCAGATGAAATGGAAAGCGGCAGCGTATGGCAAGCGCGCTGCGTGCGGCTGCAAACCACGGATTATGCCGCATCCAGCACGCCCCGGTCGCCGGTGGCGCTAGGAGTTGTCGCCCGTTGCCCAGCCTCGCAACCTCCGGTGCGGCTTGCGCATGCGCCTCCGCACATCAAGCCGAGCCTGCAGCACGCATTCAATCGTCGGCGAAGTGCAGCAACTCAGGGACAAACTGTGCGTAATTGCGCCAGCGCCCGATGGCCCGCGTATACACCGGCTGGCGCGCTTGCCAGACGCTGGCCGTGCCGATCGCGTGGCGCGTCGCCTTGGGCATGTCCCAGGCAAAACTTGTCAGGCCCAGTCCAGCTGCAAGGGCGCTGACGATTTCCTGTGGCTGTCGGACCAGCTCCTCGTAGCGGACTTCGCATACGCGCGTATCGCGGCGCGCCTTGGCCATCAGTTGCTCGCAGCCGTTCAAGACCGTTCGAATGTCGGCGAAATCGTAGGCAAAACGATATTCCGTCGAGTCGAAATGCTGGCTCCAGATCGACAGCGCAGTATCACGCTGGCTGCGCTGGCAGTAAATGATGCGAGCCTGCGGAAACAGTGCCAGCGCAAGATCCACGTGCAGAAAATTCAGCGGCTGCTTGTCCACGAACCAGCTCGGTTCCGCTTCGCCTTGCTGCAGCTTGCCCAGATAGGCGGCCGCTACCTGGTCCAGAAGTGCGCGGTCCACTTTCGCAGCGCGGGCAATGTGCGCCGCAAAATGCGGCAGCCAATCCAGCTCTCCGCGATTGCACACCTGCGGTGAACGCCCGAGCAACTCGGCAACCAGCGTGGTTCCGGAGCGCGGCGCGCCGACCACGAAAATGGGTATGCACTCGGTGACAACCGGCGTACGTTGCGGCAGTGGCGAACCGCCCATACGCGCTTCAACCACGCGCCGCCAGTTCTTGCGCGACCAGCTTCGGTGATCGACAAGAGCATTCGCCTCGCGCAGGCACGTTGCCGCGTGGGCGTAGTCAGCGAGGTCGTCGTAGACCTTGCCAAGCGCGAACTGCAGGGACGCGCGCGCGCCCGGCGTGACTCCGGGCCGGTCCAGCAGCGCCTTGAAAAGCGTCAGGTCCGGGTGACGCGGGTCGTCGTAGCGCGTTATGGAGGCCAGGCCGTAGGCTGCGCCGGCATCCACCATCTTTACATCGTGCTCGAGCGCGTACTCGTAGTGCCCGCGCGCGCTCGCGAAGTCACCCAGCTGGCTTTGCAAAGCTGCTGCATACAGCCGCACCGACGAGTCATCCGCACCCAGGGCAAGCGCCGACTCGCACAAGTCAGCGGCGCCTTGTTTGCGCCCGCCTGCAGCCAGCATCCTTGCTGCGCGATGGACCAGATCAGGCGGCTGGCGAAATTTTGCGAACAGGTCGCACAGCACGCGCTCGGCCATCAGCATCCGATCTTGTTCGATATGCAGGCGCGCCAGGGTCAACGCTGCCGCGACGTGGTCAGGCCAGCGCGCCAGCAATGCCTCGAGCAGCGCTTGCGCACCGGCATGATCGTGCAGTTGCCAGCGCACGCTGGCCAGCGCGAGCTGCAGCTCACTATCGTCTGCGTGTTGGACGACCCCAGATTCGAGCAGCGCGGATGCATCCGCCAGGTTCTGCGCCAAGGCCAGACTGCGCCCAGCCTCCAGCCACTCGGCGACGGGCTTGCCTGCAAGCTCCACGTACGAACTGTGGGTCGTCACCACACCTTCCCGTATGTGCACCAGCGAGCAAGTGCAACAGCGTCCGGACGAAACAGTGCACGGTTTGCAGTGCGATCAACTTGCGTCATGGCATTACGTTCTGGCGTAGGCCGGGAATGGTAACGCACGGCGACTTTCGCAACTTGTCGCGCGTCAGCATGAAACCTGCGTTGCTTGCGTGGCATGCACGCTGCGGCCCGCCGTGATGCATAGTGTTTGCCGGACTGAATGCAATGAGGTAGCGCCATGGCGCGTATGCAAACCGTTTTGCTGATGCTGGCCTTGAGCGTGTTCATTGGCACAAATCACGCGGCGGGCCCCACGTCTTTCTTCACCTTGCATCAGCTCGGCCACGGCGCCTGGGCCGCGATTGCGCTGCCCGGCAGTCCCGCCGGCAGCAACGCCGGCTTCATTGTCGGAGAAGACGCTGTGCTGGTCGTGGACAGCTTCCAGGATCCGGCCGCTGCCCGCGCTCTTTTGCAGGTGATCCACGAAAAGACGCCGCTGCCGGTGCGTTACCTGGTCAATACCCATTACCACCTCGACCACGTTGCGGGCAACGCCGTCTATCAGGCGGCGGGTGCGGTAATCATGGCGCAACGCAATGTTCGGTCATGGGAACGGACCGAAAACCTGAAATTCTTCGGCGACAAGATCACCCCGCAGCAGCGCAAGAAGGTGCAAACGTATGCGCTTCCCAGCATTGTTTATCGCCACGGGATTGAACTGGATCTAGGCCAGCGCCTGGTCGAAATTCGCGTACTGCCCGGCCACACGGGCGGGGATTCAGTCGTCGTGGTGCCAGATGCAGGCGTGGTGTTTACCGGCGACCTGTTCTGGAACCACAGCCTGCCGAATCTGATCGATGCGGATACGCGCGCGCAGATCCAGTCCAACGCCGCGTTCCTCCAGGATTATTCCACCGCAACGTTTGTGCCTGGCCACGGCGAGCTCGGAAAGTCCCGCGACGTGCGTGCATTTCACGATTATCTGGCGGCGCTGCGCAGTGCGATCACCACCGCGCAGGGAAACGGTGAATCCGGCCAACGGTTGCAGCAGAGCGTGCGTCAGCGATTGCAGGGAAGCTACGGCAAGTGGCACTACTTCGACCACTTCATCTCAAGCAACATCGAGCAGACTCTGGCGGAGCTGGCGGGAACCAAGCGTGTCCCAGTACCAGTGCCTCAGGGCCTGCCAGACCGCTGAACTGCCTGTCGATTTCCGCCTTGGAAATTGGCAAAAAACAACACGCGAAGGCGATCTCCAGATGCGGCGCGGCGCGCGTCACCAAGCGATGCCGTAGTCCTCGCCGTGATTGCTCGAGCCGCCCCACATGCTGTGGTGTCTGCTGTCGATCTGGATCGCGTTGATAGGCCCTGACGTGCGCTGCGCATACTCCAGTTTGTAACCCATCTTTTGCAGCGCCACGCGCGTGGCCTGCGGTAGAGAAGTCGCCACAAGCATGCGACCGGGCTCCATTTCGTGCTGGCCAAACGATGCGCGCATCTGATAGCTGTTGAAGTTGGGCGCCTCGGTGGCCTGCTGCACGGTCATGCCGAATTCGGTGACGTTGAGAAAAAACTGCAGCAGGTTCTGATCCTGCGAATCTCCACCCTGCACGGCGAATGCGAGATACGGCGCCCCGTCCTTGAGCGCCAGCGTCGGTGTCAGGGTGACGCGAGGGCGCTTGCCCGGCTCAATCACGTTGAACGGACCGTCCCTGGCCTCGGTGACAAAGCTCTGCGCACGCTGGCTGAGCCCGATCCCGGTATGCCCGGCAATCACTGCCGGAACCCAGCCGCCGCTCGGCGTGACCGACACGACCCAGCCTTCCGCATCTGCTGCTGCAATGGATGTGGTTCCGGCATAAAAGTCTGCGTGGAACGCGGTGTCACCGGCGCTCGCCTCTGCGGCGAAGAACTCCGTGGAGCCGGACATCCGTTGCGGTTGAGCATCGGCACTGCTACTGCCGGCCGTTGCCGGCGCCTTGTCCTGTTGGCCGCTGCGCGGCTGTGCTTGCGCCGGCACAAAGTCGGCAGGATTCCACTGCGCCAGCAAGTCCTTGAACGGATTGCTTGCGCCCTGATACGGATACGGGTCGCCCGGCTTGATGTCCGGATCGTTGCGCTTGCGGTCGAACTGCGCAAAGCGAGCCTTGGCATACGCCTTGGACAGCAGGCCTTGCACCGGTTCTGCAGGCGGAAAATACGGATCGCCGTAATAAAAATCACGGTCGGCAAACGCCAGGTTCATTGCCTGATACAGCGTGTGGATGTACTGCGGCGAGTTGTAGCCCATGCTCTTCACGTCCGCGTTCTCGAGCATGTTCAGGGCCTGCAGCATCATCGGTCCCTGCTGCCACATCGGCAGCTTGTACACCTCGATGCCTTTGTAGCTGGTGTGCAGCGGTTCCTCGATGTGCACCTTCCAGTTGGCCAGATCTGCCATGGTAAACAAGCCACCCTGCTCGCGCATGCCGCGTACCAGCTCGCGCGCAATGTCGCCTTTGTAGAAACGATCGTAGGCCGCGTA
The DNA here is from genome assembly GCA_038242205.1 of Lysobacterales bacterium. GTDB lineage: Bacteria > Pseudomonadota > Gammaproteobacteria > Xanthomonadales > Rhodanobacteraceae > Rhodanobacter. Next base: position 57,325 of record JBBSSI010000009.1, read on the forward strand.
GATCGCCTGCTTGCGCGTCTTGCCCTGGCGCAGCGCCTGCTGCTCGGCATCGACCATCTTGCGCCACGTGGCGGCCAGATCCTTCTGCACGAAGATCTCGCCGGCCTGCGGCGCCGGATGTGCACTTCCTGGATGCGGCAACATGATGTCGCGCGAGTACCTCCACTGCGACAGGTGGTCTTTGTAGTGCTCGATGGTGTTCGCCAGCTGCGCTTCCATCGCGTAGCCATCGGCCATCTGTATAGCCGGTGCCAGCACCTGCTGCAGCGAGAGCTTGCCGTATTCGGCAAGCATCGTCAGCAGTCCACCCACGGTGCCCGGGGTGACGGCTGATAGTGGGCCGTATTCGGGTGGAAACCGGTATCCCTGGGCGTGGTAGAAATCCGCCGTGGCGCCACTAGGGGCCACGCCAAGTGCGTCGATACCGATCACTTTTTTCGTGTGCGGGTTGTAAATCAGCGCCTGCGTTTCGCCACCGCACGAGAGCGTGTCCCACATCGTGCAGCCGGCGGCAAGCATCGCCGCAGCCGCATCGACCGCGTTGCCACCTTGCGCAAAGATCAGCGCGCCGGCGGTCGCCGACAGCGGCTTGCCGGTGATGGCCAGCCAGTGCGTCGCATGCAGCGGCGGCTTTTCTGTTTGTGCGCGGCGGGGATCTTCCGCCTGGCGCGCATCCATGGGCCGCGCCTGCGTCGAGTTCGCTGCGACCTGTGCGTGGACCGCAGGCAGTGACAGCACCAACAGTGCCGCAGCGACGCCCGCAGCCGCCAACGCCATCCAGCGTGTATGCGTGGAATTCATGGATGTTTCCTGCTCGTGGACGTAAACGCCGGCAGCGTCGACTGTACCGGATCGGGCGGGAGCTTCGCTGCCCGTGCGCGGATGACGATTCAGCGCTGCGGCTTGCGCCATCAGCGGGCACTTCCGTTCATGACGTCCGGGCCACAGCAGCTTCACACGCCCTCGGCTAAAAGTTACGGGTCGCCATTACGGCGCGACCTCAACTGATACGGAGCCGAACATGGACAGCAAGCAGCAGGAACTGGAAGAAAAGTTCTGGAAGTCACTGACTTCCGACCGCACGGTGATGCTGGGCATCGACGGCGTCGAAGACGGGCATTCGCGGCCGATGACCGCGATTGTCGAACACGACGGCGGGCCGATCTGGTTTTTCACCGGCAAGTCGAACGGAGTGGTCGAGAATCTCACGAGCAACCGGCGCGCGGTCGCGGCGTTCAGCTCGAAGGATCACGAACTTTTTGCCAGCATCCACGGCAACCTTTCGCTGTCGCATGACCGAGCGGTGATAGACCGCCTGTGGAACCCGTTCATCGCCGCCTGGTTCGATGGCAAGGATGATCCCAAGCTGGTGCTGCTGCGCTTCGATGCGGAAAATGCCGAGGTCTGGTTGAACGAATCCAGCATGCTGGCCGGAGTCAAGATGCTGTTTGGTTCGGATCCCCGCGAGGATTACAAGGACAAGGTTGGCCAGGTCGATTTGCGCTGACGAATTATCTCGTCGCGGCTGCCGGCAAGGCACCGAATTTGCCGTGTCAACTCAACGCGCCGCCGCAGCTCGAGCCGTGGCCGGCGGTGCAGCCATAGCAGTGATCACCCACCGCGATGGCGCGGTTGACTGGTCCGGCCAACAGGTCGCGCAAGTGGGCGCGTGGCGTACCGGGCGCCACGCGGTCGCGCTCACCCAGCGGCAGATGCAGCATCTGGTTGAAGTCGCAGTCGAACAGATATCCCTGGTAATCCACGCTGATCAGCGACCGACACATCACGCCCGGAAGGTTTTCGGCCCGATGCGCCTGCTTCAGCGTCGCCAGATAGGGCACGAACTGCTTTCTTGAAACCAGCCATGAACCGTAGCGCTGGATCGGCATGTTTGCCAGCGCATACAGCTGGTTGAACACGATGCCGAAGTTGTCTTGCAGCAGGCGTTTGTAATCGGACTGCAGCTGCGCCTGGTCCGGCGGCAGGAATGCACCGTTGGGGTTGTAGACCAGGTTCAACACCAGGTTGCTGCCGGGCGTGCCGTAACCCAGAGCGTTGAGTGAGCGCAAGGCGCGAATCGATGATTCAAAGACGCCCTTGCCGCGCTGCTCGTCGACATTCTGCTGGCTGTAACACGGCAACGAGGCGATCGCTTCGACCTGGTGCTCGGCGAGAAAATCCCCTACCCAGCCGTAGCCTGGTTCTTCCATGATGGTTGGATTGAGTCTATCCATCACGTGCAAACCGGCGTCGCGAGCGCGCTCCACCAGCCAGCGAAAGTGCGGGTTCATCTCTGGCGAACCGCCGGTGACGTCCAGCGTGCGCACGTGATGGCGCTGGGCCACGTCAAGCGCCAGCTGCATCGTCGAGCGGTCCATCAGCTCGGTGCGGTTCGGCCCGGCGGCCACGTGGCAATGGATGCAGCTGAGATTGCACAGATAGCCCAGATTGAGCTGCAGCGTTTCCAGCCGGTCGCGCGTGATGGTGGGGAAATCGGTGTGGCGCAGCAGCGGCCATGTGTCATGCATCGGTATCGTCCGTGGATGGGGCGGAAGCAGCCGCTGGCACTGATGGCACGCGACGGAACGGCTGCAGCAGTAGCGCAACGAGGGTGAGCTGCGCGGGATGACGCCATGCATCCAGGCCGATTGGCATGCTGTGTTCCGGGCGCAGCGATTGATTGCGATAACTGCCAAACAGCCGGTCCCAGCCGCTGAGCAGGAAGCCGAAATTGCTGTCGGTCTCCTTGCGCAAGACCGAATGGTGCACGCGATGCATCGATGGGGTCACCAACACCGCGCGCAGGACACGCTCCCAGCGCGGGTGGAACGCAAAATCGGCGTGGTTGAACAAGCTTGACGCGGCCAACAGCACTTCGGCAATCACCACCGCCACTGCCGGTGGACCGAGCATCGCGACGAAGGCGAGTTTGACCAGCATGGACACAACGATTTCCAGAGGATGAAAGCGCACCCCCAGCGTCACGTCAAAGCCGATGTCACTGTGGTGCACGCGGTGCAGTCGCCACAGCGGCGCCATGACGTGCAGCGCGCGATGCTGCCAGTAGATCGTCAGGTCAAACAGCAGCACCGTAAGCAGAATCTCCAGCCAGTCTGGCCAATGGAGCAGACCGAACGCGCCGCCGCCGCGCGCATGGATCTGCATTGCCACGCCCACCGCCAAGACCGGAAAGGCGACCCGCAGCAGTCCGGTGTTGAGTGCCATCAGGGCCAGATTCGCGCCCTGGCGGCGTGCAGGTCGCGCATCACCGCGCGCCGGCCATACGCGTTCGGCGCCGGCCAGCAGCGTCAGCACCAAGGCAAAACTGCCCAGCCGCAGTGCCGGCTCGTGAGCAAGCACGAATTGCGTGATGTTCATGCGCGCAAGCACCTCGTCCGTGCGGTCCTGCGGCGAGACGCACAAGCGCGCATCAGGACAGCACCGGCGCGGCTTCACTCATCCAGCGCGCCAGCGCGAGTTGCGCCGGCGTGGGATCGGCCAGATCGTCAAGCGCCCGTCGCGCCACTTCGAGATCGTCGGCGTGATCGACATCGGTGAGCTGAGCGAGCACATGCCACGTGCCAAGGCCGCGCATCGCATGCTGCAAGTCTCGCCCGGCGTGCGGCTGGCTGTAGCGCACGGCGGTCCAGATCCTGGTGGCAACTGCGCGGTTGGAACCAAACAACCAGAACCCGCCATCGGTGGCCGGACCCAGCGCGAAGCGGCCCACCAAATCTGGCGGCGGGATGGTGGCTGTCGCCGAAGGAATTTCCAGCCAGCGAGCCGCTGCAACCAGCGCGTCGGCACTCAGCTGCGGACTGTCGGCACCGATCAGCAAGCCAAAGCCGTGCCGCGCGACCAGGGCGGCGTGCACCCGCGCCATCCGCTCGCCCAGCGTTCCATCGCCTTGGGCGATCGTCGGCAAATCCGGCCACGCACTTTGCGCCCCGGCTTCTGCTACCGCCCAGTACGCCACCATGCCCGTGGCGGCACACGCGCGCTGCACCACGGAAGCCACCGCCGCTGCCGCAAGCACGTACCAATGCTCTGCCCAGACGCGACCACATATGGCCGCCAGCCGCGTTTTCAACGCCGAATGACCGGGCGTCTTGACAAAGATCGCGACTGCGCCGGTCACGGTCGAGTTTCGCCGCGCGCATAGCTCCGGGCCTGGCGCCATGTCTCAAACACATGCTGGCGCGTGGTGGTGCCCCAGCCGCCCGCGGCGTACCTGCGTGCGCTGGTGTACAGCGACGCGCCGACCCACAGCACGGGTATGCCCGCACGTCGCGCACGCCACACCAGCTGATGATCTTCGCCGCGCGCGACGGTTGCATCGAAGCCACCCAGCTTGGTGAACAAGGCATGCGGCAGCAGGAGTCCCTGGTCGCCAAATGGCAGTCGCAGCCAATGGCTGCGCAGCCAGGCGCCGGCTGCGTTCAGCCGCATCAGCGCGGGTCCATCATCGAGAAAGCGCAAGTCAAAATAACCCAGTGCGGCATGGTCGGCATGGATGAATTTCTCCAGAGCCGGCAACGTGCCATCGGCAAGCTGGGCGTCGGCATGCAGAAACCACAGCCACTGCCCGGCGGCTGCGGCTGCGACTGCGGCTGCGGCCGCACCCGCGTTCTGCTGCGATGCGCGCCCCGCTGGCGCACTGATCCACACCCAGCGCGGCCCGTCGCCGGTCTGCTCCGACGGTGCATGCGCCACGCCCGGCGCACTTTCCTTGCAGGTCACGATGCAGATCTGCGCAGCCACCGGCAGCTGCGCAAGCTGCGCGCGCAATCGCGCATCAAGCTGATCGCCTGGCCCCACCGGTATTACCACTGTCAACCGCGCCAGCGCCGAGCCGCGCGACGGTGCCTGCACATCGTTGCCGGCGCTGCCGCTTGTGCGCGCCCCGGCAGCCCGGCCAGTTCCCGGCTCGCCCGCGCTGTCCTGCAACGCGCGCGCCGCACCCACGCTGGTCGATCCGGCAGAAGTTGCCTGCTCCGACATTTCAGCCTCGGCGCCAGGCAAAGTATTTTGCCGCCCACGCCAAGACCCGCTGTGGCGCGTGCGCGCGCTTCCAGTTTCCGGCCACGTACTTGTTCGCTTCGCTCATGGTTGGATAGATGTGGATCGTGCCCAGTATCTGCTTCAGGCCGATGCCGTGTTTCATCGCCAGCACGAACTCGGCAAGCAGCTCGGCGGCATGCGCACCGACGATTGTCGCGCCGAGGATCTGATCCTTGCCCGGCGCCGTGAGCACCTTGACGAATCCGCTGTCGGCGCCATCGGCAATGGCACGATCGAGCTCGGCAAGATTGTAGCGGCTGACCTCCACGACGATCTTCCCCTCGCGCGCTTCGTCCTCGGACAAACCCACGCGCGCCACCTCCGGTTCGGTGAAAGTTGCCCATGGAATCACCCGGTAATCCACCCTGAACGACCACCACGGTGCGAGCAATGCGTTGACGGCTGCATACCACGCCTGGTGCGCGGCGACGTGGGTAAACTGATATGGACCGGCAACGTCACCGCACACCAGGATGTTGGGAAAATTGGTACGCAGCATGGGATCAACCGCAATGATTTGGCGATTGTCCAGCTGCACACCCAGCTCCTCCAGGCCGAAGCCGCTTACGTTCGGACTGCGGCCGAGCGCGAGCAGCAGCACGTCGTAGTCAAACAGCACCTCGCTACCGGCCGCTGCGCACACCAGGCGCCCGCCGCTGTCATCGCCACTCACGCGCAACGCCTTGTGCCCGGTGGCGACGTGCACACCCTCGGCCTGCAGCTGCAGTGTTACCGCCGCAGCGGCATCGGCATCCTCGCGACCGAGCAGGCGCGGTGCCATCTCGACCACCGTCACCTCGCTGCCACAACGCACGAATGCCTGCGCCAGTTCGCAACCGATAGGACCTCCGCCAAGCACCAACAAGCGTCGCGGCAGCACGCGCAGATTCCATACCGTGTCGCTGGTGAAGTAGCGCGCGTCGTCGATACCCTTGATCGGCGGCACCAGCGGCCGCGCACCGGTCGCCACAATCAGCTGTCGGGCACTCAGCCGACGCCCGTTGACTTCCACTTCCCACGGCGAGACCACGCGCGCGTTGCCGCGGATGACATCTACGCCCATCGCGGTGTATCGCTCCACCGAATCATGCGGCGCAATCTGCTTGATCACACGCTGCACGCGCTCCATCGCCTCGGCAAAATCAAACTCCGCGTGCATTGCGCGCACGCCTTGGCGCTGGGCATCGCGCGCCTGCGCCAGCAGCCGCGCGGTATGCAGCAAGGCCTTGGATGGTACGCAACCGGTGTTGAGGCAATCACCGCCCATCGCAGCTTTTTCGATCAACCCCACGCGCGCCTTCACAGTGGCACCGATGTACGCCGCCACCAGCCCGGCAGATCCGGCGCCGATGACCAGCAGGTTGTAATCGAAGCGCGCCGGTTTGTCATAACCGCGATACACGCGCCTCGCTGCAAGGCGCCGCGTAAACCAGCGCGCCAGCAGCGGCAACACGCCCAGCGCCAGCAACGCAACCAGCATTCGCGGCGAGAGCACGCCGGCAAGTGAATCGATCCGGGCCAGCTGGGTGCCGGCGTAAACGTAAACCACGGTGGCAGGCAACATGCCGAGCTGGCTGACCCAGTAAAACGTGCGCAACGGCAGAGCCGTGACGCCGGCCAGCAGGTTGACCAGAAAGAACGGAAACGCTGGCACCAGGCGCAACGTGAACAGGTAAAGCCAGCCATCGCGCTGCATGCCGGCATCGATCTTTTGCAACCGATCCTGATAGCGGCTGCGCAGGCGCTCGCGCAGTGCAAACCGCGCGATGAGGAACGCCACGCTGGCGCCGATGCTGCTGGCAAACGACACCAGCACGCTGCCTTCCCACACGCCAAACATCGCGCCCGCCGCCACGGTGAGCAGCGCCGCACCTGGCAGCGAGGTAGCAGCTACGGCCACATAGACTGCGAAAAATGTTCCCGCTGCCAACCACGCATTGGACGCAACCCAGAGCGCAAGTTCGGCCTGACGCGACTTGAGCTGCTGCAGGCTCAGCGCATCGACAAGCCCGGCATGCCAGGCCCACGCCAGCGCTGCCGCGATCAGCAGCAGCGCCAGCCAGCCCCAACGATATGCGAGCTTGTGTTTGGTCATCGGACTCCGCGTCGCGGTTGCCATCGTTCGTCAACTTTTGCTGACGCACACAGCGCCAGTATGGCGGGTATGCCGCTCACTGCTTGCCGACATGTTCACCGCGTCAGGGGTATATATCAGCCTGCGCATCGCCTGCGCGTGGATGCCCGGCTGAGAAGGAGCATGCAATGCATCCTTTGCTGCGAGCCGAACGTATAACCTTTGCACTGGCGACTACTTTCGCCGCCGACTGCTGGTAACTCGTTTACTGCCGCCAGCAGCCGCCACCGACCTTGCCGGAGAGATCGATGATGAACAGACGCGATGTAATCAGATGCCTCGGCGTAACCGCTACGTTGCCATGGTTTTCGGCCTGTGCCCGGGCAGATGCGCCATCGGACGCTGCCGCCCTGGCTAGTGCTGGCAGGGCGGCACTGCCAACCGGTTATTGGCGCGACAAGGTGAGTCCAGCTGCCTACAAGGTCTTGTTCGAGAGCGATACCGAGCGCTCTGGCAGCAGCCCGCTGAACGTCGAACACCGCAAGGGTACTTTTGTCTGTGCGGCCTGCTACCAGCCGCTGTTTGCCAGCGAGCACAAGTTTGAAAGCGGCACCGGCTGGCCAAGCTTTACCCAGGGCATTCCCGGCCGAACAAGCACGAAGCGCGATTTCGTCATGTTGATTCCGCGGACCGAATACCACTGCGCGCGCTGCGGTGGGCACCAGGGGCACATCTTCAAGGACGGCCCGCCACCGCTGGGCACGCGCTGGTGCAATAACGGCTTGGCATTGCGCTTCGTGCCGGAAGGTGAGTCGCTGCCAACGTTGCGTGGCGCGGCATGAACGCCCAACGCGCAACGCTGCGCTTTCCCCGATGGCTGGTCTGGCTCTTGCCGCTGGCGCCTGTGCTTGGCGCGTGCGGCCAGTCCGGGTTGAGCGCCGGGCTCGATGCGGCAAATGCCAGCGCCACTGTTGCCAGCACGGCGCGCCCGACCACGGCGGCGCGCGGCGGCGCGACGATCTCCGCAATTGTTGCCAAAGACACGGTTCCCGCCAGCGCTACCAGCGCGGCGGCGGTGTTCGCCGGCGGCTGCTTCTGGTGCATGCAGCCGCCGTACGACAAACTGCCAGGCGTGATCTCCACCACCGCTGGCTACACCGGTGGACGCACCCTCAACCCGACCTACGAACAGGTGTCCGCAGGCGGCACCGGCCACGCCGAAGCTGTGCGCGTCGTCTATGATCCGCGCCAGGTGAGCTATCCCAAATTGCTCGACGTGTTCTGGCACAACGTCGATCCGCTCGCAAAGGGACGTCAGTTTTGCGACGTCGGCGATCAGTATCGCAGCGCCATCTTTCCTCTGGGCGCGCAACAGCAAAGCCAGGCGCAGGCAAGCAAAAAAGCGTTGCAGGCCGATCCGCGGTTCGCTCAGGGAATCGCCACGACGATCGAGACTGCATCGACTTTTTACCCCGCGGAGGCTTACCACCAGGGTTATTACCTGAAGAATCCGCTCCGCTACAAGTACTACCGACATGGCTGCCATCGCGATCAACGCCTGCAGCAAATATGGGGCGCGGCCGCTTCATGAGCCAGGTATTTTCAGCATGGGGTGCGGCTTGGGTATGATCAGCAGATCAATTCAGCCGCCCGGCCTGTGCCGTCGGCGTCCGGAGTAGCGCATGAAACTGTCCCGCCTTGCCCTTGCCCTGGCTGTGCTTGCCGCGCTTATGCTGCTTTCCGCTGGAATCGGCACGCGGCTTTCGCTGTGGGAATTCGGCACCGGCTTCAGCGTAATGCGGTGGGCTGCGATCGTCGGCCTGGCCGCGGCAGCGTGTGCATTCGTCATGCTGCTGTTTCCGCGCGTGCGTCGCGGCCATGGCGTGATGCTGGCGGTCGCCTTGCTGCTCGGCCTGGGCGTTGCATTCGTGCCGTGGAACAACCTGCGCCAGGCCCGGGGCGTGCCTCCGATCCACGACATCAGCACCGATACCGTGCACCCACCTCAGTTCGTGGCGATCCTGCCGCTGCGGGCGTCTGTAAGCAACCCTGCCGATTACGGCGGCGAAGAGATCGCGCGGCAGCAGCTCGCCGCCTATCCGGACTTGCGCCCACAGGACACGACCATGGCGCCGGCGCAGGCGTTTGACCGTGCGCTGAAGGCCGCGCAGTCCATGGGCTGGAACATCGTCGCCAGCGACGCGGCGGCCGGACGTATTGAAGCCACCGACACCACGCCATGGTTCGGCTTCAAGGACGATGTAGTGATTCGCGTGCAGGCGGCGGGCAACGGCAGTCGCATCGACGTCCGCTCGGTGTCACGCGTGGGCAAGAGCGACGTCGGCACGAATGCGCGCCGGATCCGGGCGTATCTGGCCAAGCTGGCGCGGTAGGAAAAGCGCGGTCGGCCATGGCGCCTACCCGCCCCGAGCACGCCGCCGATTTTGCGTCCAAGCTGCCGCCGGAATCTGCATCGCTCGGTGCCGAGAAGGTAATTGCGGTACGCGTCGGCTGTGCCGGCTGGTCGATCCCGTCACGGCACGCGGCATGGTTCGCCGGTGACCAGAGCCAACTGGCGCGTTACGCAACCCGCTTCGACTTCGCCGAGATCAACTCGACCTTTTACCGACAGCATCGCCCGCAGACTTTCGAGCGCTGGGCCGCCAGCGTGCCGACGCACTTCCGCTTCTCGGTGAAACTGCCAAAGCAGATCACGCATGACGCACGCCTGCAGGGCGCTGGTGATGCTCTGAGCGCGTTTCGAGATGGGGTAGCTGGCCTGGGACAAAATCTCGGCGGCGTTCTGGTCCAGTTGCCGCCCAGCCTGGCCTTCGATGCGCGTGTCGCCAACCGGTTTTTCGCCATGCTGCGGCGGCGCTTCAGCGCACCAGTTGCATGCGAACCGCGCCATCCAAGCTGGTTTGAGCCCAACGTGGACAGCCTGTGGCAGCGCTATGGACTGGCGCGCGTCGCGGCGGATCCGGCACGGATACCAGCGGGCGGGATCGCGGGCGGAGCTGGTGCTTCGGCGGGCTGGAGCTACTGGCGCTGGCACGGCTCGCCACGCATTTACTACAGCCGTTACGACGACGCGGCCCTGCAGGAGCTGGCGCACGCGCTGCGTGAGCGCGCCCGGGCGGACGTGCCCGCTTGGTGTGTGCTGGACAATACCGCGCTGGGTCACGCCGTGGAGGATGCCGCCCGGCTGCAGGAGCTGGTACGCGCTTGAGGGGCGCTGCGGAACATGGATGGCACTCACCCGTAGTCCTCGGTGATCTGGCCGGCAGCGAAGTCAAGCCGGCGCAATGTTGGACCCTGGAGATGGCGCACAAAGGCCAGCACCGGCTGCGGGTGAGGTGCAAGCGATCGCTGCCATGGAGCACGAGTGGCTACTCTCCACCGCTGGATGCCCCTTGCGCATCGCCGATGTCTTTGGCAAGCGCGTCGACGCAGTATTCCCACCGGCAGCGCAGTCCTCGGCAAACCGCGCCGGTGGCCAATCTGTGAAACCATTGCAGGCCTCGACCGCAACGCATCGTAGACACAACGTGGAATAACGTCTGCGCCAGCTAGCTTGGGTTGTTCGCCTGCTTCCATCGTCACATCCTTTTTGCCGTTCCCATCGAGGCATTCATCCATGATCTCGGGCACCACAGCACGTCGCTCCGTAGTGGCCGACGCCACTTACGGTTTGCTCAATCCAGTGCCGTTCGGATGTTTCGTCGCCGCACTCATTTTCGATATCACATACGCCCGCAGCGGGGTCATCCTGTGGGACAAGGGCGCAGCATGGCTCATCGTCATCGGCCTGGTGTTTGCGATCGTGCCGCGATTGATCAACCTGGTGCGGGTCTGGATTACCTCCAGGCGCTTTGCAACACGCGCAGACCGACTGGACTTCTGGCTCAACCTGGTTGCCATCATCGTGGCGATCTTCAATGCGTTCGTGCATACCCGCGATGCTTACGCGGTGGTTCCAGCCGGCGTGTGGCTCTCGGTCATCACCGTGCTGCTGCTCGCCATCGCCCACCTGGTCATCGTCGTGCAATCCGTGCCAGCTCGGAGCTACGTGCATGAATAAGACCGTGCTCCACTGCGTGTCGGCATTGGCGCTGATCGCCTTGCTGGGCGGCTGCAGCGAAAAGGCCGCGCTCACCCCGGCGCAACAGGCCGGCGACAATCCGCCGCTGCCCGCACCCGAAAACTTCCTCGTGCCACCGATGAAAGTGCCCAACGGAGTGGGCTGGAAGCAGGGCCAGACACCGACGGTTGCAGCGGGTCTGAAGATCGAGAAGATCGCCAGCGGGCTGAAACATCCGCGCCAGGTTTACGTACTGCCCAACCACGACGTGCTGGTGGTGGAGTCTAACGGCCCTGGCACCGAGCCGTTGACGACTCCCAAGCAGTTTGCGGCCGGGCTGGTAGCTGCACGCTCTGGAAAGAAGGCGCCAGGCGGCAACCGCATCACCCTGCTGCGCAAGGCCGCCGGGGGTTCGGGTGAATGGGAAAAACATGTGTTCATCGAACACCTGAACTCGCCGTTCGGCGTCGCGTTGATTGGCGACACGCTGTACGTGGCCAACACCGATGCCATCGTCAAGTTTCCCTACGTCAGCGGGGAGACACAGATTACCGCCGCGGCGCAGCCGTTCACCGACCTGCCTGACACCATCAACCACCACTGGACCAAGGCGCTGCTGGCCAGTCCGGATGGCAGCAAGCTGTATGTCGGGGTTGGCTCCAACAGCAATATCACCGAGAACGGTCTGGCTGTGGAATATCGCCGCGCTGCCGTGCTTGAGGTGGAAGTGGCCAACGGCGCCAGTCGCATCTATGCCTCCGGGGTGCGCAATCCGACCGGCCTGCAGTGGGAGCCGCACACCGGCAAGCTGTGGGCCATTGCCAACGAACGCGACGAGATTGGTGCCGACCTGGTACCCGACTATCTGACCTCGCTGCAGGACGGCGGCTTTTATGGCTGGCCTTACAGCTACTACGGCCAACACGTGGACACGCGGGTGAAGCCGCAGCGGCCGGACCTGGTCGCCAAAGCGATCAAACCCGACTACGCACTCGGCTCGCACGTCGCCGCTTTGGGACTGCTCATTTCCGCTGACAACGCCCTGCCCGCCGCCTATCACGACGGCGCGTTCGTCAGCGAACACGGCAGCTGGAACCGTTCGCCGCTCAGCGGCTACAGCGTGGTGTTCGTGCGCTTTCAGCAGGGCATGCCGGTAGGCGCGCCGCATGATGTGGTTACCGGTTTTCATTCGCCCGATGAAAAGGAGCTTTACGGTGCTCCGGTTGGGCTGGCGCAAGACGCGGATGGCGCGCTGCTGGTCGCCGACGACGTGGGGAACGCGGTGTGGCGAGTGACTGCATCACCTTGAGCAAATGGCTGGCAGGCGGCCGACAGCGCCTGTGAACAAATGGCATTGCAGCCGTCAATTGACGTTTGCCGCGCCTAACGCGTGACCGCAGCCCGGGCCGGATTGCCCATGACCGTTGAGCCGGGCGCTACATCGCGGGTCACCACGCTACCGGCGCCGACAATGGCGCCGTCACCGACGGTTACGCCCGGAAGAATGATCGCCCCGCCGCCAACCCATACGTCCGCGCCGATGGTAACCGGCTTGCCGCATTCGAGACCTGCGCGGCGCGCGGCCAGATCACGCGGGTGATCTGCCGCATAGATCTGCACCGCTGGCCCAATCTTGGTGCGATCGCCGATCACGACCGTGGCAACGTCGAGAATGACGCAGGCAAAATTCATGAATACGTCTGCGCCCAGGTAAATATGGCTGCCGTAGTCGCAATAGAACGGCGGCCGAATCACTGCACGCGCGCCTACGCTCGCCAGCTGTTCAAGCAGCAGCGCGCGCGCCGCTTCGGGCGACGCACATGCAAGTGGTGAGTTATAACGCGCAAGCCAGGCGGCTGCCGTGGCCTGCGCCGAGCGCAATTCCGGCGCGTCTGGTCGATACAGCTCGCCGGCCAGCATTTTCTGCTGCGGCGTCTTGGTCACGAGGCGTTCGCCGCAGTGGCCAAGATGGGGAGAGGTTTCACTCCAGCCCTGCGCGCGGCTGCTCCGGCGTGCGCTGCGATTGGGTCTACCCGCCAAGCGCCGACCAGCGGCATGATCTGCCACAACGCAGCCAGGCCCACCAGAACGTTGATAATTCGCGACAGCGTGGTCTGATCACCAGAAATCGCTGCGACAAGATTGAAGTTGGCGGGCCCAACCAGACCCCCGTTGACGCCTGCAATAATCACCACGACCAGCGTGAGAATATTCATCGCGGTCATGCATCTCTCCGGATATCGACTGTGATCGACAGCCCGTTGTCAGGTTTTGCTGCATGTCGTGATTGCACGGCGAACGCAGCGTGCACAGAGAGCATGCAGCCCGGCTTTGCGTCGCACCAATGCCTCTGCTGCGCCGATCGGCTCATCCGTTCGATGGACGTCTTACCGCGGTGACGATGCAAGATCATCATTGCGTCTTGTGGCGCTTGAGCGGCTTGACCTCATGTGCGGCATCGGCGACGCGCAAGGTCGGTTCACCGCTTCGCGTGGCGATCTCGCGAACCGGCACTGCGAAAGAAACACTCCGCTCGGCCAGTGCCTCCATGATCCTGAAGTTCACTCGCTGGTGGATGTCGCGGTACAAGGTGAAGTCCGGGGAAAGCACGTAATACACGAATTCGAAATCAAAGCCGTATTCGCCGAATCCCGCCAGATGCCCACGATCGAATTTGGCCTGCGGCTCCGCTTCGATGCCTGCGCGCGTTTGCTCAAGAATGCCTTGCACGTCCGCGCGGCCCGTTGCGTATGGCAGCCGAAACGCGAACACCACTCGGCGCCGCTGCATGCGGCTGTAGTTGTGGATCAGTTCCTTGAGCAGATCAGAGTTGGAAATGACCAGTTCTTCACCGGACAAGGACGCAATGCGCGTGCTCTTGACACCGACCTGGGTCACCGTGCCAATGACGTCACCAAACGCAATGGTGTTGCCTACCTCGAACGGCTTGTCCAGGCCGATCGCCATCGACGAAAACAAATCGCCAAGGATATTCTGCAAAGCCAGAGCGACGGCCACCCCACCGATTCCGAGGCTGGCGACAAACGCAGTGATATTGACACCGACATTGGCAAACAGCGCCAGCAGCAGCGTCGCCCACACCAGCAGTTGTGCCGCAAGAGTGAGCATGTTGAGGAAGACCGGGTTGACCACCGCATCGGCCGCTTCCCGGCGATACACCCCATAGCGGATCAACGCGTTTGCCCACAGCGCAAGCTGCAACCCGAGCACGGCGAACAATCCGTGTGCCAGCAGCTCTTCGGCGCGATCCGTGGACTTCAGAAAGTCAGCTGCGATCAGCAACGCCACCAGCAGTACCACCCACAGGCGCGTGCTCTGCAGCAGCACTTTCACGGTCGCGCTGACCGGCCGCGCAGAACGCAACTGCAACGACTGCAACCGCGACCGGGCCAGGTGCAGCGCACCGGCCACCAGCAGGAAGCCGATCGCGGCTCCTGCCAGTGCAGTCAGCCACGCGGTCAGCGAATTATCGGCAAAGACGGTGTGATTGAACCAGTCAAGCATCTGTATCGGGTCTCCTCATGCAAATGAAACGCACGCCAGTCGGATCGGGCCAGTGCGCCTGTTGAGAGCCACTGGCACGCGCCACGCTGGCACCAGCCGCTGCGTCACGCGAATGCACTCAGGGCTTTTTCGCAACGGCAGCGGAATCGGCGATCGTGACCGAGAGATCCTGGAACACGCGCTTCGTGATGAACTCGGAAGTCACCTCCTCCCCAGTCAGCAGCATCGCCAAAAGCTCGCCACCGAGCAGTTGCGGAGCGATTACCACGTCCGGCTGCGCCAGCTTGATGCGCGTTCGATGACGCGGATCGCTGATCGCTGCAACAGTGCGCGCGCCACCGCCGAGCTCGCGTGCAGCGAGGATCGCGAACGCGTTTTCCGAATCGTCATCCATCATGGCCATCACCGCCTGCGCATGCTGCACTCCGGCTTCGCGCAGGGTTTCCACATTGCCCGGGTCACCGACGACGACATCCACATCGTGCAAGTCCGTGTCCTCGGGCAGTTTGCGCAGGATGCGCGTGACCGGACGGCCCCGCCGCGCCAGTTCCAGCCAGGTATTGCTGGCCAGTGCAGTGTTGCCGATGACGACAAAATGTTTTTCGCGTTTCATGACCTTGCCTTTTCGCGAGACGATGCGTTGCAATGAATGGCTCACCATTGGCGCAATAACCGCCGTCAGCGAGGTAGCAAATACCGCCACGCCGAGCACGATGATCGATACCGTGAACAGTTTGGCTTCGGCGGTGAGTGGAACGAAGTCGCCGTAGCCCACGGTGCTCATGGTCACCATCGAGTAATACAGCGCGGTGACCAGGTCGGAAATGGCCGGACGATATTGCGTCCCGAGGTAGTAGCTGCCAAAAGTCGCGTACATCAGCAGCAACGCAACCGAAGTAAACGCAAACAGCGTGCTTGCCGCGACGCTGGAACGATCGAAGTGCCGGTAGCTGAAGAGCAGCGCGGCCAATACCAGCAAAAAGTAGCCGAACAGCAGGAAGCCGTGATGACCAAAGCTGGAGCTGACCGCCGCCGTCGCCACCAGCATCAACGCCATGACCCAGGCAATGCGTGAGCGCCACAGGAGCGCCAAAGCCATGGTCAGCATGCCGCTGCCGATCAGAATGGGCGGCAACATGCGTGGCGGCATGTCGAGCGAACCATGCAGTATCTGCGTGACGTAGCGTTGCCAGCCAAGACCCAGATCGGTTTTCAACAGCCAAATACCGCCAAAACCCATCAACAGCGCCAGCGGCAGATGCGGAAACCATGCTTCCGCATGCAAGGTCCGGCCTACGCGGTGCGCCACGGTTCGCGCGCGTTCGACATTGAAGTTTGCCAACGGTGGCGTCTCCTGACAGTTAAGTGGCTTGCCATAACTTTCTGGCAGCTTTGGACAGTGCTTACTGCCGGGCGCAACGCCAATGATGCGGATGAAGTCCCGCCGTTGCGCAACCGCACGGACACTATGCGCCGCTCGACGCCCACTCGTTCAATGAGCCCATTAGCTCAGTCTGACTCAGACCTGGTCACGAGGCGACCCTTTATCGCGCCGAGTCGCGCATGCGAAAAACGAAATAACCCGGAACGGAGAATCAGATTGGTCAACACCTGTCGATGGCGCGGCCAGCCACGCTGAATGGACAACTGGCTTAGCGGTAACCTCGGTCATGCATCCAGGCGCGGACGCGCAAGCCACGCTGCGGCTGCGCGCAAGCCATCTCGACAGCAGTAGTGCATGCGCGCCCGCTCGGCGCTACTCATGATTTTGATGAGGCTGAACCTGCAGCCGAGCATGGATTCTGGTAGCCGCAATACTCAGGGAAACGCCAGAACGCCGACGACTAAGTGATCTTTTTGTAGATAGTCATGCCGAGCAGAAACAACACTACGGCAATGATGATCGCGGCCCAGAACAGAAATTTGGCAATACCAAACGCACCGCCTGCAATGCCGCCAAATCCCAGTACGCCTGCGATAAGACCGATGATGGCAAAAATGATGGCCCACTTGATCATGTTGTCACGCTCCACAATTGTCTGTGTCTTTCAGCTTAGGGTCATCTGCGTAATTCTCGCGTGAGTGGCGTGCAGGCGAACGCTGGTGCATGCTTGTTCCCGTGCCCTCGAGACCATCCAGTTTTGACGTGGATTTTGCACGCTCTTCACGCCCTGCGGTGCCACTCTTGCCCCCGCGACAGCTGTCGTACTGCAAAAGCAGGTCTGCCATGCTGCAACTCAATCCTCCACTTCCCTTGAACACTCCCAAGGGAGAGGGCTTTGCCCACTTCCTGATCGATTACGGCCCGGAGTCCGATCTGTACTGGACCGTGTTCATCACGGAAACCGGAGAAATATGGACGTTCGCCAACCGCCTGGTGCGCGCCAGCAAGAACATCACGCTTGGCCGAACGAACCCACACGCGCCGCAAGCGGCCCCGGCCGAAATGCACGGTGCGGTCCCCATGCGTCCGGTGGCTTGACGTCCGCAGCTTGAATGCGCGCCGGTTGAATCCGGAAACCGCACCGAACCGCAACGCAAGAGGCCGCGTCACGATGTGATGTGCAGATGTCTCTCCGACTCCACCGACCGCAATCCCATGAAGCAGACGCGCAAGGGCAACATCGCGATCACGGGGCGGTCCCACACGGCGTAACCGCTACCAGGCCGCCGGACTCTCTGCGCTGGCTTTTGCCGTCTCCATCGAGCTCGCATTCGATCTTTACTGCACCTGCCGTCGCGTCATGGCCCGCTGGCGTGTCGCTGCGCCAACACGCGCACGACATCCGCCAGCGACAGGCCACGCGCACGCAAAGCCACGGTGAGATGGAAAATCAAGTCAGCCGCCTCGCCCAGCAAATCGTCATCACCCTGCACCACCGCCGCCAGCGCAGTCTCCACCCCCTCCTCGCCTACTTTCTGCGCGATACGACGGATGCCGCTGGCGAAGAGGTCGGTGGTGTAGCTGCCTTCTGGCCGCTCTGCATGACGCTTCGCGACGAGTGCATCCAGTTCGGCCAGAAAGCCCAATGGCGGCCGCACATGAATACAGTCGCCAAAACAACTCGTGGTACCGCGGTGGCAAGTGGGTCCGTGCGGTTCGGCCTGGATCAGCAGGCAATCGGCATCGCAGTCGACACGGATGGTTTTAAGTACAAGCACATGCCCCGAGCTTTCACCCTTGGTCCACAGGCGCTGCTTGCTGCGGCTGTAAAAAGTGACGTGGCCAGTGGCCTCGGTCCGCGCGAGCGCTTCGATGTTCATGTAGCCAAGCATCAACACCTCGCCACTTGTCCAGTGCTGAACGACCGCCGGCAGCAAACCATCGCCCTTGATCCAATCCAGGCGACTGGTATCTGTATTCGAATCGCTCATCGCTGCTGTTCCTTGATCACCACATGCGTACCGAAATGTCCTGCCCCTGCAGGTAGCCCTTGAGCGCAGGGATCGTGATGCTGCCGGAATGAAACACGCTGGCGGCCAGCGCGCCGTCCACGTCGGCGTCGACGAATACATCGCGAAAGTGCGTTGCACTACCGGCTCCTCCGGAGGCGATCAGCGGTACATGACATAACTCCCGCGCCGCGGTGAGCTGTTGCAAATCGTAGCCGTTGCGCACGCCGTCGCTGCCCATGCAATTGAGCACGATCTCACCGGCACCGCGCTGTTGCACTTCAATGATCCAGTCGAGGGTGCGCCGCGCCAACTCCTGCGTCTTCGCGGGATCACCGGTGTACTGACGCACGCGCCATTGCTCATCGGTATCGCGCAGCGAGTCGATGCCAACGACCACACATTGCACGCCAAACGCTGCTGCCAGCTCATCGATCAGCACAGGCCGTTCCAGCGCGGGAGAGTTCACGGAGATCTTGTCGGCACCTGCATGCAGCACGGCACGCGCCTCGTCCACCGAACGGATGCCGCCGGCAACGCAGAAAGGGATGTCGATGACGCGCGCCACTTTTTCCACCCATGCGCGATCCACGCTACGCCCCTCAGGGCTGGCGGTTATGTCGTAGAACACCAGCTCATCGGCCCCTGCATCGCGATAGCGCAGCGCCAGATCAACAATCTCCCCGATGACCACATGGTCACGAAAGCGCACACCCTTGACGACCTGCCCATTGCGCACATCCAGGCAGGGAATGATGCGACGGCTCAGCATGCGAGCGCATCCTGCACGGTAAATCGACCTTCCAGCAGGGCGCGGCCGAGGATCACCGCTTGCGCACCGGAGTCGCGCGCGGCACGGATATCGGCTATCGAGCGCACGCCACCAGACGCCTGCACAGCCAGCTGCGGCACGCTGCCGGCCAGGTGGCGATACAGGTCCAGATTGAACCCGGCCAGCATGCCGTCCCGGTCAATGTCAGTGCATAGAAGATGCCGTGCGCCGCGTGCGGCATACCATGGTGCCAGTTCGTCCAGCGTGCGCGCTTCCACTTCGGTCCAACCCGCGCTTGGCAGCGCCCAGGTGTCGTCGATGCGCCGCGTATCGAGCGCTATGACGAATCGCTCGCTGCCATATTGCGCCAGCCAGTTTGCCACCAGCTCGGGAGCGCGGATGGCCACGCTGCCAAGCACCACGCGCCGCACGCCAGCGTCGAACAAGCGTCGCACGTCAGCCTCTTCGCGCACACCGCCGCCGGCCTGGATAGCCATGCCGTCGGCGGCCATTGCGCGGATCACTGCCAGATTGTCCAGTTGACCGGAGCGCGCGCCGTCAAGGTCGACCACATGCAGCCAATGTGCGCCGCAAGCTGCGTAGCGCGCGGCCAATGCGCACGGCTCGGCGCCGTACGTCGTCTGCTGCGCGTAATCGCCCTGCTTCAGGCGCACCACTTGGCCGCCACGCAGATCGATCGCGGGAATCACGTCAAAGTTCATAGGCTGAGGAAATTCCGCAGCAGTTGCGCGCCCACCGCCGCCGAGCGTTCGGGGTGGAACTGCATGCCGAAGTAATTGGCGCGCGCGATCACCGCCGAAAACGCCCCGCCGTACTCGCAGGTAGCCAGCGTCCATTCTCCCGTGGGCACGGCATAGCTGTGCACGAAATACGCCTGATCTTTTTCCCGCAATCCTTCCAGCAGCGGATGCTGTTGCATCACGCGTACGTCGTTCCAACCCATATGAGGCACGCGAAGACCCTGCGCTTGGATGAAGCGGCGCACAGGCGCCGGGATGAGCCCCAGACATTGCGTGTCGCCTTCTTCGGAATGCGCGCACAGCAGTTGCATGCCCAGGCAGACGCCCAGTACCGGCTGCTTGAGAGAGCGCAGAATTTCGACCAATTGCAGCTCTCGCAATCGCGCCATGCCAGGACCAGCGGCGCCGACTCCGGGCAAGATCACCTTGTCGGCAGCGCTGATCGTTGCAGCATCCGTTGTCAGCTGCGCATCGACGCCCAGTCGCTGCAGGGCGTAGCGCACGGAACCAATGTTGGTACCACCGGCGTCGACCAGGACTACGCATTGGCTGGAAAAATCAGAGCGCCCCCTCACCCCAGCCCTCTCCCCCGACTGTGTCAGGGGAGAGGGAGCAGGAGCGGCTCGCGACATGCCGATCATGGCGCGCACGGTCTGTGGACGGCATAGGGCACAGAGGCGACGTTGGCGCCACTGGCATCAATCAGCACCGCGGATTGGCTGGAGAAATCAGAGCGCCCCCTCACCCCAGCCCTCTCCCCCGACTGTGTCAGGGGAGAGCGAGCAGGAGCGGTTGCCGCGGCGCGGATCACAGCGTGCCCTTGGTGCTGGGTAGATCGTTGCCTTCGCGGCAAATCGCCTGGCGCAGCGTGCGGGCAACGACCTTGAAGCAGGCCTCGACCATGTGGTGCGCGTTGTCGCCATGCACTGACAGGTGCAGGTTGGCGCCCAGTGTTTCGCACAGCGAGCGAAAGAAATGCGGCACCAGTTCCGTCGGAATTTCACCGACGCGCTCGCGGGGAAACGCGCCGTCAAATACGAAGTACGGACGGCCGGACAAATCCAGAGCGGCACTGGCCAACGATTCATCCATCGGCAGCGTGAAGCCGTAACGGCCTATCCCACGCTTGTCTCCCAGGGCCTGCTTCAAGGCCTGGCCCAGCGCAAGCGCGCAATCCTCAACGGTGTGGTGTTCGTCGATGTGGGTGTCTCCTGCGCAATCAATCTCCAGCGCGAAACCACCGTGCTTGCCCAGCTGTTCCAGCATATGGTCGAAAAATCCCAGACCCGTGTGCGCTTGGGGTTCGGCGATGCGGTCCAGATCCACACTGACCCGGATGCGCGTTTCTCTTGTGTTGCGGGCAACTGTGGCAGTGCGCGGCACATCCAGCAGCTCATGTGCCAGGTCTTTCCAGCTCACGCCTTGTCCACCGACGCGGCAGCCGCGCACGCCGAGATTGGAGGCGAACTGCATGTCGGTTTCGCGATCGCCAACCATCGCCGAAGCGCTGCGGCTCCAGCTGTCGTCCGCCAGATAATGGCGCACCAGCCCGATGCCAGGCTTGCGCGTGTCCAGGGCTTGATGAGCGAAGCTGCGGTCGATCAGGACCTCACCAAAGTGAACGCCCTCGGCACCGAGCAGGCGCAAGAGCAATTGCTGTGGCCCGCTGAAATCCGCCTCCGGAAAGCTGTCGGTACCCAGTCCGTCCTGATTGGTCACCATCACCAGTTCATAGCCGGCGACCACGAAGCGCTGCAGCGCGCTGATGACGCCGGGCAGCAAGGCCAGTTTCGCGTAGTCGTCGATCTGCTGATCGGCAGGCTCCTCGATCAGGCAACCGTCGCGGTCAACGAAGAGAAGTTTGCGGTTCATGCACGCCTCGCGACACAAGCAGTCGACACATTGCTTTTAGCTGATACCAGCGCCGGCGCGCGGGCGCCCGGGAAACGCAGCCGCCGCATTGCTTCAAGTGCAGATATCCATTCGATGGGCCGCTCCTGAGCGCGCTCGTGGATGATCACCGGCATGCCACTGGCTCCCGCAGCAGCGCCAGAACGCGATCGTTTTCCGCGGCAGTGCCGATGGTTATGCGCAGCGCGTCGGCAAGCCCGGGGTAGCGACGCACGTCACGCACCACGATGCCAGCAGCGAGCAAGCGTTGATACGCGGCGTCGGCGTCGACGAAGCGCACAGCCAGGAAATTTGCGTGCGATTCGAGAACTTCCAGCACGCCCGGCAACTCGCGCATTGCAATGCATATACGGATGCGCTCGGCGCGCACAGATTTGATATGCACCCGCGCTTGTTGCTGCCCACCCGGGGACAGCGCCGACAGCGCCGCGTGCACGCTTGGCAGCGGCAACGGATACGGCGCCATGATTCGACGCAGCAGGCTAATGACTTCCGCCTGCGCCAGCACGCAACCAATCCGCGCACCCGCCAGCGCCCATGCCTTGGACAAGGTGCGCAACACGACCAGATGCGGATGCTGATCGATCCACGGGGCCACGCTTGGCGAGTCGGCGAACTCGACATACGCTTCGTCGACCACCAGCAGCGCCCGCCCCGCGAGCCCGTCGGCGAGCTTCCGGATGAGGCCAGGCGCGACACCCTGCCCGCTCGGATTGTTCGGCGCGCAGACGAACACCAGTTTCACTGCCGGCGTACACGCGGCCAGCACCGCCGCAACATCAAGCACGAAACCGGCCGCCAGCGGCACGCTGATCACCTCGGCGCCCTGGATGCGCGCGCTGGCTGCATACATGCCGAACGTCGGCGGCTGGACGAGGATGGCGTCGACGCTGGCGCGGCAAAAAGCACGGACCAGCAGGTCGATGCCGTCGTCGCTGCCGCGCGTAAGCAACAGTTGACCCGGCGTGACGCCGTACAGCTGCCGCAGGACCTCGGCCAACGCCGCCGGTTGCGGCTCGGGATAGCGATTGCATCCCAGCCCGGCATCGCCGGCCGGCGGCCAGGCGGATTCGTTCGCGTTCAACCATATTTCGCCAGCGCCCGCCTCCATGCGTGCGGATGAGTAAGGCTCGAGCGCGCGGATTTCCGGCCGTGCCAGGTCCAGCACGCTCATACCGAAACTCCGCCAGCAGAAACCCCGCGCGCACGGTCGCGTGCGTCGAGTGCAGACAGCCGCAGCGTTATTGCGCGGCGATGTGCCTCCAGTTGCTCCGCAGCGGCAAGAGTCGCGGCGCATGGACCGATCGCGCGCAGGCCGGCCGCGCTCAACTCCTGCACGGTAATCTGCTTCTGATAGCTGGCGACCGACAGACCGCTGAACGCGCGCGCATGGCCGTAGGTTGGCAACACGTGGTTGCTGCCGCTGCAGTAGTCGCCGATGGCTTCGGGCGCCCACGGCCCGAGAAAAATCGAGCCCGCATTGCGTACGGCAGCCAGCAGATCCCGCGGTCGCGCGGTTTGCACGATCAAATGTTCGGGCGCGTAAGCATTGGCAACATCCACCGCCTGCTCCAGCGATGCGACCAGCAGCAGCCGACTGCAGGCCAGCGCCTGGCTCGCGATATCGCGGCGCGGCAAGTCGGCACATTGGCGCTCGATCGCTTGCAGCACCGCGTCGCACATTCGCGCACTGGGAGTGACCAGCATCACCTGCGAGTCCGGTCCGTGCTCGGCCTGTGACAGCAGATCGGCAGCGACAAACTCCACGTCGGCATCCTCATCGGCAATCACCATGACTTCGGACGGGCCAGCGGGCATGTCGATCGCCGCGCCGTCCGCGTCCATCGCCACCTGCAGCTTGGCTTCGGTGACCCAGGCATTGCCGGGGCCGAACAACTTGTCGCAACGCGGCACGCTGACGCTGCCGTACGCCATGGCGGCTATGGCTTGGGCGCCGCCGAGCTTGAAAACGTGCTGCACGCCGGTCAGTCGCGCTGCATACAGCACCGCAGCGTCACAGCGTCCATCCGGCCGCGCCGGGGAACACAAGACCACTTGCCTGCAACCGGCAATGCGTGCCGGAATACCGAGCATCAAGGCTGTAGACGGCAGCGGTGCGCTGCCGGCCGGGACATACAGGCCGACACGGTCAATCCCCCGCGACATGCGCTCAACGCGCACGCCCGGCGCCGTCTCGATCGCGATCGGCATGGACGCCGTGGCCTGATGGTAATGCTCGATACGCCCAGCGGCCTCGCGGATCGCAGCCTTCAGCGAATCGTCCAGTTCGGCCTCCGCTGCGGCGAATTCAGACTCCTCCACCGTGACGGCATCTAGCTGGCAATGGTCGTGGCGCTGAGTCAGCGCCAACAGCGCCTCATCGCCGCGTGCGCGGACGTCCGCGATGATCAGTGCCACGCCCTCGCGCAAGCTCGCGCTGCGCGTCTGCGCTGGTCGCGCCAGCGCCGCAGCACGCTGTGACGCATCCAGATGATTCCAGTTGAGACTGATCATCGAGGTTCTCTGGAGAATAGCTGTGCGGTCAGCATCAGGCGAGCATCTTTTCAACGGGAAGCACGAGCAGATCGCGTGCACCTGCGTTCTTTATTTCCTCAAGCTGGCGCCAGCCGAGCGTGCCCGCGCACAGGGCCTGCATCATGAACTGGTCGTCCTGTCCAAACACCGGCACAAGCGTCGGCCGCCGACAGCCGGGCAGCAAGCGCGTGATGGCTTCCAGCGCGCCGCTCGAAGCCTGCAGCTGCAGCAGTCGCGACTCGCGGACCTGGATGACGCCATCGAGTCGCCGCAACAGCAGCTCCAACATGTCGCCGCGCGCGTCCACCGGCAAGGTCAACGGCCCCGCCAGCACGGCCTCGCTGTGCAACAGCACCTCGGCCTCGCGCAGCTGGTTGGCGACAAGCGTGCCGCCACTTTGCACCAGGTCACAAATGGCATCGGCCGTGCCCAGCCGCGGCGCGATCTCCACCGAACCGGACAACGTCACCACCGCGGCGCGCACCGATTGCTCGCGCAGCCAGGCGCCAAGCAGCCCGGGGTACGACGTGGCAATGCGCTGCCCTTCGAGCTGTGCCGGACTTGTGTAATTGAAATCCTGCATGACCGCGATGGACAGCCGACAAGCGCCGAAGCCCAAGGGTCGCAGTTCCGCCAGCGGCGCGAGGTCCCGCTCGCTGCCGGTGAGCTGAAACTCGTTCAGCACGTTGCGTCCGACAATACCGACGTCACACACACACTGCGCCAGCAAGCCGGGAATGTCGTCATCGCGCACCAGCAAAAGGTCGACCGGCTCGCCTTCGCCGAAGCAAAACAGCTTGTCGCGGCTCTGGCGAAAGCTCAGGCCGCAGCGCGCCAGCAGCTCCAGCGCCGGCTCGGTCAGCCGCCCGGATTTTTGCATCGCGATCCGCAGCCGGTCACGCGCTTTCATGCCCGACCCCGCCGCACTGCAGGCGATGCCCGCCGCGCGGAGCGCGCCGCGGCGGCGAGATAACCACCGCTGCCCTGATTGAGATAGCGCGCCACCCTGCCAATCGTGGTGATGCTGACTGCGGTTCGCTCATGGATCTCGCGGTAGGACAGGCCCTCCTGCAGGTACGGCACCACGCGCCAACGGTCGATCATTGCTTCAAGTTCTGCCGGCGTGCACAGATCGCTGAGGAATGCTGCCACTTCATCGACGGATTTCAGCGACAACAAAGCCGCATATAAACTGCGTCCGACGGTGGCTGCGGGGGTTTCCGGATCAAGCAGGCGACGCTTCATAATGTATTAACGCGTTAGTACAATGGTGCGCAAGCATACCCAGCCATTGGCTCGGGTGCAACGATTTCTTGAAGACTTTGATATTTACAGCTTTGTGCGCAGCCGGCCAAAAGCCAGCATCGCAATTCCGACGATCCCACCGCGCCTGGCGGGGATTTCAAGACAGCGTGTTTGCCGCCGTGAGAGCTCGCCCGCCATCCGTCCATATTCAATCCGGAATGATGGACACGCCCTTGCCTGGTTATCGTGCCCAGGTCAGCTTTGCCTGAAAAAAATGCCGAGGGATGAAGCGATGCGCGTCGCTCGCGCCACGCCGTTGCCGGTGACGATACGGCTTGCTCCGTCCGGATGACGCGTTGTCATGGCATACACACGCTGCGGACGAAACTCACTTGTGGATACTCAGCCACCACGTGCTCACACATCAGGGCACAGCTTGCACGGTGGAATGCGCTCTTCATGCAAACCACCCAACCAACCAGACGAGGATTTGACCATGCATAAGTCCCTACGCAACATCCTGCCCATCGGAGCCGCCGTGCTGCTGGCATTTTCCACCGCGGCCGCCGCAAAAACTGTCACCCTGGGCGGCGACTTCGTAACCGAGCACGGCGCCACCAACCAGGCCAGCGGCCACGTCAAAGCCACGCTCGATACGGTGACGCATAAGCTCAAGTACACGATCGAGTACAAGGATTTCACTGGACCAATCACCATTGCGCATTTCCACGGTCCAGCGGCAGCGGGCGTGGATGCCGGCGTGATGAAAGCGATTCCCGGCCCGTATCAGAGTGGCATGAGCAACGCCGTAACCATCGATGCCGCCACCCAGTCCGCAATGCTTGATGGCCTCACCTACGTCAACTTGCACACCAAGCAGTATCCGAAAGGCGAAGCCCGCGCGCAGATGAAAGTCAGCGAATCGCCGGGAATGTAAAACTCGAGTGAAGATGTTGTGCGCCCGCACCACCCGCAGATCGGATGCGCGGGCGCACCATGGTCAGACGCGATACCGCGCGGGGTTGCCAACGCTGATTTTGCGGTCCGCGCCCCACGGCGGTTGCGTCGGGCGCTGATCTGCGCGCTCAGCGCACTCAAGCGGGCAGCGCATCACTGACGCTTGCGTTACATGGGCACATGCCATGGATTCTGCCCGCGGCCGAAGAGGATTGCTGCCGCTCGCGCAGGTGGTCTCGCGCCGCGGTGGCCGTCAGTTTTTCGTGGTCGTGTCGGTCGGCATTCAATCGAAAATTTCTGAGCGATGTTGCTCAATTGTCATCTTAGGGAGCCGTCTATCACGGCAGGCGGGGTCACTGCCAAAACAGTTCCCGCTGCTGTTGCATGGCACTGGTCAGGCATTCGCTCCCGCTGCAGCATGCGCTCGAGCAGAGTAGAACGCCCCTTGCTGCTGCTGCCAGTCTCGCCTTGCGCAAAGAAGCTGCAGTTGCAGCCCAGGTAATTCACTGCTGCCGCAGCTCGAACCATCAGATTCTGCGCGACCCTTGCAAGACCCGGATCACTCACGTAACCCGGATGGACGAACCGGGCGCATCAGTGAAACCCCGAGTTGGTCACGAGATACGTTGCGAAGTTGAATCTTCCGCAGGGGTTTTCCGCACCGGTGGGCTGGACGCGCGCCATACGCGGCGCCGCGCCCAGTCGATTCGCTACACGCTCCGGCGCGCCGGATACCGACGCAGGTGATACACGCGATGCACACGACCAGCGCCAGCCCAACCACCCAGCGCAGCAGCAATGAGCGCCAGGAAAGCACTGATGAAAGCGATCCAGAGCGTCATGGCGGCGTAGTGTGCGGCCGCGTCGGCAGCGAGTTTTGCCTCTCGAGTAGCCGTTTGAATCTCCGGCGCAAGACGCGCAAGTGCCGTCGCTGTGTCTGCAGGAGCGGCACCGGTTTCCGCGGCCAGCAGGGCATTCGCGGTGTCTTCATGACCGGCGATGAGCGCGGCAGTTACAGGCGCAGACAAAGCATGATCACGCCTGCCGTCGGTAGCAACCAGCCTGGCGATATGTGCGTCCAGCACCATCACTGCTGCGGGAGCCGCCGGAGTTGTCGCTGCTGTGGACGATCGACTTTGCGAAGCATGCAGACTCGCCATCGCGCCCTGCGTCGTGATCGCCTGCGAGAGGCCCACCGCCACCCAGATGGCCGTGGCCACCATGGACACGCCCCACACCGCCACGCCGTGTACAGCGCCGACCGTGTCATCGTTGCGACCATCAAACCAGCTGGCGAACATCCCGCCCATGAACAAGGCAGTGACCCAGGTGAGCACCATCCAGATGCCCGTTCCTATGCCAATGCCCTTGGCGCTTCCCGTCGCGTCCCAGGCGTTGAAACTGGAAAAGCCAAGCGCGAGGCCGGCTACATAAAGGAGCGCGGCGATTCCGGTGGCAATGAACCATCCGGCAAATATTGCGTTGAATCTCAGCGGGAAGGCGTCGAAACCATCCTCTCTGGTCACGTCAGAACTGACAACGGTCATGAGCAAATCCTTGGTTGCGTGATACCGGTAGGCGCGAATGGGGCACGGAGTCAGGCGCAGCCGCGCAACAACCCGATGATGATCAGAATTGGTATCGGCACCCCGAGCAGCCACATGAGAACGTAGCCGATGCCGCCCTTCTGCTTGCTGGCGTCGCTGATGGATTTTGTGCGATCAATGATGCGCATTGCATTTCCTCCACGTGTGATGTGAGAACCAGAGCTCTCGACCGATGCAAAATGCGCGTGCCGTTGTCGAGGCAATGTGATCAGACGCCGTCGATCGCCCTACTCCCGGGGCTCGCAGAGCGCTCACGCAGGGCATCACGCTCTGCAGCCACACGAGATTGACATTTGAATCGTGATGCCTCCTGACTTGCGCCAATTCTCCATTGCGCATTCCTCGCCGCAGACCGGATACCGCCGAGCCTGCCCAGCCTCAAGGCAACGCTATGCCCCGCGCACGTGGCAACTTTATCGAGCGGGCTCAGCACCAATAAGGAGCCGCCCTCGAGATTGTCGCAAAACCGTTCCGCATGACTCAGGCGCAGGTGCGGCTGTGACTCGGACACGCAAGGGTGCAGAGAACCCAGTTCACTGCTCCACCTGCCATGGCGCGTAGGAGAAAAACGGCGCAGGGTTACTCGAGCGGGGCTGCCATCACCAGCTCGTCGACCGGGTAGCCGCGCTCGCGAGCCTGATCACGAATGCGCATGAACAGTCGCTTATCCATCGTGGGAGTTCGGGAAAGCACCCAAGGGTATTTGTGACTCGGGCCACCCACTACCGCCCATTGGTAGTGTGGGTCCAGATCGATAACCCAGTAGTCCGCCCAAACCCAAGGCAGCCACGAAAGTATTCGCGGAGCAAAGCGTACTTTCAGAGCACCGGGCCTATCGCCGACCCGTCGGGCGACACCACTTGACGCATCCATTTTTCCATTCTTGGTGCGGCAGGCGTTATCCACCGCAATCGTGCCATCTGCTTTGGCCGTATAGGTCGCAGTGATCTGATCTACGCATCGTCGCTGGAAGAACATCGGTAGATGCGCAATCTCGTGCCACTGTCCCGCATATCTCTGCACGTCGAGGGTGGCGACAGGCGCATTGGTGGGCGCCATTGCTGCCGACGTGGTGGTGACGATGGCAGCGCCCAAGGCGGAAGCAATGGCAATGCGGATCATGCAACATCCTCAAAAAGCGGAAGCGTCAACGGGTGGTGTCAGAGTGTCTGTCGTCGTGTGCGCAACTGGTGAACTCCAGCGCACGCGCATCGAGTAAACGAAGTGTATGAACGCATCGCTGTCAAGACGGCGCCCACGCTCTCGTCACAGCTCCACCACTGGCTTGACGGTAAACATCATGGTGTCTGCGATAACGCAGGCAAAAAACTGGAGACATGCGTGGACAAGAATCGTACCGAAGGCACCAAGCACGAAGTGAAGGGCGCCACGAAGGAAGTCATCGGCAAGGTGACCGGCAACGTCGGCAAACAGGTCGCCGGCAATGTCGAGAAGAATGCGGGCAAGGTGCAGAAAGCCGTCGGCAAAGCGGCCGACGAGCAGCGTGACGCGGACAAGAAGCGTCGCCCATAAGCAATTGACGCAAACTGTATGGGGAAGGCCGCGGCCGGCCTCGGCGCGGCTTTGCCTTATGCTGATGGCAGAAAGCCTACGGGCGGCAGGATCAAGTGATCATCAGCTGAGGCCGAACGTAGCCGTAAAGCAACGTGGCGGCAAACCCATCGTCGGCTGCGACTGCTTCAGCGTGCTCCGAGCCAGGGGCGCACACTTGCAGCAGCACAAAGAAAGGATGTGATCGTTCTGCCTGGCCTTTACAGTTCCGCCAGTTGGATCTGCGTGCCTCACATGTTGCGGCATGAGTCGCACCCTACCGTAGGATATGCGTGACGGCGCTTTGCCTTGGATGGCGTGTCGCGTACGCAGGAGTACGTCAGCGCCTCCAGCTCCCCCGCTGCGAATAGATTCGGAGCAAAACGTGTGGCAGGCGCGCACAAAAAAAGCCCCGGACATGCCGGGGCTTTTTCATCAAGCGACGACGTCGTTTCAGGACAGCCGGCGGCCTTTCAGCCAGTACGCCGATCCCATCAGCAGCAAGCCCAGCAGGAAGACGCCCGCGACGCCCGGTTCCGGAACCTGCAATGGCGAAGCACTGAACGCAACGTTGTCAAACTCAAATGCAAACGACGAGCTCGTGGCCACGACGCTGGTGAACGAATCAGACAGATTGATGTTGACGTAGAACGTGCCATCCGCGCCCTGGTCGCCGTTCGCCAGTGCCGTAACATCCATTCCCGTGAATTGACCAACCTGGGTCGCACCGTTGTCGGTGTAGAACGTCAGCGTGTTGAACGCATCCACCGAGCCCCACAGCAAACCCATGTAACGGGTTGGTCCGACGAGCGCCAGCGTGATATTCGCAGCCGCATTGCTGCCTGTGGAGCCGCTCGTGAGGTAGGTCGTCGCATCTGCCCCATCCGCCTGGCTACCGAAGTTGAGACCGTTGCCGCCCGACAAGTACGGTGCTGCATACTGGCCTGAAACCGCGCCTTGCACCGCCTGACCAGCGTTGCCGAATGAGACGGTGATCCCGTTTGCAGTGGTGAAATTTCCGCCACCGAGGGGAACTGCGTCGAAATTCTCGTAGATGTCAGCGCTGCTTGGCACTCCGCCCACCGATCCGGTAATGATGGCGGCCGCACTTGCAGAGGTGGCTGCCAAGGCCATGCCGGCGAAGAGAACAGAAGCTGCGAGCAGCGCTTGCAAGCTGGAAAGGTGCTTGCCATTGGTGTTCTTATTCATTTTGAAGCCTCTGAGTGATGCGGGTTTCGAAACGCGGTGGTGATCGGAAAGGTCGTAACATCCAACTCTCCTGATGCAAGCACTTCTCGTGCCAAACTATAAATCATTGATTAACATGATATTTTAAGCCTGACATACACGGAATGGATGTGTATCTTGTAAAGAATTTCGACGGTTTTGCGATGTCCAAGGCAATCGTTCGCCGCTAGTCTTGGCGGTATGGCATCCGCAAGCGTTCGCCACTGCCGAACTCCATCGCAGCTCTCGGTCAGGTCGGTCTCGAGGCGGACGGCACATGCACGCTCCCGCGGTCGACGAAATAGCGAAGGAGACGCTGGCGCGACGCGCACGATCTTCGCTAATCCGAATAGGCGATGGCTGGCCATGGCCCGGTTGCTTTGCAGTGCACTCTGGTCTTCGCCTGCCCTTTCCGCGGCTTGACCGCCATTCTCCTGCTCGTCCTGTTTGACGATGAGACGGTCCCTGGACAAATCAGCGTTTAACTGCCGGCGACCGATCCACTTGACCAAATCAACCGCACGAATCGTTAGCGAGGCAGCGGCTTGGCGTATCCAGTTTTTCCTTTGTGTGCAGTCGATCAGTTGCATGCGGCGCGTTCACCCACCGCGCGGCACTGGGCGGGCCAACCGTGAATTTGCCAGTAGTCAATGATCCGGTTGCGACGAAGATAGTCCTGGAACGCCGGGCCACGACGGTGGCTCGCCAGTTGTGGGCTCCATAACATCTGACCAAACCCGGTGTAGCCGCTGCGCCACGTCTGCTCAAGTCCCGCAAGGTCGCGGGCGACATCCGCCTGCGGGTCCAGTATGCGAGTCCAGTTGAACAAGTTGCCCGGCTGCTCGGATGCGGCGATCGCGTTGCGAGCCGCCGGCCACAACGAGGGATTCTCCAGTGCCGCGGTTACTGCCGTGTATGAGTCATGCCAGCGCGGGCTGGAGGAAATCAACTGACGCGCCTGGTTCAGGTCACCTCGCCATACCGCGTTGAACCAGCGATTGTGCGTGAGGCTTGGGTTGTCCTTGATCATTTCATGGTATTTCAGTGCCTCGTCGTAGCGGCCCTGTGCGTCCAACATGCGCGCCATCTGAAACCTGGTGCCGGGCGACAGCGGATCGCTGGCGTAGGCGATGCGCATCTGGGCAAGTGCTTGAGTGGCGTAACCGAGCCGCATGAGATGCGCCGAATGCAACAGCCGGTAGGACACGTCCGCTGGCGCGAGCTCGACTGCGCGCCCGCCCGTATTGATACAGGTTTCCCAGTCCGCCGTGCGGCAAGCTGCATCCGCCAGCACGGCATAGGCATCGGCTAGATCAGGATTCAATTGCAATGCTCGTCGCGCTTCGCTGGTGGCTTCACCCAGCATTTGCGTGGCAGTGGCCGGGCTGTCGAATGCCGGCGGGTTCAACGCGATCGCCAATCCTGCATGTGCACGGCCATATTCGGGGGCATCGGCGACCAGCTTGCGAAATTCTGCCTGCGCCTGCAACAGATCCTCCGGTCCGGAACCCACCAGCCGACGAGCTTCAAGGTAACGGCGATACAGTTCGGGGTCGCCGGTGTTCTCCAGGTGCCGTTGCACGTCCTTGCCCAGCTTCAGCGCCAGGCTGGCAGAGACGGATTCGGCGACGTTGCGCTCCAGCGCCAGCGGGTTTTCCGCGCCGTGGTCATATTGCTGCGCCCATAGGGTCTGGCCGGTGGCGGTATCTACCAGGCGCAAAGAGACGCGCACCGTGTCGCCGTCATGTCGCACGCTGCCTTCCAGCGCGTGAGTCACACCCAGCAATTTGGCCAGTTCCGGCAGACTTTTGCCGCTGTCCTGCGCCAGCGTCGCCGAGGTGCGCGCTATGACCTGCAGACCCTCGACCTGACCCAGCAGCGAGATCAGCTCTTCGCCCAGGCCACCGGCGAATATCGCATCCTGTGGTGTGCCACCGATCACCTGCAACGGCAACACAATGAGCGAACGCGAAGTCAGGGTTCCGCCCGCAGTCAACGAGTCGGTCGCCACCGAGACCGGCACAGTGGGTGTCGACACGCGACCCGAGCGAAAAGCGAGTGCGAGCAATGCTGCCAGCACTACGCTGCCGAACGCGACGGTCCACCCTCGCCACGGCGTACGCGGAGTGACCGCCGGTGGTGCCGCGCCAGGTTCGTGATGAAGCGCATCAGGCGGGGGGAGCTCGATGGTCGCGTCAGGCACCACGTCCTCAGCTTCGGATGGCGCACGTGGCACCACGCCAGGGGCTTCCTCATGTCGTACCAGCGCATCCAGCCGATAGCCGACACCATGCACCGTAATGAGCTTGCGGCTCTGATCGGCGCGTTCGCCCAACGCGTGCCGCAGCATGGTGATAATGCGATTGAGGACACCAGGGGTGAGGTGGCTGTGACCCCATACCGAGTCAAGGATCTCATCGCGCGTGAATACGCGACCGGGCGACTGCGCCAGTAGCAGCAGCACCGAGAACGCCTTGGGTTCAATCGGAACTATCACCCCACCGACGAACAAACGGTGTCCGGTCACGTCGATCCTGACCGTGTCGAATGCCAGCCAGCCGGCTTCGCGGACGTTGTTCATAGCGGATCCAGTTGTATCGGATTTGCGCCCTCGGCGTCGAACTATACGCGCGAATCAGGGCGACCCAAGCATTTCCCAAGCATTCCCATGATCGGCCCCAACACCGACATCAAGGCCTGGGAACGCGCGAGCGGGATGCTGAGTTTGCCGCCCAATTCGGCCGGCGATATCACCCAACTGAGGGGTTGCATCGTGAAAACCATTCTTGCGCTTTTTGTTCTCGTCGCGCTTGCGCCATCCGCATCGGCACGGTCGCCGGTGGCCAGTCTGGCAATCCCCTGCCCGGCAACTCTGCCAACGCAGCAGGAGGTCTCGACCGTTCTCGGAATCACGAACTTTTCCCAGACTTATGCGGCGCGCGAGCGAGTCATGCACTACGCGCAAAAAGCTTGTAAGCGCGGCAGCGGGAGCGTTCGCGTGGTTGCCGGCGACGGGAGCATACGACCATCGCCGAGTGCCCTGGAACTGACTGCAATCACGCAGCCGTGAGCTTTGAGACGAGCGGGCACATCGCCTCCCGGCGTCGTTCGCCCGGCCAACCGCTGGAGGTGACCGGGCTTTGCTGGCGACTTTTCCGCGCGTCGGAGCGCGCGCTTTGCGTCACCAGCGTAAAGAACGCCACTTGTCGAGCCCGGTCCGAACGTCGACATCGTGCGCATTGCCACTATCGCGTCTTTCATGAATGGCGAGACGCGGTGGTCTGGTT
The DNA here is from genome assembly GCA_038242205.1 of Lysobacterales bacterium. Taxonomy (GTDB): domain Bacteria; phylum Pseudomonadota; class Gammaproteobacteria; order Xanthomonadales; family Rhodanobacteraceae; genus Rhodanobacter. The sequence goes on from JBBSSI010000009.1 coordinate 91,312, forward strand.
CAGCGACAATGCACGACCGCTGAGCCGGCACAACGTGGACCGCCAAACACTCGGGTCGCATGTACGGCGTGGCGCATTGATCAGCCGTGCTGGCGAACGCCAACGAAGTTTGACCAGGCGCCAAGACCATGCTGACGCGCCACGCTCCGGTAGTACACCCAGTTTCCAGCCGCAATGAAAATTCCGGCAAGGCCGATGCACCACCATAACGGAGCAAGCTCCAAGGGCTGATGAGGAAACGGCCAGGCCAGTACTTCGGGGAATATGACGATCCACGCCACGAACCCCACCGGTACGGCACACAAGATCGAAAAAAGGGTCAGTGCAATCACGCTCATGAACGGCGGCGGCGGCAAATAGATCCCGATTGACCAGAACATTCGCCACGCCGCGGGTGCAAAAACCCACTTGTTCATCCGTTGCGATGACATGTAGCGCAGATACGCGTCAATACGTTGCTTCGGTGGCATGCGCGCTATTCCCCCCGCAAGTTGCTCTCGCAAAGTACCGCAACCTGGCGGGAAACCATGTCATTCCCGCAAAAACTGTCTGCTCGAGGCAGTTGCCTGACCGTGATGGTTGCCTCGCCGCGTCTTTACGCGTTCGACACCGCCGATGCTACAGAAGAACGCCAGGCCATGGATGTGATGCAGCCACTCGGTCCTCGCGCAGGCCATCTGGGAACGGCTGCACTGGAAAAGTGCGCACCACATCACCGTGCTCTCTTCGTCAGATCCCATCATTTGGTTGCGCAGGCTGCAGACATCCATCTTTGCTCACGCTTTGCCAGGGTTGCGCAATTGAAGCGCAGGCAACGACACCGCGCACCGCCGGAAGCGACTACGCTTGCGCGCGCGTCTGCCATGCCGCCACCGGCGGGCGCGGCTGCAACCATCATCTCCGCGCATCCACTGAATTCAGCCAATGCCGCCCAACTCAGACCGCAGCGCCAAACTGACCGAGGGGCCGATCGCACGCACGCTGTTGCTGTTTTCGTTGCCGATCCTGGGCTCCAACGTTCTGCAGTCGCTGAATGCATCCGTCAACGCCATCTGGATTGGTCACTATCTAGGCGAGGCAGCGCTTACCGCCGTGTCCAACGCCAACCTGGTGTTGTTTTTCCTGCTCGGCGTCGTGTTCGGCATCTCGATGGCCAACACTATCCTGGTCGGACAGGCAGTCGGCGCACACGACATCACCCAGGCCAAGCGCGTGGTGGGCACCAGCACGGGATTCTTCGTGGTGCTCTCGGTCACCGTGGCGGTGCTGGGCTACGTGTTTACAGCGGATATCCTTGGCGCCATGGGCACGCCATCGGACGCGCTGCCATACGCCAGCGCCTACCTGCGGGTGATTTTCATCGCACTGCCGGCGATGTACGGCTACAGCTTTTTGATGATGACGCTGCGTGGCGCCGGCGACGCGCGCACGCCGTTTTTTTTCATGCTCGGCTCGGTCGGGCTGGACATCGTACTGAATCCGCTGCTTATCTTCGGACTTGGGCCGGTTCCAGCGCTGGGCATTGCCGGCTCGGCTCTGGCCACGCTGATTGCGCAGACCGCGGCGCTCGTGGGGCTGGTGGCATGGTTGTATCACCGCAAGCATTTCCTCGGCCTGTATCGCGGTGAATGGCACGTTTTGAAACCGCAGCTCGTGCTGTTGCGCGCGCTGGTGGTCAAGGGTTTGCCGATGGGATTGCAGATGGTGGTGATCTCGTCGTCGGCCCTGGTCATGATCAGTTTCGTCAACGCCTACGGCTCGCAGACCACGGCCGCTTACGGCGCCGCGGCGCAGTTGTGGACATACATCCAGATGCCGTCACTGGCGGTCGGCGCGGCCGTCTCGTCGATGGCCGCGCAAAATGTGGGCGCGCAGCGCTGGGATCGCATTGCCCGCATCACCACCGTCGGCGTCGTCTACAACTTCGTGCTGACCGGCGCGCTGGTAGCGGCGGTGTATCTTTTCAGCCGCTTCGCCGTCGGAATATTCCTGCCCGGCGACAGCGTGGCAATCGGTATCGCGCAGCATCTCAATGCAATCGTGGTGTGGTCGTTCCTGTTCTTCGGCCTGAGCTTCGTGCTGTTCGGCGTGGTGCGCGCCACCGGCGCAGTCATGCCGCCGTTGATCATCCTGGCCATCGCGCTGTGGCTTGTGCGGGTTCCGTTTGCCTGGCTGCTGCGCGATACCTGGGGCGCCGACGCCGTGTGGTGGAGCTTTCCGCTCGGCTCCCTGGTTGCGATGACGCTCGCGGCGGCCTATTACCGCTGGGGCAACTGGCGCCATGCCAGCATGCTCGGCGATCAATCGCAGCAGGCTGCGAGCACCGGGCTGGATGTGCCTGCAACCGCGGTGCCCGCGTGGCGGGAAAGCGGCGCGGAGAAAGCTGACTGATCCCGATGCGCTGCGCGACTCGCCTGTGCGCGGGTGATCGTTTTGCCATGCGGCACCTTGCATGGGAATTACTCGTCGACTTGCAGCGTGCGGCCCGCTCTGGTCTCACAGAATGATGGCTTCTACCACACGCCTCATCCAGCCAGGTCGTCGGCGCTGACGAGATGCCCCGTCTTGACCAGGATGGTGCAGCCCTCGCGACTGAAGGGCTGGTGCCCACTCAGATGCGGACCGCGAATCCAGGTGCCTTGCGGATAGCGGCCATGCTCGTCCTCGAATACGCCTTTGACTACCAGGATCTCCTCGCCGCCGTAGTGAACGTGTGGATTGAAGTGCGTACCTGGCGCCCAGCGCACCAGCGCGGTGTGCTGCGTGCCGAACTCGTGCAGCGGCATGACCGAAAGACCATGCACCACACCCGGCAACCAGGCCGTGTCATGCGTAGGCACCACCACCCGGGTCTGATCGCAAGGATCGAAATATCGCAGCTTCACGAACAGCACGCAGCCGTCTGCTGACCACGGCGCATGCGCCGAGCCGGGCGGATTTCGGATGTAGGTGCCAGCAGCGAAGCGTCCGCTCTCGTCGCAGAACTCGCCCTCCAGCACGAAAAGTTCCTCACCCAGTTCGTGCACGTGGCGCGCAAAGTGCGAGTCTGGCGCGTAGCGCACCACGGAAGTTGCGCGAGCGACTTCCTCGCCATCGCGCTCAAGCATCTTGCGCTGCACGCCAGCCGCGGGCGAAGCCACCCATTCCAGCGCGGAAGAATCGACGACGACCCGCTGGGACCAGTCAGACCGCAGTTGCATGCTCTTCACTCGTCTATCGGAAGATAGCCAGCTTCCAGCGCATACGCTTGGCGGTCAAGAGGTGCGGCCAAGCGTGAGCAACGCAAGCGTGGCCGAAGCGCCTGCATTGCGGAGCAATCCGCCGTCGGCGCCAACTCGCGCGCGATGGCGCGCAGCCGATGTTGCAGGGATCACTGAAAACTCGCGAGCATCGTCCGTGCGTTCCCACACTTGGGTACTGCGGGGTTTTCAACCAGTGCATATCGTGATGAATCACGCTGGTCGACATGAATGGATCAGTCGGAGCGCACGCGCGAGCTCATGAGATGGCAACTGGCGCTGCCGGTGAAACGGGCGCGCGCGGTCGGCGTTTACGCGATTGCCGTCGGACGCGGCGCGAATCATCGGCCCGGCTGCATGGCATGGTCGATTCTGGTGCGTCCCGGATATGGCATGCCAAACGGCGAAGCGCAGGCAATTGCCAGGCGCATATGCGCAGAGTGACGAAGGAAAGCGCACAGCCCGGTGACTCTGGCGAGGGTCGCAAACGGCCAAAGCTCGTGGCAGCCACTCGTGGAGACTATGCCCGCGGGCGCCCGCGCGCAGTGCATGCTTGAACCGGGTTGTGCTATGACACAGGAGAGTCTCCAGCCCAGGATCACATTGTGACATGCAGATCTTTTTCATTTTTCCAGGGCATCGCAGTGGCCGCTTTGCTGTGGGGAAATGGCGTACAGGCGCAGCAGCCGACCGTCACCAAACCTGCGCCGCAGCAGTCTGCCGCTCATCCGTCGCCCGGCGAGCAGCCGTTGAGTCCGGTCGCCGAACAGATTCGCGAGCATGTTGAACAATGGCGCGTGGCGCACGCCGGAAGCGGAGCAAGCGGCGCCCCCGACAATGCGCTGGTGGCCTTCTACGAATTGAATCGGTTTGCGCCCGCATGGGCGCGCGCAGGAAACGTCGACCAGCTGCTCACGGCGCTGCGGAACGTGGCTGAGGATGGCCTGGACCCGCAGGACTATGCGCTGAGCGAGCTGGAGCGCCGGCAAAAAACGGCCAGCGCCGCGCAGGCCACGGCGCAGCAACGGGCGCAGTTCGACATGCTCGCCACGGACGCCTGTCTTACTGCCCTGGTGCATCTTTATCGGGGCAAGGTCGACCCGGCCACGCTGGACACCCACTGGAATTTCGATCCCCGCCAGCTCGACCAGGCCCGCGGACTGCAGGCGGTTCGCGGTGCGCTCGCGCAGGGCACGATCACCACGCTGTTCGCACGTGCGCGACCGCAGCATGCGCTGTACGGCCAGCTGCGCGCGGCGTTGGCAAAGTTACGCATGGTTGCGACAAATGGCGGCTGGTCACCGCTTGCCGACGGGCCGACGCTGAAACCAGGAAGCCGCGATTCGCGCGTCATGGATTTGCGCCGGCGCCTGCATCTGGTTGGTTTTGCGGTCGGCGATGGCCTGGAAGATGTGTACGATCCCGCCCTCGAGCAAGCGCTAAAGCAATTCCAGCGCGAGCAGTATCTGACCGTGGATGATGGTCATTTGGGCAAGGCCACGCTGGCTGCGCTGAAGGTGCCGATCGCTGCACGAATCGAACAACCGCGGGCAAACCTGGAGCGCGCGCGCTGGTTGCTGCATCAGCTGCAGGGCGAGTTCGTGGTTGTCGACATTGCAGGTTATGAGGTCGTGTACTACAAGGCTGGCAAGCCGGTCTGGCGCTCGCGCGTGCAGGTCGGCTAGCCCTATCGCAGCACTCCGGTCTTCAAGTCGCAGATCACCTACCTCACGCTCAACCCGACCTGGACGGTCCCGCCAACCATCCTCAAGCACGACATCCTGCCGAAAGTGCGCACGAACCCTGGCTATCTCGCGGCCAACCGGATCTGCGTGCTGGATGGCCAGGGGCGTGAGTTGTCGCCAGCCAGCGTGCACTGGGCCAACCCGCGCGGCGTGATGCTGCGCCAGGATGCCGGCCCCGGTAATTCGCTGGGCCGGCTGGTGATCCGTTTTCCGAACGACTACGCGGTCTACCTGCACGACACACCGCACCAGGAACTGTTTGCGGGCGAACAGCGCTCGAACAGCTCCGGCTGCATCCGGGTGAAACGCCCGCGCGAGCTGGCGGAGCTGTTGCTGGACGATCCGGTGCAGTGGAATCGCGCTGGAATCGATCGCGCAATCGACACGCTCAAAACGCAGACCGTCATGCTGCGCAAGCCGGTGCCTTTGCTGCTCGCCTACTGGACGGTGGACCTGCACGACGACGGCCACGTCGGGTTTCGCCCCGACATTTATCAGCGCGATCCGCCGCTGTTGGCTGCTTTGGAGCGCCCACGCGTATCGGCGTGGTTACCGGCATCTGTTGCAGGTCCGGCGTCAATGCAGCGCTGATGCATAAAAGCAAAGCGGTTGCGCGAGTCGGATGTTGCCCCCATTACGCCAGCTCACCTGTGCGTCAAGCATGGGTGGCGTAACGCTGAACGCTGGCTATGGCACCCGCCTGCACGACTGCTTCTGGAAGCTGGACATGTTCAACAAGATCCGCAACTGGCGCGTACGCCGCCTCGTCGCTCGGCGTCCGATTGCTGAAGGGCTATGGCGCGATGCGCTGCGCCGCTGCAACCCCGCACGTCGGCTGGGCGCTTCGGACCAGGCGTCGCTGCGCGTGCTGGCCACGTTGTTCCTCGATCGAAAATCACTTGAGCCAACCAAGGATTTGCAACTTGACGACGCCGACCGCGTCCTGCTTGCGGCTCACGCTTGCCTACCGATCCTGAAACTGGGCCTCGACTGGTACGACGGTTGGCACTGCGTCATCGTTTATCCCGCTGCGTTCATGCCCCGGCGCCAACACATCGATGCGGCCGGCGTGGTGCATCAGACCAACAACGTCCTGGCCGGTGAGGCCTGGGGCCGCGGTCCGGTGATCGTGTCATGGGCGGATGTGCTCCATGGCGGACAGAAGCCAGGCCACAACGTGATCATTCACGAAATGGCGCACAAGCTGGACATGCTCAACGGTGACGCAAACGGCTTTCCGCCTTTGCACCATCGCATGAATCGCCAGGTGTGGTGGCAGGTCTTCTCAAGCGCGTGGGATCGCCTGCAGGATCAGCAACGCAACGGGTTGGAGTTACCGATTGACTCGTACGCACTTGAAAGCCCCGCCGAGTTTTTTGCCGTTACCAGCGAACAATTTTTCGAGGGTCCGGCAAAGTTGCGCGAGTCCTTGCCGGACGTCTATCGACAGCTTGAACAATTTTACCGGCAGCACCCACTCTGAGCACAGCGCAGGCAGCTGCGAACACAAGAGTGGCTATCCCGTCATGGGCGAGTCCGCTCAACCTGCCTCGTTGCAAAAATCGATGCTGCTTCGCATCGATCGGTCAACCGGTCGCGAGCGCCGACTGTGAGCTGCAGTCCGACACGTCAACCGTATCGGTAGCGTTCACTTCTGCACCACTTCGTCGGTCAGCTCGGCCTCGATCAGCTGCACCGGCATGATGCCGGCGGCCCAGATTTTCTTCATCACCTCGCCCATCACGAATGGGCGTCCGGCCTGCTCGTCGTCGAAAGAAACTCTGGCGATGAGATGATCCAGTTGCAGTTTTCCAATGATGTAGCTGGGGCCGTAACCCGGCTGGCGGGCGTACAGGAGCTGCTCGAATCCGACCAGCTTGCCAGTGGCATTTGACCAGTGGCGCGGAGTCCATTGGCCCTGAAACTCGCCGGCACGCGCCAGATCCCATTCGTTGGACTGCACATACAGCGAGGCAAGACCGCGGGCTGCACGATTCGCAGCGGCAATCCAGACCAGTTCCTTGCCATGCGGAATATCGTCGTAAAGGCCCGCGTGCAGCATGATTTCTTCAAACGCAGTGGCAAAGCCTTCCGAGCGAACGTCGAAGATATTGAACAATGGCGGCGCACTCCGGATCGGGCTGGCGTTTGGCTCGTGCTTTATACGGGCGAGGTCAAGCCAGTGCGTCGAGTGCGACTGCAGGGGAAGCGGATCAAGCGCCGTGATGTAAGTGAAAAAGTTGCGCTGTTCCGGCGCGGTGAAAGTCCCTGCCTGCGCCAGCAGCGCCGCGCGCAAATAGGGCTCATTGCCGGCGAATCCGGCCTTTTGCAGAAAGTCCAGCAGATAGGTGGCCTTCGCTTGCGCCATGCTGTCGTACGCGGCTGGATCAGTGATTTCCTTGATTGCCGGAAGATCACGGTTGCGCAATTCCTCCAGCTTCAGTGATGCCAGAGAGCGGTCCAGTTCGCGTTGCAACAAAAGTCTTTGTGCGTCCCAATCGTAGGGAATGAGCTGGACATTGGCCGCGTACCAGTTGTAATTCTCCTTGCCAATACCGACCGGACCGGTCTTTTTCGGCGCCTGCGTGGCCACCCATGCGGCAAACTCGTCGCTCGCCGTCCTGGCGTTGGCAATGGCGGTCATCAATTGCGGACTGGCACCCTTGATGTTTGCCGCAATCGAGCCGTCCAGCGTACGCATGACCAGCTTGCCAGCCGCCAATGATGCCAATGCCTCGCTCTGTTCCTTGAACGCGCGATCGCCATAAAGCCAAAGTCCTTTGGCGTTGCTGTCCCTGAGGTTGATCCTGGCCGCTCGCAGGTTGGCCGGAACCGCAGTCAGCATCGCCGTGAGCTTCGATTCATCCGCGGCGTTCAACGGATATGTGAAATCGTACAGATTGATATTGGGGTAGGCCCACGGCCCTTCATGCGCCGGCACGTCACTCCAGTCGGCAAACACCGTCGCGTAAAAAGTTGGATCGCGCGCCCACGGCATCAATACCCGGAAATCGAAGTCAAGCGCGTTCATCTCCGCCAGCACCAGTTTGTAGTCGATCAGCGCGCCCTTGGGCCAGCGGGCCGTATCCACAGCTTTGAGGCGTGTCTGAAAATCTGGAAACCTGGCCTTCTTTGCCGCTATGGCAGCGACTGAATAGTCGGGCTTGAAGTCAACGGTTCTTGGCGGCACGAACTTCCGCCAGGCCGCGAACAGCTTCGTGAGTTCGGCATAGTTGGCGGGATAGTTGGAAGGGTCCGATGTCGTAGCCGACAGCTTCCCCGATGGCTGGGTCTGTGCCGCTCCCGCCGCCACGGAAACGATGCAAGCGGCAAGCGCCAAGGCAACACTGCAGACGATGGATTTCATCAATCTCTCCAGAAACGCGACGATCCGGCATGCAGACCATCCCGGCGCTTTACGAATCAGTTCGTGACCACCCCCCGCTCCTTTGACGCAGTGGGCAATAGGCCGCTACCACGCAGCGAAGCCTACCGGCATTGGCGTGCCCAAGGTAAGGGCGAGGAAGAACCAGGCGCCACGGGAACCGCTACCCGCAGGACCCATGCCTGGCAAGCAAATCACGCGGACCCGCGGGGGAAAGTTGCCGGGCCGGCCGGCAAGCCTGCGCGAGCTTGAGCACGCCTGGAAAGCACCGACCCGCGCAGCGGGCACTTTCCGCGCTGAGTTCCAATGCCGGCCACTGCTTGAGGTCAGCTTCGGTCTGTTGCGCCCACATGCGCGCCGAGCGAGCCACGCGAACTGCCGCGGCTAGGGAGAGATAACAGGACCCCGCAGCACGCGCATGCTCACGCCAAGCCTGGTAAAAAAGGTCCAGGACTGGACTGTCAGGTCGGGTACCCATTGCGTCAAGGCGATAGAAGACCACGCCGATGTTGACCGGCTAGAAACCGCGCGCAAGCTGTTGATTGGTCAGTCGGGGAGGTGCACAAGGCACACGTTTCGGCGCCTGTTTTGCCAGCAAGTGCCGCTGGGCTGCCAACATTGGGCCACCGGACGGGCATTGCTGGTCTTGATCAGCCCGGTCGGGCTGAGGTTATGGATGAAAACCCTGTTGCGCCGACGCGCAAAAGTGACCAATTTCCGGCTTTTCCGCTTTTTGCCGCACATGATCATGTGACGGACTGCTCAATTTCTGCAGTGAGTGCGCCATGTAAGGACGCATTGCTTTGTATTGATCCACTCAGGCATGGTTTCTGCTTCGATGTGCGCATAGTCCTCTGACAAGAGGAACCTGGGCCACAGCACCGTGATGCATAAACTGAAATTGGCACCCCACATTCAGATGCTTCCGGACGCATCAAGCGTTCTGGAGACTCTGCCGTTCTCGGTAGTCCTTTTGAATGCGGATGGGTCGTTGTGCCAGGCCAATGCGTCGGCGCGGCGACTGGCCGAGGTGGTTCACACTGATCCGCAACATGGGCTGGCCCTGCTGACCGCTGGTGCGCCGCGACTGCGTGACGATGCGGCAGCCGACGATTGCGACGACAGCTTTGAATGTGTGGATGAAAGCGGCCACACCTTGAACGTGATCAGGCAGTGGCGCGGTTGCGGTAACAGCGACTTGCGCAGCGTCACGATTCGTCCCGCCCGACCCCAGGCCGATGACCTCACCGCGCCCGAGCCTGCCCGATATTCCCCCACCGAACACCGCACAGGTTCGCTGAGCGAACAGCAGCACATGATCCACGCGGACAAACTTGCCACGGTGGGCCAGTTGGCGGCCGGCATGGCGCACGAGATCAACAATCCCGTGTGCTACGTGCAGTCCAACCTGGGCACGCTGCGCGATTACCTCAACAAGTTGTTTGGATTGTTGGAGCTTTGCGACCAGTTGCTTCGCGACGATTCAATGAGCGCCGAAGAAAGGCTGCAGATGTTTGAAGCGCGCAAGCGGGCCACCAATTTTGCCCTGATCGTCGAGGACCTTCCGGCGCTGCTGGAGGAATCCCGCGAAGGCGTCGAGCGCATTCGCAAGATTGTGCAGAATCTGCGTGACTTTTCGCGCACGGATCCAACCGAAACATTTCGCTTGTTCGACGTGCACCAGGCGATCAATACCACGCTTGAAATCGTGCGCAGCCTGAGCAGCCGCGGCATCCGCTTCGACACAAATTTCGAAAACCTGCCGCTGATCGAATGCAACCCGACCGAACTGAACCAGGTACTGATGAACATCCTGGTCAATGCCACGCAAGCGGTCGCCGATGACGGCGTTATCGAGATCCAGACCGGCGGCGACCAGCAACGGGTGTGGATCGAGATTACCGACAACGGCTGTGGCGCGGACGCGGATACGCTTACGCGCATTTTCGAGCCGTTCTTCACCACCAAGCAAGTCGGTATTGGTACCGGGTTGGGGCTGTCGATCAGCTACGGCATCATCCGCAAGCACGGCGGCGACATTGAGGTCCGCTCGCAGCCCGGTGAAGGCACCACTTTCCGCATCACATTGCCGGTGAAACAAAAGCAGGAAAAGACTCCCGCGATTTGATCCAGGTACCAGGAGGTACTCGTCGCATGTACAGAATATTGGTTCTTGATGATGAACCTTCCATTGCCAATGCAATGGTCCGCGTGATCGCCCGCATGCCCGCCGAATGGCTGGAATCTGCATGTCAGGTAGTGCCTTTCAACGATCCACTGGAAGCGCTTCGCAGCCTTGATGAAAATGCATACGACGTGATCATTTCCGACCTGAACATGCCGGTCATGGGTGGACTGACGTTTCTGCGCCAGGCGCGGGAATTCCAGCCGGCAGCGATGCGCATGGTGGTGAGCGGACAGGCCGACCTGCCTGCCGTGCTGGCTGCGGTAAATGAAACCCAGGTGTTCCGCTTCGTGCCCAAACCATGGAACGACATGGAATTTCAGCTGGCCGTGTTTCAAGCCATGCAGGCAGGCAAACTGCAACGCGAGAATCAGAGCCTGGCCGACGAGGTGCGCGTGCAGCGCGGCCTGCTTTCCGAGAAGGATGCGCTGTTGCGCGAGCTGGAACTTGAATCTCCGGGCATCACCCGGCTCAATCTCGATGCCAACGGCGCGATCTACCTGGACGAAGAGTCAGCTTGAAGCAGATCCGGGCGCGGGCCGTGCGTTTACCGGCCCGATCTCGGCTCAAGCAGTGCCATGCGCCAGACGCATGGCTTCGCGCATTGTTTCGCGCAGGTCGTCGTCGTTCCAGGGTTTGGTCAGGAAGCGGTACACCGCGCCGCCGTTGATCGCCTCGGTGACTACGCCAAGATCGGCATAGCCGCTGAGTATCATGCGCACCGTGCTCGGGTGGGTCACTTTGACCCGGCCAAGAAATTCGGTGCCCTTGCCGTCGGGCATGCGATGGTCGGAGACCACCACCTGCACATCGTTGGTACCAAGAATGTCGAAGGCTTCCTTGAACGACGTGGCGGTGAATATCTGATAGCCGTCACGGCGCAGCAATCGCGCCAGTGCGCGCAGCACGTTTTGTTCGTCGTCGACCAGCAGGATGGCATCGCCAGTTTTCCCATCAGCGCTTTCCCGAGGATGCAACTGCGGACGCCTGAGCATTGCCAGCAAAGAGTCGGCATCGACCGGCGCGCTGAAATAGTTGCCCTGGATGAACTCGCAACCGTTGCGCTCGAGGAATGAAAGCTGCACCGGCGTCTCCACGCCCTTGGCCACCACCGTAAATCCAAATTCGTGAGCAAGGCCGATCACCGCGCGACAGATGCGGGCAGCGCTGACGTTGTCGGGCACGGCGGACACAAACGAACGGTCGATCTTCAGGCGATTGAATGACAGGCGCTGCATGTAACCAAGGCTGGACTGGCCGACGCCGAAATCATCCATGGCCAGCTTCAAATCCATCTTGCGCAGCTCGCGCATGATGTAAGCCACATGCTCGACATTGCCCATGATCACCGATTCGGTCATGTCCAGTTCGAGCAAGCGTGCTGGCAGCCGGGCTTCGCTCAGCGCGCGGCTGACATCTTCCAGCAGTTGGTGGGTACGCATCTGCATACCCGATACATTGACTGAAAGCGTGAAATCACCTACGCCGTGATCGAGCCAGCGACGCGCCTGCAGACAGGCATTGCGCAAGACCCAGCGACCGATCTCCGCGATCATGCCAAAGTCCTCGGCCAGGCTGATGAAGCGCTCAGGCATCACCAACCCGAGTTTCGGGTGGCGCCAGCGCACGAGGGCTTCCATGCCGGTGATCTCGAGTTTTGCAGTGCTTATTACCGGCTGGTAATGGATTTCCATTTCACCACGCTCCACGGCGCCGTGCAGAAGCGCACCGAGTTGCATGCGATCCACGAATTGTTGGCGCTGGGCCTGGCTGAACACATTCACGCTGTCGCCGCCGTCGCGTTTGGCCATGCGCGTGGCCACCGCAGCCTGTTGCAGCAACTCGGTTCTGCTGGAGGCAGTGTCCGGAAAACACGACACCCCGATACTGGTGGTCAGGCGCAGGTCCACTCCGGGGATGGACAGAGTCTCTTCCAGCACTTCGGCGATGCTTTGCCCCAGTTCCATCTGGTCGAGCACTGATTCGGCATCGACGAAAGCCATGACGAACTTGTCGGAGTCCATTCGGCACACCAATCGTTGGTCCTCTACGCGCCTGGCCAGACGATGGCCGATCTCGCGAATTACCTGCTCGCTCGCATCGAACCCGTAGGTCTCGGCGATGATGCCGAACCGGTCAATGTCGACATGGCAAACGATCAATCGGCAGCAACGCTCAATCGTGCGCAAGAGCTCACTGGCCAGGTTTTCCTCGAACACGTGCTGGCGGGTCAGGCCCGATGTCACGTCGTGCGTGGCAAGAAACTCACGCGTCCGCTCGGACTCGATGTAATCGCTGACGTCGTGCAGTGTGCACGCCGCATGCGTGGCGCGGCCCTGCGCGTTGGGCAGTGAATGCAGTTGCATGCGGCACCAGAACGGGTCCTTGTTGTCCGGCGTGCATTGGACGGTCTCCTCCAACGCGCTGCCGTCGCGCAGATGCTGTTCTATGTCGGGGAATCCCTTGTCGGCGCCGAGCACGACCGACCAGGGATGCCCTACCAGACGCTGGCGCGGGATACCCATCAGCCGTTCAAGCGCGGCGTTCACGTGCACGATGGGAAATCCCGGTGCGGTGCAGTCCAGCACCAGCAATGGATTGGCACTCAGCTCAAAGGAGCGTTGATACAAGCTATCGGAGCTGGAATGCGTCATCAGGTGTTCCCGTCCATTGGGATGGACACACCACAGATTCACACAGCGGTGGTTCCGGATCGTTGTGCCAGGCGTGTGGGGGACATGACCTTGCCCGGTCATTGTCGGCGCGCGGGGCGCATAGTTCAGCACTATACGATCAGCACTATACGATATGTAGTCGCCGTCGGATGTCTTGGTTGTATGGGCAACATCGCGCCGTACAAATACCGGCTCTCAATGGCACTGCAGGCTGGCAATAGAACCGCTGGCTGGCAGCTGCGCCACGCATCGCGCGTTAAAACGGTAGATCCACGTGCAGCAAGCTGACGCATCCGTGTGCTGCCAGCGGAGAATGGATCTCTTCAGATTTCCGCAGCACGTTACCCAGCCAGGCCACGCTTGCCATTTTTGCTACCTGCGGACGTGGAGCGTATGCGATTTCTCCACTTGAGCTAGCGATCGCTTGCAGTGGCTGCAACGCGCCGGCGCAGGTGCTGACGTCCGACCAGTACTTCTGCGCACGGATGGCGTGGCTGATTTCAAGCGCACTGCGGTATGTGTCAATGCCTTGAGACAACATCGGATTTGAATTTAGTGAGTTTCCGCTTCGGCCAGCGGGCCAGGTGACGCCGTCTGCTGCAGTGGCGGGTTGATGTAGACCTTGTCAGGTACGCACGGTGGTTGGGGTGGG
>JBBSSI010000010.1:0-103990 GCA_038242205.1 Lysobacterales bacterium
GGTCCGCCGGCATTGCGCTGCACGCCAGGCGGACCAGAAGCTCGGGACCCACGCCCGCCGACTCGCCTGCGGTTATCGCCAATCGAGGCAGCGGCGAGTGGTTCAACCCGCTGCTGGCGCGCTGGCGCTGGACGCGGGCGCGCTGGCATCCTGCAAGCCGGGTAACAGGATCTTGATGTAAGCATTCGCCCGCAGGTCGCGCAAAAAGTCTTCGTAGGCTTGTTCGGCTTTGCGGTTGCCGATTGACTGCCGCGCCTGATTTCGGGTGATCTCGTCTGTCAGGTCACTCTGGCGTGTGCCCAGGCGTTGCACGACGTGCCAGCCGGCGTCCGTCTGCAGCGGCTGCGAGACTTCGTTGTCCTTCAGACCGACCAGCAACTTGCCAATGGCTGCGCCCCAGGCATCCTGCTGGAACCAGCCCATGTCTCCGCCTGCGTTGGCGGTGGTGTCGTCCTTGGAATTGGCCTTGGCCAATTTGGCGAAATCTTCGTGCTTGTTGACGATCTGGTCGTGAAGCTCTTGCGCTTTCTGTTGCGCCTGCGCCGGTGTGACCAGCTCGGAGGGTTTGATCAGTATCTGCCGCGCATGGAACTCGGTGACGACCTGCCTGCCAGGCTGACGTTGGCCGTACAGCTTGAGGATGTGGAAGCCGGTGGGACCGCGCAATGGCGGACTGACGTCACCGTCCTTCATCGTGGTAACCGCATCAGCGAACGCCGGCGGTACTTCGTCCAGCCGCCGCCAGCCAAGATCACCGCCGTCCAGAGCATCGGCTGCGTCCGAGTAGCGAATCGCTGCGGCCTTGAAATCCATGCCGCCCTTGACTGCCGCCTCGGCCTGCTCGGCCTTGGTCTGGCTGGCCTGGATGGCCGCTGCGTCGGCACCGCCGGGAATGCTGATCTGGATGTGCCCGAGGTGGACTTCACCCGCTTTGTAGGTGGGGCTTTGCAACAGGTTGTCGATCTCGCTGTCGGTCACCGACACGGAGTCGTGGACGACGCTTTCGTGCAAACGCTGCACGGTGATCTGGTCGCCGAGCTGTTGCCGGAACTCGGCAAAACTGCCGCTGCGTTCCACCTCCGCGCGCAGCTGATCGGGCTCCATCTTGTTCTGCTTGGCGACCACGTTGACCGCCTGGTCAACATCCGCGTCGGAAACATGCACACCTTGGTCCTGCGCTTTCTGTACCTGCAAGCGCATGAGGATCAGTCGATCGAGCACCTGTTTTTGCAGCACGTCCGGTGGCGGCAGTTGCTCCGGGTTGGCGGCATACTGTTGCTGCACCGCGCGCACGGCGGTAGTCAGGTCGCTTTGCAGGATAACGTCGTCATTGGCGATCGCCACGATGCTGTCCAGCGGCTGCTTGGCCGAGGCAGCGTTGGCCGGGGCCGCAGGCGTCAACAGCTGCGCGTGCGCGGAGAACGTGAGTACGCCAGAGACAAGAAAGAGTGCGAGGAATCGCTTCATCAAGGAGAGCCTGTGCCCGGGGCAAGTGTGGTTATTGATAACCCAGAATATCACGCTGCAAAAGCGGCTCGATCTGCCCGCCGGTCGCACCCAGTCCCTTGAACACAATTTCGAACAGGACAGCGTTGTCGCGACGGTTGAGATTGACTTGGGTCGATGCCGGGCCAAAGCCGAAATTGCCCTGGTTGACGTAACTGCGCGCCACCAGCCGTACAGAGATGCAGCAGCTGTCAAATTGCACACCGGCCAGAGCCTCGACCATCCGTCCATCGGGCACCGACCAGGCGGCCGAGCTCACAAGTCGCCAGCGTGCAGACAGTGGATAGACCGCCGATGCGCTGTATTGTTCCAGCAAGCCGCGCCGGTAGCGATAAGCGAAGTTGACGATGCCGTCCTCGCCCACGCGGCGCTGCAGCTCAAGCGTGCCCATTTCCGTCTGCCGCGTGTTCGGACTCCATTGATAGGAGCTGTTCAAACGCCATTGATCGCTGAGTTGGGCGCTGAACTGGCCCACATAGCTGGAGCCCGACCAGTCCGTGCCCAACACGCGCTGTGGCGAGAAGTAGCGAATCTGGCCAATGCTTGCTGACAGACGCTCAACCCCGTTGTCATCGAGCAGGCGCGAGGTGAGGGCGGCGGTGAGATTGTTCGCATCCATTTGCCGGTCGGCACCGGAAAACTGATTGGGGGAAAACAGCTGCCAGTAGTCGAACGACATCAGGTTGGTATCGAACAACGGCAGGTTCGCCTGACTGCGGTACGGCACGTACAGGTAATACAGCCGAGGCTCCAGGGTCTGCGTGTAGTCGTGCGCGAACAGCTCAGTGCGGCGGTCAAACACCAACCCGCTGTCGACGCTGACGATCGGCAGCGAACGGCTTGGAGACTGCTCGGTGAATGGTGATGTAGCGCCAGCAGGTAGCTGACCGAAATAGGTGTAGCGGGAAGCGTCCCCATTGAGCTGGTAGGCGGTATAGCGATACGCCAGTTTTGGCCTGACAAACCAGGCGGAGGTGCCAAAACTCGCGCTCAGGTAAGGGTACAAATCCTCACGCTGTCCTTCGATGAACCCGGGCTTGCGAAACGCCACTGCCGCGCTGCTCAGTCCCGCTTCCAGCCAGCGCGACAGCGGCACCTCGGCGCTGAACATTGCATAGGGCAGTTGTCGGTACGGCAGCACGCCGTCAGTGAGGAAAGGGTTGGTATTCTGGTAAGCGACGCCACCAAAACCTGCGTCCCACCAGCTACCCCTGCCGGTTACGGCCAGCGAGGACGCAAGCGAATAAACCGTTGAACTCAGCGCGTTGTCGGCAAAGTCATACAGATAGCTGCTGTCCGACGTGCGGTTGATCGACGTGGTCACGGTCCAGCCTTGCCACAGTGCCGAGCGGTCGGAGTAGTTGATCAAGTAACGGCGCGTGCCATCAGTATCGGCCAACGCGCTGGACGTGCCGTGGTCACGCGGAACGAACTGCACATCAAGCTGACCAACGCTGCGGGGAACGAGGTAGCGAAACTCGCCACCGAGCATCGGACCACGGGAGCTGTACAGGCTCGGCTCCAGAGTTGCGTCGTAATTCGGCGCGAGGTTCAGGTAGTACGGCGTACTGATCTGATACCCGGAGCGACTTGTCCGGCCAATGGTCGGGTAGAGAAAGCCGCTCTTGCGTCGATCATCCGTGGGGAAGCTGAAATACGGCAGGTAAAGAAACGGCACGTTACCCAGGCGCAGCGTGGCGTTGTGCGCCACGCCCACGCCGGTAGCCTTGTCGATGGTGATCGAGCGCGCACGGAACTCCCACACATGATGGCCGACGTCGCACGTGGAGTAGGTGGCCATTGCATAACGCGCATGTTGTGCGTCAAGTATTTCGCCCTGTCTGGCCACACCATTGCCACGCGCATCAAGCATCTGATAGCGCACGTCATCGGCAATGCCGTGACCGGCATCAGTGTTGCCGCGCATGTGGTCGGCGGCCAACAGCTGGCCGGCTTGCTGGTAACGCACATTGCCGCGCGCGTCGTAATCCGTGGTCTGGTCGTTGTAATCGACGCGGTCGGCCTGCAGTTGCTGATCGGCGCGCCGCAGCTGGACATCGCCGGACAGGTGATAGACCGTCTGGTTCGAGCTATCCACATGCGCCGAGCGCACCTGCGCGGGGCTGCTCTCGCGCAGGGTCGAATCCTTGTCCAGGGTCGGGTCGTAAAACTCCAGTAGCGCGTTGGGCCGGCACATGGCGTAGCCGGGGAGCTTTGGCGCGCAGCGAAACGAGCCGAGCGGACAGGCTGGCGCGGCTATCGCTGAGCTCGAATGTTGCGCTGCGCCGAGCGCATCAGCGCCGGTGGGCGCACCAACCAGAGCCAGCGACGCGGCAATCGCGAGCAGGCGGCGAGGGGGAAACTTCGATGTCACCATGGAATTCGCTGACCGTGAAGGCTCGTTAAGCTAGCAGAAAGACCCCAACTGCGGCAGGGACAAGATGCGTTTATCGTGGCGCAGATTCAGGATGCATCACCGTGGGCGCGGTCATCCTTGGTCTTCGCGTGCCGGTCGTTTTGCCCGTCCTGCGAGCAATGCATCGCACAGGTTCTGGCGAGCAGGCTGCTGCGATTGCCGCGCACGTGACAGGCGCTGCCCATCCCGGGTTCAACCCATCAACGCGCTGACGTGCGCGCTGCTGCAGGCGGCGAGGGCCGCCAGATCGTAACCACCTTCAAGTGTCGACACCACGCGACCTTGAGCATGCGTGCGCGCCAGTTCGACCAGCTCGGCGGTGATCCACGTGTAGTCGTCGCGCTCCAGTTGCAGGTCGGCCAGCGGGTCGCAGCGATGCGCGTCGAAGCCGGCGCTGACCAGGACCAGTTGCGGTCGGAATGCATGCAGTCGCGGTAACAGCACATCGCTCCAGAGCGCGCGGAATTCCTGCGAACCCGCACCCGGAGCCAGTGTGCCGTTGACGATATTGCCCACGCCACGCTCGTCCTCGCTGCCCGAATCGGGATAGAGCGGCCATTGGTGGCTGGAGGCAAACATGACCCGTGGCTCGCCGGCAAAAATGTCCTGCGTGCCGTTGCCGTGATGCACATCAAAGTCGGCAATGGCGACACGGTCGAGCCCGAACTGCGCAAGTGCATGGGCGGCGCCCGCCGCAACGCTGTTGAACAGGCAAAAGCCCATTGCGTGCGCGCGTGTGGAATGATGCCCGGGCGGTCGAACCGCACAGAATGCCTTGTCGCAGCGGCCTTCGAGCACGGCGTCGACGGCGGCGATGACGGCGCCGGCGGCGCGCAGCGCGGCTTCTGGCGATGCCGCACAGAAATAGGTGTCAGCGTCGAGCATATGCTCGCCATCTGCGCTGGCGGCGAGGATGGCATCCACGTGCGCGGGATGATGTACGCGTAGCAATTGGTCGCGCGTGGCACGCGGTGCTTCGATCCGCTCCAGCGCTGCATAGCGATCATGGTCAAGCGCCTGCAAAACCGCCGTCAGGCGTGCCGGACGTTCCACATGATCCGTAGCCGATGCATGCTGCAGACAAGCCTGATGCGTATAAAGCCGCAGCATGCCGCGACTCAGGTTTCAGGCTTCGGCCGGGGTCGGCGCTCGTGCTGCCACAGCACCTCGCCATGACCGCCGTGCCGCGCCAGTACGCGGCTGATCACAAACAGCAAGTCGGACAGTCGATTGAGATAGCGCTGGGGCTGCGCACGTATGCCTTCCTCGCGGGACAGCGCCACGACCGCGCGTTCGGCGCGTCGACATACGGTGCGCGCAAGGTGCGCCAGCGCCGCAGCCATGCCGCCACCGGGCAGGATGAATTCTTTCAGCGCGGGCAGCGGCTCGTTCAACGCATCAAGCACCGATTCCAGGCGGTCGATATCGGCGTCCTGCACCGTGGCCATTCCGGGGATACACAGTTCGCCTCCCAGGTCGAACAAATCATGCTGCACCTGGGTCAGTACTTCACGCACTGCATCGGGCACATCATTGGCCGCGAGCACCATGCCGACCGTGCAGTTGAGTTCGTCCACGGTTCCATATGCCGTTACACGCAGCGAGTCCTTGCCGGTGCGCGTGCCGTCACCCAACCCCGTGCTGCCGTCGTCCCCGGTGCGCGTATAGATGCGGGAAAGTCGATTGCCCATGCGCGCGAATCAACAGGAGCGCGCGTAATGGCCATGCGCACCGCGACGTCGGTAGAGCGTGGCCGCGACATGCACTGCGGCGCCGATACCGACGTACAGGGCAGTCGTGCCCAGGAACGGCAGATACCAGTCGGTGAAGTTGCCCATCCAGCTGGCGGCGCTGCGCTGCAGCGGCACTGAGTCGCTCAGCCAGTAGAAGCTGCCATTGGAAATCAGGTAGCAGGCCGCCTCACTCACCAGCAGTGCGCCCGCGGCCAGCCCCAAGGTGGAGGTACGCAGCCCACGCTGATGTGCAGCCAGCCAACTACCACCGAGCCACATCGCGCCCAGGTAAGCGGGCATGCTCCAGTACGCCGGAGACACGCAGTAATGCGTCCAGAAGTCCAGCCCCTGGCCGGTAATCACGAAGAAGTCGATCAGCACTGCTTCGGCGATCAGCAACACGAAGGCCCAGCGCGCGGAGCCGCGCAGCCAGAAACCGGCAAGGAAAAATACGCCCCACGAGGCATCCGGTATCACGCTGAAATGATGCAAACGCGTAACCGCCATCACCAGTGCAAGCAACAGGAAAATGCCGAAGCGTTCGGTTGAGGTCTTGAGCATGTGCTGTTCCATGGGCGTCTGGATTAGGTTTGCAGTCTATCGCAATGCTGCAGCCGCAGCCTCCGGCTTCAGTATGATCGGCACATGGATACCTTCCAATTGTCGACGCCAGGTCCCCGCAGCGTGGTTGTGGTTGGCGGTGGACTGGTCGGGGCGAGCCTGGCCATTGCGCTGGATATGGCCGGAATTGCCACAACCCTGGTTGAGGCTGCGGCGCCGCGAATCGGCGCCCAACCCAGTTATGACGAGCGCAATCTTGCCCTGGCACGCGCAAGCGTCAATGGCCTGCGCGCCATTGGCGTATGGCGCCACGCCGAAGCGGCCGCCACGCCCATCGAGCATGTTCGCGTGAGCCGCGCCGGCGACTTTGGCAGCGTGCGCCTGGACGCCGATAAGCTCGGAGTCAGCGCGCTGGGCTGGACCTTGCCGGCGCGTGAACTGGGTGCGGCGCTGCTGCGGCGCCTGGACGAATGCACACGGCTGAAGCGATTTGCGCCGGCCACGTTGACCGGGCTGGAGCCGCTCGACGACGGCTGGCGCGCACACCTGGGTTGCGCCGAGGGTAATCACAGCGTTGATGCGGCGCTGGTGGTGGGCGCCGACGGCACCGAGTCATTTGTGCGCAAGGCAATTGGTGTGGATGTGGAACGCCACGATTATCAGCAGACGCTGTTTGTGTGCACCGTAACGTCCGAGCGCGATCACGCGCATCGTGCCTTTGAGCGATTCAGCGACGAGGGCCCGGTAGCGCTGCTGCCGCTGGCCGACCGTCGCTGTGGCCTGGTCCTGACCGTCCCCGGCGCCACGGCGGCCGATGTGGCTGCACTGGATGACGCTGCCTACCTCGCGCTGGCACAACGTCGCTTTGGCTGGCGCCTGGGCAAACTGACGCGGCCGGGCAAGCGCTATCCCTACGCGGCGCAGCGCGTGGTCGCCACGCAGTTGGTTGCACGCCGATCGGTGCTGGTGGGGAATGCGGCGCAGACCATCCATCCGATTGGCGCGCAAGGTTTCAACCTTGGCTTGCGGGATGCACTGACGCTGGCCGAGCTCGCCGCCGGCGCGTCCGATGTTGGCGCACGTGAGTTGTTGCAGCGCTATGCGCATCGCCGGGCGCTGGATCGCGATGGCACCATGGCGATGAGCCACGGGCTCATCCAGCTCGCGTGCCTGCGGCAACCGCTACTGGCGCCCCTGCGAACATTGGCGTTGCTGGCATGTGATCGCGTGCCACCGCTGCAGCGCGCGCTGGCGCACCGTGGGATGGGATTTCGTGGCGAGTCGCCGCATGCAGTACTGGAGCCAGCGACATGACCGCAGGAACGACGTTGCATGGAAACCCGCGGCGCCGACCGCCGGAGTTCGATGTCGCCGTGGTGGGTGGGGGCATGGCTGGAGCCGCCGCGGCACTTGCGTTAGCCCACTCGGGCCTCGCCACCGCATTGCTCGAAGCACGCCAACCTGCAGCGTGGAACGCGGACGACGAGGTTGATCTGCGCGTTGTCGGCTTGGCACCATCCTCAATCGCGCTGCTGCAGGGATTGGGCGTCTGGACGTCCATTCGCGACGCGCGCTGCAGTCGCTACACGCACATGCATGTCTGGGATGCGCAAAATGGGGCGGCGATCGACTTCGACGCCACGGACGTTGGCAGTGACGTGCTGGGATGCATCGTGGAAAATTCGCTGGTGCAGTGGCGGTTGTGGAACGCGTTGGCCGCCGCCGGCGTAAGCGTCTCATGCCCGGCACAAGTTCTCGGGATGCAGGCTGCCCACGATCGCATCAGCTTGCAGCTGGCAGATGGCGGCACGCTGTCCGCGCGGGTCGTGGTAGCTGCCGATGGTGCGGCATCACCGCTGCGCCAGCTGGCCGGGATCACCACGCGCAAGCACGACTACGCGCAGCGTGCAGTTGTCGCCCACGTCCTCACCGAACGGCCCCATCAACATACCGCGTGGCAGCGTTTCCTTCGCGGCGGGCCGCTGGCGCTACTGCCGCTCGCCGATGGCCGCAGCTCGATTGTCTGGTCATTGCCGGCAGAGGACGCAATACGTGTGCTTGCACTGGATGATCGCGCGTTCATGGATGCCTTGGGAGTAGCCAGCGACTTTCGCCTCGGCCGCATTCTGGCCAGCACGCCGCGCTCGGCGTTCGCGCTCAAGCTGCAGTTGGCCCGGAGTTATCAAGCCCCGCGCATGGTCCTGCTAGGTGATGCAGCGCATGCGGTGCATCCGCTGGCGGGCCAGGGGGTGAATCTGGGCCTGCGCGATGTTGTGGAACTGCGCGACACGCTGCTGGCAGCGCGCAATTCAGGGCGCGATATCGGCGCAGCGCATGTGCTGCGTCGTTACGCCCGGCGCCGGCGCAGCGCGGACACGCTCGACGCGTTGAGTTTTGATGCACTGGCACGCGTCTATGCGTTGAAGTGGTCGCCGCTGGTCACTGCGCGCGGTGTGGGCATCAAACTGGTCGACGCGCTGTCACCGTTCAAGCGGCGTATTGCCAGGCACGCTGCAGGAGAATGACCTCAATCTTGAACGTCTGCAGGTCCACCATCGGGAACTTGCCGGGCCCGGTGCCAGGCGATCAGCCCGCTTGGACCGGTTGCAAGTGTTTGGCCTTGACGCTGACCAGAAAAGGATGATGCGCACCGCTGCCTGCGCCGTGCTTTATGCAGGGTGGGCACCAATCGCCGTCCATTGCCGGTTCGCTGCGCGCCTAGCAGCACATTGCGCTTCAGCTTTGTCAACGCCACTGCGTGCACACAGTGGTTCACCCCATCCACCGGAGACTCCATCATGCGCATGACTTCACTCACGGGCCTGCTGTTGCTGGCTGCATTTCCATTCGCGGCGTCGGCCGCCATGGTGCAGCGCCCGGTTACCTGGACGCAGGACGGCACGACGTTCCACAGCGTGTTGGTGTATGACGCGGCGGTCACTACCAGGCGCCCGGGCCTGGTGATGGTGCCTAACTGGTATGGCATCAACGCTGCGGCAGTAAAGAAGGCTGAAATGCTGGCCGGGAAGGACTACGTTATCTTGCTTGCCGACATGTACGGCGAAAAGGTGCGCCCGGACAACGCCGAGCAGGCGCAGGCCGCGGTCAAACCGTTATACGCGGACCGTTCGCTGATGCGCTCACGGATGAATCTGGCACTGGCACAGTTGCGGGCGCAGGCCAAGAGTGCGCCGCTGGACGCAGGCAAACTGGCGGCGATCGGTTTCTGTTTTGGCGGTTCGGCGGTGCTTGATCTGGCGCGCAGCGGCGCGGATGTGGCTGCGGTGGTCTCGTTTCACGGCGACCTGGCCACGGACAAGCCGGCGTTGGCCAAGAACATCACGGCACGCGTGCTGGCCATGAACGGGGCCGATGACAGGGGCACCATGCCCGATGCTGACAAGTTCATGGACGAAATGCGCGCCAGTCCCGCAGATTGGCAGTTTGTGGTGCTGGGTAACGCGGTGCATTGCTTCACGGAGGCAGGCGAGGATTCCCCCGGCTGCCGCTACGACGAGCGGGCGGCGACCCGTAGTTATCGATTGATGCACGACTGGCTGCGCGCGGCCTTTGCCAAAACTCCGTGACCGCAGCCTGGCGGTTTGCGCGCCGGCGGGGCGCAGCCCCGCGCGGCAAGAACGTTGGTCCAGTTCTTCAATGCGTGCGCTTCACCGAATAGTCAGCCAGAACCCCCAGCGCGTCGCGCTGAGGTGAGGCTGGCAGCGCGGTCAATGCCTCGCGCGCCGCATGCGCATGGTTCTCGGCGCGCGCACGCGTGCGCTCGATGGCGCCCGAATCGCGGATCGCGTTGACGATCGCCTGCAGTGGCCCGGCGCGCCCCTGCTCAATGGCCTCGCGCAGCAGTTGCTTGTGTTGTGCGCCGGCGGTTTCGAGCGCATAGATCAGCGGCAGCGTCGGCTTGCCTTCGATCAGGTCATCGCCGATATTCTTGCCCAGGGTGTCTGCGTCGCTCACGTAGTCCAGCAGGTCGTCCGCAATCTGGAACGCGTAACCCAGCTCCATGCCATAGCGCCGCAGCGCCGCCACTTGCGTGGTACCCAGCCCGCCCAGGATGCCCCCCAACTCCGTTGCTGCGGCAAACAACACTGCCGTCTTGCGCTCGATCACGGCCAGGTATGCGGCTTCGCTGACATCGGCGTTACCCACGTTCAGCAACTGCAGGACTTCGCCCTCGGCAATGGTGTTCGTGGTGTCGGCAAGGATGCGCATGATGCGCATGTCATCCAGTTCCACCATCAGCTGGAACGAACGCGAGTACAGGAAGTCGCCGACCAGCACGCTGGCGGCATTGCCCCACAGCGCGTTGGCGGTCTTGCGACCGCGGCGCAGGTCGGATTCATCCACCACGTCGTCGTGCAACAGCGTCGAGGTGTGGATGAACTCGATGATCGCGGCCAGCTTGATGTGCTGTTCTCCGGCATAGCCGGCCGCCCCGGCGGTCAGCACATGCAGGGTCGGGCGCAGGCGCTTGCCGCCACTGGCCACGATGTGGTCGGCAATCTGGTTGATCAGCACTACGTCGGAGGACAGGCGCCGCCGGATCAAGCTGTCGACGCGACGCATGTCGGCGGCAGCCAGCTCGCGCACCTGGGCAAAACTGGGAGGGCGAAAAGTGTCAGCGGGCATCACGTGCATGGGCACTTCGAGGCGGCGTAGGCGGCGATTATAGAGTGTGCCGGTCCCGGCGCCGAGATGTGCCGCCATGAAATGCATGTGCAAAATTGGTCGGCGACAAACGTATAATCCCGGCGATGCAAGCCTTGAGCATCCGCCGCCAGTGAGCACACTCAGTCGCCCAGAATTACGCAGTGCGCTGACGCTGGCTTGCGTCATCAGCCTGCGGCTGTTCGGATTGTTCCTGATCATGCCGGTGTTTTCGCTGTACGCGCAGGGCTTGCCGGACGCAACTGCGTTCATGATCGGCTTTGCGCTGGGCGTCTACGGGCTCGGGCAGATCCTGCTGCAGATTCCGCTGGGATTGTTGTCCGATCACATTGGCCGCAAGCCGGCGATCACCATTGGACTGGTGCTGTTTGCCATCGGTGGTGTGATTGCCGCGATGTCGCACACGCTCGCCGGCATCGCCATTGGGCGAGCGGTGCAAGGCATGGGGGCGGTGGCCGGCGCGGGCATCGCCTTGGCGGCAGACCTTACCTCCGAAGAAAATCGCAGCAAGGTGATGGGCATCATCGGCGTCTCCATTGGACTGTCGTTCCTGCTGGCGCTGATCCTGGGCCCGCCGCTGGAAGCGGTGCACGGCTTGCCCGGTTTGTTTGCTGCCACGTCAATATTGGCGATGTTGTCACTCGTGCTGCTGTGGGCGATCGTGCCCACGCCGGCGCGCGCGCGCGCTCCAGCTGCTGCCGGCTTCGCGCAGGTCATGGAGATGCTGCGAGACAGCCGCATGCTGGTGTTGAACGGCTCGGTGTTTTTCCTGCACGCCTTGCTCACCGCCAGTTTTGTCGGCCTGCCGCTGGTGCTGGCGCGCACTTTGCACCTGCCGGTCAACCGGCACTGGGAGCTTTACCTGCCGGTGCTGCTGATCGCCGCACTGGTGATGGGCGCGAGCATGCGGCACATGCGCGAGGTAGCGCAAAGCCTGCGGGTGGTGTCGGTGTGTGTGATTGCGATTGGTTTGTCTTTGCTCGGCTTTGCGCTTTCCGGCAATCATCTGATCGCATTCGGGGTGGCAGCCACGGTATTTTTTTCCGGTTTCAACGTGCTGGAGGCGGCCCTGCCCAGTCTGGTGTCCAAGCTGGCACCAACGCACCTGCGCGGCGCGGCACTTGGCGCCTATTCGACCAGTCAGTTCGTCGGCGCGTTTGTTGGTGGGGCCATGGGCGGGCTGGCTCTGGGCCGTTTTGGTCCAGAAGGCATTTTCGTCTGTGCCGCCGCGCTCACCTTGCTCTGGTTGCCGCTGGTGGTGCGGGGCGCGCGCCGAATGGAGCGCGCCGAACCGGCCGCGCGGGTCATTGGCTGACAGCAACCGCCGCTTGCGCCTGACCAAGGCTGCGGCGGGCGCTCGCACGTGACGCCATATGCCGCATATGGATTCGCCTGCTGTGGCGGTTATGATGGAGCACTGATTCCACCATGCCGGTCGCCAGTGCACTGCGCGCGCGATTGGCCTCACGAGGGCAGCACATGGCACGCGGCATCAACAAAGTCATTCTCGTAGGTAATCTCGGCGCTGATCCAGAAACCCGCTTTACTGCAAGTGGCATGGCGATCACCAATCTTCGCCTGGCCACCACGGAGCAGCGCACCGACAAGCAAAGCGGCGAAAAGCAGGATCACACCGAGTGGCATCGCGTGGTGCTATTTGGCAAGTTGGGAGAGATTGCCAACGAGTACCTGAAGAAGGGTCGACAGGTCTACATCGAAGGCTCATTGCGCACCAGCAAATACACGGACAAATCCGGGGTCGAAAAGTACAGCACCGACATCATCGGCAATGACATGCAGATGCTTGGCAGCGGCGGCGGCGGCGGGGAAACGGGCGGTGCCGGTTATCAGCGCAGTCAGTCCAGCTCCGGTGGCCAGCGCCAGGGTGGCGGCAACTACGGCGATGCGCGCGGTGATGGAGATTCGGGCAGCAATCGTTCTACTCCGGCGGCGCCGGCGGACAACGGTTTTACCGATGACGAAATACCGTTCTAGCGCCCAGTCCAAGGTGTAGCGCTGCATCCAAGGGCCCGCCTCACAGCGGGCCTTTGACGTTGGCGCCGCGCTGCTGCATGAGCGCTGCGTTCAGGGCATCACGAATGTGTTGTTTTCCCGCGTGGAGTCGGGCAACGCGCGTGCAGGGTCAATCGTTACAGATTTCACGCGTTGCCGGCCGTCGACGTGAACCACGTAGCTGCGATGCTGCTGCCAGGTCTCCCACGGCACACGGATGTCCTGCTGGGTGCCATCGGCGTAGGTCACCTGCAGCTTTGCCGGCAACACCAGCGGCTGCAGGTTCGCGATGGTCACGTCCACGCCCTTGCGGAAGTCGCCGCCGGTATAGGCGGCCGTTTGCACGGCGATGTCAAACTGCCAGTTGTGCTGGTACCAACCACGCCAGAACCAGCCAAGGTCTTCGCCGGTAGCGTTTTCCATGAAGCGGAAAAAGTCTGACGGACTGGGGTGCTTGTAGGCCCACGTGGCAATGTAGCTGCGGAACGCCGGATCAAAGAGCTCCGGTCCGATGATCTGCTCGCGCAACAGCACCATGCCAAACGCTGCCTTGAAGTACGTGATCGGATGACGATACTTCTCCGCCACCAAATCGGCGCCGAGCATGAGCGGCGGCGCCGCCAGGTCCTGCATGACCTTGGCAATTTCATCGGCGGGGTTGCCGCCGCCAGGGGCGTATTCGTCGTCGCGCTTGGGTGCGTATTCCCCGTGGTTGAACGCGTCAGCTTCGCCAATATCGATGAAGGTGTTGAAACCTTCGTCCATCCACGCGTCGCGCCGCTCATTGCTGCCCACGATCATCGGGAACCAGCTGTGGCCGATCTCGTGGGCAATCAGCCCTTGCAGGTCCTTGCCTTTGGAGCGCTTGGAATCAAACGTGATGCCCGGGTATTCCATGCCTCCGGCGGTGCCGGCCTCGTTGATCGCCACGGGCCACGGATAGGCAAACCATTGGCGCGAGAAGTATTCGGTAGAAGCTTTCAGGTACTCGGTGGCGCGGCCCCATGCCGCATTGCCCGCGCTTTCCACCGGATAGGCCGACATGGCCAGTGCCGTCTTGCCGGCTGGCAAATTGATGCGCGCCGCGTCCCAGACGTATGCCTTGGATGCGCCAAACGCGACGTCGCGCGTGTTTTGCATGCGAAAGCGCCAGGTCAGGGTCCCGCTGGTTTTTGGCCGGCTGGACGCTTGCGTGACTTCATCGGCGGTGCGGATCATTACCGTGCTGTCGCTGCGTCGTGCGTGCTGCAGGCGCTGCTGTTGAGTGATCGTGAGCACGTCCTGGGGGTTCATCAATTCGCCCGATCCCACTACCAGCATGTCTGCGGGCACGGTGATGGCGTAATCAAAATCCCCGTACTCCAGATAAAACTCGCTGTTGAGGTACGGCGCCGTATCCCAGCCACGCAGGTCGTCGTAAACCGCCATGCGCGGGTACCATTGCGCCATCTCGAATATTTCGCCGTGCTTGCTGGAGTTGACGTCGGTGCGCCCGCCAAACTCGCCGGGGACGGTGTAGTGCCAGGCAATGTGCACGCGCAGTTGGCCATCCCCGGCTTTGAGGGCAACCGGCAAGCGCACTTGCATCCGCGTGTCGGAGATGACCCAGGCCGCGTTTTGCAGTCTGCCGGCGGCGTCTTCCACCTGGACTGAATCAATGTGGCAGCCACTGGTGAACTCGACAGGCATGCGGTCGCCAGTGAAGGCCCCGCGCGCGCCGGTTTTGTAGCGGTTTTGCTCAAGTAGCAGCCACAGCACGGCGAGAGCATCAGGGCTGTGGTTGCGGTAGGTGATGACTTCGCTGCCACTGAGCTGGCGAGTGGCTGGGTCAAGCGTCGCGCTGATCCTGTAGTTGGCGCGATTCTGCCAGAACAGCGCACCGGGCTGCCCACTGGCCGAGCGCATCGCATTCGCCGGCGTTGGGTAAGTGAAAGGCGCGAACGTCTGTTGCGGATCGAATGCGCCGCGCGCGGCAGCGACTGCCGCCGCGCTTGTCGGCCCTGCCCAGGCGGCGGCCAGAGTGAAAGTCACGGGCACCCAGAGTGCGTGTTTCATCGATACCTCGAAAATGATCGAATCGCCAGGACAAAGTGGTATGCCGTGGCCCTCACCCAGGCAGGAGTGCCACAAGTTTGGGTACCATGATGCTCCAGCGACAAATGTGCCACTCGCAGCGCGCGCGTCCACGTGCCAGTGGTCACGCATGCTGATGTGATTCGCGCGATCACGCGGCAGAGTTCGCCCGCCGCTGCTGGACAAGGCCTCGCGTTGTGGGCCGTCCTTTGCGGCAAAATGCAAGAATGCCAAAAACCATTGTCGAGGATATGCCTGGTGGAAGCGTCATGAACCTGGGGGGGGGTCGTCCGCTGGCGCACGTTTGGGCTGCTGGTAGCAGTGCTGGTCATCGTCGGTTTGCCCTACTGGGTCACGACCATAAACGCACGTTCCACGCAGGAGGCGATTGCGTGGGTCAACCATTCCACGGAGGTGCAGGCGCAGACGTTTCGCGCCGCGTATCTGGTGCACGACTTTGAAGCGGCGATTTACCGTGGCATCGTCGGTGACGACGACGCCAGCACTCGCGTGCGCATTCAGCGCAGCCTGGAAAATGCTTCGATCGTGCTGGGCAAGCTGCGCGAAACAACGCGCGACAATGCCAATCAGCAGATGCTCATCGCGTCGCTGGAGAGCAGCATCAATGGCCGGGTCGCGCTGATGAATCAGGCGGTTGGTCGATCCCGCGCAAATGACTCTGCCGGCGCCCGACAATCGCTGCGCGACGCCGAGGATTTGTTTCCGATCAATGCCACGGCGGCAGCCATCGTGCGCAACTCCGAAGCGCTGCTGCACGAGCGGCAGGCCACGGCTGACCGTCAGGCATTCAACGGCGGCGTCGTGCTTGCGCTGAGTGCGCTGGCACAGCTTGGTTTGCTGGCCATCATCATCATCACCTCGGAGCGCCAGATCGGGCGTCGCCAGCTGGCGGAAACTCGCGAGGGACGCGCCGTGCTGCGCTCACAGTTGATCCTGCAGGCGGTACGCGAGCCGATCGGATTGTTTGACGAAAACTTGCACAGCCTGCTGGTGAACGCCGCTTTCAGCGAAATGTACGGGCTGGGTCCGGAGCAGCGCGCGCAGACTCTGGAGTCAATGGGCGCTGGGGCATGGAGCGATGCTTCGCTGCTGCAAAGGCTCAAGGATGTGCTGCTGCGCGACCGCGAGTTGTGGGATTACGACATGACCCAGCGCACCGCCGATGGCGTGACGCGACGGGTGGTCGTCAATGCGCGCCGACTGCAGCAGCCTGCTACCGAAAAGCCGGCGCTGTTGCTGACGGTCAGCGACATCACCACGCGCGCAATGGTCGAGCGCGAGGTGAACGAGCTCAATCGGCAGCTCGAAGGCAAGATTGCGCAGATTTCCGACGTCAACCGCGAGCTGGAAGCTTTCAGCTATTCGGTATCGCACGACCTGCGCGCGCCGCTCCGGCACATTTCCGGGTTTTCGCAGAAATTGCAGCATCATCTGGGAACCTCCATCGACGAAAAATCGCTTCACTACATCGAAGTGGTGTCGAGCGCTGCGCAACGCATGGCGACCTTGATCGATGACCTGCTGGTGTACTCGCGCCTGGGCCGCGGCGCGCTGCGCCTGCAGGCGGTGGACATGCAATCGATGGTCGAGGAAGCACGTGACCTGGCGCAAGCCGACGTGCCCGAACGACGCATCGTGTGGACGCTGGGCACTCTGCCAATGGTCATTGGCGATGAAAACATGTTGCGTACGGTGTGGCAGAATCTGATCGGCAACGCAGTCAAATACACTGGCCACTGCCCGGTGGCACGCATCGAGGTCAGTGCCAGCCAGGGCGACAACGGCGATCACGTATTTACGGTGTCCGACAACGGCGCCGGCTTCGACATGCAATATGCCGACAAGCTGTTTGGCGTGTTCCAGCGGTTGCATCGCGTCTCCGAGTTCCCCGGTATTGGTATCGGCCTGGCCAATGTGCGTCGTATCATCTCCCGGCACGGTGGCCGGACCTGGGCGGAGGCCGAGGTGGATCAAGGTGCACAGTTCCACTTTTCCCTGCCAGTGACTGACCTGCATGGCACATCGACCTGAATCTACTTGAGACGTCAACACGGACCCAAACATGAACAAGCGTGACCTGCGTACCATCTTGCTCGTTGAAGACAGTCAGGCCGACGCCGAGATGACCATGGATGCGTTACACGACGCGCACCTTGCGAACCCGGTGGTACATCTCGAGGATGGTGTCGGCTGTCTGGATTATCTGTACGCGCGCGGCGCATGGGCGGAACGCGACGCCGGCGATCCGGCGGTGGTTTTGCTCGACATCAAGATGCCGCGGATGAGCGGGCTGGACGTCCTCAAGCACATGCGCGCGGACGAGCGCATGCGGCGAATCCCCGTGGTCATCTTGTCCTCCTCGCGGGAGGAAAGCGACCTGGCCCGCAGTTGGGATCTCGGGGCCAATGCGTACGTCATCAAACCGGTGGACGTGGCGCATTTTTTTGAAGCAGTGCGCACGCTGGGACAATTCTGGGCGGTGCTCAATCAGTCACCTGAGCTAGAGTGAATACTGCAGCGTCGGCAACGCACAGTCAGCGTACGCAGGGACCGGGGGTCATGACAGTGGACAAAGGCGAGTCAACCGCGGAAACGGCAGATCTGCAGGAGAGTCCAACGCTCGTCGTTCGCGTGTTGCAGGTCGAAGACAGTCCGCTGGATGCGGAGTTGGTACTCGCTGAACTTGACCGCGACGGCCTGGCATACACCGTGCGCCTGGTGGACGATGAGCCGCATTTCCTCGCCGCGCTGGACGACTTTGCGCCAAACATCGTGTTGTCGGATCTCAGCATGCCGGGATTTTCCGGCAAGCAGGCATTGGCCCTGCTGCGCGCCCGCGACAAGGAGCTGCCATTTATTTTCATCTCTGCCACGCTGGGAGAGGACGCTGCCATTGCCGCGCTGCGCGAGGGCGCCACCGATTACATCCTCAAGCAGAATCCAGCACGCCTGGCCAGCGCCGTGCGGCGGGCATTGCACGAAGTCACCATCCGCAGCGAGGCGCGGCGCGCCGAGGCGGAACTGGTGCGCACGCAACGCTTCGAGAGTCTGGCCATGCTGGCCGGTGGTCTGAGTCACGATTTGCGCAATTTGCTGCAACCGCTCCTGCTGGCTGGGGACAGCCTGCAGGATTACCGCGACGATCCGCGTCTGGCCCGGCTTGGCGCGCTGGTGCGTGACTGCGGCATGCGCGGTCTGGACATGGTGCAGTCCATGTTGTCGTTCGCGCGCGGCAAGGGTCGTGCGGACCAGGTGGCGCTCGGCGATCTGTTCAATGCATTCGAATTGCTGATGAAAGGCAGCGTTCCGCGTACGGTGACGATGGATCTGGCGATTCATGATCCCAAGCTGGAATTCGAGGGAAACCACACCGAGCTGCAACAGTGCCTGCTCAACTTGTGCCTCAACGCGATCCAGGCGATGCCCGATGGTGGTCAGTTGCGCGTTGAAACCACGTGCGTTGATCTGCCTCTGGATTTCTTCATGCACGAGGAATCACCGCGTGCTGGCAGTTACTTGCGGATCAGCGTGATCGACAGTGGCCGAGGCCTGATGCCGGAGGCTCTGAAGCATTTGTTCGAGCCGTTTTTCACAACCAAGAAGACCGGCACGGGACTTGGGCTCGTGTCGTGCAAGCGGATTATTGGCAACCATGGCGGGATCATGCGCGTCGACAGTGCACCGGACCGCGGTACGCGCTTCGACCTGTTCATCCCGCTGGAAGCGCTGCGTGCAGATGAGGGCTACCTTGAGGAGAATCTCGAAGGCGCCGCCGAACGCGTGCTGGTGGTAGTGGAAGAAGCTGGTCAGTTGTCATTGCTCACCGATACGCTTGATGCGTATGGCTACCAGTCCAACGCATGTCAGAGCGGTACCGCAGCGCTGCAGTGGATTGCCGCTTATGGCCTGCCGGATCTTGCCGTGCTGGATGCGGACATGAATCTGTTCACCGGAGTGCGCACGCTCGCAGCGTTGATCGAGCTCGGTTACACCGGCGGCGTGATCCTGCTGGCACGGCCGGAGTCGCCCCCGGATCTGCGCGAGTTGCCGCAGCTGGGGCATCTGCATGTCGTCAACAAACCAGTGACCGCACAGGTCTTGCTGCGCGCGCTGCGCGACGCGTTGGCAACCCCCACGACCGCGCCGCCCGGCTTGAATCTGCGGCTGCCATGACTGCAGACTTCTCGTTGCTGATGCCGGCACATATGCACCGGCATCGGCGTAAATGGCACGCGCTTCAATCGATGCCGAGTTTCTTCAGCTTGTAACGCAACGCGCGGAACGTGATGCCCAGCTTTCGCGCGGCAGCAGTCTTGTTGTAGCGCGACTCTTCCAGAGCCTTGACGATGGCGGTGCGTTCCAGGTTGCTGATGTAGTCATCCAGTCCGCCGCCCGGCTCAGCGCTGGCAACAGGTCGGGCGCCGGCATCGCGCGCACCGGCTGTACCCGGCTCAGCGTTGGCGTAGCCGCTGCGTTGGGGCAGCATCAAGTCCGCCGCATCGATATTCACGCCGTCGCACATCGCCATGGCGCGTTCAAGGATGTTTTCCAGCTCGCGCACGTTGCCGGGAAATTCGTAAGCGGCCAGTGCTTCCTGCGCCCCCTGCGAAAGCTGGCCGACACCGTCGCCACTCTTGGCCGCAAGCGCGGCGAGTATGAACTTTGACAGTTGCGGCACGTCGCCACGGCGTTCGCGCAAAGGCGGCACGCGCAGCTCGATCACGTTGATGCGGTAGAACAGGTCCTGGCGAAACTGGCCTTGTTCCACCAGTTCGCCCAGATTCTTGTGCGTCGCCGAAAGGATGCGCACGTCCACCGGCACTTCGTCGCGGCCGCCGATCGGGCGCACGGCTTTTTCCTGGATGGCGCGCAGCAGCTTTACCTGCATGTGCAGCGGCAGCTCGGCAACTTCGTCGAGAAACAACGTACCGCCCTGTGCGGCCTGGAACAGCCCTTCCTTGTCCGCTCCGGCGCCAGTGAAACTGCCCTTGCGATGCCCGAAGAACTCGCTTTCCATCAACTCCGAAGGGATCGCGCCGCAATTGACCGGAACAAACGGTCCGCTGGCGCGTGGACCCTGTTCGTGGATCAGCCGTGCCACCAGTTCCTTGCCCACTCCGGATTCGCCGGCGATGTACACCGGTGCCTGGTTGCGCGCGAGCTTGGCGATGGTCACGCGTACCTGATCCATCGCGCCGGAGTCGCCAATCAGACGATTGCTGCTGGCATCGGGCGCGGTTGCAGCGCCGCCATTGCGCCGTTCATCGGCCAGCCGCAGCGCACTGCGCACCAGCCCGCGCAGCACCTGTATGTCCACCGGCTTGGAGACGAAGTCAAAGGCGCCAGCCTTCAACGCGTTGACTGCCGCGTCGACGTTGCCGTAGGCAGTGATCATCGCCACCGGTGTGTCCGGACAGGTTTCCGCGATCAGCTCGATGATCTCCTGGCCATTGCCATCGGGCAGGCGCATGTCGGTGAAGCACAAGTCGTATGCGTGTTCGGCAAGCGCTGTGCGCGCTTCGGCGACGGTACCCACGGCCTCTACCTGCAAGTCCATGCGGCCGAGGGTGATCGTCAGCAATTCGCGAATGTCACGTTCGTCATCAATGACCAGAACGGTCTGTGCAGTCATGAGTTTCCATGGACCAGGCAGGGAGGTAACCCGAAGGGTACTAGCGCACGGGGAAAGGTCAACGCGCCAGGGAACGGGTGGGCTCGCCAACTTCGATCAGGTTGTGCGCCGGCGGGGTCAGGATCAGGCGAAAGCAGCTGCCGCCGCCAGCAACGCGCACATACTCCAGCGCAGCCTGGTTTGCTTCACTCATCTGGCGCGCCAGATACAGGCCCAGACCAGTACCGTACTCATGGGTGGTGTAAAACGGCTCGAAGATCTGCGCAGCAACTTTCGGCGCAATGCCCGGTCCGCGGTCGATGACTTCCAGCACCGGGACACCGTGTTCGCCTTGCCGCGTCACCACCATGACGCGCGCCGGCTCGCCGGGCATGCGGCCGTAGCGCAGGGCGTTCTGCACGAGATTCCACACTACTTGCTGCAATTGCTGCGGATCGGCGACGGCGGCAACCGGCAACGGACTGTTGGTGATGACGCGCAACGAATCCGCGCCAATGTCGTTGTCCTGGCAGTACTCCGCGACAAAGCCAGTGGCCCAGCGGTCCAGATCCAGCGTCTCCGGTCGCGAGCGTTCGCGTCGCGAGAGCTGCAGGATATTCTCGATGATTTCATTCAGGCGGATGCAGTGGCTGTTGATGATCTCGACCATGCGCTGATCGGTGGCGTCCATGCTTTTCGATTCGGCCAGGAGCTGCGCGGAGTAACGAATCGCCGCCAGTGGATTGCGGATTTCGTGCGCAATGGATGCTGAAAGACGACCCAGCGAAGTCAACGTGAGTTCTTCCGCGCGGCGCGACAACAACGAGGTGTCGTCCAGGAAAATCAGCACGTGCGAGTCGTCGTTGGGTGCGAGCCGGGTAAAGCGTGGCACCACTTCAGGCACGCCGTCGGCCAGCTGGGTGGCGGTTTCATCCAGCTTGCCGGAGGTCACCCAGTGATACAGGCGGCGCGACAACTCCGGTGCCACCTGACCAAGGTCGCGTTGTTCCGCGCTCGGGTTGCCAAGCAGCATCCAGGCTGATTCGTTGATCTGGTGAATGTGGTTGGCATCGTCCACCAGCAGCACGCCGGTCTTCATGCGGCGGATGATCAGCTCGTTCACCTGGGAAAGATTGACGAGATCGGAGCTTCGCTGCTCGGCCAGTGCCTCGGTGGCCCGCAGCTGGCGGCCAAGCACGTGGCACAACATGGTGCTGGCGAAATACGCCAGGCCAAACAGCGCGGCCTCCAGCAGATCGCGGTCTCCCGGGCGGCCTCCCAGCGCTGCAGTGAAAAAGGTATGACCGAGCAGGCCGAGGGTTGCCAGGGATGTGAAAAACAGCGACAAACGCAGCGGCAGGATCAACGCGCCGACGCTGACGTTGACCGCCAGCATCATGGCAATACCGATGCGTGCGTCGTGCATCGTCGCGATCGCGAGAACCGCGGCCACGACGTCCACCACCAGCGCTGCCGACACGGTGGATCCGGCGTGCCGAGCACTGCGTCGACTTACCAGCAGCATGATCAGCGCAAACAGCGCATACGTGACAGCCAGGCCGCGCGCGAAATTGGGAGCTCCGATCTGCAGCCCCAGGCCGAGTGTCGTGCTGAATGCCAGGGCGCTGTAGACCACCGCCTGGATCAGGCGAAAGATGTTCAGGAACGACAGTTCGTGGCGGACGATCCCGGTTCCGGCGACCTTAATGGCGGCAAACGGCGATTTGGACAATGGCAGGCGCTCCGCGCGATCTGGCTTGATTATAGGGTGCGTTCAAGCCGCAGATGCAGCGTTTGCGCCGTCGTCGCGGCGCGGACACGCGGCCTTGAGTGCGGCTTTGTCGGCGGTAAGCGGCACGCCGGCCTTTTCATTGTGGCCCGCTTCCGCGAAAATGAGCGGCCGTGCCATGCGGTTTCGCCGGCGTGCAAGCACTTTGCCGGGCATGCAACCGACTATTGCGACCCACGCGTCATGCATGCGTGCGGCCATTGTTTTTTCTTTCGCTCGAGGTATCGAATGAACTTCCACGAGTATCAGGCCAAAGAACTGTTCGCGCAGTACGGCATTGCCGTGCCACCGGGCAGGATCGCCAGTTCCCCTGACGCCGCTGTCGATGTTGCCAAGGCACTGGGCGGCAGCCAGTGGATGGTCAAGGCACAAATCCACGCCGGCGGCCGCGGCAAGTCCGGCGGCGTCAAGTTTTGCAAGAGTTTTGATGAGGTGCATGCAGCGGCCAAGGGCATGCTCGGGACGCGCATCGAAACCTACCAGTCCGCCGGCCGTGCGCTGCCGGTCAACCTGGTACTGGTGACCGACGCGGCGGACATCGCGCGCGAGCTGTACCTGTCCATCCTCGTCGACCGTGACTCCAGGGCGATCTCGTTCATCGCCTCCAAGCATGGCGGTGTGGACATTGAGCAGGTTGCGCGCGAGACGCCGCAGGACATCCACACCATCGTCGTGGATTTCGTCGAGGGTCTGCAGCCTTACCAGTGCCGCCAGCTCGGCTTTGCGATGGATCTGACTGCAAAGCAGGTCAACCAGCTGACCAAGATCATGCTCGGGCTGTACAAGCTGTTCAACGAGAAGGACCTGTCGCTGGTTGAACTGAACCCACTGGCTGTGCTGGAAGACGGCAACCTGGCGGCGCTTGACGGCAAGGTCAATTCCGATGACAACGCCGAGTTCCGCCATCATGACCTGGCCGCCATGCGCGACCTGACCCAGGAAGATGCGGCCGAAGCGACCGCGGTGCAGTACAACCTCAACTACGTGACCATGGGCGGCTCGATTGGCTGCATGGTCAATGGTGCGGGCCTGGCCATGGCGACAATGGACGTGATCAAGCTGGCGGGCGGCGAGCC
Source organism: Lysobacterales bacterium (assembly GCA_038242205.1). Classification (GTDB taxonomy): domain Bacteria; phylum Pseudomonadota; class Gammaproteobacteria; order Xanthomonadales; family Rhodanobacteraceae; genus Rhodanobacter. The sequence goes on from JBBSSI010000010.1 coordinate 23,486, forward strand.
GGCGAACTTCCTGGACGTGGGCGGTGGTGCCACCAAGGAGCGCGTTACCGAAGCGTTCAAGCTGATCCTGTCCTCGGACAAGGTGCGCTGCATCCTTGTCAACATTTTTGGCGGCATCGTGCGCTGCGACCTGATTGCCGAGGGCATCATTGCCGCGGTGAAGGAGGTTGGCCTGAAGATTCCTGTGGTGGTGCGCCTGCAGGGCACCAACGTCAAGAAAGGTCGTGAGTTGCTGGCCAATTCCGGCCTGGCGATCACCCCAGCCGACGATCTCAACGACGCAGCTTTCAAGGCCGTCGCTGCAGCTCACTAATCATCTTGCGCGGGTGACTTCAATCGCGCTGCTTGTGGCCGATGCATCGGCTCCGCAGCACGCCAAGAGTGCACCCGCGCACGAACACAGGACACAGACATGAGCGTTTTGGTCAACAAGAACACCAAGGTCATCGTGCAGGGCTTCACCGGCCAGCAGGGGACCTTCCACGCGCAGCAGGCGCTGGATTACGGGACCCAGGTAGTGGGCGGGGTCGTGCCGGGCAAGGGCGGCCAGCAGCATATTGGACTGCCGGTATTCAATTCGGTGGAAGAGGCAGTCGCCGCGACGGGAGCCGATGCGTCGGTCATTTTCGTGCCACCGCCGTTTGCCGCCGACTCCATCCTGGAAGCCATTGATGGCGGCATTCGCGTGATCGTGGCAATCACCGAAGGCATTCCGGTGCTGGACATGCTGCGCGTGAAGAACGTGCTGGCGCAGCATCCGGAGACGGTGCTGATCGGGCCGAACTGCCCGGGCATCATCACTCCGGGGCAGTGCAAGATCGGCATCATGCCCGGTCACATTCACATGCCGGGAAAGGTCGGCGTGGTCTCGCGCTCGGGCACGCTCACGTATGAAGCGGTGTTCCAGACCACCAACGAAGGGCTCGGCCAGAGCACGGTGATCGGCATTGGTGGCGATCCGATCAATGGCCTCAGCTTCATCGACTGCCTGAAGCTGTTCCAGGATGATCCGCAAACCGAGGGCATCATCATGGTGGGCGAAATCGGCGGCAGCGCCGAGGAAGATGCGGCCGAGTTCATCAGCGAATACGTCACCAAACCGGTCGTCTCGTTCATTGCCGGCGCTTCGGCTCCTGCCGGCAAGCGCATGGGCCACGCTGGCGCGATCATCTCCGGCGGCAAGGGCACTGCCGCGGCCAAGTTTGCGGCGCTGGAGAAAGCCGGTGTGACCACGGTGAAATCGCCGGCCGACCTGGGCAAGGCGCTGGCGCAGTTGATGAAGTAGGCGCGCTCGACGTTGCAGGCAGAAGGCCGCGCATGTCGCGGCTTTTTGCTGGGCCAACGTCATCCACTGCATATGCGCGGTTATTACGATCGCACGATTATGCTGTGCACCCGTGCAAAGCGTGCCTGTCCATGTCCCCATCCTTGCGTTTCGCTCTGGCGCAGTTCGATTTTCCAGTCGGCGCAGTCGCGGCCAATGCCAGCCGCGTGCGTGAACTGCTGGTGCAGGCGCGTGCGGCCGGTGCCGCGCTGGCGGTGTTCCCGGAGCTGACTTTGAGCGGCTATCCGCCGGAAGACCTGCTCATCCGGCCGAGCTTTCTGCAAGCCTGCGCCAGCGAATTGGCCGCGCTGGCGACGGCGACCGACGGGATCGTGGCATTGGTCGGCCATCCCCACAGCGAAGGCGAGCTGTACAACGCTGCCAGCGTGTTGCGTGACGGTGCAGTTGAATGCACCGCCAGCAAGCAGGTGCTGCCCAACTACGGCGTGTTCGACGACATGCGCTACTTTCGCGCGGGTCATGCCACCACTACCACGGTGATCGATGGCGTATGCGTCGGGGTGCTGATCTGCGAGGACATCTGGCAACCGGAACCGGCCGCGCGCGCGGCCGCTGCCGGGGCTGAGTTGCTGATCGTGATCAACGCTTCGCCATGGGAATCCACCAAACAAGCGGCACGCGAAGGGGTCCTGTCCGCTCGAGCGCGCGAAACCGGCTGCGCGATTGCCTACCTCAATCTGGTGGGTGGACAGGACGAAGTGGTGTACGACGGATCATCATTGCTGGTCGACGCCGACGGCACCGTCTGCGCGCGTGCACCGGCGCTCAAAGACGTGTTGTTGCTGGCTCATTTCGATCCGGCAACGCGAACGCTGCACGCCGACCAGTGGCCGGACGCGGGGGACCGCACGCCGGAGGCGATGCTGTACGGCGTGCTCGTGCGCGGCATCCGCGACTATGTCGACAAGAACGGGTCCGACGGCGTGCTGCTGGGTCTTTCCGGCGGCATAGATTCCGCGCTGACGCTGGCCCTCGCGGTTGACGCGCTCGGTCCGGCGCGGGTGACCGCGGTGATGATGCCCACGCGTTACACCTCACAGCTGTCGCTGGACGGCGCACGCCTGCAGGCCGAGCAACTGGGCGTTGCCTGCCATCTGATCGACATCGAGCCGAGCTACAAGATTTTGCTTGCTGCGCTCAAGCCCGCGTTCGATGGCGCGGCGCAGGACCTCACCGAGGAGAATCTGCAGGCGCGTATCCGCGGTGTGCTGCTGATGGCGCTGTCCAACAAACATCACCGCTTTGTGTTGTCCACCAGCAACAAGAGCGAGACGGCCGTAGGCTATGCCACCCTCTACGGCGACATGTGCGGGGCGTACGCCCCGCTCAAGGACGTCTACAAGACGCTGGTGTACCGACTGTCGCGCTGGCGCAACGACGCCGGAGTTGACGTCACGCAGGTGCGATGCGTTGCAACCGTCGATGCTTCGATTGGCGATTGCCCACGTGCAGGCAAGCCAGATGTTGACGGCACCAAGCGCTATGCAACGCCCGCGTCCGGCGCCGTGCCAGAACGGTCCTGGACCATTCCGCCACAGGTGATCGAGCGCGCGCCTTCAGCGGAGCTGCGAGCGGACCAGACTGACCAGGACTCGCTGCCCCCCTATGACGAGCTGGATGCGATCCTGGAGCGTTTCATCGAAGGCGATCAATCCAGCGCCGACATCGTGGCGGCAGGGCATGACGCCGATACCGTAAGCCGGATCATCCGCCTGGTGCTGCTCAACGAGTTCAAGCGCCGGCAGGCGGCGCCCGGGCCGCGCGTGACGATCCGCGCGTTTGGCCGCGAGAGACGCTATCCGATCACTTCCGCGTGGAAGTAGGCAGCCGCAGCACGCGCACGCGGCGCTGCCGAAAGAGCCGAAGATCACGCTCAAGTTGCAGAGAACGCGAGACGGCAAGAGACGTCGTGCGTCCGGGCGCAATTTCTGACTAGCGACGCTTGATCGAGAAGATCGGCAGACGATCGCTTATCCCGAACGCGTCGTGTGCAAGGCCGGCTGGCCCCGTCCCGGCGCGGAGCAGGGCGCGCCCTGTCCATTGGCGCATCGCGCGTCTTGCGAAATTGAAGCGGCAACATGGCGCCCAGAACAAAGGCCGGCGATTACTCGTCGGCCTTTCACGTCGTGCAACATGGGATCAATGATGCCCGGAGAACGGCACCATCTTGCGCAACACCGATGGCGGGTGTGGCCACCGCGCGTCGGTGAGGTAAGGGTGCGACGGATAGTTCGCCGCCAGCACCTTGCGACTCTGGTCAGCCAGCGCATCCTGCTTCAAGGCAAGGTAGCTGCGGGTGAGGATGGCTAGCGCATCGCCGGTTTGCGGCGCCTGCTGATAGTGCTCGATCACGTACTGCGAGCGGTTTGCCGACGCAATGTAGGCATGATTGCGCAGGTAAAACTCGGCCACGTTGATCTCGTATTGCGCCAAAGTGTTGCGCAGGTAAATCATGCGCTGGCGTGCATCGGCGGCGTACGCGCCGTTCGGGAAGCGGCGGGTCAGTTCGGACAGGTCATCGAACGCCTGCAGGCTGAAGCCCTGGTCGCGCCGTGCCAGAGAGCGGCTGTTGCCGGTGAAACGCTCAAGGAATCCCGTGGTGCGATCAAAATTGATCAGACCCCGCAGGTAATAGGCATAATCAACGTGTGGATGTGCCGGATAGGTCTTGATGAAGCGGTTAACCGTCGACAACGCATCATCAGGCTTGTTGTCCTTGTACTGGGAGTAGGCCATGTCGAGCTGGGCCTGCTCGTTGTACGCACCGGACGGAAAGCGAGCTATGAGGCGGTTGTAACTCCTGCTCGAAGCTGCGTAATCGCCATTTTCCAGTGAGGTGTGAGCCTTCGTGTACAGCGCTTCCACTGGCAGGTTGTCGTCAGTACCGCGTTTCGAGCCGAAAATGGAACACGCGCCGAGCGTCGCCACCAGCACGAACATGATCAGTATTTTCGCGGCAGACCGTGTGGACCTCGGCAGCTTGATTACGCGCATAGGATAGAAATTCGGCATGGGAAAGAGAGTGCAGCAGGCGGAACGAAAAAGCATGATAGCTGAAACCGGCTTTGATCCGCGGAGGTGGTCGTGACCACGATTCAGCGCCAGGCTTCTGTTCCGCTGGACACAGCCGGGCGTCGTTTTGACCAGACTGTTGCCGGGATGTTCCCCGATTTTTCACGTTCGCGGCTCAGCAACTGGATCAAGTCCGGAGCGTTGACGCTGGATGGCGCACAGGTGTCACCGCGGCAATTGCTGCGCGGTGGCGAACTGGTGCAGCTGGATGTCCAGCTGGAAAACGAGGTCAACAATGCAGCGCAGTCTATCGCGCTCGACATCGTGCATGAGGACGCGGACCTGCTGGTGTTGAACAAACCGGCCGGACTGGTGGTGCATCCGGGCGCCGGCAACCCGGACGGGACACTGCTCAACGCCTTGCTCTACCACGATCCGGCGCTTGCCGAGCTGCCGCGCGCGGGCATCGTGCACCGGCTCGACAAGGACACCTCCGGATTGATGGTGGTGGCCCGGCAGTTGCCGGCCTACACCGCGCTCGTGGACATGCTCTCGCGGCATGAAGTGCAACGTCAGTACGAAGCAGTCGTGCTTGGCACACTCGTGGCGGGCGGCACGGTGGAGGCGCCGCTTGGTCGCAGCATGGGCGATCGACTGCGTCAGGCGGTGCGTGATGAGGAAGATGGCAAGCGCGCGGTGACGCATTACCGACTGCGCGAACGATTTCGCGCGCACAGCCTGCTCCAGTGTCAACTTGAAACCGGCCGCACTCACCAGATTCGCGTGCATCTGACGCATATCCATCATCCGCTGGTGGGCGACCCGCTCTACGGCGGTGGGTTGAAATTGCCCAAGGGCGCGTCGCCGGCGTTGATTGCAACTTTGCGCGGTTTCCGCCGCCAGGCGCTGCACGCGGAAAAGCTCGGCTTTGTGCATCCGAGCAGTGGCGAACCGCTGGCGTTCAGCGCAGAGCGGCCGGCCGATCAGCAAGCGCTGGTCGAGGCGCTGCGCGCAGATCTGCTGGAGCATGGTTCGGATTTCTATTGAGCGCTATTGCACATTCCGGGAACCCGTCCGGGTGCGACTCAGCCAGAGTCGTCAAACACCATGCACTGCGCACAGCGTCTTCACTGGCGCTTCTTTGCGTGACAAGGGGAACATGGACAGCATGACCGAGCCCTGGATCCTTCCCGACTGGCCAGCGCCACCTCGAGTGCGCTCAGCGGTGACCACCCGCAATGGCCCGGGGATCTCCGCACCGCCGTACGCGCGGTTCAATCTGGGTTTGCGCAGCGGCGACGTCACGGATGCGGTGCTGACCAATCGCGGCGCGCTGCAGCAAGCGCTGGATCTGCCGTCAGCACCGCGTTGGTTGCAGCAGGTGCACGGCGTGCAAGTCGCTCAACTTGGGCCGCTGTCAACTACCGTTGAGCCCAAGGCCGATGCAGTGGTCTCGCATTGGTCTGGCACGGTCCTGGCGATCCTCACGGCGGACTGTCTGCCGGTACTTTTTTGTGCGGACGATGGCAGCGAGATCGGCGCGGCGCACGCTGGCTGGCGTGGGTTGGCGGCCGGGGTGCTTGAGGCCACGCTGGCGCAGATGCACTCTCCGCGCGCGCGGGTTCTTGCCTGGCTCGGGCCATGCATTGGCATCTCTTCATACGAAGTGGGCCAGGACGTACGCGCCGCATTTGTCGCACGCGACGCAGCGGCAGCGGAATGCTTCGTGCCGACGCGACCCGGACACTGGCGCTGTGATCTGGCCAGCTTGGCGCGGCAACGCTTGCATGCGGCTGGCGTGAAACGCATTCACGGCGGCGGATTCGACACGTTCACCGATGGCAGGTGTTATTCCTATCGCCGTGACGGTGCGCGCAGTGGGCGTTTTGCCAGTTTGGTCTGGCTGGCGTAACTGCGCCGTTGCGCGCTCTGCCGCGGTAAGCGAAAGGTGGACTGAGATGTGTCGCCTTTACACATTTAGGCATGACCAGCTCGATTTCGCGTCAACTGCAGCTTCAGCCTTGCACCAGCTTCCTGGGCTTGCGGGCGGTTGCGGCTGCTGCAGCGCGCGGTGCGGCGAGGTCCGGCGCCTGCACAGGTTCGCGGCGCAGCGCTTGCAGAAAGTTGGTCCGCCACAGCGTGATATCGTTTTTCTGCAACACTGCCATCATTGCCGACCAACGCGCACGGCGCTCAGCCAGCGGCATCTTCAACGCACGCTCCAGCGCGTTGGCTACTTCCTCCGTATCGGCCGGATTAACCAGCAGCGCATCGGTGAGTTCCTGCGCAGCTCCGGCGAAACGCGAGAGCACCAGCACACCGGGATCCTCGGGGTTCTGGCAGGCGACATATTCCTTGGCCACCAGATTCATCCCGTCGCGCAGCGGCGTCACCAGGCCCACTCGAGCGCAGCGGTAGTAGCCGGCCAGCAGCCGGTGCGGAAACGATTTGTTGATGTAACGGATCGGCACCCAATCGGGCAATGCAAATTTGCCATTGATATGGCCGGCGCTGCGTTCCAGCTCGTGGCGAATCTCCCGGTACTCCAGCACGGCGCCGCGCGAGGGCGGCGCAATCTGCAGGAAGGTGACCTGGCTATGCAGCTCCGGCGCGCGTTCCAGCAGACGTGCGTAAGCTTCGAAACGCTCGGGCAGACCCTTCGAATAGTCCAGCCGGTCGACGCCGACGATCAACGCGCGACCGGCCAGACTCCTCTGCAGCAGGTCGATCTCCTTCAGGGATTCCGCAGTGCGTGCAGTCTCGGCGATCTGTGCAGTGTCGATGCTGATCGGAAAAGCCGCCGCGCGAAACAGCCGACCGCCCGGCATGCGCATGCGACCACCCAGTCGGATCGCCGCACCCGCTTCGTGCAGGAAATAATCCTCCAGCGCACGCAGGTCGCGCGTGGTGTGCACGCCGACCAGGTCGTAACTGGCCAGCGTTTCGAGCAGTTGATCGTGGTGCGGCAGCGCTATGAGCAGGCCGGCAGCAGGCAGCGGAGTGTGCAGAAAGAAGCCGATGCGGTTTTTCACACCGCGCTGGCGCAGCAGTGCAGCCAGTGGGATCAGATGGTAGTCATGGACCCATAGCGTGTCATCCGGTTTGATCAGCTGCAGCAGCCGGTCGGCGAAGATGGCGTTGACGCGGAAATAGCCTTCGCGATGCTTGCGTTGATAATCGACCAGATCGGGGCGGTAGTGCAGCATCGGCCACAGCGTGCCGTTTGCAAAGCCGGAGTAATAATCATCGTGATCGGCGCGCGACAGATCAATGGTGGCGTAATCGACCTTCGCGTCGCGCAGCTGGTGCACCTCGCTGCCGGTCTCGGCCGCCAGCTTGCCGCTCCAGCCGAACCACAGGCCGCCACGTTGCTGCAAGGCTGCCTGCAGCGCCGAGCCCAGGCCGCCGGTCGATGTCTGCCGCGGCAAGGCCACGCGATTGGACACCACGATGAGTCGACCGGGTATGCGCGTGCGTGCGATCACGGCGCACCCCTCCGCCCGCGTGGCAACCACATGTGGGCCAGAAACAGCTCAGACATCGAGTAGGTCCTTGGACAATCGCAAGCGACGCGGCCGAGCGAAGGCGGGATCTGCGGGATACAGGCAGTTTCAGTCACGCTGGTGTTGTCGACAGTCAGGGCAAAACAGGCCATCAGCAAGGGACCCGTTGCTTGACCATGACCAGCACCTGCCGCAGCCAAGCCTCCACCGCGGCCGGATCGGCCAGCGTAAAACCGGCAAGTGACGGTTCGCGCGCACCGACGCGCACGCTGATGCCGTGAGCTTGGTTGACGCGCGCAAACGCGTGTTCGTCGGTCAGATCATCGCCCACATAGACAGGCAGACGGCTGGCAAACGGCGCATCTTGCAGCAGCTCCTGCACTGCAAGGCCCTTGTCGATTCCGGCCGGTTTGAACTCCACCACCAGGTTCCCGCACTGCGCTTCGTAACCTTCCAGTTGCGCGGCCAGTTCCACTGCTGCGGCGCGCAGAGCCGGCAATTGCAGCGGCGCCACGCGGCAGTGCAGCGCGATACCCGCGCCCTTGTCTTCCACCTGCACGCCGTCGAGGCGTGCCGCAAGCGCACGTACCGCCACGCGCATGGAGGCCTGCTGCGCTGCGTTCAATGCAATCTGGCGACGGCGTCCATCGGCGCGACGCAGCTCCACCCCGTGCTGGCCGACGGCCGCCCACGCTGCGTGGTTGAACAGTCGATCCAGCTCATCCAGGCTGCGGCCGCTAACCAGAGCCAGCGCGCCGTCCAGGGCCTGATGCAAGGCGTGCAGCAGCGCCAGCAATGGCGCACTCACGCTCACTGCCGAAGGATCTTCAACAAAATCCAGAAGCGTGCCGTCGACATCAAGCAGCATGCTCCACGCCGCGTCGGTCGTCGGCAACGGCGGAGCGGGCAAGCCCGGAGTGTGGTCTGCAGCTGCAACTGGTTTATCGGTCAACATTCGTATCAAGGTAGCAAACGCAATGTGAAAGCCGCGAAGCAAAACCCGTGGGGCACGGTTGAATCAGCGCGGCGTGGTCCACATTTAGCAGTCATTGGCGCCGTCGCCGCCAGCACCTCCAAAACAGCCAAGGCCGCCCTATGCGCATGGATAAACTGACGTCGCGTTTTCAACAGGCGCTGGCCGATGCCCAGTCGCTGGCGGTAGGGCGCGATCACAACATGTTGGAGCCGGCTCACGTGATGGCGGCCTTGCTTGATCAGCAAGGCGGGTCAAGCGCGCCATTGCTGACCCAGGCGCAAGTCAACGTACCCGTACTGCAGCAGCGCGTCCGCGCATTGCTCGACGGGTTACCCAAGGTCAGCGGGCAGGAAGGCAACATCAACGTCGGCAACGACCTGACGCGCTTGCTCAATCTCACCGACAAGCTTGCCCAGCAACGCGGCGACCAATTCATCGCCAGCGAGTTGTTCCTGCTGGCGGCCCTGGATGACAAAGGCGAACTGGGTGCGGCATTGCGCGCGGCGGGTGCCAGCAAATCCAATCTGGAAGCGGCGATTGAAAAACTGCGTGGGGGCGAAAAAGTGCAAAGTGAAGGTGCTGAAGAACAGCGTCAGGCGCTGGAGAAGTACTGCATTGATCTCACTGAGCGCGCCGAGAAAGGCAAGCTCGACCCGGTGATCGGCCGCGACGAGGAAATTCGCCGCACCATTCAGGTACTGCAGCGGCGCACCAAGAACAATCCGGTCCTGATCGGTGAACCTGGCGTGGGCAAAACCGCGATTGTCGAAGGTCTCGCACAGCGCATCATCAAGGGCGAGGTGCCGGAAGGTTTGCGCGGCCGGCGCGTGCTGGCGCTGGACATGGGCGCATTGATCGCCGGCGCGAAGTTTCGCGGCGAGTTCGAGGAAAGGTTGAAAGCGGTGTTGAATGACCTGGCCAAGCAGGAAGGCCAGGTCATCTTGTTCATCGACGAGCTGCATACCGTGGTCGGAGCTGGCAAGGCCGACGGCGCGATGGATGCAGGCAACATGTTGAAGCCTGCGTTGGCGCGTGGCGAGTTGCACTGCATCGGCGCCACGACGCTGGATGAATACCGCAAGTACATCGAGAAAGACGCGGCCCTGGAGCGGCGCTTTCAGAAGGTGTTCGTCGGCGAGCCATCGGTGGAGGACACCATCGCGATTCTTCGCGGCTTGAAGGAGCGCTACGCCGTGCACCACGGGGTGGAAATTACCGATCCGGCGATCGTCGCGGCGGCGACGCTGTCGCATCGCTACATTGCCGATCGTCAGTTACCGGACAAGGCAATCGACTTGATGGACGAAGCCGCCAGCCGGATCCGCATGGAAATTGATTCCAAGCCCGAGGAACTTGATCGGCAGGAACGCCGGTTGATCCAGCTGAAGATCCAGCGCGAAATGCTCAAGAAGGAAAAGGACCGGGAGTCGAAGCAGCGGCTGGCCGACCTCGAAGCCGATATCAGCCGACTGGACCGCGAATTTTCCGACCTCAACGAGGTGTGGAAATCCGAGAAGGCCGAGTTGCAGGGCACGACGAAAATCAAGGAACAGATCGAGCAGGCACGGATCGCGCTGGACGCGGCGCAGCGCGTGCAGGACTACGCCAGGATGAGTGAAATCCAGTACGGCCAGCTACCGGCGCTGGAAAAGCAGCTGGCCGAGGCGCAAGACGTCGATACGCAACATTTCAAGCTGGTGCAGACTCGCGTCACGGCCGAGGAAATTGCCGAAGTGGTCGCGCGCTGGACCGGCATTCCGGTCAGCAAGATGCTTGAAGGTGAGCGCGAAAAATTGCTGCACATGGAGGATGACCTGCATCGACGTGTAGTCGGCCAGGACGAGGCCGTGCACGCCGTGGCCGACGCCATTCGCCGCTCGCGCGCCGGCTTGTCCGATCCGCACCGGCCCAACGGTTCGTTCCTGTTTCTGGGTCCCACCGGCGTGGGCAAGACCGAACTGTGCAAGGCGCTGGCTGAATTCCTGTTCGACACCACCGATGCGATGGTGCGCATCGACATGAGCGAATTCATGGAAAAGCATTCCGTGAGTCGCCTCGTAGGCGCGCCCCCGGGCTACGTCGGTTACGAGGAAGGCGGCTATCTGACCGAAGCGGTGCGGCGCCGGCCCTACAGCGTGATCCTGCTCGACGAGGTGGAAAAAGCCCATCCGGACGTGTTCAACATCCTGTTGCAGGTGCTCGACGATGGCCGTCTTACCGATGGCCAGGGGCGCACGGTGGACTTCCGCAATACTGTCATCGTGATGACTTCAAACCTCGGCTCGCAGATGATCCAGGAGGGCGCCGAAGGCAGCGAGGGGCGCGATGTCGAAGAGCATTACACGCAGATGAAAGCCTCCGTGCTCGGTGTGGTTCAGGCGCACTTCCGGCCGGAGTTCATCAACCGGCTGGATGAGCTGGTGGTCTTCCGCCCGCTGGACAAGGAACAAATCCGCGCGATCGCGAAAATCCAGTTGCGCTATCTGGAAGAGCGTCTTGGCGAACGCCAGCTCAAGCTCGAAGTCAGCGACGCTGCGTTGACGCTGCTTGGCGACGTGGGGTTTGACCCGGTATACGGCGCGCGACCGCTGAAGCGCGCGATTCAGCAACAGCTGGAGAATCCGCTGGCGCGGGAAATTCTCAGCGGTACGTTTGTGGCCGGCGACACGATTGTCGTCGACGCCGCGGCCGGCCATTTGAACTTTCACAAACACTGACCAGCTTTTCGGCGATCGGCTTCACTGCGTGGTACCGCACCCGGGCGCCAACCCGGGTATGGCTGCATCGAGCCGCTTACCAGCTATAACGCACCTTGCCGTAGACGTACGCGCCGTTGTACCCGAACGGCGAGAACGTTGAATACGGCAGCGTCCCGTTATTCGAATTGTTCGGAATGTTGCGGTCGGGGTGCTCGTCGAGCGCGTTGTCTGCGCCCACGGTGAAATTCCAGTTTTGCAGTTGGTAATTCACCGCCAGGTCAAGCACCCATTTCGGGGTGAAGGTCTGGTCAACCACGCCGGTGGCCGGGTTGTAACTGGTCAGGCTGCTGACGTAGTTCGTGTACCGGCCATAGCGCGTCAGCGTCCCGGTCAGACCCCAGTTGCCGATGTTGTATTGCTCACTGTAGATGAGCTTGCTGCGCGGGCTGGAGTTGCCCAGGTAGCCATTGATGTCCTGGCGGTTCAGGCGGACAAAATTGACGCCCAGGTTGGTGAGCACGGCTGGATTGGGTCGCACGTTGGCAACCGTGTTCTGGTTGTAGTTGGCGCTCAACGTGGTCGCCAGCATGCCCGCGTTGCCCAGGTCGGCTCGATATGTGCCAACCAGGTCAACACCACGCGTGCGTGTGTCGCCGGCGTTGGTGAAGTAATTGATGCTGCGGAAGTTGAGGTTGCCGATGCCGTTTGCCGCCAGGTAGTTCAACACCGTTGGCGAGGTGGTGGAGATTGCACCGGACAGCGCTACGCGGTCCTGGATGCGGATCTGGTAGACGTCGAAGCTGAGAGTCAGCGCGTCGCTGGGATTCCATACCGCGCCCAGCGTGACATTGCGCGATTTCTCCGGCTTCAGCGGTTCCGAGCCGAGCAGCCGGGCGATCGGGCTGCCGACGGGAACCAGTCCGGCGTTGTAAATGCCCGCCGGTAGTCCCACTGAATTGCCGTTGGCGAAGAACAGCGAGGACGTTTGCGAGAAGAATTGCTGACCCAGGGCAGGGGCGCGGAAACCGGTCGAGGCGCTGGCGCGAATGGCAAAGCTGTCGGTGAAGTCAAAGCGGCCGGCCAGAGAGCCCGCGGTGGTGTTGCCGAAATCGCTGTAGTGCTCATGCCGTGCGGCAGCGGCGACCCCGAGCCTGTCGGTGAGGTTTGTTTCCACGCTCAGGTACTCGGCGACATCGTGGCGTGCCGCGTCCACCGCGTTTGACGGCTGCCAGCCCGCGAAGCCTTGAGCGCCGCCGGACACTCCGGATGTGCCGACGTACCACGATGGCAGTGAGCCGGCGTCAATGCCGTACGTCTGGCGCAGGTACTGTGCGCCAAAGGCTACAGTGACCGGATTCGTCATCCAGCCAACGGCAATTTCCTTGGCAATATCCAGGTCAACACTTTCCTGCCTGGCGCTGAGAATGCCGTCGTGGAATTCGCTTGGCGTGCTCCCGAAGTCATTGAGGAATGCATAGTTGAGGCTGTTGCGCGTCTGGTACGAGACGCGGTTGCGGCCAAAGTTGCCGCTCAGATCCCAGCGCCATCCATCGATCTTGCCGCGCAGTCCGGCAACCATGGACTGGTCGGTGGAATCGGCGTGTTCCACCGGCAGGAAACCGTTCGGGTAGATCTGGCCAATCACCGGGTTGTTCGGCTTCGGCGAATTCGTGCCGTAGCGAAAAAATGCCGGAGACGTGCTTTGCCGGCGACCATAGTGGCCAAACGCATAAAACTGCACATCGGGCGTGACGTCGTACTGCGCATTGAGCAGCAGGTTGCTGTCACGCACGTCGGGATCACCCTGGCGAAAGTTGACGCCAAGCTGCGGAAAGCCCGCGCGCTTGTCCGGACCAGCGCGATTGGTCAGGTCCTGGTGGCCGTTTTGCGCGGTGAGGCGCAGCCAGCCGCGGTCGTTTCCCAGCGGCAGGCCGAAGTTGGCCGAACCTTGCCATTGCCGTCCATCGCCGGCCGCGTACTGCCCGCCGCTGAGCTCGACGTCGCCACCTTTCGCGCCGGCTTTAAGGATGATGTTGATGACGCCAGCAATGGCATCGGAGCCGTACTGTGCGGATGCACCGTCGCGCAGCACCTCGATGTGATCAATTGCAGAAATCGGAATCGTATTGAGATCCACCGGCTGCGAGCCGCGACCGATCACGCCGTTGTTCAGCAGGATCGCACCGGGGTGCCAGCGTTTGCCATTGACCAGCACCAGCACCTCATCGGGTGACAGGCCGCGTAATTGCGCCGGGCGCTGCGTGTCCGCAGTGTCGGCTGCGGCCGGGCGCGGGAAGTTCAACGATGGGATGATGCGTGCCAGCGCGGTGGGCAAATCGTTGGTGCCGGTCTGCTGCAGCACCTTGGCCGACACCACGTCGATCGGTGTCAACGACGTGCTTTCGGTACGGTTGTCGGCGCGCGTGCCGGTGACAATCACCGGTCCCAGGCTTTTGGCAGCTTGCGGCGACGCAGTCGCATCCTGAGCGCTGGCGTTGCTGCTGGCCAGGGCGAGAAGCGCGCTTGCAGCCAGCAAGTTCGGCAGCAGCCAGTGGGTACGTTTGTTCATGAGAGTCCTTTTCGATGCGTTGCGGCGCCGCAACATGCGCAGACTAGAGCGATCGTGGCATCGGGTCAATGCAGGTATGGACGTCCATACGAGTGGTTGCAGCCACTGTTGTCTACGGTCGACCAGCGTGCTGCCCTGCTTCCGTCCCAACGTGCGAGCTATCGGCGTCCATGCGCGCCTGGCGCCGCACCGCCGCGCCCGCTGCCGGTGCCGGCACGGTTTGCTGATCTGGCCGCGGAACGCTGCACGCCATGCATAGGCCGTCGCTCGCCGTTCGCTGCGCGCGTGCTGCACTGGCGATGTGGCTGCAAACTGCGACTTGGCCGCATTGAAAATTGCCTGATCGGGACGATAATGGCTGTTTCGGACGGGCGCTTGCCCTTGCCGTGTTCTGGAGTTTGCATGCCTATCTATGAGTTTGCGTGTCGCAGCTGCGGTCACCACTTCGATCAATTGCAGAAGCTGTCCGCAGCCGATCCCACCATTTGTCCGAATTGCCATGCGCAAGAGTTGCAGCGCATGCTGAGCGCTCCGGTGTTTCGCCTGGCAGGCACCGGCTGGTACGAGACTGATTTCAAGAAAGCGGGCGATCACCAGCACAACCTTGCCGGTGATGCCGGAGCACCTGCGCCAGCCGGCTCGACAGCTGATCCCAAGCATGCTGAGAAGGCAGCCGAGCACGGCACCAAGGCCGCCGATGCGGGCACTGCAAGCGTTGCCCCGCCAGTCGCCGCCGAAACCAAGGCTGGGGTCGGCGCTGGCACCTGAAACAGTTTGGCGCCAAGTGCCGGGGATCGTGCAGTCGGCGCGATGTTAATATGCGCAGTCTGGTTCACGTATTCATGCCGCCTCGACGGCGCGGAGTTGCAAACGCATGCGCACGCACTATTGCGGCCTGATTGACGAGTCGCTGATCGGTCAGACCGTCAGTTTGTGTGGCTGGGTGAACACCCTGCGGCTGCAGGCCCACGTGGCGTTTGTCGACCTGCGAGATCACGAGGGCCTGGCGCAGATTGTCATCGAGCGCACGAATAGCGATGCGTTCGGCGTTGCTGGCGAGATCGGCAACGAATATTGCCTGCGCATCACCGGCATCGTACGTGCGCGCATCGCCGCCAATGACAAGCTCAAGACCGGTCACGTCGAGGTGCTGGCGCAAACTGTGGAGATTCTCAACGCCGCGAAGGACCTGCCCTTTGCGTTGCATGAAAATCCCAACGAGGACATGCGGATGACTTACCGCTACCTTGACCTGCGCCGGCCGCTGATGCAGCAGCGCATGCGCAAGCGCATCCAGCTGGTGCGCGCGCTGCGGCATTATCTTGATGATCGCGGCTTTCAGGACATCGAGACCCCGATCCTGACCAAGGCCACTCCCGAAGGCGCTCGCGATTACCTGGTGCCCAGTCGCGTGCATCCGGGGCAGTTTTACGCGTTGCCGCAATCGCCGCAGCTGTTCAAGCAGATCCTGATGATCGCCGGCTTTGACCGCTATTACCAGATCGCGCGTTGCTTCCGCGATGAAGATTTACGCGCCGACCGGCAGCCGGAGTTTACGCAACTCGATATCGAGTTTGCGTTTGTTCAAGAGCGCGAAATCCAGGACACGGTGGAGGATTTGATCCGCCATGTGTTTCGGCAAGTCCAGGGCGTGGAACTGGATGCCAGCTTCCCGCGCATGACCTGGACCGAAGCGATGCGCCGCTTCGGCTCGGACAAGCCGGACCTGCGCTTTGCGCTGGAACTGGTCGATATAGCCGACGCGGTCAGGCACGTCGAGTTCAAGGTATTTGCCGGACCGGCCAATGACGCCGGTGGGCGCGTTGCGGCATTGCGCGTGCCTGGCGGCAGCACGCTCAGCCGCAAGGATATCGACGGGCTGACCGAATATGTCGGCCGCTATGGCGCCAAAGGCCTGGCGTGGCTTCGGGTTGATGATCTGGCGAAGGGGCGTGAAGGCATTCATTCGCCGGTGGCAAAGTTTCTTGATGACGCTGCGCTGCACGGCATTCTTGCTGCGACGGATGCGCAGACCGGTGACATGCTGTTTTTTGGAGCAGGTGCGTGGAAAACCGTCTGCGATTTCATGGGCGCGTTGCGCTTGAAAGTGGCGCGCGATCGCGGTCTGGTGGCGGAAGGCTGGAAACCGCTGTGGGTTACGGACTTCCCGATGTTCGAGTACGACGCGCAAGCGCAGCGTTACGTAGCCCTGCATCATCCGTTTACCGCACCAAAAGTGGATGACATTGATGACTTGCGCGCCAACGCCGCCACCGCGGTCAGCCGCGGCTACGACATGGTGCTCAATGGCAACGAAATCGGGGGTGGCTCGATCCGTATCCACCACCCGGAGATGCAAAGCGCCGTATTTGACCTGCTTGGGATGAGTGCGGCAGAAGCCGAATCCAAGTTTGGTTTTCTGCTCAAGGCGCTGCGCTTTGGCGCGCCGCCCCACGGGGGCGTCGCGTTCGGCATTGATCGCATTGCCGCGCTGATGGCGGGCACCGATTCGATCCGCGAGGTGATCGCGTTTCCCAAGACCACCAGCGCGCAGGATCTGATGACCGACGCGCCATCGACCGTCGCGCAAACCCAGTTGGCCGACCTGCATGTGCGCACCGTGCTCGATCCGCCGGTGACCGCTTGACTACCCGCCACGTGTCGCATGTGGTGCGTTGCGCTTGCTGGGCGCGGACCGCTCGCACTCGTGTTGCACGCTGGCAGGCGGTAAACCACAGCTGTCGCATTTCTGCGCGCAACCTGGTGTAGCGCATGGCTGAGCACGTGATCCTGCTGCACGGTCTGTGGATGCGCGGCTTTGCCCTGGCCGTGTTGCACAAGCGCCTGATCGCCGCCGGTTTCCGCGTGCATCGTTTCGATTACCTGAGTGTGGCGGCAACGCAGCAACACATCCTGGATCAACTGCACGCCCAGATGAGTGATCTGGCGACCGATGGCGCCGCCGTGCATCTGGTCGGTCACAGCCTCGGAGGCCTGCTGGCGTTGCGTGCATGCGCGCAAGATGCGGGCATGCCGGCGGGGCGCGTCGTGTGTCTGGGCTCGCCGTTGTTGGGTAGCGCTGCCGCGCGCAACTTTGCCGCCTGGGGGCGCGGTGGCCAGGTGCTGCTTGGGCATAACCGCGAGCTCCTGCAACAAGGCTTTGCGCGCTGGCAAGGCGGGCGCGAAGTGGGGGTGGTCGCTGGCCGGCTGCCGCTGGGTCTGGGCGCGATGCTCGGGCACCTGCAGGGCGAGCATGACGGGACCGTTGCCGTGGCCGAGACCCTGCTGCCCGGACTGGCCGACCATTGTGTGGTCGAGTCCAACCACATGGGACTTTTGTTCTCCGCTGATGTGGCGCAACGCGTCGAGGCGTTCTTGCAGCGAGGACACTTTCCGGCGTCGAAGAGCTGATCACATGCGCATGTGTGACGAGCGCGTGCTCTTGCGAGTGCGGGCAAGTGAACCGAAATCAGGTAAAATCCCGGCTTGTTCACTGGTTGAAGTGCAGGCACGCCATGGGTAGGGGCCCGACCGTCGAAGGACGCAAGAACGCCGAAGACGCCAAGCGCGCCAAGGTTTTCACCAAGCTGATCCGCGAGATCACCGTGGCTACGCGCTCCGGCGTTGGTGACCCTGCCGGCAACCCGCGCCTGCGTGCTGCCATTGACAAGGCGCTGGCGGCCAACATGACGCGTGAAACGATCGATCGCGCGGTCAAGCGGGGTTCCGGTGCCGACGGTGGCGCCGACATGCACGATCTGCGCTACGAAGGTTACGGCCCGGCGGGAGTTGCCTTGATCATCGATTGCGTCAGCGACAATCCGCTGCGCACGGTTGCCGATGTGCGCCACGCGTTGACCCGGCATGGCGGCAATCTTGGCACCAGCGGGTCGGTCGCATTCCAGTTTCAGCGCTGTGGCGAAATCGTTTTTGCCACCGCTGGGGATCCCTTGCAGGAAGAAAAGGTGCTCGAGGCCGCTCTCGAAGTGGGCGCAGATGATGTAGTGAACTGTGACGGCGAAAGCAGCGTGCTGTGCGCGGCCGATAACCTGGATGCGGTGCAGGCCGCGCTGGTGGCTGCTGGCCTCACCCTACTTCGCGCCGACGTGGTGATGCGTCCGGGCAGTCGCGTGGCAATTCCCGATGAAGCACATGAAGCCCTTCTGGATCTCGTCGACAGCCTGGAACAGCTCGACGACGTGCACGAGATTTATCACAACGCCGTGTTGCCGGTCTGACCGTGCAAGCAGTTGTCCAGCGTCTGCCGGTCATCCCATTGGCGCGTAACAAGGGTAACGAACGATCGTTGCCGGTTGCGTCCCGCGCATGAGCTTGATTGTTCCCGTAGCGCCTGCCGTTATCGATGCCGACCCACACGCCGTCGCCCATGGCGCAGTGCGGATCATTGGTATTGACCCCGGCAGCCAGCGCACTGGTGTCGGCATCATCGACGTGGATCCATCGGGGCATCTCACGCACGTATTTCATGCAGCGTTGAATGTGGTTGGCGCAGCTACGTTTCCGCTGCGCCTGAAACGCATCTTTGATGATCTGTGTGACATCATCAGCGCGCGACAGCCGACCGAATGCAGCATCGAGCGCATCTTCATGGCACGTAATCCGGATTCGGCACTCAAGCTCGGGCAGGCGCGCGGCGCGGCGATCTGCGCGGTGATCAGCCGCGGTATCGACGTGCACGAGTACGCCGCTACCGAGGTCAAGCAAGCCGTGGTGGGCAGTGGCCGCGGCGAGAAAACCCAGGTCCAGCACATGGTCAGTGTGCTGCTGGGCTTGCACGGGCCACTGCAGGCTGATGCTGCCGACGCGCTGGCCATAGCCATCACGCATGCGCACACGCGCGCCAGTCTGGCGCGGGTTGGCATTCCGCGCACCGCCTGGCGTCGACGCCGATGATGCAACCGATGGAGATAGCGGCGTGATCGGACGCCTGCGTGGCATTTTGGTGTGGAAGCGGCCGCCATGGTTGTTGATTGAAGTGGGCGGCGTCGGCTACGAGCTGGAAGCCCCGATGTCCACCATTTATGACTTGCCGGCGCTCAACAGCGAAGTCGTGCTGCTCACGCATTACGCGGTCAAGGAAGATGGTGTCGCGCTGTATGGATTTGCGCGGGAGACCGAACGCGCCCTGTTTCGCAGCTTGCAGAAGGTCAGCGGCATTGGCGCAAAGATCGCGCTGGCCGTGCTCTCCAGCGTTTCCACCGAGCATTTTGCCCGCCTCGTCCACGCCGGCGACGTCGTCGCGTTGACGAAGGTTCCGGGCATCGGCAAGAAAACGGCGGAGCGCATCGTGGTCGAACTGCGTGATCGTCTGGATGGCCTGTCCGTCGTGGGCGGCACGCAGATGCCGAACGGCGGAGCGCCGCTGGACGCGGCTGGTGAAGCGGCCGTGGCGCTCTCGCAGCTTGGGTACAAGCCGGCCGAGGTCTCACGCCTGGTGCAAAAAGTCGCCGCCGACGGTGACAGCGCCGAGGCGATCATCCGCAAGGCATTGCGCGCGGCGCTGGGCAACTAGGCGGCCAGGATACCCATGAGCCAACGAGCACCAAATCAGACGGAGTCATCTCCCGTGGGCGATGCCGACAGAGGCCGCGGTGCCAGGTCGGCGCTGATCGTGGGAGCGGTCGGAGTAGTGTTTGGCGACATCGGCACCAGTCCGCTGTACACCATGCACGAGACTTTTTTGCCCAAGCACGGGCTCCACGCGCTTCCGGACACGGTGCTGGGCATCCTGTCGCTCATTACCTGGTCGCTGATCATCGTGGTGGCGGTGAAATACGTCAGCCTGGTCATGCGCGCGGACAACAAGGGCGAGGGCGGCATCATGGCCTTGATGACGCTGGCCCAGCGCGCTGCGGGAAAGTCAGTGCGGGCGCGCCGGGTGATCATGCTGATGGCGTTGCTGGGTGCGGCACTGTTTTTTGGCGACGGCGTGATCACGCCGGCAATCTCGGTACTTTCCGCAGTCGAAGGCCTGCAGGTTGCCGCGCCAGGGATGTCTTACTTCGTAGTGCCGACCACGGTTGTTGTCTTGCTGGGGCTGTTCTGGCTGCAGCGTCACGGGACGGCCAAGATCGGCGTTTTGTTCGGACCGATCATGGTGCTGTGGTTCTTGGCGCTGGCTGTCATCGGCGTCTACAACATCATCCAGGCGCCGGGCGTGCTGCGTGCACTCAACCCATGGCATGCGGTGCAATTTTTCCTGACCCACGGCAAGACGTCCATTCTGGCGCTAGGCTCGGTGGTGCTGTGCGTAACTGGTGCCGAGGCCCTGTACACCGACATGGGACATTTCGGGCGCTATCCGATACGTGCAGCATGGTTCGGTTTCGTGATGCCGGCGCTGCTGCTGAACTACTACGGTCAGGGCGGCCTGTTGCTGGTTCACCCCGAAGCAATCGACAATCCGTTTTACAACTCGGTGCCGGAGTGGGGCCTGTATCCCATGATCGGCCTGGCCACTGCGGCCACGGTGATTGCGTCACAGGCGGTGATCTCCGGCGCCTTCACGGTAACCTGGCAGGCCATCCAGCTGGGCTTCCTGCCGCGCATGCAGGTGGTACATACCTCGCGCGTGGCAATTGGGCAGATCTTTCTGCCTTGGGTCAATCGCGCGCTGATGGTCGCGGTGATCGGCACGGTGATCGGATTCGGCTCGTCCAATGCGCTGGCTGGTGCCTACGGTATTGCCGTGACAGGCACCATGGCGATTGACACCGCTCTGACCATGATCGTGGCGCGACGCATGTGGCATTGGAAGTGGATGCTGTTGATCCCGGTCACGGTGTTGCTGCTGATCGTCGATCTGAGTTACTTCGGTGCCAACACGCTGAAGATTCCCGATGGCGGCTGGTTTCCGCTGGTGCTTGGCCTGATTCTGTTTACCGTAATGGCTACCTGGCGCCGCGGCCGCGAACTGCTGGTGCGCGAGATCAAGCAGGGTGGTCTGGCGCTGGTGCCGTTCATCGAGAGCATGAGTGAGCACCCTCCCATTCGCGTGCCGGGTACGGCGGTGTTCCTCACCGCCAACCGGGGGGCCGTGCCGCATGCGCTGCTGCATAACCTCAAGCACAACAAGGTGCTGCACGAGCGCAACGTGCTGCTGACCGTGACGATCCTCGAGACGCCTGTGGCCGAGGCCGAGGAGCGTATACAGATCACCCGGATGAGCGACGATTTCTACAGCCTTGAGTTGCACTTCGGCTTTGCGGAGGACCCCAAGATTCCCCTGGCTTTGTCGCTGTGTTCGCGCGAGGGCATCAGCTTCGACATGATGGACACGACGTTCTTCTTGTCACGCGAAAGCATTGTCTCCAACGCGCGCGGCCCCGGCATGGCGCGCTGGCGCGACACGCTGTTTGCGTTCATGGCGCGCAATGCCCTTCCGGCAACGGCGTTTTTCCAGATTCCAGGCAATCGCCTGATCGAACTGGGTGCGCAGGTTGAAATTTAGCGAGATTGCGCGCCGCCGAAGCGGATGCCCTGCTGGGCGGCACTGATCAAATTGGGGTATCGCGAGCCGACAAGCTGCTGCGACTGCCGGGTCTGCCTGCCATAATGTCGGCATGACCGAAACCCGCATCATTACCGCGGCTGAGCAGCTTGATGATGCCGCGCTGGAAGCCACCATTCGCCCCAAGCGGCTGGCCGAATACCTGGGCCAGCAAGCGGTGCGCGAGCAGTTGTCGATCTATATCGAAGCCGCACGCAAGCGTGGCGGCGCGCTGGATCACGTTTTGATTTTCGGGCCGCCTGGATTGGGCAAGACCACGCTCAGTCACGTCATTGCCAATGAACTGGGGGTCAACCTGCGCTCCACTTCCGGCCCGGTGCTGGAGCGCGCGGGAGATCTGGCCGCGTTGTTGACGAATCTGGAAGCGAATGATGTTTTGTTCGTCGACGAGATCCATCGCCTGTCTCCGGTCGTGGAGGAGGTGCTGTATCCGGCAATGGAAGACTTCCAGATCGACATCATGATTGGCGAAGGTCCGGCCGCGCGTTCGATCAAGCTCGATCTACCGCCGTTCACGCTGATCGGCGCGACTACGCGCGCCGGGATGCTTACCGCGCCCTTGCGCGACCGCTTTGGCATCGTCCAGCGCCTGGAGTTTTACAGCGTGGAGGAACTCACCCAGATCGTGCGCCGCGCTGCGCGCATTCTCGGTATTGCCTGCGTGCTGGAAGGCGCACAGGAAATCGCGCGCCGTGCGCGTGGCACGCCACGCATTGCCAATCGGCTGCTGCGCCGGGTGCGTGATTACGCCGAAGTGCGCGCCGATGGGGAAATCACCCTGGAAGTGGCGCAGGCCGCGCTGGACATGCTCAAGATTGACCCACAGGGTTTCGACGAACTGGATCGACGTCTGCTTGGCGTGATCATCGAAAACTTTGATGGTGGCCCGGTGGGAGTGGAATCTCTGGCTGCTGCCCTCAGCGAGGATCGTGGCACGCTGGAGGATGTGGTCGAGCCGTATCTGATCCAGCAGGGATACCTGATTCGCACCGCGCGCGGTCGCATGGCCAGCGCCAAGGGCTGGCGCCATCTTGGACTGACGCCGCCGCCGAGCCAGAATCACTCGCCGGAGCTGTTTGTGCGCGATGGCATGGATGGCGGCGTGGCGGATGTCTGACCCTGCGTCCGCGTTTGTGTTCCGCTGGCCGGTTCGCGTGTATTGGGAGGATACCGATGCCGGCGGTGTCGTGTATCACGCCAGCTATCTGCGTTTTCTTGAACGCGCGCGCACCGAGTGGTTGCGCGCACTCGGCGTGGATCAGTTTGCACTGAAGCACGATCGCGGGCTCGCCTTTCTGGTGCGTGACATGCAGATTGATTTTCTGCGCCCAGCCCTGCTGGATGATGAATTGATAATTACCGTATATGTCATGCAGCGCCGCGCAGCCAGTATCCTGTTCACCCAGACGGTGGTTCGCGCCGATGGAACCTGCCTGATTCGCGCCAATGTGCGGGTTGCCTGTGTGGATATGTTGCACATGCGACCGGCGCAGGTTCCGGCTGATCTGATGGCACTGATGTAATGCCGCGACTTGTCGTTGCCTGTCCCCTTCGCCGTTAGTGCTGATTTTTTGCGACCAATTCTGAGCTGAGCGCGCAGTACGGCTCTCACCTTTACTGACAAGCCGCGCCCCTTGGGAGTATCTGCAAGCAATGAACCCTGGACTGAACGTATTTACCCTGATCGGCCAGTCGAGCGTGCCGGTATTGCTGGTGCTGGCGATTCTGCTGGTGTTCTCGTTCCTGTCCTGGGTCATCATTGTGCGCAAGTACGCGCAGACCAAGGCCGCAGAGGAAAGCGCCGAGCAGTTCGAGGAGCGTTTCTGGTCTGGCGGTGATCTCGCGCAGCTTTTCCGCGAGGTCAGCAATCGCGGCGCCGGCAATGGTGGCGTCGAGACCATCTTTGAATCCGGATTCCGCGAGTTCGCACGCCAGCGCCAACGCAAGACCCACGACACGCGTAGCGTCATAGAAGGCACCGAGCGCGCCATGCAGGTTACCGTGACGCGCGAGATTGGACTGCTCGAGCGCAATCTGGAATTTCTCGCCAACGTTGGCTCGATCAGTCCATACATCGGCCTGTTCGGAACGGTGTGGGGCATCATGGGTGCGTTTCAGGGCCTGGGCGAAATGAAGGACGTCACCATCGCCGTCGTCGCGCCGCACATTTCCGAAGCGCTGATTGCCACGGCCATGGGCCTGTTCGCCGCCATTCCCGCGCAATGGGCATACAACCGCTACGCCAACAAGGTCGAGCGCATTGCCTCGCGCTACGACGTGTTCCAGGAGGAGTTCTCCTCGGTGCTGCAGCGGCAGATCCAGACTGACGACGCCGCCTGAGCGGGGAGAGCCAGCATGCCCACTCCGCGCCGCCAAAAGCGCTACAAACTCAAGTCCGAGATCAACGTCGTGCCGTATATCGACGTGATGTTGGTATTGCTGATCATCTTCATGGTGACCACGCCCATGATGAATTCCAACGTCGATGTGCAGCTGCCCCAGGCAGATGCCAAATCACTGCAGCAGAAGAAAGACCCGGTATTGATCTCGGTGCTGCAGGATGGGCAGTTGTATCTCACCCTGCCGGGGGCGCCCAAAGAGCAGCTCGATGCCGATGCACTCAAGTTGAAGGTCGGTGCGTTCGTTCGCACGAATCCGGAAGTAAGCGTGCTGGTGGGCGGCGACGAGCGCGGCAGCTACGGCGGGGTGTTCAGCGTGCTTGCTGATCTGCAGCAGGCGGGCGTGGCCAAAGTCGGCCTGATGGGACAACCGGAGCAGGGCAAGAGCGCGTCGCATGGACGAAAGTAAGGGGACGCCCAAAGCGGTTGTCCTTTCCGCCATCCTGCATCTGGGCATCGTGGGGTTCCTGTTTCTGGCGACGCTGCCTTGTTCGAGCTTTGAGGAGGTCTTTGCCGGGCTCGGATTGCCGGCGACATGGAACCCGATAGCCTGCGCCGCTCCGCTGCAGCTGCAAGGTCCGATCATCGAGGCCACGTTGATTGGGCCAACCGGCAGCCCGCCGCCAAAGGCGGTCAAGGTGAAACCGGTGCCCGATACCGTGCCACCGCCGCCAGCCGTGCCGCCACCAAAGCCGCAGGAACAGACGCCACAGCCCAAGGCGCTGCCGCCGCCGCCCGAGCACCCGGACGTGAAGGATCAGGAAAAAGTCGTCGAAGACGCGGCGCAGAAAGCCGATGATGCCAAGCAGCTGCAGGAAGAAAAGCAGCGCCAGCGGCAATCGGAGCTGGACGCGAAGGCGGCCAAACAAAAAGAGCAGAAGCAGAAGCAGCTCGATGCGCTGTTTGCCAAGATGGACGCTGCTTCCCAACAGACCCAGAAGCTCGACAGCAAGGCCAAGCAGGCCACGCAGCAGATGCAGGATCTGAAAAACGCTCAGGCCGACGGCGCACCGGATTTACCGGCGGCAGCGCAGCGCCAGAGTGGCAATAACAGTGAAAACACGAGCCTGCGCGATCAATATCTCGCGGCCATTCAGAATGCGGTCACGCCGAACTGGCTGCGTCCGGATAACATGCCCAATGTGCCGTGCAAGGTAAACATCGTTCAATTGCCAGGCGGTGACGTGATGAGCGCCAAGGCTGATCCAAGCTGTCCGTACGACGAAGCTGGCAAACGCTCGATTGAAAATGCCGTTTTGCGCGCGCAACCGCTGCCATACAAGGGCTTCGAGAGCGTGTTCTCACGCACCTTAACTTTCACATTCAGGCCGCAATAATCCCATCCATGCATAAATTCTGTTCAAGCTTCATCGTGCTTCTATTCACGGTGGCCATGTTCTGGGTAAATCCAGCTCTGGCGCAGTCGCTCAACGTCGACATTGTCGGTGGTCTGAAGACGGCGACTCCTATCGTCGTCGTGCCTTTTGCTCAAGCGGGCGGGGTGCCGGCGGCTACCGATATTGCCGATGTCATTCGCAACGACTTCAATCGTTCGGGCAAATTCCGCTCACTGGCCAAGAGTGACATCGTCGAATTTCCAGCGCGTGGCGCTGACATCAAATTTCCTACCTGGCGCCTGCTCAAACAGGATTACATCACGGTCGGGCGAATCAGCGACGTCGGCGGCGGCATGCTGCGTGTCGAATACGAACTGTGGGATGTGAACAAGGCACAAAGCCTGCTTGCGCAGGCGTTCACCGCTCCGGCGGGGGACCTGCGCGGCATCGCACATCAGATCGCCGACCAGATCTATGAAAAGGTCACTGGCGTCCGCGGTGCGTTCTGGACGCGTATTGCCTACATCACCGCTGTGGGCCTGGGCAATAACACCACCTATTCGCTACTGGTGGCCGATTCGGATGGTTACAACCCGCAGGTAGTGGCGCGTTCAAAAGAGTCATTGCTGTCGCCGTCGTGGTCGCCGGACGGCAAGAAGATTGCGTACGTATCGTTCGAAAGCGGCAATTCAAACATCTATATACAAGACATCACCACCGGTTCGCGCCAGCTGGTTTCTGCCCATGCCAAGGGTATCAATGGTGCGCCCGCGTGGTCGCCCGATGGCAGCAAGTTGGCAGTCGCGCTGTCTTATGTCGGCAATCTAGAGTTGTTTGCGCTGGATCTGGGCAGTCGCAAGGAAACCCGCCTGACAAATAATCTGGCCATTGACACGGAACCGGTCTGGACACCGGACGGAAGCAGTATCTATTTCACCTCCGACCGCTCCGGGCGCCCGCAGATCTATCAAATTCCAGCTGCCGGTGGAAGCGCGCAGCGAATTAGTTTCCAGGGTCAGAACAACTCCAATGCGGCCTTGAGCTACGATGGCAAGCAGCTGGCGATGGTGCAGGGCAACGGGAACGTGTATCGTATTGTCCTCATGGATCTCAGCCTCGGCGGCCAGGTGCGTTCGCTTTCGCCCGGTCCAATCGATGAGTCCCCGAGTTTTGCTCCAAATGCCAGCATGCTTTTGTACGCCGCAGTCGAGGGTCGGCGCGGCGTGTTGTATGCGGTATCGGCTGACGGTTTGGTTCGCCAGCGCCTCGTGCTTTCCGATGGCGACGTGCGCGAGCCGGCTTGGGGCCCATATCGACAACGTTGATTTTTGCCCTGCTGCACGCGAGTGCGGCGGCAAGTCGCCCATGGACCGGGCCCGAAGAGCGCTACTTGTGCTCTTTGATTGCAGATGGTGGCGCCCATGCAACGCTGCTGTCAGGGCGTCGACAGCGCTTGGTCATGTGCTGTCGACGTTACCAGTGTCAAAATAACAGCCGGCTAACCGGCGCTGTTTCCCAGTTATGCCAGTCACCTCGTCGTCATCGTTATCGGATTCTCAACTCGTAAGGATCGTCACCATGAATAAGACCGTTCGCGTCGCTTTGGTCGCCCTGCTCTGCGTAGGCGCGGCCGCTTGCTCCAAGAAGCAGGAAGTCAAACCGCAGGCAACCACGACTGCACCTGAAGTCACCCAGACCCAGACTCCAAATTCCAGTGGCAAATACATGCCGTCTGACCTGGATACTGATGCCTGCTTGCGTCAGCGCGTCGTGTATTTTGATTTCGACAAGTCCGACATCAAGCCGGAATTCCAGCAGATCATGGCGTGCCACGCCAAGTACATGCAGGATCGCCCGTCCTCGCACATCCGCCTCGAAGGCAACACCGACGAGCGCGGCACGCGTGAGTACAACCTGGGCCTCGGTGAGCGCCGCGGCAATGCAGTGTCCAGCGCGCTGCAGGCTAGTGGTGGTTCGGCAAGCCAGCTCGAAGTGATCAGCTATGGCAAGGAAAAGCCGGTTTGCCGTGAGCACAACGAGGACTGCTGGAGCAAGAATCGTCGCGTCGAGATTGTCTACACGGCGCAGTAAGGATGAAATATCTGGCTAGAAATTTATCAGCCAGAATCGGCATGGCGGGCGCAATCGCGTCCGCTATGCTGTTTGCGCTGCCGGTGTTTGCGCAGGACTCGCGGCTGAGTCTGGCCGACCGCGTAACGCGGCTTGAACAGCAAGCCCAGAACAAGGACCAGGGCGGTACCGGCATGGTCAATCAATTGCAGGAGCTGCAGTCACAGCTGCGGCAGATGCAGGGTCAGATCGAGGAACTGCAGCATCACCTGCAGCAGCTCGATGACAAGAACAAAGCCCAATACATCGATCTTGATTCGCGCCTCGGGCGTCTCGAGGGCGGTGGCGTGGCGGCGGCAGGTGTTACGCAAGCCAGCAATCCAGCTGCTGCGGCAACGGTGAATACTCCCGGCCCGGCTCCTGGAAATACCCAGGCGGCTGCGCCTGGCGACGCTGCAAGTGCGCAAGCGGCGTACGACGTTGCCTTCAAATCCATTCGCGCGGGTGATTATGTCAACGCATCACGCGAATTTCGCGATTTCGTACAGCACTATCCGGATCACGCCCTGGCCCCGAACGCGTGGTATTGGCTGGGTGAGTCGTATTACGCCACAACCAATTACGCAGTGGCACTCGAATCATTTGAGCACTTGCTGAGTCTTTTCCCGCAAAGTGAGAAGGCTCCCGATGCGCTGCTCAAGGTTGGCTACAGCCAGCTTGAGCTGAAGCAGGACGCAAAAGCCAGGACAAGTCTGGCTGCAGTGGTCAGCAAGTACCCCGGATCCAAGGCGGCAAGTCTTGCACAGGAACGCCTGCAGCGTCTTCCGCGCGCGAGCAATTGAGAGCGTGCCGATGCGTGCTGTCAGCATCGGAAGATTCGTGACTGCGCTGGTGCTGGGTCAGACACCGCTGGCACGAGCGTGCTGATCTGCGGCGAAGGTTGAACACGCCATGGGCAATCCTTGCCAGAGGGTGCGTGCGTCGGCGTTATCGGGAATTGACCGGTCGCGCAGCTTGCGCATCGCTGAGATCTTTCACTCGCTGCAGGGAGAGGCCGACGCCGCAGGTTGGCGCACCGTGTTTATCCGACTCACAGGCTGCCCGCTACGTTGCGTGTGGTGTGATACGGAATATGCATTTCACGGCGGGCAGTGGCGCTCGATTGCTGATGTTCTGGCCGAAGTAGGTACGCATTCCACGCGTCATGTGTGCGTCACCGGCGGCGAGCCGCTGGCACAGAAGCGCTGTTTGCTCCTGTTGCGCGAGTTGTGCGACAGCGGCTACGCAGTTTCGCTGGAAACATCCGGCGCACTGGACGTGGCTGCCGTGGATCCGCGCGTGTGCAAGGTCATGGACTTGAAGGCGCCAGCCTCCGGCGAGAGTGCGCGCAACCTTTGGAGCAATCTTGCGCACCTGTCGCCGCGAGATCAAATCAAGATCGTGCTCGCCAGCCGTGCGGATTACGATTGGGCTTGTGCAATGCTGGCGGAACACGCACTTGCCGCGCGCTGCGCGGTGTTGTTTGCGCCGGTGCAGGGCGCCTTGCAACCGCGCGAGCTGGCCGAGTGGATACTCGCCGACAAGCTACCGGTGCGTTTTCAGTTGCAGTTGCACAAGCTGCTGTGGAATGACGCGCCCGGCCACTGAAACATGTGTCAGTTGCGGCAAGACTCCGGCTTGCCCGAGTCACTTCATTTTCATGTGCGTCACCGCGTCTGAGCGCGCCGTTCGCGGACGGTTGATTGAATATTTTGAATGGAGCAAATCGTGTCTGAGAATGTCGCGCGCAAGGCTGTCGTGCTGGTTTCCGGCGGCATGGATTCCGCAGTCACGCTCGCTTTGGCCCGTGAGCAAGGTTACGTCGTACATGCGTTGAGCGTCGCCTATGGCCAGCGTCACCATTCCGAGCTCGCTGCATCCGAACGCGTTTCCGCGATGCTGGGTGCGGTGGAGCACAAGGTCGTGGCCATTGACCTGCGCAGCATTGGCGGGTCGGCTCTTACGGCGAATATCGACGTACCGCTGGACGCGCCGCTGGCTCAGGACAGCCACGTCATTCCAGTGACCTATGTGCCAGCTCGAAATACCATCATGCTGTCCATTGCACTGGGTTGGGCGGAAGTTCTCGGCAGCGCGGACATTTGGTGCGGCGTCAACGCAGTAGATTATTCTGGTTATCCCGACTGTCGCCCGATGTTTGTCGATGCGTTCCAGGCGTTGGCCAACGTGGCAACCAAGGCGGGCGTGGAAGGCGCGAACATGCGTATCCATGCGCCGCTCATGCGCATGAGCAAGGCGGATATCGCGCGCGAGGGGCAGCGTCTTGGAGTTGATTTTGCAGTGACTGTGAGCTGTTATCAGGCGGACGCCGATGGGCGTGCATGCCGTCATTGCGACGCGTGTCAGTTGCGCGCGCAGGGCTTTGCCGCAGCTGGTCTGGCCGATCCAACCCGGTACGCATAGGGACCAGTCGTCGCTTGTGCGCTTGCATGCCAGTCCGTAAAATGATCGGCTTGCATTTCAAATGCCGGGTCGTTAGCTCAGTTGGTAGAGCAGTAGACTTTTAATCTATTGGTCCCGGGTTCGAATCCCGGACGACCCACCAATTTCCAAGGCGCATGGCGTCACCGTTGCGGGTTTTGACTTGTCGCCAACGACTGCAACCATGCGCTGGATGAAGCGCTGACGCATGCAGCCGCAATCGTCTGACGGGAGTTTCGGTTTGTCTACGCTACCAGCGCGGCGGCTGGCCTTGGCACGGCTTGGCAAGGCTCCTTGGGGTACCTGACAGCTGCTGTTTTTTTGGAGCACAGAGTGCGTGGATGCGCGCTGCACGGTTCTTTGGCCGCTGGACTAATGTAAACAGCGCTCTTTGGGGTAGACGTGCATTTGAACGTTGTCGCCTCGAAGGAAATGCACCCAGCAAACTCGCTGAAGCCGGACCAACCCTCACTCCGGAGGCTGACCGATTTACCGCGTCGGCTGGTCTCGCCTGATCGGCGCTTCGGCATGAAACGGCCAATCTTGGGTTCACATCTTGAGCCGGGTGGATTCTGCGCCTCGTTGCGTGTTTGCGCAGTGCGATCAGCAACTACAGGCTGAGCTCGGCCATTGAACGCAACGGTGCGCCGGCTGACGCAGCGGGCGTCGGGTTCAGCGATCGGCCGCGCACTCACCAGCCTCGTCGCCTGCGGCCGCATTGAGGCGATGACCTGTACCGCGTCGGTATGGCTCGGTAGGCCGCTGGAATTGCAGTAACCAGTTGCGCGTTTGCAATGCGCACGCGCCAGCGGCGGCTATCTGCGCCAGGTAGAGGCATGCTGGGCCAGGTCGAGGCATGCATTTCAGTGCGCCAACGGTACGCCGCTGCGTTGGCCGGGGTTCC
The DNA here is from genome assembly GCA_038242205.1 of Lysobacterales bacterium. Classification (GTDB taxonomy): domain Bacteria; phylum Pseudomonadota; class Gammaproteobacteria; order Xanthomonadales; family Rhodanobacteraceae; genus Rhodanobacter. The sequence goes on from JBBSSI010000010.1 coordinate 54,312, forward strand.
AGATACCTCGCCACGCTTCCGATCGCCAGCTGCTTTAAATTCGCCAGGCGCGCCCAGCTGCGCCAGGTATTCCCTGACCGATTGATACGGTGGCAGGATTTTGATCTATTGGTCCGGGCGTTGCATTCCGGACGACGCGCCGGTTGTTGCCGATGGCGGTGGCAGCGTTGCCAGCGGCGGCAATGTGGTCTCTACCGTGGGCTGCCGACGTCCGTGGACGACGCGCTCGATCAACAACGGCAACAGCGCCAGTAGTGCAATTGCAGCCATCGGCAACAGGATTTCGCTGCGCAGGAAAAGTCGCAAGCCCAGGTCATGATTGTGGCTGAGCACATCGCTCAGGCCCGCGCCGATCGATGTCTCGAAAATCAGCGAAGTGGTGCCGCCGAGCCACGTCGCGCCGAGAAAAAGCAGGAGCGGGCAACGCAACCACGCCAGCGCAATGGTCATCGCGCCAAATGGCACGATCGGCACGAAGCGCAGGAACAGCGTGTAGCTGACCGGATGATGTTCAAAACCATGCTGCAGTCGCGCGACGATCGTTGGTGCCTGGCGCTTGCCATCGCCAAACGCATGCCGGCACGCGAAATACAGGATCAGAGACCCGAGCGTGAGCCCGGCGGACGAGCACAGCGTGCCGTCGACTATCCCAAACGCAAACCCTCCGGCCAGGATCACCACGACGCTGCCGGGCAGACCAGTCGCTACGCTCAGTGTCAGCAGGCCGACGTAGGCCGCGCGGCTGAGCCACGGATGAGCCGCGATCACGGCGTGCCAACCGGCCTGATGCGCAACCAGCTGACGCGGACTGAGCCAGTCCAGCGCGCCGGAAACCAGCAGCACAACCCCGATCAACACGAGTACCAGCAGCGGCAGTGCGGCACGCAGTCGACGCAACGCGTGCCGTGCATTCAATAGCGCGGGCCGCTGGCGCCATAGGTGGCGAGTACTGAGCGTGCTGCGTCGCGCTGGATGTCGCGGCGCACGCTGATGCCACGGCGCGCAAGCTCGCCGATCCAGTCGGATGGCAACGGACCTTCGTCAAACTCGGTCAGCTCCTCGACGTCCGCGGATCGTGCGCCGATCAGCAGCTCGTCAATGCCGGCCCACACCATGGCGCCGTAGCACTGGCAGCACGGCTGCGCGCTGGTGGCGAGCGCGTAATGGCCGCCATCGGAATTCATGCGGTGCCGGCTCAGTCGCTGCTGCGCAATCATGATCGCAAGCATCTCGGCGTGTGCCACCGAGCAGTTTTGCGGCACGACGCGATTCACGCCCACCGCGACCAGACGACCGCTGTGCGTGTTGAAGACAGCGGCGCCGAATGGGCCACCGGTGTTTTCCGCAACGTTCTTGCGCGCCAGCTCGATGGCCATGGCCATGCGCTCGTCATCGCTCTGGTAGCGCTGGTTGACGTCGGCGATATCGCTGACCCAGGGCGGCAACGTGAGATGGATCTGCAGTGGCAGCACGTCAGTGGCCCGCCGCGCGTGCCCAGGTGTCACGCAGGGTGACGGTGCGATTGAACACCGGCGCATCGGCGTGATGGTCAATGCGGTCGGCGACGAAATAGCCCAGCCGTTCAAATTGAAAACGCTGTTCCGGCGCCACGTTCGCCGCTGCAGGTTCCAGCCACGCGCGCACGACCTGCCTGGCTTGCGCATTGACATGTGCGAGCCAGTCCTTGCCATCCTCATCGCTCTCGGGCGCGGCCACGTTGAACAGGCGATCGTACAAGCGCACCTCGGTCGCCACCGCATGCGTGGCGCTTACCCAATGCAGCGTCCCTTTCACCTTGCGCTCCGCGCCGGGCAAACCGTGGCGGCTGTCGGGGTCCAAGGTGCAATGCAGTTCGCTCAGCTGGCCGTCGGCGCTCTTGATCAGCTGCTCGCATTTGACAATGCCCACCCCGCGCAGGCGCACTTCACCATCGGGCTTGAGCCGGTGGAAGCCCTTGGGTGGTACTTCGGCAAAATCCTCGCGTTCGATCCACAGCTCGCGGGCAAACGGTACCGAGCGCGTGCCGAAGCTCGCATCCTTGGGATGATTGGCAAACTGCAGGGTTTCCTCGTGATCTGCCGGCAGGTTGGTGATTACCAGCTTCAAGGGATCCAGGACGGCCATGCGTCGCGCGGCGACGGCGTCCAGATCCTCGCGGATGCAGCCTTCCAGCACGGCGTAATCAATCACACTGTTTTGCTTGCTCACCCCAATGCGATCAATGAACAGCCGCAATCCGGCGGCCGTAAACCCGCGGCGGCGCAGCCCACGCAAGGTGTTCATGCGTGGGTCGTCCCAGCCGTCCACATAGCGGTCGGCGACCAGCTGGGCCAGCTTGCGCTTGCTGGTGATGCAGTAGCTGAGATTCAGGCGGGAAAATTCAATCTGCCGTGGTTTGGCCGGCTGTGTCGGCAGGCCAGCGGCAAGCAGCGGCTGCCAGAGTTCGGCATGGTGCGGCAGATCAACCTTGTCGACGCACCAGTCGTAGAGCGGCCGATGATCCTCGAATTCCAGCGTGCATAGCGAGTGGGTAATACCTTCCAGTGCATCGGACAGGCTGTGCGCGTAGTCGTACATAGGGTAGATCGGCCAGGTGTCGCCGGTGTTCTGGTGGGCAACCTTGCGGATGCGATAGAGCGCCGGATCGCGCAGGTTGATGTTGCCGGCGGCCATGTCTATTTTCGCGCGTAAAGTCTTGCTGCCGTCGGCAAACTCACCGGCCCGCATGCGCTGGAACAAAGCAAGATTTTCCGCGGTGGAGCGTTCGCGATGCGGCGAATTGCGCCCCGGCTCGGTCAACGTGCCGCGATAATCGCGCATCTGTTCGGCGTCGAGATCATCCACGTACGCCAGGCCATCCGTGATCAGCTTGCAGGCGCAACGATAAAACACCTCGAAATAGTCTGACGCGTGGCGCAATTCGTGCCATTCAAATCCAAGCCAGCGCACGTCATCCTTGATGCCCTGGACAAACTCCGGGTCTTCCTTTCCCGGGTTGGTGTCGTCCAGACGCAGATTGCACCAGCCGTCGAATTCGGCAGCGATGCCAAAACTCAGGCAAATGGCCTTGGCGTGACCAATGTGCAGAAAACCGTTTGGTTCGGGCGGAAAGCGCGTGTGGATCGCCGTGTGTTTGCCCGAAGCCAGGTCGTCGCGCACGATCTGGCGAATGAAATCCTGATGCGTCGTGGTGCTCGCCGCCGTGGTCGACGCGGCGGTGTTTTCAATCGACATCGGGCAAAGCTCGCAACAGTTGGCGGAACACGCAGTTTAGCCGCTTGCCCGGGACCCGCGCAGTGCTTGCCGTAGTCTGCCGGGCAGGTTAGCGTGGACGCATGCACATCATCTATCGAGCGCAGAACCTGTTTGATGCCCATCTGGTGAAGGATGCGCTTGAGCACGCCGAGATCCCGGCATTCATTTCCGGTGAATATCTCACCGGCGCCATCGGCCAGCTGCCGGCGATGGATTACATCGCGGTGATGGTGCCTGACTCCAGCATTCCGGCTGCCAGCGCCATCGTGCGCGATGTGGAAGCGCAGCTGTGCGAGGCGCGAGCCGCGATCAACGATGCCGACGATGCCGACAATGCCGACAATGCCAGTGACCCCGGCGCATTGATCTTTGCGAGCTGATAGGTCGAACTGATCGGAGCCGGCCATGCGGCGGCGCAATGCAGAGTGTGACCGGTGGCCGTAGCAGATCCATTTTCCCTTTGAACAGCGGGACGCGTTGGCAAAACTTTTGTTCGTTCAAAATGCGCAAATTTGTTTCCGCAAGTTGCGTTGGTGTGACGTAGTTGTCTATAATTCGTTAACCGGAGTCGTCTAACTCTTGACTTGCGGTGTTTGATCCGGTGCGGGGAAGCCCGGAGGGGATTTCATTTTGGATAACGCTGCGCGCGACGGGCATTTTGCCCGTCCCTCGTAGTTGCGCGCGCAAACCAATGGCGCGTGCGTGTCCGTGCGCATCACGAGAGCATCGCCATGATGAGTTTGCTGCAGCGTTTGTCCGGGGCGGTTGACCGCATTGCGTTTGTGACCAGTGCGCAACACCCGGCCAGCCACCGATACATTGATCGGTTCCCGGCGAGTGGATCCAGCCCGCGCAAGCCCGCTCGACGCATCGGCGCAAGTGCGCTCCTCGCACTAGCCGCGTTGCTTTGCAGCGCGCAGGCATTTGCCGCTGTCGACCTGGTCGTCAACAACAGTGACACCAGCTTTGATCCAGTGCCAGCCGGCGGCGTCGTGCAGTACACCGTGCGCGTGGACAACAACGGCAATAGCGCCGCCACCGCGGCGGTTTTGAGCGACACGCTTCCGGCCAACACCATCTTTGTCGACGCCGTTCCCACCCAGGGCGCTTGCACTGTGCCAGTCGCAGGCGTGCTGACCTGCAACCTGGGCACGGTGCTGAGCGCTGACAACGCGACGGTGGTCATCCGCGTGCGCTCGCAGAACCCCGGCCTCATCACCAATGTGGCCAGCGCGACGTCGGCGGAGCCGGCGGACAATCCCCCGGGCGCCACCAGTGGCAACAACACCAATATTTCGCAGAACACGACGATCAACCAAGGCGCCGACCTGGCGCTGACGCTGACCCCAAGCGCTTCAAGCGTGCAATCCGGAGGGGTGCTCGGCTACTCCTTGACGGTGACCAACAACGGCCCCAATCCCACCAGCACCGTACGCATCAGTGGCAACCTGCCGCCCGGATTCGTCTCCACCGGATCCAGCCAGGGCGGCTGCACCATTGCCGGGCAGACATTCACCTGTGACATTGCCGGCAGTATCGCGGTGGGTGGCAGTGCCAGCGTCGGCCCGATCAATGGCGCGATTTCGGTTGCGCAAGGCTCGACCCTGACGGTAGCGGCCAGCGTCGCAGTGACCAGCGCAGCCGTGCCGCAGGATCCCGTTGGCAGCAACAACACGGCTACCGCCAATACCCCGGTCACGCCGGGCAGTGACGTCAGCATTACCAAGACGGCAAGCAAGCCCTCGCCCGTGCTGGTCGGCGCCACGTTCAATTATGTTCTCGCTACCAGATACACCGGCGACATTCCGCTCACGCTGAGCGTCAGCGACAACGTACCGGCGAACTTCGCAATCCAGGGCCCAACTACGTTCACCTCGAACGGCTGGTCGTGCACGGTAAGCGGTCAACAGGTCACCTGCTCGCGCGCGCAAGGTGGTGTGGCAGCCGGCAACAACGTGACCATTGGCGACATCGTGATACCGGTCATGGCTATTACCGCCGGCACCGGCGTGATCAACCAGGCGGTCATCAGCAGCACCACGCCCGACCCGAAACCCGCCAACAACAACGCGCAGTTCTCGCTCACGGTGGTCGCTGCGAATGCGGATCTGGACGCGAGCAAGACCGGCCCCAGCCCGGCGCTGGCCAGCGTGGGCTCGTCCTGGACCTGGACTATTGGTTTGACCAATCTTGGACCGGCGGCGTTCGTCGGCCAGGCGATCATGACCGACACGTTGCCGATCGGGGTCACCGTCGCAAGTTATACCGCGCTCAACGGCTGGAGCTGTGCGCCTGCCGCGCCGTTCACCGCGACTGCGGGCAACCAGACCATGACCTGCACGCGGACCTATACCGCCGGCTCGCCGCTGGCCTCTGGCGCCAGTGCGCCCAATGTCAGCTATCAGGTCAGCGCGACCACCGCCGGAACCTTCAACAATAGCATGTGCGTTTCCTCGGCGGCGGCAGGCGGCAATGTGCCGCCAGCGGACGGCAATGCTCCCAACGATTGTGCAGGGGCCGGCATTGGCGTCCAGCCCGGAGCCGATTCAGCTGATTTGAGCCTGCTGAAGACGGTCAGCCCGGCGTCCGTATTTGCCGGCGACGATCTGACTTACAGGCTCGAAGTGGTCAACGCCGGACAGACCACGGCAACCAATGTCGTGCTCAGCGATCTGCTCGACAACCTGATCAACAACACGGTCGACCCGGTTGCCGGCGGCTTGAAGAGCGTCACTGTCGATGCCGGCAATTCCAGCGGTAGCACTTGCACCACCACCGCGGGCACGCGTTCGCGCCGGTTGTCGTGTCCGTTCGCAACCGTCCCTGTGTGTACCGCGGGAACGAATTGCCCGGTGGTGACCGTGGTAGTGCGCCCCGGTGGTGACGGCGGCACCCGCGTCAACCGTGCGGACGTGGTGTCCACCAGCGTGGCCGACCCCGATTACAGCAACAACGGCGCCAGCGCCAGCAGCACAATCGTCGCGCGTGCCGATGTGAGCGTGACCAAAGCCGCAACCCCCTCGCCAGCGATTGCCGGGCAACCGCTGACCTACGTAATCACGGCAATCAACACCGGTCCGAGCAAGGCCGACAGCGTCAACGTCACGGACACCTTGCCGCTCGACGTTACGTTCGTCTCCGCCAGCGCCACCAGCGGCGGAACTTGCCCAACCCAGCCAGCAGCAGAGTCGACCACCAGCGCCGTCAACCAGACGCTGGTGTGTGGCTGGACCAGCCTGGCCAACGGTGTAACCAGATCGGTCACTGTGGTCGTTCGTCCGAATACGGTCACGCGTGGCACGACCCTCAGCAATACAGTCCATGTGTCCACCACCACAAATCAGAGCAATACCGGCAACGACGACGCTGGCGTAAATGTCCCTGTATCCGCGCCGACACTTGACCTGCTCGCCAACGTCAATGACAACCCGGATCCAGTCGCGGTCGGCGACAACATGGTCTACACCTACAAGGTGACCAACAACGGTCCCTCGTATGCCGAAGGCGTCAAGCTGAGTGCGCTGCTGCCTGCCGACAAACTGAGTTTCGTCTCGGCGGTGCCCGCGGTGGGTACGTGCTCGACGGTGCCCGCGGTGGGCAGCTTCGGCGGCACGCTGGTATGCGACGCCGGCAAACTGGCAGCCAGTGCCAGCGTGCTGGTCACGGTGACCATGAAGGGTGAGGCCAAAGGCACCACCAGCACGACCCTGACCGTCAGTTCAGTGGAGAGCGATGCCGGTTTCGACACCCTCATGGCGAACAATGTCGCCACCGAACAGACCACTGTGCGGCCGAAAGCTGACATGGAGGTGGTCAGCAAGACCGCCAGCCCCGGCACGATTGGTCTGCGCGAGACATTCCAGTATCAGGTCGTGTTGCGCAACAACGGACCGGGCGTCGCCGATGGAGTGAGCGTCAGCGATACGCTGCCCGCCGGCATGCAGCTGACAGGCACGCCGACGATCGGCGGAATTTCCGGCAGCTTTCCGTCGCTGGGTGTTTGCAGCGGCGCTGCCGGCGGCAGCACGTTCGCGTGCGCGTTCGGCGACGATGTGGCAGTTGGCGCGACGGCGACCATTTCCGTACCGGTCATCGTCACCGCGGCACCGACAGGGGCCAGCCCGGGCACTTTGATCAACCGCGCCAGCGTGACCACGACGTCCAAGGACGAAGTCCCGGGCAACAACGGCAAGGAAGGTCCGGTACAGGTGCAGTCGGCCACGCTGGCCGGGCGCGTGTATGGCGACGCCAACGGCAACGGCGTGCTCGATGGCGGCGAAACGGGTATCGCCGGCGTCACCGTCCAGATCAGCGGCACTGCCCCGGACGGGACCGCGGTCAACATGACCGCCACCACCATCGCCGACGGCAGCTACGTCTTCAGCAAGCTGCCAGCGGGCACGTACACCGTGACCGAGACCCAGCCCGTCGGCTGGAATGATGGAACGGAGACTGTCGGCACCGCCGGTGGCACCGCAGCGCCGTCGCCGGGCGACACGTTTACCGCAGTGACGCTGACCTCCAGCACCAATGCCACCGGTTACAACTTTGGCGAACTCGTCCAGGGTCGGATTGCCGGCAAGGTCTACCGTGATCTGAACAACGATGGCGTGGTTGCTGGTGCCGGCGAGACGGGCATCCCCGCCGTCACCGTCACCCTGACCGGTACTGATGATCTGGGCAACGCGGTCATGCTGACCACGACCGCGAACGGGACGGGCGACTACGAGTTTCTCGGCCTGCGTCCAGCGGGCGCTTCAGGTTATACGCTGACGGAAACACAGCCTGCAGGCTTCCTGCCCGGCAAGGCAACGGTCGGCACCGGCGTGGCCGTGCCCGGCACGGCGGCAGCCGATGGCAACGTCATCAGCGGCGTTCGACTGGCGGTGAGTGAGCAGGGCACCGGGTTCAACTTTGGTGAGCTGGTGCCAACCGGCTTGTCCGGCTCGGTGTACGTGGACGCCAACCGCAACGGCGTGCGTGACCCGGCGGAAACCGCCGGCGTGGCTGGCGTGGTGCTCACCCTGAGCGGTACCGACGATCTCGGCGCCGCGGTCAACCTGACCACCACTACCGACGCGGCCGGTGCCTATCACTTCGACAACTTGCGCCCCGGCACGTACCAGATCGTCGAGACGCAGCCAACGCAGTGGGACAACGGCGGGACCAACGTCGGCACGGTCGGCGGCGCGCCACGCGGCAACGGCGCGGTGTCCGACACGATCAGCGCGATCACGCTCGCCGCCGGTGAAAGCGGTATCAACTACAACTTCGGCGAACTGGGCCAGGGCCTGTCCGGCTTCGTCTATGTGGACGTCAATGGCAACGGCGCGCGCGACGCCGGTGAGCCGGGCATTGTTGCCGTCACGGTGACAGTGACCAACAAGACGACAAGTGTCGCCAGCACTGCGGTGACCGATGCCTCGGGTGCCTGGCTGGTCAGCAGTCTGCCTGCCGGCACCTACACTATTGCCGAAGCGCAGCCGGCGAATTACGCCGACGGCGCTGAATCGGTGGGCTCGCTCGGTGGAACCCACGCGGTCAACGACGTGTTCGATGCCGTCGTGCTCGGCGTGGCCGAAGTCGGCACCAACTACAACTTTGGCGAACTGGCTGGCAACCTTGCTGGCAGCGTTTACGTCGACGGCAATGCCAATGGCGTGCGCGACGGTGGCGAGGCCGGCATCGGCAACGTCACGATCACGCTCACCGGCACCGATGGGCTCGGCAATGCGGTCAGCCTGACCGCGCTCACCGATGCGAGCGGCAACTATCTGTTTACTGGTCTGCTGCCGTCCAATGGTGCCGGCTACACGCTGACTGAAACGCAGCCGCCAGCCTATGCCGACGGAGCCGAACATGTCGGCAATCTCGGCGGCAGCGCTGGCGCGGCCGGTACCAGCGTGATCTCCGGGATCGTCACCGGACCGGGCGCACGCGGCGACAGCTACGACTTTGGTGAACTGACCGGCGGCATCGCCGGCGTGGTATTCGTCGACACCAACAACAGCGGCGTACGTGATGCCGGCGAGCTGCCGGTTGCCGGGGTGACGGTGCGTTTGACCGGCACCGACATCAATGGCACGCCAGTGGATCGCACCGTGCTCACCGGCGCGGATGGCAGCTACGTTTTTGCCGGATTGACCAAGGCGAACGCCACTGGTTACACGATCACCGAGACGCAGCCGGCTGGCTTTCTGGATGGCAAGGCGGTTACCGGGCTGGCCGATGCTGCGCCGTGCGCGGTGTGCGACATCGGCACCATCAACCGTATTGCGCGCGTGCCTTTTGACCCGGCCAAAACCTTCGCTGCGTTCAACTTTCCCGAGCTGCAGGGCGCATCGCTGGCCGGTCATGTGTTCGCTGACGGCAACGGCAATGGCGTGCTTGACCCGGACGAGAACCTCGCTGGCGTCACCGTCACGCTGACCGGCGTCGATGACCTGGGCAATCCGGTCACCGCGACTACCACCACCGCGACGGACGGCAGCTATCACTTCGACGGCTTGCGACCGGGCACCTACATCGTCACCGAGACGCAGCCGGCGGGTTACGGCGACATCGGCACGCAGGTGGGCAACCAGGGCGGCACTGCGGACGTCAATGCGATCTCCGCAATCGTGCTGGGTTCGGGAACGGTTGCCACCGATTACAACTTCCTTGATCGCGGCGGCAAGCTCGGCGGCGTGGTGTTTGTCGATCTCAACGGTAACGGCCTGCAGGATGCCGGCGAGCAGGGTTTGCCCGGCGTCAGCGTCAGCCTGTCCGGCGCGGCCAGCAAGGTCACCGTCACCGACGCCAGCGGCAACTACCAGTTTGCCGGCATGCTGGCCGGCACCTATGTGATTACCGAGACGCAGCCAACGCAGTTCCAGGATGGCGGTACCAAGGTTGGCAGTGAAGGCGGCACCGCGGGTGTCAACACCGTCACGTCCATCGCGTTGCCAGCCGGCGTTACTGGCACCGGCTACAACTTTCCGGAATTGCCTGCCAGCAGCCTGGCGGGTCTGGTTTATCGCGATCTCAATAACGATGGCATCAGCGGTGGCGCCGGGGAAACCGGCATCGCCGGCGCCAGCGTGCAGCTGACCGGTACCGATGATCTGGGCCACACGGTGCAGCTGACCCAGACCACCGATGCGGCTGGCAACTATCGCTTCGTCGACTTGCGCCCGGGCACCTACAACGTGGTCGAGACGCAGCCGGCCGGGTTCCTGCCGGGCAAGGCAACCGTGGGCATGGGCGCGCGTACGGCTGGCGTCGCTGTCGCCGATGGCAACGCCATCACCGGAGTCGTGCTGGGCGTAGGCGATGCGGGGACAGCGTTCAACTTTGGTGAGCTGGTACCGATTGCACTGACCGGTACCGTATACGTCGACAACAACAATGACGGCGTGCGTGACGCCGGCGAGCCGGGTATTGCCGGCGTCAGCATCCATCTGACCGGTACGGATTCGGATGGCAACCCCGTTGATCGCACCGTGCTTACCGGTGCGGATGGTACTTACGCGTTTGCGGATCTGGCCAAGGCCGGAGCCGCCGGCTACACCATCGTGGAAACCCAGCCGGCCAACTTCCTGGATGGCAAGGGCGTGCCGGGCACCATCGATGGCGCAGCTTGCGGGGCGTGCAACATCACCGTGTTGAACCGGACCACGGCAATCCCTTTTGATCCCATCCACACGTTTGCCGGCTTCGATTTCCCCGAACTGGTTTCCGGCGGCCTGTCCGGTGCGGCGTATCACGACGCCAACGGCAACAAGCGGCTGGATGCGAAAGAAGGGCTGGCTGGAATCACGATGACGCTGACCGGCTTGGATGACCTGGGCCAGAGCGTCAACCTGACCACGCTCACCAATGCCGATGGCAGCTATCGCTTTGAACAGCTGCGTCCGGGCACGTACGTGCTCAGCGAAACGCAGCCGCCGGTGTACCAGGATGGCGGCGTGCAGGTAGGCAGCACCGGTGGCACCGCCGGCACCAACACGATCAGTGCCATTGTCCTGGTTGCCGGTGCCAGTGGCATCAATTACAACTTCCCCGAAGTGGGCGGAGTGGACGGCAGCATCGCCGGTACCGCGTGGCTCAACCGTGCTGGCGGTAATCCGCTGCAGCAGGATGCCGGAGAAACCGGCCTGGCCGGATGGCAGGTAGAGCTGTATCGCGATGGCGCGCGCGTGCCTGGCGTACCGACGGCGCTGACTGATGCCTCGGGTCATTACCTGCTGTCCGGCGTTCCGGCAGCGTCCGGCTACGAGCTGCGCTTCCTCAGCCCGAACGGCGTGATCTACGGCTACCCGGTGTCGCAGGACGACGACGCGCAGTGGAATGGCACGGTCGATCACGCTGCGGCGATTCCGGCGATCACCGGCATCACCGTTGGATCCGGCATAGCGGTCACGCAGCAGGACCTGCCGGTCGATCCTACCGGCGTGGTCTACGACAGCGTGTCGCGGCAGCCGCTGGCTGGTGCCCGCGTCACCCTGCTCGATCCAAGTGGTCAACCGGTGAGTCCGCAGTATCTTGCAGGTGGCGCGGTCAACGGGACGCAGACCACCGGCGCGGATGGCTACTACCAGTTCCTGCTGCTGCCCGGCGCGCCAAGCGGCGCCTACACGTTGCGGATCGAGTCGCCGACCGGCTATCTGCCGGCGCCATCCGCGATCCATGCGCCGGCCGGCAATGCACTGACCGTACCCGGTGGCAACGCGCTGTACCACGTGTCCAATCTGTCCGGCCCGCCGGCATCCGGCGAGCTGCCGCCGTACTACCTGGGCTTCGTGCTGACACCGCTGTCGGCAGGCGTGACGGGCAACCACATTCCGCTGGACCCGGCATTGCAGGGTGCGCTGCGGGTGCGCAAGACCACGCCGAAGATCAACGTGACCAAGGGCGATCTGGTGCCCTACACGATCGAGATCACCAACACGCTGGCGGTGAGCCTGGTCGATATTGCCGCGCGCGATCTGGTGCCGGCCGGCTTCAAGTATCGCAAAGACAGCGCGCGCGTCGATGGCGTGGCGCGGGAGCCGCTGATCAACGGTCGTGAGTTGAGCTGGCCAAACCTGAGCTTCGGACCAAACCAGACGCACACCGTGCAACTGGTGCTGATCATCGGCTCGGGTGTCGGCGAAGGCGAGTACCTCAATCAGGCGTGGGCGCGCAACGTCCCGGCTGATCGCGTGGTGTCCAACATCGGTACGGCAGCGGTGCGCATCGTGCCAGACCCGACGTTCGACTGCAGCGACTTGATCGGCAAGGTGTTCGACGACCGCAACGCCAATGGCTATCAGGACCAGGGCGAGCCGGGCGTGCCGGCGGTGCGCCTGGTCACTCCGCGCGGGCTGCTGGTGACGACCGACGCGGACGGGCGCTATCACATCCCCTGCGCCGCAGTGCCGGAACATGCGCGCGGCGCAAACTTCGTGCTCAAGCTGGATGCGCGCAGCCTGCCGACCGGGTATCGGCTGACCACGGAAAACCCGGGCGACGTGCGCGTCACCGCGGGCAAGATGGTCAAGCTCAACTTCGGCGCGACCATCCACCGCGTCGTGCGCGTGGATGTCAGTGCGGCCGCGTTTGGCGCTGACGGTGACGAGCTGCTGCCGGCATGGAGCGCAAGGCTGAAGCAGGTCTACAGCGCGCTGCAAAGCCACCCATCAGTCGTACGCATCGGTTACCACATGAGTCCCGGGGAGGATGACGCCAGCGCGCAAAAACGCATGCGCACGTTGCGCAGCCGGATCGCTGATGACTGGAAGCAGCAGGGTCACCAGTACCCGCTGCAGATCGAGAAAGAAATCATCGAGGTGCAACCATGATGCCGGTTCGACGCAAGACCCTCGCCGCGCTGGTGTGCATGGCGCTGGGATCACCGGCGGGTTACGTGCTGGCGGCGCAGGCGTCATCGCAAGCGCCCGGGTGCGCGGTCGACGACGCCATCTGCCAGCACCGTGTGCACGGGCGGGTGGTGAATGACGCGAGCGTGTTTAGCGCGCTGGCGCCGCCATCCAGCGAAGCGGAGCGGGCCACGCTGGCAGCCAGCGGACTGGCTCCCAGTGAGCTGCAACGCATGCGGGCACAGGCGCAGGTGCCGACGCCGGCGGCAGCCAGCGAGGCCAGCGCACAACTGGATGATGACGCGAAGGCAAACTTCGTCTCTGGCAGTGCCGAGCTGACAGCAACGGCCAGGTCCGCTCTGGACGCCGTCGCCGCACGTTTCACCGGCGTCGACCTCAGTCGCGTCGCCGTGGTGGGACATACCGACAGCCAGCGCATCAGCGCGCGACTGCGGCCGGTGTATGCGGACAATCAGGCGCTGTCTGAAGCGCGTGCCGCTGCGGTGGCCGGCTATCTGAAAAAGTCGCTGGGTCTGGACGCGGGCACATTCTCCATTGTTGGCAAGGGCGCGACCCAGCCAGTGGCTGAGAACGTGACCGGCGCTGGCATGGCGCGCAATCGGCGCGTCACCATCGAGATGTGGGGTACGCAGCACGTTGTCGCCAAGGCGCCGGCAGCCGTCGGCGCCGATGCCCCATGTGGCAACAGCGACCAGTCGCGGGTGATCCTGCCGACTTTGCAGCAGCCGTTCCAGGTCAGCGTCGACGGCGCGCCGCAAGATGGCCAGGCGCCGGCCGAGGCCGACCGGCAGCGCTGCGTCGACGTGGCATTGGCCAACGACGCGGTGCAAGTGCGCTTCGATCCGCTGGAAGTGACCCCGGCGCTCAATGCGTGGACGGCAAACGGCGCCGAGCGCGGCGCGCCGGTAATGTTTCGCAGCTGGAGCAACTACGCCGGATGGATCCGGCATGCGGAGATCCGCATTTTCGCCAAGGGCAGCAGTGCGCAGCAAACCCCGTTGGCGGTGGTGCCGGCGCAGCTCGGTGGCGTAACCCAATGGAGCGTCCCGGCGAACACGCCCGACGAGCTGTTTTACACGCTGCGCGTGAGCGACGACAAGAATCGCTTTGACGAAACCACGCCGAAGGCGCTGAGCCTGGTCGAGCACTTGAGCACGCATGCAGATCAGGAAACCGCCGAGCGCGAAGCGCTCGTCGGGTACGGCGAGAACGCGCGCGAAATCGCCAACATGCCTGTGCACGGCGGTACCGTCACCATCAATGGCAAGGTACCAACGGCGGCCACGCGCGTGGAAGCGTTGGGCGAGCAGGTGCCGGTCGGACGTGACGGCAAGTTCGCGATGCAGCAGATCCTGCCCGCCGGCAGCCACGCGGTCGTAGTGACCACCCGTGGCGAGGACGGCCAGGAAACAACCTACCGCCGCAACATCGTGATTCCCGCCAACGACTGGTTTTACGTCGCGGTCGCCGATGTCACTGCCGGTCACGGTCAGGCGTCAGCCAACGCAGTGATTGTTGATCCGAGCCTGAAGGATGAGGTCAAGCAGAGTTTCGTCGATGGCCGTCTGGCCTTCTATACCAAAGGCGCGTTCGACAACGGCTACCGGCTGACGGCATCGGCGGATACGCGCGAGCAGCCGCTGTCCGATCTGTTCAGCAACTTTGCCAGCAAGGATCCACGCTACCTGCTGCGGCGGATGGACACCGACCAGTACTATCCGATCTACGGCGATGATTCCACGGCCGTCGATGACGCACCGACCCAGGGCAAGTTCTTTGTCCGGCTGCAGAAAAACGACAGCGAACTGATGTGGGGTAATTTCCTGACCGCGTGGAGTGGCAGCGAATTGCTGCAGTACTCGCGTGGCTTGTACGGCGCCAATCTGCTGTGGAAGTCGCAGCAGAGCACGGCGTTTGGCGAACGTCGCAGCAGCCTCAACGCGTTTGCCGCCGATCCGGGAACGGTGGCGTCGCGCGAGGAGTTTCGCGGCACCGGCGGCTCGCTGTATTACCTGCAGCGTCAGGATGTCACCGTCGGCTCCGAGCGCGTGTGGGTGGAAATCCGCGATCGCGACTCCGGACTGGTACTGCAGCGCACGCTGCTGGTGCCCGGTTCCGATTACGACCTGAGCTATCTGCAGGGACGCGTCCTGCTGCAGAGGCCCCTGTCGTCCATGGCAGACGGCGCCGGTCTGGTGCATACCGGAAGCCTGTCCGGCAACCCTGCGTACCTTGTCGTCAACTACGAGTTTGTGCCCGGACTGACCGCGATCGACCAACTCGCCACCGGCGCGCGCGGCGAGACCTGGATCAACGATCACCTGCGCATTGGCGCCACCAGCTACCGTCAAGCCGGCGATGGAACCGACCAGACGCTTGGTGGCCTGGACGCCACCTTGCGCTACAAGCCCGGCACGTTCCTGCGCGCCGAGGCGGCGCGCTCCAAGGGTGACGGACTGGGCACGTTGAGTTCGCTTGATGGCGGCTTCGGCTTCAACCAGCAGCTGGCCAATGGCAATGGCGGCAGCGCGTGGGCGCAGCGGCTGGAAGGCGCCGTGGCGCTGAGCGATCTTGGTGAGGATTTGCGCGGACAGTTCAGTGGCTACTGGCAGAATCGGGAATCCGGATTTTCCGCGCCCGGCCAGATTTCCCTGAGCGGCGAAGCCACGCGCCAGGCAGGCGCGCGCGCAGACCTGCCGCTGGGTCCTGCTACCGACGTGAAGGTGAAAGTTGATCGGCGCGACGCCGCCAGCCAGGATACCCGCGTCGCCGAGGCCTCGCTGCGCCAGCAGCTCGACCCGCGCTGGGCGGCAAGTCTCGGTACGCGTTCGGAAGATCGTGGCGTGGCCAACCTCGGCTTGATCCGCAGCGACATCCTCGCCGAAAACGGTACCCGCACGGACGCCATTGCGCGGCTCGACTATCAGTCTGTGGACAGCGATCCGACCAAGCGCGACACGCTGCCGATCACGCTCGGCTCGTGGAACACGTACGGTTTCATGCAACAGACCCTGGCGCGCACTGGTACCCGTCGCGACAACGACCGCGCTGGACTTGGCGCCGGCTGGCAGGCGACCGATCGGGTGCATGTCGACGCCGAAGTGTCCGACGGCGATGGTGGCGTAGGCGGCAAGCTCGGCGCGGACTATCGCATCAGCGACCGCAGCAATTTCTACGGCCAGTACCTCATGGAAACGGAGCGACCGGACCTGGTGTATAGCGGGCGGTTCGGAACCCTGCTGGCCGGCGTGCGCAGCAAGCTCAATGATCACGTCGGTGTGTACGAGGAATCGCGCCAGACCAGCGGTAACGGGCAGGGCGGACTCGTGCACGCATTCGGCCTGGACCTGGCGCCGAACGATCGCTGGACCACCGGGCTGAAGCTGGAGCAGGGCACCGTGACCGATCCGCTGGCCGGCGATCTGCGCCGTCATGCGGCTGCGGTTTCTGCCGCGTACAAGGATGACGTCACCAAGTGGGCGTCCAGCCTGGAATATCGCTACGAGGACAGCAACTTGTCCGGGCGGCGTACATCGTGGCTCACGCGCAACACGCTGGGCAATCAGCTGTCGCCGGCGTGGCGCCTGCTCGGCAAGCTGGACCTGGCCCGCAGCAACTCCGGTCAAGGCGTGTTCTTCAATGGCGACTACACCGAAGGCGTGCTGGGCGCGGCGTTCCGACCAGTGGACAACGATCGCTGGAACACGCTGATCAAGTACACCTACATGTACGACCTGCCTTCCGCAGGCCAGTTGTCACCGTCAACCGGCTTGCCGCTAGCCGGGCTCAACGGCGGCGGATTGTTTGCGCCGACGGTTCCCGATTACAGTCAAAAGAGCCAGGTGTTTTCGATCGACACCATCTGGGACGTCACGCCGTGGCTGTCCGTCGGCGGCAAGTACGGCTACCGCTGGGGCAGCCTGAAACCGACGCGCGTGGCCGGCAACTGGTTCAACAGCTCCGCCGACCTCATGGTGCTGCGCGGCGAGTGGCACTTTGTGCGCAACTGGAGCGGACTGCTGGAGATTCGCCAGCTGCGTGCGCGCGAAGCGGATGACAGCAAGCGCGGCGCACTGGTCGGGGTTTACCGGCGCATCGGCACGCACATGAAGCTCGGTGTCGGCTACAACTTCACCGACTTCTCGGACGACCTCACCGACCTGTCGTTTACCAATCGCGGCACGTTCGTGAATCTGTTGTCGACGTTCTGACCGGCATGCTTTCTTGCAGGACGGAGTGGCTGATGATCACTCCGTCCGCGCCCAGTGCAACACGCGCTGGCAAGAATGCTCACGGCGCGCTGCAGTGAAGGCCGAAGTCCCGATGCATCTTCAGCTGTCCTGTTTGGAGCGTTACCACTTTCGTTGCAAAAAACGCGGAGCTCACGTTTTTCGCGGGTGGCCGACGCTCGCTGCCATGGCAGCCGCGACCTGCGCCTGTCGCGCTGCGCCGGTGAGGCTTTCCACGTAGACCAGTTCACAGGCGCCGGCGCCCGTGTCTTCGCGCGTCATCGACGTGTTCCAGTGCCAGCCATCATCGCGGCGGGCATCGACGAGAAATCCCTGCAGGTGCACGATCTGTCCGGCGCGCACGCGCTTGATTGCTGCGAGCACACCGGCGTTGGCGGGGATCAAATGCATGTTTCCGGCCGAGGTTTCCATCTCCTGGCGTGGTATCGGAAAACTTTTTACATGCCAGCGGAAAAAACGACCGGACTGGCTGATTTCGATGTTGGCCAGTACCGAACTGTCAGACATGCGTCCCCAGCCGAGAGCAAGATCGGTCGGTGCCAGCGATGCGCCCGCGTCCAGCGAATAATCGCTGCGCGACAGTACGCGCGCGGTCAGCTCGAATCGTGCGCGCGTCTTCAACGCGAAATCGCCACTTTGCAGCGTGGGGCCATCCTGCACATCAACTTGAAGCGGAGCATCGGGTGCGGTTACTCCGGGAGACTGGGAGACGGCGCGATGGTTCCAGCTGTTGAGCGCGCCCCAGGCCAGCAGCATCACCAGCAGCGCGAGCAACAGGCGGCGCATGGTCACTTTTGCGCCCGAGTCGTGCTTGCCGCCTTGCTCGCAACCGTGCGCGCACGAACGCGGCCAGTCGGCTTGCCGGTGGTCAGGTGCGGGACAAACAGGTCAGCTGGCAACTCCTGAAACACCTGCGCCAGGCGTTTGAGGAAGGCGGACATTGAGGCGCTCTTGCGCCAGACCATCGCGATGCGCCGGCTCGGCGCCGGTCCGGCAAACTCCATGAGGTGCACGTTATCGGTGATCGCCACGGGCGGTTTGATCGCCAGGGTAGGCAGCAGCGTGATGCCGACGTTGGCTGCCACCATCTGTCGCAGCGTTTCCAGGCTGGTGGCGCGGAAACCGGTCTTTTCGCTGGCTCCGGCCAGCTGACACACCTCCAGAGCCTGATCGCGCAGGCAATGCCCGTCTTCCAGCAGCAGCAGGTGCTCGCTCTGCAGGTCGCAAAGTTTCAGCCGGGCCGTGCGCCTGGCCAGCGGATGGGCGCCTGGCACCGCCAGCACGAACGGTTCCTCGAACAGGAATTCACTATGCAAGCTGTCTTCATGCACTGGCAGCGCGACAATTCCGGCGTCCAGTGCGCCTTCGCGCAGCATGCGCAAGACGTGTTCGGTTTTCTCTTCGATCAGCAGCAGCTCGAGGCGCGGGAAGCGCTCGCGCAGCTGCGGTATCACGTGCGGCAAAAGATAAGGACCAAGGGTGGGGAAGATGCCAAGGCGCAGCGTGCCGGCTTCCGGGTCGCGGGTGTGTTGCGCGATTGCCTTGATCTCATCAACTTCAGCCAGCACCGCGCGGGCGCGCTGGGTGATCTGGCGTCCAGTTTCGGTCAGCAGGATCTTGCCCGGCGTGCGCTCCACCAGCGTGACTCCCAGCTCCTCCTCCAGCTTCTTGATCTGTGTGGAAAGGGTGGGCTGGCTGACAAAGCAGGCGTCGGCGGCGCGGCCAAAATGGCGATGTTCAGCCAGTGCCACCAGGTAATGCAGGTCGCGCAAGTTCATCGTGACAGTCCCGGACCTTCGATAGCCGCTGGCTATGATTGTGGCGGTAACCATGCATCTGGACAATCCATGCTGGGCGATCCTCTGGCCTGGTGGAAATGGGCGCAGGCCTTGATCGGGGCAGCCGATTTACAAGTGACAAGCCTGCTGGCGTGCATGCAGGCATGCCGTTTGGCACTGGGTTGGCTGGGTTGCCCGCCGTAATTTGGGCATTTGATTTCTTTGCGGAGTTCACCATGCTGCCATTTGTTCGCCCATTTGTGCTCACGCTGCTTGCCGCCAGTTGCGGTGGCGCGTTTGCGGCCGGCGTCGATCAGGTTCCACAGGGCAAGTTGCCGACGTGGGCGGTGCCGCAGTCTTACCATCTGGCTTTCAAGGTGGATCCGGCGCAGCAGGATTTTTCCGGCACGACCACGATCAAGCTGAAGCTGCTGCAGGCGTCCGATCACGTATGGCTGGACGGTAACGGACTGCAGGTTTCGCAAGTGACGGTTACCGATGCCGCGGGCAAGCAGCACACGGGTACCTACAGCGTTGCAGAGCCCAAGGCCGGAGTGGTACGCATTGACTTTGGCAGCACTCTGCAGCCGCAGAGCGTGAGCGTGCGCGTGGTCTATACCGCGCCGCTCAATGCGCAGTTGCAGGGCCTGTACAAGGTGTCGGCCAAAGGCCAGCCGTACGCGATGACCCAGATGGAGGCGATCAGCGCGCGCTTCGCGTTTCCAGGCTTCGACGAACCACGTTTCAAGACGCCGTTCGATGTCAGCCTCACTGTGCCGGTGGATCAGACGGCCGTGGCGAACACGCAGCAGGTAAGCAGTGTGCCCGCCGAAAAGGGCTGGAAGATCGTGACGTTTGCGCAGACGAAACCTTTGCCGACGTACCTGGTGGCGTTTGCGGTCGGCCCATGGGACATCGCCGATGCTCCGGATATTGCGCCCGGCGCATACCGCACCAAAGCACTGCCGTTGCGTGGCATCGCACCTGCCGGCGAAGCGCCGCGGATGGCGCATGTGCTGGGTGAAACGCCAAGCATCATTCACGCGCTGGAAAAGTATTACGGCTTCGGCTATCCATTCGACAAACTCGACCTGCTGGCCGCGCCCGATTTCTCCGCGGGGGCGATGGAAAACCCCGGCCTGGTGACGTTTCGCGACTGGCTGTTGCTGCTGGACAAGGACGCGCCCGCGCGCAACGTGCGCAGTTCATTCAACGTGACCGCGCATGAGTTGGCGCACATGTGGACCGGCGATACGGTGACCATGGAGTGGTGGGACGACCTGTGGCTCAACGAGGCGTTTGCCACCTGGATGCAGGGCAAGGTTACCGAGCAGGTCCATCCGGAATATCGTGCTGACCTGGCTCGCGTGCTTGGCGCGCAGGGCGCGATGGGCGGCGACAGCCTGGTGACCACACGCAAGATTCGCCAGCCGATCCAGAGCAACGGAGATATCGAAACCGCGTTCGATGGCATCACCTATCAAAAGGGAGCCAGCGTGCTCGGCATGTTTGAAGGTTTCGTCGGCGAGCAGACGTTCCAGAAGGGCATGCGTGCCTATATCCAGGCGCACAAATTCGGCAACGCCACGGCCACGGATCTGGTCGCTGCGATAGCCACCGCCGCAGGCAAGGGCGATCGCTTCAAGCAGGCGTTCATGAGCTTCCTCGATCAGCCTGGCGTGCCGTACGTGCAGACCGAGGTCAGTGAACTCGATGGCAAGACCGTGCTCAAGCTCGATCAAAGTCGCTACCTGCCGTTCGGCAGCAAGGGCGATACGCAGCATGTGTGGGGCGTGCCGATGTGCGTGCGCTACGGCACGGCATCCGGCAGCAAGGTCAGTTGCGAGCTGTTTGACCAGGCGCACGGCACGATGACCTTGCCCGATGCGAGCAAGCCGACCTGGGTCATGCCCAACGCGAACGGCCTGGGCTATTACCGCTTTTCGATGCAGGCGGGCGATCTCGCACTTCTGGCCGCGCAAGTGGAGCAGCTGGGTGATGCCGAGCAGCTCGCGTACGCCGACGCGGTGTCGGCCAGCTTCCGCCGTGGTGATATAGATGCCGCCGCCGCGCTTGCTGCGCTGCGCCCGCTGACCCGCTCCAAAGTTCGCGAAGTCGCCACGGCCCCGCTGGACACATTCGAGTGGATCCGTACCCGCATGGCCGATACCCCTGAACGCCGGGCGAAGTTGGCCGCGTGGGCAACCGCCGCTTACCTGCCGCGCATGCAGCAGCTGGGCTACGTGCGCAAGCCCGGCGAGGCAGATGACGACGCGTTGCTGCGCAGCTCGCTGGCCAGCTTCCTTGCATTCAAGGTGAAGGTTCCCGCCGTGCGCGCGGCGTTGTTGCAACAGGGAGATGCGGTTCTCAAGAAGCGCACTGCGGATGGACGTCTGGATGTAGCGGCGGGTAATCCCGACTTGCTGGACGATGCGCTGGGAGTGGCGGTGCAGGACCGCGGCAAGACCATCGTCGACCAACTGCTTGCCGAGTTTTCCAGGACCAGCGACGCGCGCGTGCGCAATGCGATCCTGTCCGCCCTGAAGGCTACTGAAGATCCCGCATTGGCCGAGCAGGTGCGCAATTTCGCGCTGGACCCCCAGGTCAAGGTGGGCGAGATGTCGATGCTGCTCAGCGGCAATCGCGATACCCAGGCGCAGCGCGACGCAGCGTGGACCTGGTCGGTTGCGCATTACGATCGCATCGTGCAGCGTACCGGCAGTTTTGCCGGAGGTCGTCTGCCCTACCTGATGGGTGGTGGCGGCTGTTCGCAAGCGGACGTCGACCGCCTGCAGGCGTTCTTCCAGCCGCGCCTGAAAGACGTCACCGGCGCCGCACGGGGGCTGGCGCAAACCAGTGAGTCCATCCAGCTGTGCAGTGCGTTGCATGGCAAACAGGATGCGGCGGCGATTGACGCCGTGCGGTGATCGCGCCGATGCCGTGACGCGCAGGAACTCCGGGTTTTTCCTCAGCCCGGCTTCTTGTGTGCCCGGCCCTGCTGCCTGTCCGGTTTCCCTGTTTGGCCAGTCGCAGTGTCTGCGTGAAGCCTTAAACCCGTACACTGTCCGGGCAGCATAGGCACTCACGGGGACGCGCCATGTTTCGTCGGTTATTCGCAATTCTGGTGCCGATATTTTTGCTGTTTGCGTTGCCGCTGGTGGCGCAGGAACTACCACCGCCGCTGCGCGACTGGCAGGCTTGGGTGTTGCACGACCGCCCCGAGCACGCGTGTCCAGTATTGAGCAACGCGCGACCTGGTCGCGACAGCTACCAGTGTGCGTGGCCGGGGAAACTGGCGCTGGACGCGCGTGCGGACGGTGGCAGCTTCACGCTTGGCATTCGCGTGGACGCGCCCAGTTGGGTTGCCTTGCCGGGCGGGTTGAAAAACTGGCCCCAGCAGGTCAGCGTGGATAATCAGCTGGTCACGGTACTGCAGCATGCCGGCGAACCGATGCTGTGGTTGTCGCCGGGGAATTATCAGGTGCGCGGCCTGTTGCCGTGGGCTTCGCGCCCGGCGCGCGTGCACGTGCCGGCGGCAATTGGCGTGCTGGCGCTGAGCGTCGACGGCGTGGCAGTGGAACGGGTTGAACGCAACGACGATGCCTTGACGCTGGGTGAGGCGGCGGCTGCGCAACGCGCAGCAGACGCCTTGTCACTGCGCGTCTATCGGCAACTCACCGACGGCTTGCCGGCCACGCTGGAAACGCGGTTGCAGTTCACTGTGACCGGAAGCGCTCGCGAACAGCTGCTTGGTCCCGTGCTGCCCGCAGGATTTGTAGCCACCAGTGTGACCGGTGACCTGCCGGCGCGACTGGAGCGCGATGGTCACTTGCGCGTGCAACTACGTCCGGGCCAGTGGACGCTCACGTTGAATGCACGCGCCAGCGCGGCGCTGGACAAGGTGGCTTTGCAATTGCCAGCCGCACCGTGGCCACGGCAGGAAATCTGGAGTTACGCCGATGACACGGATTTGCGCAGCACGCGGGTGGAAGGCACCGCTGTGGATCCTGCGCAAGCGGGTGTGCCGGACGGATGGCGCGAGTTGCCGGCGTTTGCCCTGGAGGGTCAAACCGGCCTGACCATCGCCTCGGGCAATCGTGGTGATGCGGGCGGACAGGGCGACCGGCTGACCCTGCAACGGGACATGTGGCTGGATTTTTCCGGCCGTGGCCTCAGCGTGGCGGACCACCTCACCGGCGAGCTGCGCCACCAGCAACGTCTTGACGTGGCCGCGCCGTGGCAATTGCAACGAGCAAGTCAGGGCGATGAGCCGTTGCTGGTCAGCACGGACGCCAAGGGTCGCAGTGGCATTGAGTTGCGCCAGCGCGAGCTGGATCTGGTGGCGGGTTTGCGCCTGCCTGCGCACGGCGGCGCCATCCCCACGGCGGGCTGGCAAGTGCCACTGGAGAGTATCCAGGCCAACCTGTATTTGCCCTCTGGCTATCGCTTGCTGGGAACCGTCGGTACGGATCAGTCACCGGACTCCTGGCTGGCCCAGTGGACCTTGCTGGATCTGTTTGTGGTGGCGCTGATCGCGCTGCTGGCGGGGCGTCTGCTCGGCTGGCGCTGGGCACTCGTGGTTGCCGTGCTCCTGGCACTTGCGCAACACGAGAGTGGTGCACCGCGCTGGACGTTGGCGCTGGCATTGGCGCTGATGCTGTTGCTGCGCGCGCTGCCCGACGGACGCCTGCGCGTGGGCGCGCGGATCGGCGCAATCGCCATGCTGGCGCTGGCGGTATTGTGGGCGTTGCCATTTATGGCAACCCAGTTGCAGTACGCGCTGCACCCACAGTTGGCCAATCGTGCGCCAATTGCTGCTTTTCAAGCACCGCCGCCGGCGGTTGAGGAAGTGTCTGTCAAGGCCTCACCGTCTGAATCTGATGCATTGGCTTCGCGGTCTGCCGGACCGACCATCCGCCAGATGCCAGCGCCGCCGCCCCCACCGCTGCCGCCACCGCCCCCAGGGTTGCCATCGGTGGCAGAGTTGGCAGTGCCGGCGGCATCGCTGGTGCCGATGTCCGGCCAGCAAGGCCCGATTCAGGCCGGTGTTGGCGTGCCCGAGTGGGACGTCGGCAACAATTACGAACTGGGTTGGTCCGGGCCGGTTGCCAGTGGTCAGAGCATGCGTCTGGTCATCGTGCCGGCGTGGTTGGTGCGGTTGTTGCGCGTGTTGCTGGTAGGTTTGTTGATCGCGCTGGTGGCCCGGCTTGCCCAGCATCTCTTGTCGCCACTGCCGCTGGCTTGGCGCGGTGGGCGCAGTCGTGGGGCCGCCGCAGCACTGTGTCTGGCCTGCATACTTCTGCCAGGCACCGGACGCGCGCAAGACCTGCCGAGCCCGCAATTGCTTGAGCAATTGCAGAGTCGGCTGACGGAAGCGCCCAAATGCACGCCGCACTGTGCGGAGTTGGCGCAGGCGTCGCTGCAAGTGAGCGCCGACGTGCTGGAGATGCAGTTGCAGGCGCACATCCAGTCGCCCATCGCGCTCCAGTTGCCACAAACCGAAATCGTGCTGCAACTGCTGGACGTCAGCGTCGATGGTCGCAGCGAGGTGGCGCTGGCGCGTCGCGACGGACAACTGCTGCTGCGTCTGGAACGGGGTGTCCATCAGGTGGTTTTGCGTTACCGCATGGGCACGATCGACAGCACCACGATTCAGTTTGCATTGCGTCCGCACCTGGTGCAGTTCAATGGCCAGGGTTGGTCGCTGGATGGCGTGGAAGATGGTCGCCCACTGGGCCAAAGCATCACACTCAATCGCACCCGGCAGCTTGTCGGTGGCGAGCAGGCTGCATCCGTGCAGAGCTTTCCGGCGTACGTGCGGCTGACCCGACACCTGAAGTTCGGTGTCGACTGGACCGTACAAAACGAGGTGCAACGCATTGCGCCACTCACCGGTGGATTCAGCATCTCGTTGCCGCTGTTGCCCGGAGAGCATCCGCTCGATGCTGATACACCGGTCCGCGATGGCCGTATCCGTGTCACTTTCAACGGGAACAGCGACAGCGCAAGCTGGACCAGTCGGCTGGACCAGTCGGCGCAGTTGTCGTTGCAGGCGCCAGCGCTTGGCGAGCGCGCCGAGGTGTGGCGCATCGACAGCGCACCGATGTGGCATGTCGACGCGCACGGCGTGCCGACCAGTGCCAGCGACAGCGGTCTGCGCTATCAGCCGCTGCCTGGTGAAACGTTGCACCTGGCACTCACCAAGCCGACCGCTGCGGCCGGCACCACGCTCGCGTTTGACCACGTGCGCGTCACCAGCGAGGTGGGTGCGCGGGTCACCGCAACGACGCTCGACCTGCGCGCGCGCAGTACCCGCGGCGGTGAGCACGCGCTCGACGTGCCGCCCGATGCTGAATTGCTGGGTGCCAGCCGGGATGGTGACGAACTGAATCTGACCGTACGCGACGGCAAGATCAGCCTGCCGTTACTGCCAGGTGAGCACAGCTACGCGCTGCGCTGGCGCGAACCGCACGGAGTTGCATTTTTTACCCGCACCTCAACCGTGGTCCTGGGTGCACCGGTGGCCAACATCGACACAACCGTGCAGTTTCCGCACGACCGTTGGGTGCTGTGGACGTGGGGTCCGATGGTGGGGCCCGCTGTGCTGTATTGGTCGCAACTGCTCGTGTTGCTGCTGGCTGCGTGGGTACTGGCGCGATCGGCACCGACACCGCTGCGCTTCCGCCATTGGTTGCTGCTGGGGCTGGGCTTTTCCGCATTTGCGTGGAGCGCGTATGCGCTGGTCGTGGTGTGGTTGATCGTGCTGGGTTTGCGCCGGCGGTACGTGCCGCCGACAGCCTGGGGTGCGGCGCGCTTCAATCTGCTGCAGGCGGGATTGCTGGCGCTCAGCGTATTGGCCGTGCTGGCATTGATTGGTGCGGTGCCCAGGGGCTTGTTGGGGCTGCCCGACATGCACGTGACGGGCAACGGCTCCAGCGCATTCGATTTGCGCTGGTTCGCAGACCAGAGCACCGGCATGCTGCCACGCGTCGGCGTGCTCAGCGTCTCGTTGTGGTTCTACAAACTGGCCATGCTGGCATGGGCACTGTGGCTGGCCAACGCGCTGATTGGCTGGCTGCGCTGGGCATTCGACGCTTGGTCGGCCGGGGGTTACTGGCGCCCGCGCGAACCGAAAGTCGTAACGCCGCCACCGTTCCCGCAGAAAGTTTCAACCGGCGCGCCGGAGCCGCCACGCGATGCCTGACGTGGATGTGCGTGGGCTGCTGGCGGATGCCGCCCGGCGTCTCGGTGATCCAGCGGATGCCGAGGCATTGCTGCGCCATGCGCTGGACCAACCACGTAGCTGGTTGTTTGCGCACGCCACGGACGCGGTGAATGCGGACGTGCAGACGCGCTACCAGACCCTTGTGGCGCGTCGCGCCAAAGGTGAGCCGGTGGCGTATATCACTGGACGGCGCGGCTTCTGGTCATTGGATCTGGAAGTGACGCCGGCCACTTTGATCCCGCGCGTGGAAACCGAGTTGCTGGTGGAACTGGCACTGACGCACTTGCCCGAACATACGCCCTGCCATGTGCTGGACCTGGGCACAGGTAGCGGCGCAGTCGCGCTGGCACTGGCGCGCGAGCGCCCCCGGGCGCACGTATGTGCAACTGACTTCAGCGCCGCAGCACTCGACGTGGCCCGGCGTAACGCCCAGCAACTGGGTATCGCCAACGTGGAATTTGTGCACGGTGACTGGTTTGCACCACTGGCAGGACGCCGGTTTGCGCTGATTGTTTCCAATCCACCGTATATCGAGATCACGGACGCGCATCTGACACAGGGGGATTTGCGCTTCGAGCCGATGACGGCGCTGGCATCGGGCGTGGATGGCCTGCACGCTATCCGCATCATTGTCGCCGCTGGACGCAGCCATCTTGCCGCAGGCGGCTGGTTGCTGTTTGAACACGGCTGGAACCAGGGCGCGGCTGCGCGCGAGGCGCTGCAGAGCGCCGGCTACGCCCAGGTCTTTACCGCGCTGGATCTGGAACAGCGTGAGCGCGTCAGTGGGGGCAGCCAGCCAGATTGATCCACTGCATTGGCCCGGTGTCCAGGGCCTTCGCTCCCGCGCTCAGCCCGCGTTGGCTGCCACGCTCGTCAACTGCGGGAAGCGTGCCGCAATGGCCTGGCGGATGCCGGGCAGATCGAGGCCGGCCATGCTCAATACCTGTTCGCGGCTGCCGTGCTCCAGATAGACGTCTGGAAGGCCAAGGTGCAGGATCGGCAAGGTAACGCCGCGAGCTGCCAGGCATTCGCTGACGGCCGAACCAGCGCCGCTGGCAACCGCGTTGTCTTCAAGGGTGACAAACGCCTGATGGGTTGCCGCCAGTGCCAGCAGCAGGGTTTCATCCAGCGGTTTGATGAAGCGCATGTTGACCAGCGTGGCGTCCAGTTCAGCCGCGATTTCCGCAGCCGGCGAAAGCATCGCACCGAAACTCAACAGCGCCAGCGTGTGTCCGCGACGGCGCAGTTCGGCCTTGCCGATCGGCAAGGTTTCCAGCGTGGGTCGCACGGCAACGCCGGTCCCGCTGCCACGCGGATAGCGCACGGCGGCAGGCCCCGCATATTGGTAGGCGGTACTCAAGAGTTTGCGACACTCGTTTTCGTCTGCCGGCGCCATGATCAGCATGTTCGGCAGGCAGCGCAGGAAACTCAGGTCGAAACTGCCGCAGTGGGTGGGACCATCCGGGCCAACGACGCCCGCGCGGTCAATGGCAAACGTCACATCCAGATTCTGCAGCGCCACGTCATGGATGGTCTGGTCATAGGCGCGCTGTAGAAAAGTGGAGTAGATCGCCACCACCGGCTTGGCACCTTCGCAGGCCATGCCGGCGGCCAGCGTCACCGCGTGCGGTTCGGCAATCCCCACGTCGAAATAGCGGTCCGGGTATTCGCTGGAAAAACGCACCAGGCCGGAGCCTTCGCGCATGGCCGGGGTGATGGCGAGCAGCCTGCTGTCCACAGCGGCCATGTCACACAACCAGTCGCTGAAGATGTCGGTATAGCTTGGCCTGGCCGGAGAGCCTTTCTTGACCAGGCCGGCGTCCGGATCAAACGGCCCCACGGCGTGATATTTGATTTGCGCCTGCTCAGCGGGAGCGTAGCCTTTGCCCTTGGTGGTGATCACGTGCAGCAACTGCGGGCCGGGCAGATTCTTCACCGTGCGCAAAGCCTGCAACAGCTGCGGGAGATTGTGTCCGTCAATCGGCCCGGTGTAGTGAAAGCCGAGTTCCTCAAACAGCGTGCTGGGCACGAACATGCCCTTGGCATGCTCTTCCCAGCGCTTGAACAGACGGCCAAACATCGAGTGCTTGGGAATGGCCCGCTTGGCGTGTTCGCGCAGGGCATTCAGGCGACTGCTGGCCATCGCGCGCGCCAGCATCTTGGCCATCGCGCCTACGTTCTTGCTGATGGACATGCCGTTGTCGTTGAATACCACCAGCATGTTTGGCTCGACATCGCCGCCGTGGTTCAGCGCTTCAAATGCCAGTCCGGCAGTCATCGCTCCATCGCCTATCACGGCGACGATCTTGCGTTGGTCGCCCTTGTGCTGGGCGGCAATGGCCATGCCCAATGCCGCGGAGATCGAAGTGGAGGAATGACCGACGCCAAACGTGTCGTACTCGCTCTCGCTGCGGCGCGGGAAAGGTGCCAGGCCACCCTGCTGCTTGACGGTGGTGATCTGCTCACGCCGGCCGGTAAGGATCTTGTGTGGATAGCTCTGATGGCCCACGTCCCACACCAGCCGATCAACCGGCGTATCAAACACCGCGTGCAGCGCGACGGTCAGCTCCACCACGCCGAGCCCTGCACCAAAATGTCCGCCCGAGGTGGCGACGGATGCAATCAGGTACTGGCGCAATTCATCCGCCACCGCTGGCAGCTCGCCATCGGCCAGGCGGCGCAAGTCGACCGGATTGTCGATGTGGGCCAGATGCGGGTAACGGACGGGATCGATCATTTGCGTATTGTTAGGCCTGCGCTGGCGCGGGACAAGCAGGGTTTTCTGAATTCCATGTCACACGCCAGATGCGCCGGGCGTCAAGGCTTGCACTGCACCAGCAGCTGCGCCGTTGCGCGCCAGAAGTGCAGATCGTGCGGGTGAGCACAAGCATCAGCCAATTGCGCGCGCGGATGCATCAAGCGAGCAGATGGCGCCGGTCACGCGGCAGGTGGTCGACCAGAAATTGCATCTGATCGGCGAGGATGTTGCGGTTGGACAGGATCAAATGCTCTACCCAGCTTGGTCGATACGGCACGGCAAGCAACGGCATCCTGGCTTCCTGCGGCGTGCAATTGCTTTTGCGCAGATTGCACGCCAGGCAAGCGCTGACGACGTTTTGCCATTCGTCCTGGCCGCCCTTGGATACTGGCAGCACGTGGTCGCGGGTGAGTTCGCCGCGTGAGAATTGCGCGCCGCAATACATGCACAGGAAGCGGTCGCGAGCGAACAGCGCGGAGTTGCTCAACGTCGGTGACGGATCCACCGCCTGATCGCGACAGCGCCCGGTGCTGGCGATGATGGGGTGAAGATGCAACAGGCTTTGCGTGCCCAGCAGGCGATTGAAACCGCCGTGCACGAGCAGGCACGGATCACCCAGCGTCCACGCGATGGCGCCGCGTGCATACAGGCAGACGGCGTCCTGCCAACTGATCCAGTCCAGGATATGGCCAGCAGAATCCAGTGAAAGTACCCGGGTGGAATTCAGGTCGCTGCTGGTACATATGTCCATCGACGTTCCTCGACACCCCGGCGCGAGCACCAAGCCGGGCACCATGGGCGATGGCTCTGAGCATAGAACAAACGCCCGGTCGTGCGCATTCCGCTGTCGCCACGCCCTTGCGTGCGCTGATATAGTCGCCAGTCAACATTGACCCTACGCCGGGTTTGGGAGGGGACGCTGTGCTGGCGCCCCGGCTTGGCGGGGCAGAGGAAGCGACGTGGCTGAAGTCATCTTTTATGAGCATCCGGTGCCGCTCAACCGCACGGAACACAAGGAGCTGCGCTTGAAAAGCGTGGCCAACATGAAGTTTGCGATGAAGGCGCACTCGGTACCGCTGACCGGGGCGGAGTTTGCCAATGCGGCTCGTGATCTGCTGATTGTCTTTGGCGGCACCGATCCCAAGGATGCCGGTCCGATCGCGTTGCTGGGATTGCGGCAGAACGAGAACTTGTTCGTCGACACAAACGGGCAGTGGGAAACTGGCCTTTACATCCCGGCGTTCGTGCGCCGATATCCGTTTATCCTGGCTGAAAAGCCGGAGGGAGCGGAGGGCGAGGACATGACCGTTTTCCTGGATGAAAAATTCGAAGGCTTCAACCAGGCCGACGGCGAGCGTCTGTTCAAGGAAGACGGCACCGATAGCGAGCTGCTGGCCAGTGCCGTAACCTTTCTCGGCGAGTTTCAGCAAAATGTCTCGCGTACCCGCTGGTTCATGGAGCAGTTGGTCAAGCATGACCTGCTGGAACCGCGCAACGTGAGCCTGAAAAAGGAAAACAAGAACGGCGTGGCCGGCACCGAGATCAACCTCACTGGCCTGTTCGTGGTCAACGAGGAAAAGATGCGCCACCTGGACGAGCAGACCACGTTGGAATTTGCGCGCGAGGGCGTATTCGGCTGGATTTATGCGCACCTGCTGTCGTTGGGTAATATCGATCGCCTGGCGCATCGCCTGGAATTGCGCGAGCAGGTCGAAGCAACAAACACCGTCAAGAACTGAGAACTTGCCGGCGCAACGCCCGGAAGTACCCACGGGATAACGCGACGCCGCAGGTTTGCGCCGTCGCGCCGCGTACGCCGGCGCAGGGCGGTAGTGCGTGGTTTGCTGGCCGTGCAATGGTCACGGCGGCGAACCGTTTGCTGGACGCCGCGCACAGACCCCTTTGGCGGATTCAAGCTTCGGCCAAATCGAGTTGGTTAACCTCTACAGCCAGTGGCTGCGCAGGTGCATGGCTGGCCGAACACTGGCCCGTCGCACCTGCAAGCAACCGCTGGCCAGCAGCAGGGAAAACGCCACGCGCGTGCGCTCGCACCGTCACTCGATCTTGCCGGCAGCTTTCGCGCTGCGGGGGCATCGTCGACTGTGCAGCGTGCTCCGCACACTTGCGAGCGGACTCATTTCCTTCAGCACAGTTGATTGGCAAGATAGTTGCTTGATCAAAAGCATGAACAACTCAGCGTACGACATCAGTCACCTGCTTGAGCAGGAACTCAACATCATCGGCGCGCCAAGCCTGCGCATTGTTGCAGGGCCGCCAGGCGACCGCACCGCGGATGCCACCCGGGCAGAGGACCAGCTGGCGCGCGAGCTCCTGCAGGGCGCCGCAATGCATGATGCGTTTATTGAACAGTACTTGCGCATGGCCGTGGGCAGCGCCATGGATGTCTGGCAAGCGTAGAGCTTGCCGCGTTTGGGCCACAAATGACCCAGGTCAACATCGCCCGCCTGGGCCATAGATGACGCAAGCCGGCATCACCGGCTTGGGCCACAAATGACCCAAGCCGACACGCATACGCTCAACCGATTGCGCCACCTCGCCACCCAGGCTGCTGCTGGCTCAGCTGAGCACGCCGGCGGCTCCCAGACACTCCCGCCACGCGCGGTGTCCGCTCATGCAATCGCAGGGAGCGTCTCCACCCCGGCCTCGATTCCCGCTTGATGCATCAACGTCCGCGGCAGGATGCGGGCAAAGTAGAACTTGGCGGTGTCGCGCTTGGCCTGTTTGAATGCAGCGGACTGCGTGCTGGCGGACAGTGCAGCAACGCTGCGTGCCCACATGTAGGCGAGCGTGACGTAGCCGGAGTAATACAGGTAGTCCACCGCAGCGGCGCCGAGCTCTTCCGCATCGGCCTGTGCGCGTGCGGCAACCTTCACGGTCAGCTCGCTCCAGCTCTTGGTGACCTTGGCCAGTGGACCGACGAAATCCTTCAGGTCCGGGTCGGCCGCGTGCTGCTGGCAGAAGGCGCTGATCTCTTGCAGCAAATGCTTGAAGCCCACCCCCTGCAATTGCAGAATCTTGCGCCCAAGAAGATCAGCTGCCTGGATCCCGGTGGTGCCTTCATACAAGGTGATGATGCGGGCGTCGCGGACGAATTGCTCCATGCCGTTTTCCGCAATGTAACCATGGCCGCCATAAATCTGCAGTGCTTCCTTGGTGCATTCCTGCGCCAACTCGGTCGGCAGCGCCTTGGCGATGGGGATAAGAAACGCGACCAGTTCGCCCGCCACCTTGCGCGCCGCTTCATCGGTCGCGCGATATTCAATGTCCGTCTGCAACGCCGTGTACAACACCAGTGCACGACAGCCCTCGACAAACGCGCGCTGCGTCAACAGCATGCGCCGCACGTCGGGCTGCACCAGCAGGTTATCCGCCGGCTTGTCCGGGAACGCCGGGCCTGACAGCGCGCGCGATTGCAGCCGATCTCGCGCGTAGTTGAGGCTGTTCTGCAGCGCCCGCTCGGCCAGCGCCAAGCCTTGCACGCCAACGGAAAGACGCGCCGCATTCATCATGGTGAACATGGTCGTCAGGCCCTTGTTCGGCTGACCGATCATGTAGCCCTCGGCGCCGTCAAAATTCATCACGCAGGTCGAGCAGGCATGGATTCCCATCTTGTGCTCGATCGCACCGGCCATGACCGCATTGCGTTCACCAAGGGAGCCATCGGCGTTGATCTTGAACTTGGGCACGATGAACATGGATATGCCGCGACTGCCGACCGGCGCATCGGGCAGCCTGGCCAGCACCAGATGCACGATATTTTCGGTCAGGTCGTGTTCGCCGGCGCTGATGAAAATTTTCGTGCCGCTGAGTTTGTACACCGCGTGGCCTTCGGCATCGTTGGCGCTGGGTTCCGCACGCGTCTTGAGCAGACCAAGATCGGATCCGGCCTGGGGTTCGGTCAGGCACATGGTGCCGGTCCACGTGCCGGCGATGATCGGCTGCATGAAGCGCTCGCGCTGCCATTCTTCACCGTGCAGCTCGAGCGCATGCGTGGCACCCTCGGACAACAGCGGGTACAGGCTCCACGCCAGATTACCGGATTGGAAAATCTCCGTAGTCGCCAGGCCCAGCACGCCCGGCAGTTCCTGACCGCCGTACTTTGCCGGGTTGGTCAAACCGGTCCAGCCACCCTCGGTGAACTCCTTGAACGCGTTCTTGAAGCCGTTCGGCGTCGTCACGCTGTGCGTAGCCTTGTCAAACGTGCAGCCTTCTACGTCTGCCGGCGAATTGAGCGGAGCGAGAACTTGTTCACTGAGTTGCGCCGCTCCTTCCAATACCGGGTCGATGATGTCCTGCGTATGCTCGGCACCGCCACGCAGTTTGCTCAACGTCGGAACCACATCAAGGACGTCGAACAGGACAAAACGCAGATCATCGAGGGGGGCTTTGTAAGCGGTCATGTAAATTCCTCAAAGGCAATGATTCAACGATAGGTATGCGCGATGCCGGGTACCGGCGACAACCAGCCGCTGCCGGCGAAGTCAAAGTTGCGCGAGCTGCGTTCCTGCTCCGGCTTGACAGTGGCACTGCCAGTGATGCGATATTTCAGCGATCCGGCACTGCCCTTGGCGTCCATCGCCTGAAGCGCGCTGGTCATGGCGGCGGTCGGCAGCAGTTGCAGCGCAATCACATCGCCAGACAGTGGTGGAATGTCCCGCATAAACGCGGCATGCAGTCGCACCGGTATCTGCTCGGCTACCTGCAATGATCCTTCCAGTGCAGTGAATTGCATATCGCTGTAGCTGTTGTTTTGAATACGCACGGTCAGTTGCCACTGGCCGTTTGCCGGCGCGATCAGCTGCTGGATGGTCAGATCAGGTGGAAACACGCTCTTGCGCGGCGGACCACACGCAAGCAACACGGCACCAAGCACCAGCAACAAGCACGCCTGCAAAAGTCGTTTCATGGCAAAACCTCAAACGCTTGTTTGAATACTAACCGAGGCTGCTTACAAAGTCAGGGGCGCGCCTGGGGAACCGGGCCGGCCGGTTCTTCGCGGAATGGGTGCGCAAGGGCGGTTCCCATTTGCATGAGCGGCGGGCATCATGGCGATCCTTTCACGCAGCCTGCCGCCTCATGCCTTCGCGCACCCGCCGTCGTATCGCCACCCATCGATCCCCGATTCATGGCACCGGTGTATTCGCGGCCAGTCCGCTCGCCGCCGGCGACACCATCATTGAA
This sequence comes from Lysobacterales bacterium, assembly GCA_038242205.1. Classification (GTDB taxonomy): domain Bacteria; phylum Pseudomonadota; class Gammaproteobacteria; order Xanthomonadales; family Rhodanobacteraceae; genus Rhodanobacter. Next base: position 88,640 of record JBBSSI010000010.1, read on the forward strand.
TACAAGGGCAAGCGTCTGCAGCACGCGCAAGCTGACGACTTGTATGGTGATGGCGGTGAAAGTGGACACACCTTTCTGTTTACGTTGAACGACCGCTACATCATTGATGGCAACCAGCAGGGCAACAGCGCACGCTGGATCAACCACAGCTGCGCGCCAAATTGTCAGGCCCTCGTGGTGGAAAGCGCCAACGGGGATCTGCGGCGCGACCGCGTTGTGATCGACGCATTACGCGACATCCAGCCCGGCGAAGAGCTGACCTACGATTACGGCATCACGCTGGATGTAGCCCACACCGCGCGATTGAAAAAACTCTGGGCATGTCGTTGCGGCGCGCCACAGTGCACGGGTACTTTGCTCAAGGCGCGGCGCTGACCCACGGCGATTCGCGGGTTTTCCCGGCTTGTTGATGAAGTGGGCAGTGATCTGCTGAGTGCGCCGGCTTGGCGCAAGAGTGGACTGCAGCCTCGCTCGGCGTTTTTCGCAAGTCTGTCGCACATGCAAACGCGTTGCCCGCATGCATGTGCCGCGTGCGCTCCTCATGCAGGCGCATCGAACTCTCGCATCCCGCATGACAGCATCCGGCATGACAAACAGTCTGCGTCTGCATGCGAGGGCAGGGTCCTGGGGGAACTGCCGTCGACGTTGACGGTCTGGCAATGGCGCGCCGCACTTACGTGCGCAGTTGCGTCAGATTCAACTGACTTGCGACATGCTGCGTGCACACCAGTCATCGAGGTTCGATCATCGCCCTGCTTTTGCCAGGTAAGTTTGACGCCTTCGTGTTGGCGCTCGCCGCCGTGCAGCGCGCACGGGCGCGCGCATGACGCCACCGTGGGACGAGCTGACCAGTCAGCGCCTGCGCGCGCGCCAGCGGACGAGGCCGCAGCTGGTGATGCGGCCTCGCTGGTGGCTGCTGGCCACGGTGGCCGTGCTGCATCTGCTGTTTCTGCCGGTGCTGCGTCGTGCGTTGCTGACGGCAATGCCGTCGCAGACGCCTGCGACCCCTGCGTTGCAGGCGCGCTTCTTTCCGATCCTGTTGACGCCGCAGCCCACAGTGCCGCCCCCGCCGGTGATCTTGCCGCAGCGCGCGCCCAAGGCGGACCGACGTACCCCAGTGGAACGGCCTCGAGCCGATGTTGCCGCGGCCAATGCCACGCTGCCACCCAAGTCCCTGCTCCGCGACGAGCATGGCCAGATCAAGTTGCCGGCACAGTCCGCCAGCGCCGCCGCGACTGCGGATTATGTGCAACGTTTGCCGCAAGGCGACACGCGCATCATGCGCAACGTCGACCCGGTGCCGTACCGTCCGACCCGATTTGAAAAGTATTTTCCGCCAGCCAATGAATCCGCTGGCGGTGCCCTGGTGCGGCGCGTGGGGGAAAAGTTGATCAAGACCCAGGACGTGGATCTGCCCCGCGGCGTGCATCTGAAATGCAAGACGCTCCTGGGCATACCTACCTTTGACTGCGCGATGCCACCGCCACCGCCATCGGCAAAGGATGGAGACGAGCGGCTGAACATGGCTCCCGCCAAACCACTGGCGCGCGACCCCAAGGCTGCTTCGCCGCCGAGCGTTGCGGCGTGCATTGCCTTGTACCGCGCCGACAAGCCGCTGCCATGGGGCTGTCCGGTGGATACGCCGAATCGTTCCGTGGACGAAGAACTGCGTCAGCGCAAACGCGAGGCAAACTCGGGTCGTTAGCGTGCCGACGGCGAGCAGGGACCGCTAAACTGCGGCGATGTCGTTGCCGACTGGCCCATCACCGTCGCAAGATGCTCCGTCACCCCGTCGGGTGCTGCTGGAGTCGCCGCTGGCTTCAGCGGGGTGGATCCGTTCGCGCCGACAACAACGCCAACGTGACAAGCATATACGGGGTCTGCGCTGGATCGCTCTGCTCGGCACGATGTTGCTGCACACCCTGTTTCTCGCGGTGTTCGTTCTGGGTCCGCCATACGACTGGCACCCGCCGCCGAGCGTGCCGGACGAATATTTGCAGGTGCGCCTGATTGATGCCGATGAGCTGTTGCCGCGTCCGCCACCGGTGCCCGGCACTTTGCCCAAACAGGTCGGTCCGCGTCACCAGGGCCGCGCCGCCACCGCGGCCGCCGCGCCAACGTCTGAGCTGTTGCCCGCCGCGCAGCCGGCGAGCCGACCGCGTACTGCCGCGCGCAGTTTGCCGATGAGCCGCGCCCAGCCGCCGGCGCGCGTGCCACCGACACCACCCGTTGTCGCCGCACGCCAACCACCGGCGAGCACTCCCGCGCCTGCTCTGCCATCGATGCCACAGCTGCAGCCGGTACCTATAGCCGAGCACATGCCCGACATCGCCGTGGTCACGCCGACGCTGCAACCATCGCCGCCACCAAAGTTTCAACCGCAAACCGCGCGTCCGATCCGCGAGGAAGGGCAGCAGCCGGTGCCGCCACCGGCCTCCCTCGCGTTACCGGAAGTACCGTCGACCGTGCCGCCAGCAGTAACGACACCGATGCTCGCGGTGCGGGTTGAAGTGCCGCGCACGAGTGCTCCGTCGAACACCAGCGTGGTGCGTGCACAGGCCATGCCCGCGCCGCCAGCCTCGGACATGCAACGCGTGCCGTTGCCGGCGCCGCTGGCGCCTGCGGTGAATCTGCAGGCGCAAGTGCAGGTATCGATGCCGGTTGCGGCGACCGATCTGCAGCGCGTGCAGGAGCCTGCGCTGGCTGTGGCGCAAGCGCCATTGCAGGCGGTACCGATTCCATCGATGGATGCGGTGCGCATTGCTGCCCAAACGGCTGGCGTGAAAGTGAGTGCGCCCGATGCGGCCGCCGCGCAAAGCACGCAAGCCATACCGCGCGTTGTCGTGGCAGCATCGCCAGCGCCGGTTGCGGACAAACCAGCACCAGCGCCAGGCGCGACGTTGCCGACAGCGGCGGCCGCAGCATCCTCGATTCCCGTGGTAACGCCCGCCGCGCCCGATGCACAAGCCGGCGAACGAACGGCCGCAACTTCTGCCGTGGCTACCCCCGCCGATATCAGCGCCGCACCGGATGCGACGCCGCAAGGGCAGGACGATGCAGTGCTCGGCGCGCCTGCGAGCAAAAGCGTATCCGCCTCGGACAGCAGGCCTGGAGCCGCACCTGCGCAAAATGCGCGTGCGCCATCATTAGGCTTTCCCGATGCTCGCTCTAGTGGCGAACTTGCCGGTCGCAGCGGCGCACAGCAACCCGGTGCGGCGCGAGGCGAACGCCGCGGCACTCCGGGGAGCTACATCCAGTTGAAGCCGTCTGGCGATATGGAAGTGATGCAACGCAGCGCGCCCAACATCGGCTACAAGCCCACGCGCTTCGAAGGTGACTGGACGCCATATGGCGAGAGTTCCATCGACACGGCGCTGCGGCGTGCGGTGGAAAAAACGACCGTCGAGCATACGTTTCATCTACCGCGAGGAATCCGCTTCAAGTGCGTATTGATGCCGCTGGTACCCATGTCGCTGGGCGGCTGCGGGGCCGCGGACCCGCCACCGGCGCCGGTCGCCGCCAAGGTCTACGATCGGCTGCATATGGCTCCCGCAAACCCGGTTGCAGTTCCAACGCCGGTGGTCGACACGGCACCGGCCACCATGCCCACCATCAAGTTGGACAACGCCGCGCAGTGCGCCGCCGCAAGGATCAGCGGCGGTCCGCCACCACCCAATTGCGCCGCTACCGTAAAGTCGCTTTCTCCTGCTCGAGATCCAGCGGCGGCATCAAGTTCGTGGCTGCCGGTCAGCGATCAGTTTCATTGATGCATGCTGGCATACCGCCCAGCGGTGATTGCCATGTGCGTTGCGCCATCACTGCATCCGGCACAGTTCGCCAGCTGGCCGCCAGCTTCCAGCACGTTCGCCAGGGCGCACCGCGCACAATTCAATCTGCCGCACGTTTCCAATCACGTCAGCACATGCCGACTGCGTCCGGCAAGCGCAGCAGCCACGGCGCCACACATTGCGATCCCATCCCGGTTAGCATGTTGGTTGATCCTGGGCTTCGCCCGTGCCGAAACCGCATCGCGGGTACTCTGGCGCGGGATCCATCGGCCAAGGGATTTAAACTTTTTGTGCCAGGGAGACAGACATGCCATACGTAAATATCAAAGTGACGCGGGAAGGTGTCACGCCAGCGCAGAAGGCGGAGCTCATTGCTGGTGCCACGGAACTGCTGCAGCGGGTGCTGGGTAAAAAGCCGGCACACACTTTCGTGGTTATCGACGAAGTGGAAACCGACAACTGGGGCATAGGCGGGGAACAGGTCACTCAACTGCGCAAGAAAGGCCTGTGATGGGCACTTCCGGGATCCATCATCTGGGGCTGGCAGTTGCGGATCTGAATGCGACCACGAATTTTTTTGTGCATGGTCTGGGATGGTCGCTCGTGCGCGAGGTCCCCGATTACCCCGCCAAGTTCGTGTCCAACGGCGAGGCGTTGTTCACCCTGTGGCAAACCGAGCCCGGAAGTGCGGCGTTTGATCGACGCAAGCAGGTCGGGCTGCATCATGTGGCCATCAGCGTGAGCGACGAACGCAGCCTGGCCGACATGTTTGCACGGCTTTCCAGGTTTCCCGGCGTCGTCGTCGAGTTTTCACCACAGCCGCTTGGCGACGGGCCGGCGCAGCACTGCATGGTGTTCGAGCCTAGCGGCATCCGCATCGAGTTGATCTGCGCGCCCTGAGCCAGCCGGCCGGGCAGCACAAGGCGGCGGCGGTCGCAATGACGGTCGCCAGCCGCCGATGAGGGATCAGCATTCGCGCCTTCGGGTTGGGGTGATCGCTGGCGCGCGCATGAAGGGCGCCACGGCGGTTGGCTTCACGCACCCTGGCGCGGTCTGCCTTGACCGCGCCTGCGCCCGCCACTGAAAAATCCGGCCCGACACGGCACACGCCTGGATGCCGACCGCGTCCACGCGTGCAACATGTATTAGGTTGCACGCCGGATCATGCTTTATTCCGCGCATGTCGGTTGACAACAGCGCACCGCTGCTGGCGCCGCCGTTAGCCGCAGGTCACGCGCCTGCGCATTGCCGGCGCGCGGGTTGCCCGCAACTTTGCCGTTCTGCCGCACCATGACACGACCGGCGAACGCGCAAAGATCCTGCGTGAGGACAAACACTCCCAGGCATGCAGACGTTTTGCACCGCGGAGCGCACCGCCGACGCCGCGCCTTGACGCGGAATACGCTAACCGACGCCTATGGTGCTGCCTTGTGTGTGCTGCGTGAGATACGCATCGGCCGCTTTATCGCTTTCCGTTCCTCGTCCATGGAGATTTCCCATGCAATACCGTCGCGTCGGCAAGTCCGGCCTGCAGCTTTCCGCATTGTCCTTTGGCGCCTGGGTCACGTTTGGCCGGCAGGTGGACCACAAGGCGGCACGCGCGATGCTGGCGTGTGCGCACGAGCGCGGAGTGAACTATTTTGACAATGCAGAAACCTACGACAACGGCGTGGCCGAGCAGGTGATGGGCGAGGTCCTGGCCGATCTGAAGTTTCCGCGCGACAGCTACTGCGTTTCCAGCAAGGTGTATTTCGGAGCCGTGGACGACCCACTGCCGACGCAACGTGGACTATCGCGCAAGCATGTCATCGAGGCCTGCCACCAGGCGCTGACGCGCCTGCGCGTGGATTACCTTGATGTGTATTTCTGCCATCGGCCCGATCCGGATACGCCCATTGCCGAAACCGTTGCCGCGATGGATACGCTGATCCGCCAGGGCAAGGTGCTGTATTGGGGCACCAGCGAGTGGCCCGCCGATGCGATCCGCACCGCGCACAAGGTTGCCGGTGAAAACCACTTCTACGCACCGGTGGTCGAGCAGCCGCAGTACAACCTGCTGCATCGTGAACGCGTTGAGGTGGAATACGCGCCGCTGTACGCAACGTACGGCATGGGTACCACCATATGGTCGCCGCTGTCGTCCGGCTTGCTCAGCGGCAAATACAACGATGGCATTCCACAAGGTTCGCGCCTGGCGCAGCCCGGCTTCGAATGGCTGCGCAAGAGTGTGCTTGGGCAAGACAACGCGCGTGTGGAAAAGGTGCGCGCGCTGAAGCCGATCGCCGATGAGCTTGACATCAGCCTGGCGCAACTGGCGATTGCCTGGTGTCTGCTCAATCCGCACGTCTCCACGGTGATGCTGGGCGCCAGCCGCCTTGAGCAGCTGGAACACAACCTCGCTGCGCTTGACGCGCTGGCGAAGATGGACGCGCACGTGGCGCAACGCATCCGAGGCATCATCGAAAGCTGAGTCCCGTGCCGGCTTCATCTCCGTTGCGTTGGCTGCAAACTTGCGACGTTCGGCGGATGGCGACGGGCCTGCGCGCTGCTGCAAGGGCCCGGTCCGATGGATGGCAGACCGCGCTTTTTCAGTCCAGCAAGAAAGCAGTGGCGGAAGTTTGCGCATATCCAGCTTCGAACCTGCTGCGCGCAACAACGCAGCCAACTGCGGCACGCTTGATGGTCGCAGAGGATGCGAGCGCGCCGGCCCGGAGCAACCGCCGCGAGGCTCGATCCCATGTTCGACACGCTGATTCAACGCTGGCGTTGCCTGCTGTGTGGCGTTGCAGCACCAACGGTGAGTCGCCGCAGTCGTGCCAACACGCCTGCGCACGGGTGCCAAGCGTTGTCGACATTGGGCTGTGTCTTGTATCTGCGATGCCGCCATGGTCAGGCCGCGACATGGTCAGACCGCGACATGCTCCGGCCCGGCCTGCTCGCCGACAGTTGGATGTTGATGCCACCGCTTGGTGGCGGCCAGTGTGATCACCGTTGACGGTCCGCGCGATTGTTCGGATGTCTGGATCGGCGTGGTCACGAATGTGCGCTTTTGTATTTGCTGGCCGACACCGACTATCTGGCGTGGACGCGTTGTTCAATGCCGCATCGTTACCACCCCAGTGGTGCAGGATGCTCGCGAGCCATAGCGGGTCGCAGCACAGAGCGCAGTGCGTGTGTTCGTTTTGCACCAGTGGGTCGGCTTGAGCGTGCTTGGTTGCTGCGCGGTCGCCAGCGTGTAGCAGCTGCGCGTCCAACTGGCGCGCCAGGTTGCCAACACCGAGGCAGTGCGCGTGCGACTTCTTCGGGAATACTGATTGCACCGACGCAGTTGTCCGACTGTCCGTGTCCGGTGTCCGCGGACACTTGCAGCGCACCGCAGCAGTTACGCAACTTGCTGAATTAGCGGCGATCATCCAACGCACTCGGGTTGGCACACCGGTTGCAAACAACCTGGTGAGGCCGCGATATGCGCGGCAGGGAAGCACCCGATGATCCGCGACACCTCCGCCACTGATCGGCTGGTTGAAGTCAAACCCAATCGCAAACGGCAATTGATATTGCTGGGCGTGGGCGTGCTGGTCGTGGGAATGCTCGTGGCGTTTGCGCCAGGCATCGGCCGCATGTTCTCGGCCTCGGCTTCGGTCAGCAGTTCCCGACTTTCGTTCGCCACCGTCGAGCGCGGCTTGTTCGTGCGCGACATCGCCGCCGAGGGCAAAGTGGTGGCTGCGGTCAGTCCGACGTTGTACGCCACCTCGGGCGGCGCAGTCACGTTGCAGGTGCATGCCGGGGATACGGTCAAGGTGGGCCAGGTGCTGGCCACTATCGTCAGTCCCGAACTCACCAACAAATTGGCGCAGGAGCAGAGCAACGCCGACGCGATGGAGGTGGACTACCAGCGCGCGCAGATAGACGCGCGCAAGAAGCGCGGCGAACTGCAAAAAGCCAGCGACAACGCGCAGATCGACCAGCAGGCGGCGAACCGCGACCTGGACCGCAACGAGAAGGCGTTTGCCATGGGCGCGGTATCCAGCATGGACGTGGACCGCGCCAAGGATGCGCTGCAGAAAGCCAAGATCAGCTTGCAACATGCCCACGCCGATCTCGGCATGGACAACACCAGCCTCAGCCTGGACATACAGTCCAAGAAGCTCGCGCACGAGCGGCAGGTGCTGCTGGTGCAGGATCTGCAGCGCCAGGTCGACGACCTCAACGTGAAGTCACCGGTTGATGGCCAGGTCGGCCAGTTGTTCATCGCTGAACGCGCCACCGTGGCCAAGGACGCACAGCTGCTCAGCGTCATCGATTTGTCCGCGCTGCAGGTGGAGATGCAGGTGCCGGAAAGTTTTGCGCGTGATCTGGGCATCGGGATGGGCGGGGAGATCAGCGGCAATGGCAATACCTGGAAAGGCCTGGTCAGCGCGATTTCGCCTGAAGTAGTCAACGGCCAGGTCGCCGCACGCTTGCGCTTTGCCGGCGCCACGCCCAAGCAGTTGCGTCAGAACCAGCGGCTGTCAGTGCGCGTGCTGCTGGACAAGCGCGACAACGTGCTGACCGTGCAGCGCGGTTCATTTGTCGACGAATCGGGCGGCAGTTATGCCTATGTCGTGCATGAGGGCATGGCCAGCAAGACGGCCATACGCGTGGGCGCCTCGAGCATCGACAAGGTCGAGATTCTCGATGGCCTCAAGGCAGGCGACCGCATCGTGATTTCCGGCACCGACAGCTTCAAGGGCGCGGCAACCGTCGCGATCAGCAATTGAACAGATCCAGCTCGCGGGCATTGATGCCCGACAGCCTGCCGCCGCACCTATCGAAACCGTCCAGCGCTTTTCAATCGAGGAAACCAGCATGCTCAAGATGACCCACCTGTCCAAGGTTTACCGCACCGAAGTGGTGGAGACCTATGCGCTGCGTGATTTCAACATCGACGTGAAAGAGGGCGAGTTCGTCGCCGTCACCGGTCCGTCCGGGTCGGGCAAGACCACGTTCCTCACCATTGCCGGTTTGCTGGAAACTTTCAGCGGCGGCGAATACCACCTTGACGGCATCGAGGTGAGCGGGCTGAACGACAACGCACGCTCGAAGATCCGCAACGAGAAGATCGGCTTCATATTCCAGGCGTTCAACCTGATCCCCGACTTGAACGTCTTTGACAACATCGAGGTGCCGCTGCGCTACCGCGGCATGAAGTCGGCAGAGCGCAAGCAGCGCATCATGGAATCGCTTGAGCGCGTTGGCCTGGCGTCGCGCGCCAAGCACTATCCGGCCGAACTCTCCGGCGGCCAGCAGCAGCGCGTGGCGATTGCGCGTGCGCTGGCGGGCAGCCCGCGCCTGCTGCTGGCGGACGAGCCCACCGGCAACCTGGACACGCAGATGGCGCGCAGCGTGCTGGAGCTGATCGAGGACATCCACCGCGAAGGCGCCACCATCGTCATGGTTACGCACGATCCCGAACTGGCCGCGCGCGCCCAGCGCAATGTGCACATCATCGATGGTCAGGTCGTGGATCTGTCCGAGGAGCCGCGCTTCCAGGTGCAGGCTGATGCGGCCCTGCCAAGCCGCAGCTGACCGGCCTGAACTGAGGAGCACAGCATGTTCGGCTATTACGTTGAACTGGCCCTGCGCAGCTTGAAGCGCAGCCGCGGTCTCACTGCGTTGATGGTGCTGGCGATCGGCTTCGGCGTGGCGGCAGCGATGACGTCGTGGTCGGTGTTTCGCGCGGTGTCCGGCGACCCGATCCCGTGGAAATCCGCGCAGCTGTTCGTGCCGCAGATCGACATGTACGGGCCGGCCGGACGCAGTCCCGGTGATCGCGGCAACGAGCCGCCCGATGCGCTTGACTACACCGACGCCATGGCCCTGATGCGCGATCACCGCGCGAAGCGGCAGTCGGCGATGTACCAGATTTCGCCGTCGGTGGTTCCAGCGCAGGGCGGCAAACACCCGCTCAACGTCACGGGGCACGCGGTGTACGCCGATTTTTTCCCGATGCTCGACGTGCCGTTTCTGCACGGCAGTGGCTGGAGCGCCGCCGATGACACACAGCGCGCGGCGGTGGCGGTGATCAGCGCGAAGCTCAACGGCAAGCTGTTTGCTGGCGCCGACAGCGTCGGCAAGACCCTCAACATCGAAGGCAAGGATTACCGCGTGGTGGGCGTGCTCGATCATTGGAATCCGCAACCGCGCTTCTACGACGTGGTCAACGGCGGCGGCTTCCACGAGAATGGAGAGGACGTGTTTCTTCCGTTCGAGCGCGCCATCGCCGTCGGTATTCCCAACGATGGCAACACCAACTGCAACGAGACGCCCAAGGAATCGGGCTTCATCGGCTTGCAGCGATCGAGCTGCGTGTGGATCGCGTACATGGCCGAGTTGCCTGATGCGGCGGCGGTCACCGCCTACCGGCAGTACCTGGATGGCTATGCGCGCGAACAGCAGGCGGCCGGGCGCTTTACCTGGCCACCCAACAACCGCCTGCGCGACGTGCCGGCGTTTCTTCAAAACGAGCAGGTGGTGCCGCGTGACACCGGGGTTTCCCTGCTGGTGGCGCTGGGGCTGCTGCTGGTGTGCCTGGTGAATACGGTGGGCCTGTTGCTGGCCAAGTTCCTGCGTCGCAGTGGCGAGATTGGCGTGCGCCGTGCGCTGGGCGCGCCGCGCAGGGCCATCTATCTGCAATTCCTCACCGAGGCCGGGATGGTCGGACTGGCTGGTGGCGTGCTCGGGCTGGCGCTGACTGGTCTGGGCGTGCTCGGAGTTGGATGGGTGCTGCCCAGGAACATCGCCACGCTGGCACGGCTCGACTGGTCGCTGCTGGCGCTTACCTTGCTCGTCGCTGTGCTCGCCACGCTCCTGGCCGGTTTGTATCCCACCTTTCGCGCCTCGCGGGTGCAGCCCGCGTGGCAACTGAAAAGCAATTGAGGGGGATGACCATGACCATGCACCCGATCATCGCGGCGCTGCGCAAGCACAAGGCCGGCGTAGTTTTGATTGCGCTGCAAATCGCGTTGACGCTCGCCATTGTGTGCAACGCGGTGTTCATCATCGGCCAGCGCATCGATCGGGTAAACCGTCCCACCGGCATGGACGAGAGCAACCTGTTCCTCATCAGCCAACAATGGGTGGGCGCGCCGGGCGAGGAGGAGCCTGGTGCGGTAGACCGGCTCGACGCGATGCAGCTGGAGGATCTCGCGGCGTTGCGCGCCATGCCGGACGTGGCCTCGGTCGCGCCCGTCAACTCCATCCCGCTGCTGGATTCGTCATGGAACGGCTCGCTGAGCGTGAAGCCGCGCGCGCTTTCCGGTGAGATTCGCACCACGTATTACTTTGGCGACGAGCGGATGCTGCCGACCATGGGCGTGCGCGTGGTCGCCGGACGCGGCTTCAACGCGGGCGACGTGGAGCACCAGGGATTTCGCGAGCAGCGCGATCCGGCGCAGATCATCTTCACCCGCACGTTGGCGGACAAGGTATTTCCGCACGGCGCCGTGGGCAAACTGGTGTATCTCAACGACAGCACCAAGCCGAGCACCGTTATCGGTGTGGTCGAGCGGTTGCAATCTCCCAGCGTAAGCAGTCGCGCTGACGACACCGCCTGGAACGCCACGCTGATCCCGGCCCGGCTCGACGCCAACTTTTCGCGCGACCTGGTGCGCACCAAACCTGGTCGGCTGGATGCAGCCATGCGTTTGGCAGCACCCACGTTGTACAAGGTCAATCCCATGCGCGTGCTGGACGACGGCAGCGTGCGATCGTTTGCGGACATTCGCGCCAAGGCGTACGACGCCGATCGCGGCATGGCCATGCTCATGGGCGTGGTGGCGCTGATCCTGCTCTGCGTCACCGCCGCCGGCATCGTTGGCCTGACCAGTTTCTGGGTCGGCCAGCGCCACAGGCAGATAGGCGTGCGCCGCGCCCTGGGCGCACGCAAGGTCGACATCCTGCGCTACTTCCAGATCGAGAACCTGCTCATTGCCGGCGTCGGCGTAGCCATCGGCGTGCTGCTGGCGATAGGCCTCAACCTGTGGCTGATGAGCCACTACGAAATGTCCCGCATACCGGTGGTGTACGTCCTCGTCGGTGTGCTCGCAATGCTCGCTATCGGTCAGGCCGCGGTCTTCGCGCCGGCGCGGCGAGCTTCCAACGTGCCGCCGGTGGTGGCCACGCGCGCGGTCTGAATGATTGACGCCTCTCCGGTGGCGCAGCCGGAGGAGAGGGCAGGTGATGGGGTTGCACTTTTCCGTTCGTGAGCATGATCAAAGCTCCTGCTAAAACCTTTCCCCAGCGATCAAGCCGTCGGGGAAGCGGGAGTTTCCTACTTCGGAGGACCGTGAATGTTCGGCTACTACCTCGGTTTGGCGTGGCGCAGTCTCAGGCGCAACAGGGTGCTGACCACGCTGATGGTGCTTGCGCTGGCGCTGGGTATTGGCGCGTGCATCACCACGCTCACCGTGCTCAAGCTCTTGTCTGGCGACCCGCTGCCGCAGAAAAGTTCGCGCCTGTTCTACCCGCAGATCGACCCGATGCCGCTGGCCGGCTACGTGGCCAATGAGTCAAAGCCGCAGGACACGTTGAGTTACGTCGATGCGATGAACCTGCTGCATGCGCGCAAGGCCGAGCACCAGGTGGTGACGGCGTTGATGCGCGCGAAGGTTTCGCCGCCGCAGGTCGGCCAGCGCCCGTTCTTCAGCGACGGCGTGATGACCACGTCCGATTTCTTCCCGACGTTTGACGTGCCGTTTCAGCATGGGGGCGGCTGGAGCGCCGCCGATGAAAACGATCAAGCCCGGGTCGCAGTGATCGCTGGTTTCCTCAACGACAAGCTGTTCGCTGGGGTCAACAGCGTGGGCAAGGTCATCCGCGTCAATGAGCACGACTACCGCATCATCGGCGTGCTCAAGCCGTGGTCGCCGCAGCCGCGCTTCTACGCGCACATGCTGGGCGGCCGGGACTATGGCGACGGCGACGCAGTTTTTGTGCCGCTGCAGTCGGCGCGGGCCGACGACATGGACCCGGGCAACGTCAACTGCTACGCGATGGGCGATATCAGCAAACTGGAGACCGCGCCGTGCATGTGGCTGGGCATGTGGGTGGAGTTGCGCGATGCATCCGATGCGGCTGCGTACAAGTCATTCCTGGCAAATTACGTAAAGCAGCAGATTGCGCTGGGTCGCATGCATCGCCCCGACGTGGCCTTGCCGGCCTTGATGCCGTGGTTGCGCTCGATGCAGATCGTGCCGGACGACGTGCGCCTGCAGGCCGGGCTTGCTTTCGGCTTCCTGCTGATATGCGTGGTGAACACGGTGGGGCTGCTGCTGGCCAAATGCCTGCGTCGCTCACGCGAGATCGGCGTGCGCCGTGCGCTCGGGGCTTCGCGTGCAGCGATCTTTGCCCAGTTCATGGTTGAGGCGGGGATGATCGGGCTGGCCGGTGGCGTGCTCGGCCTGGTCTTTGCCGAGCTGGGCCTGTGGGCGATCCGGCACCAGCCTGCGCAGTACGCAAGCCTGGCGCGACTGGATCTGTCCATGTTCACGTTCACCTTCGCAGTTGCCCTGGTCGCCAGCCTTGTCGCCGGCGTCCTGCCCGCGTGGCGCGCCTGCGTGGTTGCCCCCGCCCCGCAGCTGAAAGCCGCCTGAGAAACACTATGGAAATTCGCCCCATCCTGACCAGCCTGCGCAAACACCGCATACCTGCGCTGCTGATTGTGGTTGAGATTGCACTGGCCTGTGCCGTGCTATGCAACGCGGTGTTCATGATCAGTCAGCGCATTGCCGATATCCACCTGCCCGACGCCATCGACGAACAGGGCCTGTCGATCGCCTACGTCAATGGCAACGACCCAAAGCTGGCTGCCAGTGACATACCGCGCGATCTCGCCTATTTGCGCGGCATCGCCGGTGTGCATGCCGTGGCGGCTGTCAACTCGCTCCCGCTGAGTCGCAGCGACTGGGGAACCACTCTCAGCACCACGCCGGATCAGCAGCTTTCAGCTACGAGCAACCTCAACGTATCGGAATATCTGTACAGCGCAGGTGGTGAGAAAGCCTTGGGGCTGCGTCTGCTGCAGGGGCGCTGGTTCACTGCCGATGAGTATGCGAACAGCACGCTCGGTGATTCGTTCATGCCCAGTACGCACGTGATGCTCGTCACGCACAGCCTGGCCACGCGCCTGTGGCCGCAGCAATCGCCGCTCGGAAAATATGTGTACATCGACAAGTTCAGCTACATGGTGATCGGTATCGTTGCTGACGTGCTGCGCCCTTCCAAGCACATGGATGGCGGCAATAGTTTCTACTACAGCGCGTTCTTTCCCTTGAGCGAAAGTCAGGGGTTGAACTTCTACGTGATGCGCAGTGCGCCGCAGGATCGCCAGCGTATCGTGCGCGAATCCGTGGAGGGGCTTGGCAAGCTGGCGCCTGCGTCAGTGGTCAAGGGCGGCACCTTCAGCGAAATGCGCGACCGGTATTTTGCCGACACGCGCTCCATGGCGTGGATGCTGGTGCTGGTGTGCGTGGTCATGCTGGCGGTGACCGCCTTTGGCATCGTCGGACTCACCAGTTTCTGGGTCGGGCAGCGGCGCCGCCAGATCGGCATACGCCGTGCCATTGGTGCCACGCGCGGGCACATCCTCAGTTATTTCCGTACCGAAAATTTCCTGCTCAGCAGCGCGGGTGTCGGGCTCGGCATGGCGCTGGCGTACGGCATCAACGTCTACTTGATGCAGCACTACGAAATGCAGCGCATGCCCTGGTTCTACCTGCCCGGCAGTGCGCTGGCGCTGTGGCTGCTCGGCCAGCTGGCTGTACTCGGCCCGGCGCTGCGCGCCGCGGCGGTGCCACCGGTAGTAGCAACGAGGTCAGCATGAGTGCACGGACTCTTCCGTCGGAGATAGCTCCGAGCGCAGACGGAGCATCCCGTGCGCGGTCGCGATGCCGGCGGTGTGACTGCTTGAACCCTCTCCCCTGGCGATCGAGCTGTCGGGCAAGAGGCAGTTCCGCGGCGGTAGTTGCGACACAGCGGTGTGCTTGCTTGAACCCTCTCCCCCGACGATGGAGCCGTCGGGGGAGAGGGAGCTCGGCGGCGTTAATTGCGACTCGGCGGTGTGCTTCAACCCTCTCCCCTGGCGCAGCCGGGGGAGAGGGCAGGGTGAGGGGGGCTCTTGCTTTTGGCGTAACGCCGGAAGATCAAAAGCCCCCTCACCCCAACCCTCTCCCCCAACGATGGAGCCGTCGGGGGAGAGGGAGTTCGGCGGCGGTAATTGCGACACGGCGTTGTGCTTGAACCCTCTCCCCTGGCGCAGCCGGGGGAGAGGGCAGGGTGAGGGGGCTCTTGCTTTTGGCGTAACGCCGGAAGATCAAAAGCCCCCCGCACCCCAACCCAAACCCCCCACGATGGAGCCGTCGGGGGGGGGGGCGGTAGGCGGCGGTCATTGGGACTCGGCGGGGTGCGTCAACCCGCTCCCCAGGCGCAGCCGGGGGAGAGGGCCGGGTGCGGGGGGCTCGTGCATTTGTCGTAACGCCGGAAGATCCCCAGCCCCCACACCCCAAACCTCTCCCCCAACGATGGA
>JBBSSI010000011.1:0-74716 GCA_038242205.1 Lysobacterales bacterium
CAGAACATACCTGCAAGGCGTCAAAAGAATAAATCCCCAACTAGTAATCGACCGATTCAGTTGATTTTCGGCTGATTCGCCGAATAGCACCGCAAAATTCTGGACGTCCAATTAACAGCGGCTAGTTCAGACGGTCCCTAACTCGTGCGCCAGCGTAAACATCTGTGCTGCCTTGCTATCCGCCCCATTGATAAATACCAGCGGCGCTAACGCGTCGGCCAACGCAAAGCCGCGAAACTCCTGTGGATCCAGACGACGCGTGTTGTTGTTCAACACCACGCCCGCGACCATCACCATCACACCAATCCGATCGGCCTGTTCAATGAAAGTGCGTAGGGCCTCGGTCCAAGTCGGGCAGGCGCGGCGTGCTTCCACGCTGAAACCCAAGGTGTGCCGCAGATGGGTCGCCGCTTTGACCGGAGATGTTGCCAGCGTCACGCTTCCCACGAACGGTAGCGGTAACTGTCCAGTCAGCAGTGCATCGTCCTGATACCAGTCTTGCCGCTGCTGGCAGACATAGATCATGTCCAACAGATTCGGACTCGGCGTGGCGATGACGCGATTTGCAATCGTGCGGAAATCAGGAATCGGCAAGGACTCAACCGGTGGCTCGGGCAGGAAGAAATAGCCTACTGGCGCGTGCGTGGCTCGCGCATAGTCCTCAAGCTGCCGCAGTGTCGGCTGTACTTCGCCCTTTTCCCACGCTTCCAATCGCGGAAATCGTGTCCCCAAAGCGAGATTGTCCAGGCGTGCACGATCACGTGCCCAGCGGAACATCTCGGGTTGAATGGCGACGCGGGTCATAGGGGCATCTTAGCCAAGTGAGAACAAGCCAGCCTTGTAACGGCTCTAATTTTCAGCGTAACTGCGATCGATCAAGGGCCTGGCTCGTTCCAGGTCTGCCGGTGCCCGCAAGCAAAGCTCTAGATCACCCGTGCCCCAGGTGCCAATGTTGCGCACGTCACGACTGAAACCCTCTTCCAGCGTGACGGTATCCGGGCTGAGCTTCAGCATCACCAACAGCTTGTCCTTGTATGGGATCACGCAGGCAAAGTTCTTCAGGCGCCGGAAGGCGACGTACAGCTTCAAATGCCTTTCCTGCACGTCATCACCCAGAGCCAGCAGGTAGCCCGCCAAGGTCGTGTAAAGCTCCTTGATGACGGGATGAGCCTGGCTGAGTTGCTCCTCAGCCGTCTTGTCCTTGCTCACTCCCTTGGCCTTGGCCGGCGTCGTGACGCCGCCAGCTTCGTCCTTGGCAGCAGTCGCATCAGCCACGCTGACGCTATTGACCAAGTCGAGCAACAACAGATCGTCGGCGAACAGCTTGTAGCGGATCAGTTCGATATTGCGTGGAATCTGCTGCACTGCGTGCTGGTCGTAGCGGGTGAAGTCGGCGGCGATGCACAGCAATCGCGTGCCGGCCCAGTCGACCTGCTCGGCGACGTCCTTGCCAAGCTTCTCCATCACCAGCCAATGGAATTCGGCGCGGTGGTCCATCAGCCAGTCGAGATAGAACAGCCCTTGGTTGATCACGTTCTCGTTGGTGTTTCGCTTGTACTCGATGATCACCGGGCAACCGTTCTCATCCAGCCCCAGCGAGTCGATGCGGCCCTTGTGCGTCTTGCCGGTGGTGTACTCGGTGGCGAGGAAGCGCACGCCGAGGAAGGTCGGCATTTGTGCTTCGATCATGGATTGCAGATGCTTCTCGACGGCGGCGGCGCGACCGGAAAGCTCGATGGCGGTCGTGTCGCTCAAGCGGAATAGTTGGATGTCGCTCATCGGGGATATCCGATGGGCGCCTCAGATAAAAGCGCACCTATTTTTCCCGAAAGAATCTCCGGCGCATGGATGAAATCGGCAAGTTTGAACTGAAGAGCATTCGCAAGAACACCGTCCTTCACTTCCTGCCAACCAGGCCGAGATGGATCAACGTCATCAAGGGCAGCCCACACCGGATCCCACTCGTGATCGTAAGCCCTGATCCATCGATACAGCTCCACTTCGATAATTCCTTCGCCTATAGGTAACTTCAATGGATCGGGCTTTCCCTTTACGCGGGCCGCACGACGCCTCTCTTCTTCGAACGAGTCATCAGCGTAAGCACGCAGCAAAAGTACTGTGTCGCCGACTTGCGGGTGTTGACCGGACGCCCTGCGGTAGACGTGGGAAGACGCATACATGGGCACCATATCCCATAACCAATTCTTCGTTGGTTGTGTCGTGGAGCGGCAAGGCCTCTTCGTCTCGGCGGGATCCCAGTACCAGAAATCAAACTGAAGTTCTGCTGCAACCGAATTGAATCCGGCAAGCAATCTTTCGTAAAACGCAACAACCAGACGGTGCGCTACCTGAATGTCCACAACCAGTTTCTCGGCTTGCTCAAGCGTCACATCCATACCGGAATCTCCAAACTGAAACGATTCGCGTAATTCACTATGTCTGCCCAGACCGGCAAACGCTCATCAACGGGCACTACGCTCCGCGCCGGATGCAAACCGGGCGCCCAACCCTCATCGACTCGAAAGGATCTGTTTTGCATCCATTGGCAAAGAGCAAACCAGCCACCAACTGGTTGCTCGACCAGACCAAAGAGATAGAAAGCATCCATCCAATCCAGGAATACGGCCCGATCAGCGCCCTCACTTTCATCCGCCATGATCGGTGTTTCCCGGAAGAGCCCATCCCACTCTCGGCAATGCACCTTGATCAACCTATTGCCAACCTCACTGAGCTGCGGGATCCCATACTCTCCGTCTTTCCGGCCAGTGTTTCCCAACGCCACGAAATGTAGGAGATCCGGAATATCGAGGTCTCCCTTCTCGCCCTCTGCAATCAAAGCCTCCACTTCATCGCGCCATTGATCGACAGACTGACTGCCACCAAACGGTGGCTTCACTTCTACAAGCACCCAAGCATTCGCGAATCGAAGCAGAACATCTGGCTCAACCCATGACCGACGTTCCAACTTGTCGAACCTCGGCCAGAACTCGATTTCGTCTAGCTCACCCAGCGCGCTTGCGTAGGTAGAACCTATCAACAACATCATGACTCTGCACAATGAGGCCGAAGACAGGAACCGGAGTCTGCTTATAAGCACTCCAGTCAGCAGGTCTTCATTCCTTCGAAAGACATCTCTCCAACTGAGGCTCGAATCACCCCCGGGAAGCTGCAACCGCCCCGCCTTGCCATGAACGACAGTAATCAGCATGACGCCACGTTGCGAAGGTCGATTTTTCCGGTGACAGCGGCGGCGATCAGGGTGCGGCGGCGTTCTTTGAGAAGGACTAAGGCACGGTTTACGTCTGATTCAAGGCGACCAAACCGTTCCGTCTCGGCATCGACCCAATGAAGAATCTCGGCTTGCTCCTCGTGCGGTGGTAACACCACCGGAAGCTCCATGATGTTGGTCGAGGAGATTGAAGCCAAGTTGGTGCTCTGCTTCGAGCGGCCCATAAAGTAAAACTGCGCGTACTCGGAACTGGTGACCTGATTCAGCCATGCGGGACGGACGTTATGCGGATGCACTGCGAATACGTGGTTCTGGTGAATACAGTCCTCAATTTCACCGTGCCAGATCGCTCCGCGCCCCAATTTGTCGAAGTCGCCGCCCTCATTCATCAGCACATCGCCAGGGCGAAGTCGGTAGCGTTCGACCTGCTCCGGCTCGACTTGGAGGACAGCAACGTCATCCAACTTCAAGAAGCCATCTTGAACATTTGCGACCCGGAGGTAAGGAACCGCGACAGTGTGCTTGCCAGACACATCTTTCCCCTTCGCGATGCCAGTCTGAACTGACGCAATGAACTTCAGTCTCACGACTCGCCAATGGTTTGGCACTTCGCCTAGCCACGACACGCCTGAATCTTTCAGCGGGGCGCTGGGATTGAGGTCGCGGGTGACAGCGTGGGAGATGGTGGCCTGGCGCTTTTCGGCCAGCAGGGTCAGCAGCTTTTCCTGCTCGGCAATCAGCGCATCGATCTTGCCGGTCTCGCGGTCGAGGAAGGCGGCGATGGCGGATTGTTCGTCGTTAGGCGGCGAGGGTAGTTCAATCCGTGCGAGATCGGACGCATTGATCGCTGGATAGCTAACTCCTGTTGATCGACTGATGACTTGGTCGACGAATCGTTCGCTCTGAAGCGCGTATTTGGCAAAGCCGGAATCGAGCAGGGGGCCTGGCCGAATTACTGCGAATCCCGTGGAAACGACCATGTTTCCCGGCGACCGCATGATTGGTGCGATTGCCTTCAAGTAGGTTCGTACCGTTGAGACAATAACGTCACCGTCTCGCACCAGCCTACGCGCTCGCGAGGGCGCATCAGCGAATAAGAAATTTTCGGTCCGTTCTATACCGGCATCCAGGCTGACACTGCCAATGTCCACATAAGACAACTCAAAGTCGGGTGAAGTGTTCTCAGGTAGCGCTTCATCATTGAAGCTAGCCACGGCCTTAATCGGCTTCGCGCCCCAATGCGCCGGGAGTTCACCGAGCCAAGCCAAGCCGCTGCCTTTGTACGCCGCGTATCTTGGAAAGCTCATTTCGCCAACTCCCCCAGCATCGCCATGATCCGCGCCGATACCGCTTTCAGCTCCTCATCGATCTCGCCCAGATCACGCGGCGGCTCAAACACGTAGAAGTGTCGATTGAACGGAATCTCGTAGCCAACCTTGCTCTTGGCCCCGTCGATCCACGCCTCCGGTGCGTGGGGCAGCACTTCACGTGCGAAGTACGCCTGGATGTCCTCGTCCAGCGGCACGTTCTCGGTGTCGCGCAAGGAACTGTCCGGCTGCAGCTTGCCTTTCTGCTTGCCCTTGAGACCGAGCACGATCTTGCCCTGCTCATCGCGCAGCGGGCCTTCGACGGTGATCGTGGTGTAGCCGAAGTCCTCGTTCTTGAAGATGCGCGAAAGTGGCGCGACTCTCACCTTCCCGCCGGCGGGCGGTTCGGGCGCGAACTCGGCGGCGGCGATCACCTGGCGGTCGACTTCCTTGCCGTCGGCGCCAAACACGGTAGCCAGTTCGGCTTCGGCGAAGTCGCCAAACAGGCGGGTGACGGTGGCGATGTGTTCGTCATTCATTTCCTTGCGCTTGCTGCCGAGGCTTTTGCGCATCTTCTGCCAGAAGCTGCTGGCGTCGATCAGTTGCACGAAGCCCTTGCGATCGTCGGGTTTTTTGTTGGAGAGAATCCACACGTAGGTGGCAATGCCGGTGTTGTAGAACATGTCGGTGGGCAGGCCGATGATGGCTTCCACCAGATCGTTCTCCAGCACGTAGCGGCGGATCTCGGACTCACCGCTGCCGGCGCCACCGGTGAATAGCGGCGAGCCGTTGAGCACGATGCCGAAGCGGCTGCCGCCGTCGACCGCCGGGCGCATCTTCGCGATCAGGTGCAGCAGGAACAGCATCGAGCCATCGGACACGCGCGGCAGGCCGGGGCCAAAACGGCCATCAAAACCTCTTTGCTGGTGCTCGCTGCGGATCTCCTTCTCGACTTTCTTCCACTCCACGCCGAACGGCGGGTTGGATAGCATGTAGTCGAACTTGCGCGTGCTGTGGCCATCCTCGCTCAAGGTGTTGCCGGCGATCATATTGGCCACGTCCTGACCACGAATCAGCATGTCGGCCTTGCAGATGGCGTAGGACTCGTCGTTCAACTCCTGCCCGAACAAGGTGAGGCGCGCGGCCGGGTTGTGTTGCAGCAGATGTTCCGCGGCCACCGAAAGCATGCCGCCGGTACCCGCCGTGGGATCGTAAATGGTGCGCACCACCGCATTGCCGGGCGTCAGCACGTCGTCGTCCTCGATGAAAATGAGGTTGACCATCAATCGGATCACTTCGCGCGGGGTGAAGTGCTCACCAGCGGTTTCGTTGGACAGCTCGGCAAACTTGCGGATCAGCTCCTCGAACACCAGACCCATCTGCGTGTTGTCCACGGCGTCGGGGTGCAGGTTGACGTTGGCAAACTTTTCGGTGACGAGGTACAGCAAGTTGTCCTTGGCCAGCCGCTCTACCTGTGTGTGGAAGTCAAACCGCTCGAAGATGTCGCGCACCTCCACGGAGAAGCCCTGGATGTACGCGTACAGGTTTTGCCGAATGTTGTCTTGATCGCCCAGCAGCTTGGGCAGATCCAGTTCGGACGTGTTGTAGAACGATTGTTTGGCTTTGCGCAGCAGGAACGAATCTGGATTCAGATTGGCCTTGATCCTGGCGGCGTTCTCCGCCAACACCGCTGACTTGGTTGGCGCCAGCACGCAGTCGAGGCGGCGCAGCACGGTGAACGGCAGGATGACGTGACCGTATTCAGATTGCTTGTAGTCACCACGCAACAGGTCAGCGACAGACCAGATGAGCGCGGAAAGTGAGGTTTGATTCATGCGGGGTAGAAAGCTCGATGCGGCCAGGACAAGTGCCGGCTAAATTAACACCGTGCAGGCCGTCGGCGCATTCCACGCGTTTTCTGTATCTACACAAACAAACCAGAAGCTACCGTTGTCATCGAAGGAATGTGCATGACAACTATCGTCGAATCACTTTCAGGGTGGCAAGAGAGTGATCTGAAGAATCTTGCTGCGCTGCTTGAACTCAAGGGTCCGGTGAGTGCCGACGCGGTGGCTTACGGTTTCAAGTGGCTGTTCCATTCCAAGGCTGGTGCCGAGACGGAGGCCGCCAGCAAGAACACCTGGGCCAGGTTGCGCAAGGATCCTGCGCGGGTCACTGCCGATTCCTTGCGTGAAACACCTTCCTTTGGAGATCTGATTGACGGCGGGTGCCAGCGCCCTGGCGGCCTTGCGCTGGCTGCCGGGCGTGCGAGGCACGACCCTACAGGTCCTTCGTGATATTGCGTGACACTTGAATGGTGCCGGCACCAGGAGTCGAACCCGGGACCTACTGATTACAAATCAGTTGCTCTACCAACTGAGCTATGCCGGCAAGGGCGCACGATTCTAGCAGGATGCCGCGCGCCGCCCGCAGCGCTTCAGGGGATAGCCTGGAAACAACCAATGCTGTGGGTGCGCACCCCACGATTGCGCACCGCGCCCAAGTCCACGCGCGTTCCGGCCGGTATCATCATGTCCAGCCAGTATTCCGGCACGCTTTCCATGCGCTCTTCCATGCGCGCAGGAAATCCGGCAGCAACTATCTCGTCGCGTCGTCTGCTGGCGTTTGCGGGATCCTTGAACACGCCCAGCGACACGCTGTTGGGTTGCTCACCCGCGCTGACGACGAAATAATCGCTGATACCCCGGCTGGCAAGCTGGCGCCCTAGTTCCAGCGCTTGGGCGCGATTCGTCGCGGGCGGCAGGTAAACCCACCAGTTGCTGGTGTGGGTAATCAATTCCTGCCGCGCGCGCGTTCGCGTGTTCGGCGCCGCCAGCAGTTGGCGCGCATTGCGCATGTCTTGCGGTGTCGCAAATGGCCCGAGCGCGAGACAACGCAGACTGCTGGACGCTTTGGCATTGCTATTGTCGTTGTCATTCGCGGGCGTGACGGCGGCAACGGTCACCGCGGCCGATGGCAATTCAGAAAGGAGACGCAGCGTAGGCACTCCCGCATCACTTGCGGGACTCGCGCTCACTGCATAAGGTTGCCCCAGCCATAGCCATGCAGCCACTGCGATATTCAGCGCGCTCAGCAATACAAACAGCAAACGAAAAATCATTGGTCTCCTGCTCGCCCGTCCGGTGCGTCAGACACGTTTGATGAAGTTGCGGCGGTTGCGACCGATGACCAGTAAGCCAGACCACGCAGCACGCCGTCGACCATGATCTCTGCCGGCAAGGTCAGCAAGGGTAGTAGCTGTTCGGCATCACCTCCACCAAGCACCAAGGTTGGCTTGCCGCCCAGGAGTGGAGCCATGCGCTGGACAAAGCGTTCAGTCAACGCCGCCACTGCATGCCAACAGCCGGAGGTCACCGCGTCGGCGGTGTTGCACGCCGCGTCAAGCATATGCCCGGCCTGCTCCGTTCGCGCATGCACGGTCGCCCCTGCGAGGGCACGCTGCATCAGCGGCGCACCCGGCACAATCAGGCCGCCCAGATGCTGCCCATCGGCGGCCAGCGCGTCCAGGGTCAGCGCGGTGCCCGCTCCAGCGATTACACACGGCGCGTGTCCTGCAGCACGAGCCGCGATCATGCTCAGGAAGCGATCCACCCCCAGCCGCTGCGGTTCGGCATAGCCGTTGCGTACGCCACAGGCTTGCGCCGGCGTGCGCATCCAATGCGGTGCCAGAGCAAACCTCTGGGCGAGCACGTTTGCAATCAGCGCCTCGCGCTTGCCGTCCACCACCGACGCGGCCACGACCGCGCGCACAGTCGGGTACGTCGTCCAGGCCAGCTGCAATTGCTCGACCAGGTTTTCATCCCAGCCCAAGGCGCCGTGCGCCAGCCATGGCCCGCATGGCTGGTCAGCGAGAGCCCACTTCACCCGCGAATTCCCCAGATCGAGCAGCAGCTTCATTGGCGGCGTACCGTGACGTGCGCACTGTCGAACACGCGCACGCTGCCGTCGGACAAGCGCACGCGCAGAGCGCCGCGAGCATCCACGCCGTCACCTACGCCGTCAAGCGTGGCAAACGCACCGGTAACGCGCAAAAGTTGATCGCGCAGCAAATCGTGCTCTGCGTAATCCCCAATGAATGCGGCAAAGCCCTCGCATTCGAATTGGCGCAGACCCGTGACCAGGGCGGTAATTACCGACGCCGCAATGCGATTGCGCTCAGGCAGCGTGCCTGCATTCAACGTAGCGAGATCACACACTGGCTGACCGGCCTGCGCGCGCAACGCTGGCGGCATATACACATTCAGACCAATGCCGATCACCGCAGTGCACAACCCCTGATAGTCGCCATCAAGCTCAACCAGAATACCGGCCAGCTTGCCGTCGGCATATTCGGCATCACGCGCCAACACGTCGTTGGGCCACTTCAGGCCAGCTCCTGCTATTTCCAGCTCGACCAGTGCGCGCATAAGCATCACGCCAACTGCAAGGGAGAGCCCTGCCTGGCCGGCAAACCCGTGGCTGAAGCGCTTCAGGCAGGACAGATACAGGTTCATGCCGGGCGGGGATAGCCACTTGTGCCCACGCCGGCCGCGACCGGACAACTGGGTCTCGGCCAGGACAATACTCAAGTCCGGCGCAGCGCTGCCGCGACGCTGCAATTCGGTCGAAGTGGAATCAAGTTTCTCGTGTACCTCGATGGCTCCCAGCTGTCCCACTATGGCGCTCGGCATGTGGGCGCGAATCTGTGCCGCGTCCAGCAGCTGCGCTGGCCACGGCATCTGCGCATCGGTCGGCGTCGCGTCTGCCGGCAGGCCGCGCGCAGGCGACGCGGCCATCTGCTTTCGCGCCGCGGCTCCTGCCACTGCGCTGGTAGCCGATACGCTGATGCGCATCAGCGGCTGACCGACGGCCTGCGGCAACTCGTGCGTTGGCGGAGTCGTGCCGGTCACGCCAGGTCCGCGGCCGACGTGAACTGCTGGGTTTTAGCGCCGTGGCCGATCATGCATTGATTCTAGCGTGGCTGCCGGACAGCCAGCTGCGGCACGCTCAGTGCGCTAGCAGGCACTGGCGTCCGCAAGGCCATTCTGCGAGGATAAAACGTTCAGGGATTGTGTCGCAGGTAGCAATATCTCCATGGAAAATACCCGTTGGCTGATCGGTTGCGTGCTGTGTATTGCCAGCATTGGCGCGGCTGCGGCGACGTTCGGCGAGTCTCAGGACATGGAAAGCGCCGCGCACTCAAGCATGAGCGGCAACAGCGTCCGCGACAGCGGGACTGCCAGCGACGCGCTCAGCGTGAGCAGCGACCGGCGACGTAGTGGAACCGAAACAGCACCGGAAGCCTCCAGCGCTGAGGACCGCGCAAGCGGCTTCCCAAACGCTCCGACACATCCGCCACGCACTCACGTCGGCTGGCAATCATTGCTGCCCGGATCCATTCAGTAAGAGGCAGGCCCGCGCGAGATTTATCGGGCTTTTGTGTACCGCGTGCCGAAGCAGACGCTGGCGCCGCAGACGGCCCTCGGCGCAAACCGGCATCACGTGGCAGCCAGGGTTACCGTGAAACGGGCTCCGCCAAATTCGGCTGAATGATCGACCAGCAGTTCGCCGTTGTAGGCGTGCACGATGTCCTGCACAATCGACAGGCCGATGCCATGGCCCTGCACGCGTTCATCTCCACGCACGCCCCGCTGCAGAACCTTCTCCACCTGATCGGGCGCTATACCCGGGCCATCGTCTTCCACGCTCAGGCGCAGGCCGGCGCGCGCAAGGCCCGGAGCCGGCTGCTGCTTGACGACCAGCAAGACGCGATGATCGGCCCACTTGAAGGCGTTCTCCAGCAAGTTGCCCATCAACTCGAGCAGATCCCCCTGCTCGCCGTAGAACACTGCGCCGTCCTCAATATCAAATTCGCACAGCAGATTTTTCGCTGCGTAGACTTTTTCCAAGCTGCGCACCAGATCCTCCGCATGCTCGGCAATGGGCACCGCGCTGGCAAATGTCTGGCGTCCTGAAGTGGCCGCGCGGGATAGCTGATAGGCAACCAGATCATCCATCCGTCGCACCTGCGCCAGCACGCCGGAACGTCGCGCCGGGTCATCACCTTCCAGCGCCGACTCCACTTGCGATCGGATCACCGCCAGCGGCGTCTTCAGGCTGTGTGCCAGATCGGCCAGCGTGTGGCGATATCGCGTGCGTTGTTCGCGCTCACTGTCGATGAAGGCATTGATGCGGTCGGTCAAACCCACCAGCTCCAGCGGATACTGGCTGTCCAGATGGGCGCTGTCGCCACGCTCGACCCGCGCCATGTCGCTGGCGACGCGGCGTAATGGGGTCAGGCTCCAGCGCAGCAGCAGCAGCTGCAACACGATCAACATCAGGCCGAGAATGGACAACCAGATACCCAGAGTGCGCCGAAATACCGCGTTCTGACCTTCGAGCTGGTCTTCTGTCTGCGCGACCATCATCGTCAGGCCGACCGAGGCTTTGCCTTCCAGATCCAGTGCCACGCCATAGCTGAAGTAGTACAGCCGGCCCATGCGCGTATCCAGCGGCCCGACAAACTTGCTCTGTCCTGAGGGCAGTGGCGTGACGAACGCAAAGTCGCGACCAATTGCCGAGGATGACTCCCAGTGGTAGCCATTTTCGCCTATGGCAACTGCATACAACCCGGAACCGGGGCGCGAAAAATTCGGGTCAGGCTCCTTGTCCGGCGGCAGCAGTTTGCCGAACCGACTGACGTCGGTATAAGTGATGTAGGCAAGTGCGTAATTCTGCAGGCGATCATGCAGCGCGCTGAGCGCGCGCTGCTTGCCGGCCTGGGACAGGGTCAGGCCTACCAGCCCAAGGAACGCGGCGAGCACGAATCCCGTGGCAATCGCCGCGCGCGCTGCCAATGACAGCGAGCGTCGCGGCGAAGGAGACTTACTCGTCGTCGGTGTCGGTGCGCGGGATGGCAAAGCGGTATCCGCGGCCACGTACCGTCTCGATGGGTTTGAGGATGCCTTCCGGATCAAGCTTGCGGCGCAACCGGCCAATGAACACTTCAAGCACATTGGAGTCGCGGTCGAAATCCTGCTGGTAGATGTGTTCGGTGAGGTCAGCCTTGGAGACCAGCTCGCCGGCGTGCAGCATCAGATATTCCAGCACCTTGTATTCATAGCTGGTCAGGTCCACCACCTTGCCTTCCACCGTTACGGTCTGCGCGGTGGTATCGAGCTTGATGATGCCGCAGGCGAGAATCGGCTTGGACCAACCGCTGGCACGGCGCACCAGAGCGTTGATGCGCGCCAGCAGCTCCTCGACGTGGAATGGCTTGACCAGATAATCATCGGCGCCGAATTTCAGCGCCTCGACCTTGTCCTGCCAGCTACCCCGCGCCGTTAGAATCAGGATCGGATAGCGCCGACCGTCCTCGCGCAGCGCCTTGACCAGTTCCATCCCGGACATCTTGGGCAAACCCAGGTCGATGATCGCCAGATCAAAAGGCACTTCGCGCCCGAGGTAAATACCCTCCTCGCCGTCCTGCGCCGCGTCGACCGCAAAACCATCACGTTTGAGACGCGCGGCAAGGGTCTCGCGCAACGGCGCCTCGTCTTCCACCAACAGGATGCGCATCAACGTTTCTCCTTGCTGCCCGCGTGCCTGCCGGGCGGATTCTTGGTCGACATACTGGAAGCCGGAATTTTCCCCGACTCTGACGGAACCACTACCACTCGCACATGCCCCGCCGGCGTCAACACCTTGATGCGGTATTCCGAACGTCGCCCGATGTGCCGCGGCTCCGCGGACAGTATCCGCCCACGGGTGTCAGCCTGTACTTGCGACACTGCCTGGTCCAGCGTCACCTCGCGCCCACCCGCTTGCGCCCATGCCAGCGTCCCGACGGTGCTGACAAGCGATGCCAACAGAAGCCGGATGAAAGTCTTGTTCATGGACCTGGACCTCAGCGCGCTCGCCGTGCAATGGCACAAGGTCCAGTGTGGCCAATGACGGCTGAATAGTGCCCGCATCGACAATCCCCGTCACGCCGCCACAGCAAGCGGATCGAGCGCCTGTTCAAGCAGTTCCCAACCGGCGCCGGGCAAGTGCGCGCCTTCGCTCAAGGTTCGACGAAAGCCCCGCGCGCCGGGCTCACCCTGATACAGACCGAGCACGTGTCGGCTCATGTGCTTGAGCGCCGTGCCGCGCTGCAACTCATCTTCGACATACGGGCGCATGCGCCGCAAGACGTCTGCGCGCTCGGGCAATGGCGCGCCGTACAGCGCAGCTTCCACTCCCGCCAGCAGATACGGATCGTGATACGCAGCCCGGCCAAGCATCACCCCATCCACCTGCGTCAGGTGCGCAAGGATCTGCTCGACCGTGCTGATGCCACCGTTGATGACCACCTGCAATTGTGGAAACTCGCGCTTGAGTTGGTACACGCGCGCGTAGTCCAAGGGCGGCACCTCGCGATTTTCCTTGGGTGACAAACCCCGCAGCCATGCCTTGCGCGCATGCACCACCAGAACCTCGACGCCCACGCTCAGCATGATCTCGGTGAAGCGTTGCAGATCCGCATAGGCGTCCTGCTCATCTACGCCAATTCGGCATTTCACCGTGACCGGAATGCCAACCGCATCGCGCATCGCCGCGACGCAATCGCCTACCAGCCGCGGTTCGCGCATGAGACACGCGCCAAACCGGCCAGACTGCACGCGATCGGACGGGCAACCGACATTGAGATTGATCTCGTCGTAGCCCGCCAGGGCGCCGGCGCGCGCGGCCTGCGTCAGCTGTGTTGGATCACTGCCGCCAAGCTGCAGCGCCAGCGGATGCTCCTGCGCGTTGTGCTCCAGTAGCCGCAGCTGCCCGCCACGGACCAGCGCCGCGCTGGTGACCATTTCCGTATACAGCCGCGCGTGTGGCGACAGCAGGCGGTGAAAATACCGGCAGTGTCGATCGGTCCAATCCATCATCGGCGCAATGCAGACACGCCAGTTGGCAGAGTTCGCATGGTCAGTTGGGAGTGATGCCTCAGAGTCCATGCAACTCACGTCCACCCAAATCGCGGTTGTTGTCGAGCGCGCGCCGACCGCGGGCCAGAATGTGTCCCGCCGACGACGACGCTGAACATCGGATCATTGCGCATGCGCGCGTTGCGCTATGAAGTGGAGATACCACGGCATTGCCTCGCCCAGGCCCAAGGGCAACGTATGCGTGGGCGCGTAACCCAGGCGCGTTTGCGCACGCGTGATGTCAGCAAGCGAATGACGCACGTCGCCGGCGCGAAAATTCCGATATACGGGGCGCTTGGCATAGCTGGCGCCGTTCGCCGTCAACTCCGCTACCAACGCATCAAACAGCTGGTTCAAAGTGGTGCTCTGTCCAACGGCCACGTTGTAAACCCGATCGCGCTGCTCGTCTGGCGCCAGCGCGGCGAGCACGTTGGCCTGCACGGCGTTGGCGACAAAGCAGAAGTCGCGCGTAGTCTGGCCATCACCATTGATGAACAGGTCGTCGTTGCGAATCATCGATGCGATCCATTGCGGGATCACGGCCGCATAGGCACCGTCCGGATCCTGGCGTTGCCCGAACACATTGAAATAGCGCAGCCCGATAGCCTTGAACCCATAGCAGCGGGCGACGACTTCAGCATAAATTTCATTGAACAACTTGGTCGCCGCATAGGGCGACAGCGCGCGGCCAATCTTGTCTTCGACCTTGGGCAGCGTCGGCTCGTCGCCGTATGTGGAGCTGGATGCCGCATAAGTGAAGCTGTCCACGCCCGAGTCGCGGGCAGTGATCAACATGTTGAGAAAACCGGTGCAATTGGACGCATGCGTCGCCAGCGGA
The DNA here is from genome assembly GCA_038242205.1 of Lysobacterales bacterium. Lineage (GTDB taxonomy): Bacteria > Pseudomonadota > Gammaproteobacteria > Xanthomonadales > Rhodanobacteraceae > Rhodanobacter. The sequence continues at coordinate 14,335 of JBBSSI010000011.1, forward strand.
TCCTCGATCGAGCGCGGCACTGAACCCAGAGCCGCCTGGTGCAATACGCGCTTGACGCCTGCGCACGCGGCCTGGCAGTCCTCCACGTTGCGAATATCGCCCTTGATGAAGCGAAAGCGCGACCAGGCCTGTGCGCCAACCAGTTGCTCCACTTCATCCAGGTTGTGCTGGTAACCGGTGGAAAAATTGTCCAGGCCGACCACCGTCTGGCCGAGGCGCAAAAGCGTTTCCACAAGGTTCGAACCTATGAACCCGGCCGCCCCGGTCACGAGCCAGGGCGAGGATTGCTCTCGCACGCGCGCCTGCAGCGCCTCCGGCAAATTTACCTGGGCCGCGGTCATCACAACCTGCCATCCACGGCAGCACGCGGCAATATGCACTTCACGTCGTAAAGCACCGCCGCCTGCTTGCCAAACGCGCGGATGCCGCTCGCACCGAGCTCCACGAATTGCTGATGGCCCACCGCCACAATGATGGCGTCATAGCTGTCTGCAGCTGGAGCCGTGATCGGCCGAATGGCGTATTCGTGCTCGGCTTCGTCGGCATCTACCCAGGGGTCGTAGACATCCACCTGCGCGGCGTAGCCACGCAATGCATGCACGATATCGACCACGCGCGTGTTGCGCAGGTCCGGGCAGTTTTCCTTGAACGCCAGGCCAAGAATCAGGATGCGCGCATGGACCGGGTTGATCGCCTTGCGCACCATCAGCCGAATGACTTCGCTGGCTATGTACGGGCCCATGCTGTCGTTGGTACGGCGCCCGGCCAGGATCACGTCCGGGTGATGACCCACTTCCTGCGCCTTGTGGGTCAGGTAGTACGGATCCACGCTGATGCAGTGACCGCCGACCAGTCCCGGGCGGAACGGCAGGAAATTCCACTTGGTACCCGCCGCCTGCAGCACTTCGAGCGTGTCGATGCCAAGCTTGTTGAACAGGATGGCCAGATCGTTGACCAAGGCGATATTGAGATCGCGTTGCGTGTTCTCGATGACCTTCGCGGCCTCGGCCACCTTGATGCAGCTGGCGCGGTGCGTGCCGGCGGTAATGATGGAGCCGTAAAGCTGGTCGACGAAATCGGCCACTTCGGGTGTTGAGCCAGAGGTGACCTTCAGAATGGTGGTGACGCGATGCAGCTTGTCGCCCGGGTTGATGCGCTCGGGGCTGTAGCCGGCGAAAAAATCCTGGTTGAAGACCAGTCCCGAACCTTGCGCCAGTAGCGGCACGCACACTTCCTCGGTGCAGCCCGGATAGACCGTGGACTCGTACACCACAATGTCGCCGCGCTTGAGCACCGTGGCCAGCGCCTCGCTGGCCTTGATCAGCGGGGTCAGATCCGGTCGCTTGGCAGAATCAATGGGCGTGGGCACGGTGACGATATAGACATTGCAGTCGCGCAGGTCTTCCAGGTTCGCGCTGAAACGCAGGCGCGTGGCCGTGCCCAACTCCGTCGCGTCCACCTCAAGAGTGCGGTCATGGCCGCTGCGCAACTCCTCGATTCGCACCGGATTGACGTCGAAACCAGTGGTGTCGTACTGCTTGCCGAATTCCACTGCCAACGGCAATCCAACGTAGCCAAGGCCGACGATGGCAACCCGCGTACCTTCAAGACTCTGCATATGTTGCGTCCTGTATGGATCAATTTGAATGCGGCGTCGTTGTACAGCGATGAAATTTCGCCTGCCATTCCTTGGCAGAACGGCAACGCACCAGCGCATCGGATCGCGCAGCGACAGCGCAGTATGGTAACGCACGCATGGCGGGCCAGAGGCTTCGGCCGCCATGCCCGGCCACCCGCGCGACCTGCGCAACCCGCGCACAGCGTTGAAACCCCGTTCGCCTTCAGCACCAGCCAGCAGGATTGGTCGCCGATGCCGAAAACCCTTGCGACATTCACGCTCACGCACGGTGCCCGACCACCTGCGACACATCGTTCCGCGTTGACAGTGCGCACTCCGTGATGATGGGGCTGGAACTAGACGATTAGCCCACGGCGACGCGAAAGCGGCTCATACATCACTGGCGCAGCACCAACGCAGTCACCAATGGCGCACGGGCCGCAGCGACTCACCCGGCGCGTCGATCGATTGATGGTGGATCGCAGCCGGCGCCGCGCCCCTCCTGGTATTGCCGCACGAAGCGCGTCTGCACGATTCAGCGCGCACCGGTTCCCGATCACCTGTAGCGGAGTGCGTGCCGTGTAGCGATGGCCACGATTGCGAGACGACTACACGCCCCGCAACACCGTGCGCCACAGTATATTTCGCTCATTGCGGCAGTATCGATTGCCAGTGGAAGTGTTTCATGGACATTGCCCTTTATGTGCTTGGCGGGCTGCTGATCCTGGGCGGCCTGGCCGGCGCGATCCTGCCGATGTTGCCGGGCATCCCGATGCTGTTTGGCGGTATCTGGCTGGTAGCTGCCGTGGACAACTATCAGCACCTGGGCAAGTGGTGGCTGCTGGCGATCGGCCTGCTTGGCGCACTTGGCGTCATCGTCGACTTTGTGGCCGGCGCGCTGGGCGCAAAGCGCGTTGGAGCGAGTCCGCGGGCTCTGTGGGGTGCGGGTGCCGGGACCGTGATCGGCATGTTCTTTGGCGTTCCCGGACTCATCTTCGGCCCCTTTGCCGGCGCGCTGCTGGGTGAGTTGGCGTCGGGAACCAGCGCGCTGCGCTCCGCGCATGTCGGTGCCGCGACGTGGCTCGGGCTGCTGTTCGGCACGCTGTTGAAGCTGGTCATCTCGTTCATGATGATCGGCCTGTTCGCGGTGGCTCTGTGGTTTGGTTGACCGTGTCAGACGCGGCGCCCGGTGACAGGCACCTTCGCGTGAGATGGCTTCCGACCCAGCGCGCGAACATGCGGACGCGTTGATTTTGCATCCAAGGCGATAACGGCAACCCGACTTCGGGTTTGCGCGGTCGATGACCGCCGCTGCGCCGCACGATGCTCGGTCACTCGCGCAGCGACGCCCGCTCACGGATAATGCGCGCTCCGTTGCCGACTCTTGCGCATGCCCCACACTCCTGTGTCCACCCCTGCAACGGCAACGCGACTGGCGGACCCGCGCGTGTTGATCCCGCTGTCCATGCTCGGCTTGTACCTGATCTGGGGATCAACCTACCTCGGCATTCGCTACGCGCTGGAAAGCTATCCACCGTTCCTGCTGGCCGGACTGCGCTTCCTTTGCGCAGGCATTGCCATGTATGGATTTCTGCGTCTGCGCGGCATGGCCGCGCCCACCGCCTTGCAATGGCGCAACGCCGCGTTCAGCAGCGTACTGCTGCTGGGTTTGGGCAACGGCCTGGTGTGTTTTGCGGAACAGCGCGTGAGTTCCGGGATTGCGGCGGTCGCCGTGGCCAGCATGCCTTTGTTTGCTGCAATGTTTACCGGCATGTACGGCGAATGGCCAAATCGGCGCGAGACGCTTGGCCTGGTCATCGGGTTTGCCGGAGTCATCGTGTTGAATCTGGGCAGTTCCCTGTCCGGTTCGCGCATCGGCGCGCTGGCCTTGCTGGTTGCCGCTGCGGCATGGGCGCTCGGCTCAGCCTGGAGTCGCCTTCGTGAAATGCCGCCGGGGTCGATGAACACGGCGGCACAGATGCTGTGTGGCAGCGCAGTGCTGCTTGGCTTTGGCATCCTCAGCGGCGAACATCTGCCCGCCCAACCGACGTTGCGGGCGACGCTGGCGATCGCTTACCTGGCGGTGTTCGGTTCGATCATCGCCTTCAGCGCATACCTCTACGTGCTGCATCACGCCAGGCCCGCGGTAGCCACCAGCTACGCGTACGTGAACCCGCCGGTTGCGGTGCTGCTCGGGGTGATGTTGGCGGGAGAGCACGTCGGTCCACTGGACCTTGGGGGCATGGCGATCATCGTGTTTGGCGTGGTGGTGATCACGGTCGGCAAGCGCAGACAGGCGCACTGACAGCGAGCCCGCTGCGTATTCGACCTTGGTCGGCTTGCGGGCGAACTTGCCGCAGTACAAATATGCAGCTTCCAGCGCGGGAGCACGGCATGCACGCAACGCAAGAAGGGTGGATGGCGCGTGCGGCACTGCGCAGCGCAGCCTGGTCAGAGCGCTGGTTTCCCGACGCGTGGGTATTTGCCGCGCTTGGCGTGACGATCGTTGCCGTGGCGGCTCTGGCGTTTGGTGCCTCGCCCGTGGCAACCATGAACGCCTTCGGCAACGGCTTCTGGAGCCTGATCCCGTTCACGATGCAAATGGCGTTTGTCGTCATCGGCGGCTACGTGCTGGCTACTGCGCCGGTGGTGGAACGCTTTATCGACGTACTCGCGCGCGCGCCACGCAGCGGACGCGGCGCGATTGTGTACATCGCGCTGGTCAGCATGCTGGCCTCGCTGCTGAGCTGGGGTTTTTCTCTGGTATTCGGCGGCTTGCTGGTGCGCGCCGTGGCACGTCGCGGCGACTTGCGCATGGATTACCGCGCGGCCGGTGCAGCTGCTTACCTTGGCCTGGGCGCGATTTGGGCGATGGGTTTGTCCTCCTCCGCAGCGCAGTTGCAGGCCAACCCAGCCAGCATGCCGCCAGGGCTCATTGCGATCACCGGCGTGCTGCCTTTCAGCCAGACGATTTTTCTGTGGCAGTCGATTGCGTTGACCAGCATCCTGATTGTGGTGTCACTGCTGGTTTGCTGGTTTACCGCGCCCTCGGATGCAAACGCGCGCACCGCACAGATGTTCGACATCCATGGCGAGTCGACTCCAGCATTGCCGCCGCGCACACGTCCGGGCGAATGGTTGGAGTACAGCCCGCTGCTGTCGCTGACGATCGGCCTGCTCGGCCTGGGCTGGCTCGGGCATGAGTTTGCGAGCAAGTCACCGGTATCGGCCATCTCCAACCTCAATACCTACAACCTGCTGTTTCTCACCTTTGGCATCCTGCTGCATTGGCGCCCGCGCAGTTTTCTGGACGCGGTGACGCGCGCCGTGCCCAGTACCACTGGCGTGCTGATCCAGTTTCCGTTGTACGGCGGCATTGCCGCGCTGCTCACCCAGGCCACGGGTTTCGGCGGACAGACGCTGGCGCATCGACTGTCCAACATGTTCGTGCAGGTCGCCACCACCGATACCTTTCCGCTGGTGATGGGCGTGTACTCATCGATACTGGGATTCTTCGTGCCTTCCGGCGGTGGCAAATGGTTGGTTGAAGCGCCTTACGTGATGCAGGCGGCGAACGAGCTGCACGTGCATCTGGGCTGGGCGGTGCAGGTGTACAACGCGGCCGAGGCCATACCCAACCTGATCAATCCGTTCTGGATGTTGCCGCTGCTTGGGGTGCTGGGCCTGCGCGCGCGCGACGTAGTGGGCTACACCTTCATGCAGTTTCTGGTGCACCTGCCGGTGGTTCTTGGATTGCTCTGGCTGTTTGGAATGACGCTGGACTACGTGCCGCCCGTGATGCCTTGAAGGCGCTTGCGCATGGGCGCTCCCGCGGGCCCACGCGCAGTTTCATGGCGTCGGGATTCACGACTCGCGCAGCGCAGTGGTCACCGGCAGACGGGCAGCACGCAGCGCCGGAAAAAGGCCGCCGACAAAGCCAATCGCCATGGCCCACTTGATCCCGAGCCACAGCAACTGCGGTGACACCTTGAACTGGAACACCACCTGGGTGAAATTGGAGCCCAGGGTCGACGCGGTATAGCCGTTGAAGATGAGCCAGCTGATCAGCCCGCCCAGAAGTCCTCCGAGCAGCGCCAGCAGCATCGTCTCCAGCAGCACCGACACCACTACCGGCAGCCCGCGAAAGCCGATGGCACGCAGCGTGGCAATTTCCCGTTCGCGCGCGGCAATCGCCGCAAACATCGTGTTGAGCGCGCCAAAGATCGCGCCGATCGCCATGATCACGCCCACCGTGATGCCAACCACGCGGATTACCTTGGTCAGTCCTTCGGACTGCTTGCTGAAATATTCGCGCGTGGTGCTCACATCCACCTTCAGGCGCGGATCGCTGGCCAGCGCGGCCTTGAATGCATCAAATGCCGCTGCGGAAGTCAGCCGCACGGTGACCGACTGCGCGCTGTTGCCGCGCCGGTATGCTGCAGCCACCGTCTGCGCATCGCCCCAAAGCTCCGAATCGTGCGAATCGCCGGACGCGAACTCACCAACGATGGTCCATTCCTGACCGGCAATCCGCAGCTGCTTGCCCAGCTCCAGGCCGACGAACTGGCGCAGGGCACCCTGCCCCACGGTCAGTTCGCGCAGGCCGGGCTTGAAGCGACGTCCGGCAATGATTTTCACGTTTGGCCGCAAGGCCCACGCTTGCTCGCCAACGCCGCGAATCTGCACGTTGGCATCCGCGCTCGGATCACTGCGTTTGGGCATGTTGGCGACCACCGACAACTCGGCCGAGGCCAGCGGCTTGCCGTCGGCGCCACGCACCACTCCCGGGGCCTGGGTGATCACGTTGACGCTGTCGCGATCAAGCACCGAGTTGAGCTCGGCATTGGAACCGCCGCGCAGCACGATCGCGGTATCGTCAGATCCGGTCTGTTGCAAGGTGCTCTGAAAGCCCTCGCCCATTGCCAGCATCGCCACCAGCACAGCCACCACGCCGGCAATGCCCACCACCACCACCAGCGACGCGCCGATGCGCTGGCGCAGCGTGCTGATGCCTACGCCGGTTATCGACAGAGTCTGCCGGCCGCGTCGCGTCAACAACAGCCACGCCACCAACACCAGCGCCAGCGCCAACACGCCGGCCCACGGCATTTTCGACCATGCCACCACGCCGGCGATGACGACGATGATCAGTCCCAGTCCGCGCACAAATGCAAGCAACTTGCCCATGGATGAACTCCTCAGCGCCCGGCCAGTGCATCAACAATATTCACGCGCATCGCCCGCCATGCCGGCAATGCACCCACAACCAGGCCAATCACGACCATCAAGCCAAGACCCATGGCCCAGCTGTCCGCGCCAACCGGCGGCAGGTTGATCATGCCGCCGCTGCCCTTGCTGACTCCTGGCGCGAGCACGGACGCCAGGCCCAGCCCGATGACCCCACCCAGCACCAGCAACAGGACGGATTCGGCCAGCACCATGGCCAGTACGCTGCGGCTGGAAAACCCGATGGTCTTGAACACCGCCAGCTCGGACGTGCGTTCGCGCACGGCCTGCGCCATCGTGTTGCCGGTCAGCAGGATCAAGGTGAAGAACACCGCGCCCATGATCGAGCCGACGATCAGCCCGATGTCACCAAGCTGCTTGGCGAACGACGCTCCAAACGCCTGTTCGGTTTGCGTCTTGGTCTCGTGGTCGGAGTTGACCGAGAGCGCGTCGACGGCTTTTGCCACGCGCTCGCCCTGCGCCGGATCGGTGAGGCGATCGACATACCAGCCCACCGAGCCGCTGCCGTACGCGCTCGATTCGTCGAAATATTTCCAGTGCAGCATGAACAGCTGATCCAGTCCGTTCGCCGCGTCCTTGCCGACGGTATACACACCGACGATGTCGAACGTCCAGGTCTTGTCGCCATTCTTTTGCGGAAAAATAGTCGACTGCAGCGGAATCTTGTCGCCGACTTTCCATCCGTACTTTTTCGCCAGCGTCTCGCCGATGACTGCCCCGGTGCGGGTGCTGTCAAATGCCTTGCGCTGTTCGGCCGCCAGGTGGATCTCCGGATACAAGTCCAGATAATTCGGGCTGACGGCGTAACTGAAGACGAAATTCTTCGGGTCCTGATAGATCCCGCCAAACCAGTTGGCGTGGCCGACATCACGCACGCCGGGAATCGCCGCGATGCGTGACTGCAGCGCCTTGGGCAAGGGCTGGATGATGGAATAGCGTGATGAAGTGACCAGTCGGTCAACCCCGGCAATGGCGCGTCCGCCGCTGTCAAACGCAGTGCGCACCGCGTCGAGCATGCCGAACAGCACGAACGCGGAAATAATCGACACCAGCGTAAGGAACGTGCGCGTCTTGCGCCGAAACAGCGCAGCCCAGATCAGATGGAGATATTTCACGTCTGCCTCCTCAACCCGTGACCTGCTCGACCAAAGTGCCCTTGTCCAGATGCAGCGTGTGGCTGGCGTATTCGGCTGCTTTGGGATCGTGCGTGACCATGACGATGGTCTTGCCATGCTCGCGGTTGAGCTGCTGCAGCAGGCCGAGTACTTCTTCGGCCGATTGCCGATCAAGATCACCCGTCGGCTCGTCGCACACCAGCAGGGAAGGGTCCGACACGATCGCGCGAGCGATAGCCACGCGCTGCTGCTGTCCGCCAGACAGCTCCCCCGGTTTGTGCGTGGCGCGATCCGCCAACCCGACCAGTTGCAGCGCAATGGAAGCGTTTTTCTTGCGCTGCGCTCCGGACAGCTTTGTCAGCAGCAAAGGCAGCTCCACGTTGCGCTGGGCCGACAGCATCGGCATCAGGTTGTAGAACTGGAAGACAAAGCCGACGTTGGACGCGCGCCATTTCGCCAGCGCGCCGCCACCGAGCTGATCGATACGCTGGTCACCGACACTGATGCTTCCAGCCGTTGGTGTGTCCAGCCCGCCAATCAAGTTGAGCAGGGTGGTCTTGCCCGAACCGGACGGCCCCATCAAGGCCAGGAAGTCGCCCTGGGCGATGTCCAGGTTGACGTGGTGCAACACTTCGACCTTCTGCTTGCCGCGCGTATAGGTCTTGGCCAGATTCCGGATTTCAATCAAGGTACCCATGTCGCTTCTCCATGCTTGGCTTGCTGTCGTGGCCGCCGCGCGCATGCGCATTTCGGCAGTAAAGAGGCGCGTTACGGTTTTTTCATCTGGACGTCTGAGCCGTCGCGTAAATCTTCCGGCGGCGCGACCACCACGCTGTCTCCAGCCTTGACGCCGGCCGGCAAGAGTCGCAGGTCGCCGTAGCTCTGGGCTGTCGGCTGCACCGGGCGCTGGCGCACCTGCTTGCCGTCCAGCACAAAGACCATGCTCTGCCCGCCACGTTGCACAATTGCCGTGGCCGGCACCAGCACGCCTTGCGGCAACGCCGCTGTGGCCGTCGGTCGACTTTCCAGGAACGACACGCGCACGCCCATGTCCGGGACGATGCGCGGATCCTTCTGTTCCAGCGCCACGCGGACCTTGACCGTGGCCTTGCCGCGGTCGGCGGTGGGGACGATGGCAATGACGTGCGCCGGAATTTTCCAGTCGGGATATGCATCGAGCACGGCCTCGGCCGGCATGCTGGATTTCACCCGGCCAATGTAGGCCTCGTTGACATCCACATCCACTTCCAGCGAATCCATGTCCACGATCGTGCCCACCCCGGTTCGGGTAAAGCCGCCGCCAGCAGAAAACGGAGAAAGGATCTCGCCGACCTGCGCGTTCTTGGCGATGATCACGCCGGCAAACGGCGCGCGCACCACGGTGTAATCAAAGTTGACCTGGGCCGCCGCGGCCTGCGCTCGCGCCACCTGTTCCTGCTTGCGCTGTGCATTGAGCTGCGCCGCGGCAGTGACGACCGCCGTGCGTGCCTGCTCCGCGGTTTGCTTTGCGACCAGGCCGCGGCCGGCCAGAGTGTCCAGCCGCGATGCATCATTGCTGGCCTGCGTCAGTTGCGCCTGCCACTGCGCGAGTTGGGCATGCGCCGCCTGCTCAGCCGCCCTGGCGGCGTTCAGATCGGCGCGATAGCCGCTGTCGTCCAGCCGCGCCAGAACCTGGCCCTTGGTGACGCGATCGCCCTCCTCGATCAGTACCTCGGTCAGCGTGCCGGTGATCTGCGCCGACACGGTGGCCTGGCGGCGCGCCGTGATGTAACCGGTAGCCTGCAACACCGCGCCCGCCTCGCTGTTGGCGGATGGCGCCTGGGCAACGGCCAGCTGGACGTCGATCGTGCGCTGACCCAGCCACCACCAGGCCGCGCCCCCGAGCACCAGTGCAACCAGCACAATCGCCGCAAGAATGCGTGCCCACGGCTGGCCGCTGCCGGGAGCGTCCTCGCGCTGATCGCGGTTGATGCGTAGTTGCTGCAACAGGTCGGCATTGTCCACGCGATTTCCCTGCTTGATTCTTCAGTGGCCGGATGGACCGAGATTGGCGGATCGAGGGCAACAGCGGCAGAGTGTGGCATCAGTCATCGCCTGTGACACCTGTCATGGCGTTGCCACAGGCTGTACGCGGTACGCCCTGCGCGGCGTGCGGCGACACGGCGCCGGGTTTGCTACGCTCGCCACCATGAACTATTGCTTTGCAGCTCCAGCCACGCCCAGCCTGCCGATCAGCGGCAGCGACCAACGTTTTCCGGTGCGGCGCATCTTCTGCATCGGCCGCAATTATGCGGAGCACGCGCGGGAAATGGGCGCCAAGGTGGACCTCGGTACGCCCATGTTTTTCTGCAAGCCAAACGACGCGCTGGTCAGCGATGGAGCGCACGTGCCCTATCCGTCGATGACGCACGAGCTGCATCACGAAGTGGAGATGGTGGTCGCGCTGGCCGCGGGCGGCAGCAACGTCCAGACAGAGCGCGCAACGGCGCTGGTGTTCGGCTATGGCGTAGGGCTGGACTTGACCCGGCGCGACCTGCAGAGCCAGCTCAAGGCCAAGGGTCATCCGTGGGATATTGCCAAGGGCTTTGATCACTCCGCACCCGTCTCGGCGCTGTGCCGCACGACAGACGCGGTACCGAGCGGGGACACCGTACTCAAGCTGAGTGTCAACGGAAAGCCGCGCCAGCAGGCAACGCTCGGGGAGATGATGCACAGCGTGCCGCACATCATTGCGGCACTGTCGTCGTTGTTTGAATTGAAAGCCGGCGACCTGATTTTCACGGGTACGCCCGCCGGCGTGGCCGCATTGGAGCGCGGTGACCAGCTGCACGCCGAGCTGGTCGGGATAGCCACACTGGACACGCGCATCATCTGATAGTCACCAGCTCCGGCGGGTTTCTCTGCCATGCAGCACCCGCGGGTTCATCCGAAGCGCCAGCCGGCGCATCCACAAGGAGTCGCAACATGAGCATGCTGCAGGAATTCAAGGCATTCGCCATGCGTGGCAACGTCATGGACATGGCCGTGGGCATTGTCATCGGCGCCGCGTTCGGCAAGATCGTGACGTCGCTGGTCAGCGACGTCATCATGCCGCCGGTCGGCTGGATCTCGGGCGGCATCGATTTTTCGGCAATGAAGTGGGTCATCAAGCCGGCTGACGACAGCAACCCGGCGCACAAGATGGCCGAGGTGGCGATCAACTACGGCAGCTTCATCAATACCATCATTACGTTCATCATCGTGGCCTTCGCCATTTTCATGGTGATCAAGATGATGAACCGGATGCAGCGCAAGCAGGAAGAAGTTCCAGCCGCGCCGCCGGCCGATGTGGCGTTGCTCACCGAGATTCGCGACTTGCTCAAGAACAGGCAATAGCGCTGGAGCACGACGGCGCAAGTGCAACGGGGCGCACGCCTGCTGGCCACATCGATTACACGGGTTGCTCAAGTGCTACGCACCGGCTTCGCTTCATCCGCAAAGAGGCTGCGCGCAGTGCCTTGCATGCAAGGCTGCTGTACGCCGCCAACGCGTGTCGGCCTGGGCAGATATCGGCAACCCAACACCATCAGTTTTCAACCGCGGAGTGTTCCCATGCGTCGTCTCTCCCTCACCTTGTTTGTCATCGGACTCCTGGCCAGCGGCATCGCCTCTGCCGCCACCACCACGGTTCCCGCACCAGCCGTGCAGACCGCCACGCAGCTGCGTGACAAGGCGCTGCATGACGACACCGCCTACCGCATCACGGCGTCGCTGACGACCGAAGTCGGCCCGCGCCTCGCCGGCAGCGATGCCGACCAGCGCGCTCGCACGTGGGCGGTGGCGAAGTTCAAGGAGCTTGGGTATGACAAGGTTTACACCGAGCCGGTTACCTTTCCCCTGTGGCAGCGGCGCAGCGAGCATGGGGAAATCGTTGCACCATTTCCGCAAGCGCTGGTGCTGACCGCGCTGGGCTATTCGACTGCGACACCCAAAGGTGGCCTCACCGCGCAGGTGGTTAAATTCGACAGCCTGGACGCGCTCAAGGCGGCAGACCCAGCCGCAGTCAAGGGCAAGATCGTCTACGTTGGCTACCGCATGCAGCGCGCGAAAGACGGGCACGACTACGGCATGGGCTCGACCATTCGTACCACCGGGGCCGTCATCGCCGCGGGCAAAGGTGCAGCCGGCTATCTGTTGCGCTCGGCCGGCACGGATGCACACCAGCGGATCGCCCACACCGGCGCCACCGGGTTCCGCGATCCGAAAACCGCCATCCCCGCCGCAGCCCTCTCCAACCCCGACGCCGACCAGCTTGAACGCGTACTCGCATATGGCAAGCCGGTCACGGTCAGGCTTGATCTGGATTGCGGCATCGTCGGTGAGTACACCGGCGCGAATGTCATCGGTGAGATGATCGGCAGCAAGCATCCCGACCAGGTTGTGGCCATTGGTGGCCATCTGGATTCGTGGGATCCAGGCACTGGCGCGATCGATGACGCTGCCGGCGTGGCCATTGCCATGGCTGCCGGCAAACTCATTGGCGACTTGCCGCAGCGCCCGGATCGCACGATTCGGGTGATCGCGTTTGCCAATGAGGAAATGGGTTTGTGGGGCGGGCGCGCCTACGCTGAAAAGCACGCGGCCGATGTCAGCAAGTTTCAGCTCGGCACTGAATCGGACTTCGGCGCCGGCAAGATCTGGCGCATGACTGCCAGCGTGAAGCCCGAAGCACGCGCCGCGATCCAGCAGATCGCAACATTGCTGGAACCACTCGGCGTCGCCTACGACGCGACGAAGCCCGGCGGTGGTGGTTCGGACCTCTCGCAGATGCACGCCAAAGGCATGGCTGCGCTGTCGTTGACGCAGGATGGCACGCATTATTTTGACTGGCACCACACCGCCAACGACACGCTGGACAAGATTGACCCAGCCGAGCTCGCGCAGAACGTAGCCGTCTATGCGGCCTTTTCGTACATGGCTGCGCAAGCCGATGGCGACTTCGGCTCCGCGGCTGGCGCATTTGCAAAGGACGGCGCCGGAGAGTAACCCCATACCGTCCCGCCCATGCATCTACTCTCGCGCACTTGCCTGGCGCGGGAGTGGCTCAACGGCGCTGCGCAACCTGGCAGATGCAGAGCCAAACCGCTGCTGCACACGATCCATGTAGATGTAAATCACCGGCGTCAGATACAGCGTCAGCACCTGGGGAAAGACCAGGCCACCGACCAATGCCAGGCCGAGTGAGCGACGTGTCTCTGCCCCTGCACCGATGCCGATGGCAATTGGCAGAGTACCGGCCATGGCCGCCATGGTGATCATCATGATCGGGCGAAAGCGCACGCGGACGCATCGAAGATCGCCTGTGCCTGCGCCATGCCTTTCTCACGCTGCCGCTCCAGCGCAAAGTCGATCAGCATGATCGCGTTTTTCTTCACGATGCCGATCCGCGCCATCCATGGCTCGGCTAAACCCGGAGCGACAGCATGCCCATATCCGTGATCACCGCCGACATCACCACGCTGCGTGTGGACGCCATTGTCAACGCTGCAAATGAAACGCTACTCGGTGGCGGCGGAGTGGATGGCGCCATTCACCGCGCCGCGGGGGCGGCGCTGTTGCGCGCCTGTCGGGCGCTGCCGCAAAGCGCGCCGGGCGTGCGCTGCCCGACGGGCGAGGCGCGGATCACGCCGGGATTTGCACTGCCCGCGCGCTGGGTCATTCACACCGTCGGGCCGATCTGGCACGGTGGCAACCGCGGCGAAAGCGATCTGCTGGCTGGATGCTATCGCCATTCCCTGCAGCTGCTGCGAAGCCACAGCTTGCACAGCGTTGCGTTTCCGGCCATCAGCTGCGGCGTCTACGGCTATCCGCCGGCGGCCGCGGCGATCGTTGCGGTGAACACGCTGCGCTCGCAGCTGACGGCAGACGACGCCATCGATGTGATCCTGTGCTGTTTCAGCACCGCAATGCAAACGCTGATTGAAAGCGCGCGCGATGCAACGTCCAACTGACGCCGGGATGCCGCGAGCAACAAGGACCGACGATAGCCGCGCGCGCTCGCTCAGCCAGCAACAACCGACGCCAGGCATGGTTCGTACAATGGCCGCCGGTTTCGGACTTTGGCGTTCCCTTCACGCCTAATCACGATGCAAATCGAACGGATAGAGCGGCGGAATGCTGGGTCCAGAGTCGGATGAATCGCTCTCGCGCCAGGCCAGCCCCCGTTTGAACACTTCAGCGAGATTGCCCGAAGTGCCGGGACGCGCTGCGTCAGCGTAACGCTGACGTTGCAGCGACGCGATGGCCGCACGCTGCCGCGCGTCGGCCAAGGCCGCTGCAAGGTCGCCCAGATTCTGGATCGCTGGTCGCTCGGCACGCGCCCACGCCAGCAAGCTGAAAGTCTGCGCCGCAATATCGTCACCGCTTGCCGCGGCAAGAAACGCGCGCTGGCAGTCGCGTGAAGATGCTGCGGCAGTGAGTACAACGGGGGACTGACGTGCCGGCAGCGCACGCTGCTTTCGCCAGTACCACCACAGCAGGACACTGCACAACCACAAGCCAAGGCTGCCGAGCGCCAGCCAGCGCCATGGTACTGCCCAGCTTGCCGGTGCTGACCGCGCTGCACCCGTGGTTTGCGTGTCGACTCCCGCCGCCGGCTGCGCTGGCAGCGCGCTCGCGATCCCGAGCGCAGGCAACACCGTCAGCTGACGCGCGGGAATCTGCGCAACCTCCAGCTGATCGGTTACCACATTCCACCACTTCAGGCTGGTCGCCGGAATGCTGAGCGTGCCTGCCCGTTCGGGAACCAGGGCGAACTTGCGCTGTTCTCGCCCGAGCAACCATGGCCCGTCGTTGCCGGTGGTGGAAATCGGCTTGTCCGGGTACACCGTGGCCCCGTCCAGTGTCGGCAGGCTCAGCATCGGCAGCGCATCCGCGCCCACGCCGCTGGCCTGCAGGGCCATCGTCAGATTCAACGCCTGGCCGACGCGCACGGAAGTGTTCGCATCGGGCAGGCCCTCCAGCGTCAGGCCAAGGCTCCGCGCCGGCAGCCATGTGCTCGTGCCGGCACTCGCAGGCACGGCCTGCACGTTGACCGTCAGGGCTGGTGCGCGCGCGCTTACCGGAATGCTGCCGCCGAAGAAGCTGTTCACGCTATTGGGGTCGGACACTTCACCCTGAAACGACAACGCCGGAATCACCAGCGGTCCGGGGTGCTGCGCCGTCAGCGCAAAGCGCCGCTCAAGGACGTTCCAGGTCCGCCCCCCACGCTGCGCGGTGTATTTCAAATCATCGCCCACCTGGGCAATTTGCACGCCGTCGATCTGCGGAGTTTGCAGCGAGCCGCCGAGATTGACCGCGTAATACAGGCGCACGACGTAGCTCAGTTGCTGGCCGACGTAGGCGTGACTGGGCTCAACTTGCGCCTCGAGAAACACATCCTGATCGGACGCCTCAGCTCCTGCACCGCTGCTCCCACCCGGTGCGATGACCTGCAACTGCAGCGGGTTGGTGAGCGCACCGGCCACCGGCAGTGCGGGAATCTGCAGCATGCCTTCGTGTCTGGGCCGCAATGCGACACCAAACGTCAACTCGCTGCGGCGCGCACCGTTGACGATACTCACGCTGCGATTCTGCGAGCTGCCGAGCACCTCGAAGTCCTGGTCCAGCACGCTGAAGTCCGGAGCATCGGCGCCGTTTGCGGCAGCCGCGACCCGCACGTTCAAGGTGACGGTCTCACCCAGTTGCACGCTGGTGCGGTCAAGCGATGCCTGCACGTCCACCGCGTGTGCCGCGAGCGGCCACACCAGCAACAACAAACAACTCAGTACCAAGCCCTGAAAACGCATCACGGTTGCTCCCCGCCACTCGGCCTACCGCCATGACGCTGTCGATACTCAAGTTCGAATTTACGTCGCAACAGCGCGCCCGGATCGTCCGGCACGCTGTGCAATGCGCGACGCACATCGGCCGGTAATTTCGATTGCTTATCGTCAGCAGCTGCAGCACCCAGGTCGTGGGCGGGCTGCGGCTGCGCGGAAGGTTTCCCCGCCAGCGCCTCGTCCATTTGCTGCCGCAATGCCTGCTGCGCCTGCTCGGCTTTGGCGCGTTCTGCGGCCTGCTGCTGGGGCGTGGTCGGTGATGGCTGCGCGCGATCGGCACTACTGCCGGGCCTGGCTGGTGACGCCGCCGCATTACTGGAGCTGCTGCCCGGTGCATCACTACCACTTGGCGGCGAGGGCGCACGATCAGTCTCGCTGGACTGCGGCTTTGCCGCCTGTCCGTTTGCTCCTGACGAGGGGTTGCCCGAGGCGTCAGCGGAGCCTGCTGACTGCGGCCCATGCTGTTGTGGGTTCTGCTGTTGCGCGTTTTGTTGTTGCGAGTTCTGCTGTTGCGCGTCCTGCTGCTGCGGCTTGGATCCCGATGATTTTTGCGCCGATGCGTCCGGACTAGGCTGCTTTTTGTCTGGCTCTTGCCCGGACTTTTGCGGCGGCGGCTTCTTCTGCCGCAACCAGTCCTGCACGCTCTTGCGATTGGCTACCGCATCGGCAAACTGTGGGTCGAGTTTCAACGCCTCGTCATACGCGCTTATGGCTTCGGTAAATCTCTCCTCTCGCGCCAACGCATTGCCACGGTTGTATGCGGCAACCGCACCGGGAACGTGCTTGAGAGTCAACGCTGCCGTGGCGAAATCGCCCGCGCGGTAGGCAGCTGCGCCGCGCCACGATGGATCTTGCGCAAGTTGCTGGGAACGCCGGGCGTCGCCTTGATGCAACGCCGTGACTGCCTGTTGATCCGGCCGCTGCCACAAGTCATTCCAGGTATTGGCGCGGGAAACGCCGGGGACGGTAGGTAGCACCATTAGCGCGAGCAAAAAAAGCCAGCCGCGACGAAACGCCAGCGCCACAAGCAACAACAGCGGCACCAGCAACCAGGGCCCGCGATCCTGCCAGGCAGCGCCAGTTTGTCCAGATAGTTTCAAACTTGTACCCACGCGCAGTTCGCTGCGCAAGGCGTCGATATCACTGTGGTCAGCGCTCATCGGGACATAGCGTCCACCCCCGGCAGCAGCCAGCGCCGCGAGATCGCGATCGGCGCGCGGGGCCAGCACCAGATTGCCCTGAGCGTCGTGCAGCAAGCCGCCATCGGCTTGGGGCACTGGTCCACCGTGCGCAGTGCCGACGCCAAGTACCGAAACCCGCAAGCCGGCTGCCCGCGCCTGTGCCGCGGCGCTCGTTGCCGTCGCATCCGTCTGATCGGTAATCAGCACCAGCGAGGCGCCATCCGCCTCGCCGTCACGTACCAAGGTCATCGCACGCCGGATTGCCGAAGCCGCGTCATTGCCATCCACCGGCATCGTGTCCGGCGTGAGTGCGGCCAGCAGCTCCTGCAAGCTGTTGGCGTCGGAGGTCAGCGGCGCCACCACAAACGCTTCACCAGCGTAGGCGATCAGTGCGTTCAAACCGTCGCGATTGGCCGTCAGCAGATCGCGCGCCTTGAAGCGTGCACGATCGAGCCGGCTCGGCGCGACATCCCGCGCAAGCATGTGCTGCGAGAGCGAAATCGCCACAACCTGCGCCGCGCCGTCGGCATACAGCGGTTGCGCCTGGCGGCTCCAGGTTGGACCAGCAAGCGCCAGCGCGCCCAGCGTCCACGCAGCCAGAAACAGCCACAAAGGCAGCGCATGGCCAGCACGCTCGCCACGCAGCAAGTGTGGCAAAAGCTCGGGATCGACCAGGCGCGACAAGGCCACACTTGCGGCGTCATGGCGCCTGCCAAGCCACCACGCCAGCGGCAGCACGCACAGCGCCAGCAACCACCAGGGTTGCAGGAAGTGAAACTGCTGCAAGGCGGAACTCACGACGCACTCCGCGCACGCTGTGCAAACTGTCGCGGCACGATGACGAGCAGCAACGCGAGGGCGGCGACAAGCAACGGCCAGCGAAACAACTCATGGCGCGGTCGCAATGCCGGGGCGCGCTGCGGCATGGGTTCCAGCGCATCAACTGCGCGATAGGCATCAGCAAGTTCACTACTGTCGGTTGCGCGAAAGAAACGACCACCGGTTTCCTCCGCGATATTCTTCAACATTCCCGCATCCAGATCGGCCGAGGGATTGACTATCTGGTTGCTGAAAAATCCCGGGACCTGCATGCGCGTCGCGCCGATACCGATGGTGTATATCCGCACGCCAGCCGCGGCAGCGGCGCGCGCGGCGTCGCGCGGTTCAATCTTGCCGGCGTTGTTCACCCCATCGGTCAAAAGCACCAGCACTCTTGCTTGTTGCGGCAGCGCCGACAGACGCTTGACCGCCACGGCAATGGCGTCACCGATTGCCGTTTCGGTCCCGGCCAGCCCGACCACGGCGCCGTCCAGCTGCGCGCGCACGGCTGACAGGTCGTAGGTGAGCGGCGTCACCAGAAACGCGCGACTACCGAAGAGGATCAGGCCCAACTCGTCGCCGCTGCGCCGCCCGATGAAGTCGCCGACAATTGCCTCCACCGCGCCGAAGCGATCAATGGTCTGCCCGCCCAGCTCCATGTCCGGCGTCTGCATGCTGCCGGACAGATCAACCGCAAGCATCATCGCCCGACCACTGCGTTGCTGCGCTTGCGCAGGTCCAACCCACTGCGGTCTTGCAGCTGCTGCCAGCATGCACAACCACGCCAGCAGCAGGAGCCACGGCGTGACTCCTTGCACACGCGAGCGCGGCGCTGCCAACGGTGCCAACCCCGGTTGCGGCAGATGCAAGGCCTGTCCGGGGGCCGCTGGTGGCAGCCAGCGGCGCAACAACCAGGGCAGCGGCAACAGCACGACAATCCATGGCCAGGCAAAGTCAGGCATGTCTGCGCTCCGCGGTCTTCCACTTGCGGTGGCGCAGGGCCAGGCGCACCCACGCCTCCACGGCAGCCAGCGCGCGCGCTGGATCAAACGCTGCGTCAGCGCGATACATGGCCTCGTGCAGACTCTGCAGCTGTTGCAAGGTGGCTGCATTTACCGGCACACGCGCCAGCGTTGCCTGCCACTGCGCCCCTTGCTGGCGCGCGACCAGTGGATCATGCTCGCGCGCCACACGGCGCAACAGTTGATGCAGGTCGCCGGCGAGTCGAACCGCGTCTGCATCGCGTCGATGGCGTGCGCGCAATTGTCCCACTTCAGCCAGCACGCGCTGCCGGGCGCGTATTGCGCGACGCGAGCGGCGCCACCACCAAGCCACACTGCCCAGCACTACGATGCCGAGTGCAAGCAACAGCCACCAACCTGGCGCTGGTGGCCACCACGACGGCTCCGCGGGCAAATGGATATCGCGCAGCTTCGGGCCCGGCGCTTCGCCTGAAGGCGACACGCTGGTGGCAGTGAACATCACGCCGCCACCTGCCGCCTGCGCGCGAGCAGGCGCACACCGGCAGCGCATGCATCAGCGGATGTATCTATCTGGTCATGCTGCAAACGCAGGGCCGTGGTCAGCGCGTCGAGACGTGCTGCGCCGGTTCCCATCTGACGCAGGAATTCGCGTCGCTGGCGTTCGGAGCGCAGGTTCAAAAGCTGGCGCTTGCCTTTGTACTCCAACGGGTAGCTGCCGGACGGTGGCAGAGCGAGCTCAAGCGTATCGGCCACGAGCAGCACACTAACAGTCGCCCGCTGCGTCAGTTCCTGCAGCAGTGGCTTGGCTGCGAGGTCACAACTGAAGCCATCACTGACAAGCACGACGCGGCTGGCACCGTGCGCAAGTCGGCGGGCGCGCAGCAGCGCGCTCGACAGCGGCTCGCCAGCGCCCGCCAACGGTAGCGCATCCCACTGCGCAAGCGCGCCGCATACAGCCAGTGCCCCGCGTACGCCAGCCTGCGGTCGGAGCAGGCGGCTGACCGGGCCAAAACCGGCAATGCCAACGCGCTCACCTGCGCGTGCGGCACACCACGCAACCGTGGCTGCAGCACGCGCCGCCTGCACAGACTTGAAGCGCGAGCGCGTGCCAAAGCGCATGCTGGCATGCGTGTCCAGCAGGATCAGCACGCTACCCTCGCGATCTTCCTGAAACAGCTTGGTGTGCAGTTTTCCGCTACGCGCAGTGAGCCGCCAATCCAGCCGGCGCACATCGTCGCCACCCTGGTAAGCGCGCGACTCCGCGTAATCCATGCCGCGCCCGTAAAGATGACTGGACTGCTGACCAGCACGCTGGGCCCGGCTGATGAGCGGCTGCAGGCGCACGCGTCCGATGTGTTCACGCAGGGCGATCAGCGCCCGCAAAGAGACCGTGGTGCGATCATCACCATGCGTGAGTTGGTTGAACATGGCGCTCACGGCAGTGGCACGAGGTCCAGCAGACGGGTAATCACCTGATCGGACTTGATCCCTTCCGCTTCGGCTTCGTAACTGAGCAGGACCCGATGGCGCAGCACTTCGTGGGCGATTGCATGCACATCTTCGGGCAACACATAATTTCGCCCGGCCAGCCATGCGGCTGCGCGTGCGCAGCGGTCCAGCGCAATGGTCGCGCGCGGGCTGCCACCCCATGCGATCCAGCGTTTAAGCTCTGGCCCATAACGACCCGCGTCGCGCGTGGCCAGCACCAGCTGGGTCAGGTACTCCTCCAGCGCCGGCGACATATGCACCGCCATCGCCGCCACGCGTGCGGCAAACACATCCGCTTGGCTCAGCAAGGCCGGGGCAGCGGATTGCGGATGCGCGCGCGCTCCAGCCTGCTCGCGTGCCAGCCTGAGTATGGCAAGTTCAGCCGCCGCATCGGGATAACCGATGGTTACGTGCAGCAGGAAACGATCCAGTTGCGCTTCCGGCAGGGGAAACGTGCCTTCATGCTCGATCGGGTTTTGGGTCGCCATTACCATGAATAAAGGTGGCAGCGGCCACGTGCTGCGACCGACGGTAATCTGCTGCTCCCCCATCGCCTCCAGCAGCGCCGATTGCACCTTGGCCGGAGCGCGGTTGATCTCATCGGCGAGGACGATGTTGTGAAACAGCGGGCCGCGCTCAAACTCGAAGCTGCCAGTTTGCGGGCGAAACACGTCAGTACCCGTGAGATCGGCCGGCAACAGGTCCGGCGTAAACTGGACGCGATGGAAGTCCGCGTCAATTCGCGCGGCCAGAGCCTTCACCGCGGTAGTTTTTGCCAGACCCGGCGCACCCTCCACGAGCAGGTGGCCATCGGCAAGCAGCGCAATAAGCAGGCAATCCAGTAGGTGTGGTTGACCAATAATGCAGCGTTGGAGATCACCGCGCAGTCGCGCGAAATTTTCCTGCAGATGGGTCAAGGCTGGCTGTTCGGGCAGATCCATGTTCAAGCGTTTTCTCGAGGTGATGGGTACGGGACAAGCCGCCGGCAAGGACGTGGCACTGCGGTGGCCTGCTACAGACCGTCACCAGCGCCGGAAGTTTAATCGTCGCGCGACATGTCGATTGTCCGGGGCCCGATTGGCGCAAAAAAAAGACGGCCGAAGCCGCCTTTTTTTACATACAGAGCGCGCTATTGAACAGAATCGCTGAGGATGCGTGGCGTTACAAAGATCAGCAGTTCGGCCTTGGTGTCGTTGCGCGTGGTGGAGCGGAACAGGGCTCCGATACCCGGAATGTCGCCCAGACCCGGCACCTTGGTCGTCGTATTGTTTTTGTTGACCTCGTAAATACCGCCGAGCACCACCGTCTGTCCATTATCAACGAGTACTGAGGTGTTGATCTCACGCGTGTCGATTGTCGGAATCTTGCCGCTTCCGGGTGCGTCGACAAACCCGGCAAGCGCATCCTTCTTGACATTGATCGCGAGGTAGACGCGATTGTCGGCCGTGATGGTCGGCGTGACCTTGAGCTCCAGCACTGCGTCCTTGAACTGTACCGTGGCCGTGCCGCTGCCTACGCCCTGACCACCGGAATTCTGGAATGTGACATAGCCAATTTCCTGGCCCTGGCGAATCACTGCCTCTTGCTGATTGGCGGTAATCACGCGCGGGCTGGAGATGACCTCGCCGCGACCTTCGGTCTGCGCGGCGGATAGCTCCAGGTCGACCAGGTAGTTCCGGCCGAGGATCGCCAGACCAAGCTGGCCCGCAGGTGAGGTCACAGGAAGGTTGACGTTGAAGCCACCAGCTCCGGTCTGGAACGTGGTCAGCCCCGTGGCGTTGTCCGCACCAATATTGTTGTTGCCGCGCTCGATGCCCAGGCTGGCCGCGCCATTGCCGCCGCCCTGTGGAGCTGTACTGATGACGTTGCCACCGCTCGTGCTGTGAACGGCCTGAACGCCCCACTTCACACCGAGTTCGCGGGTGAAATCATCCGTCGCCACCACAATTCTCGACTCGATCAGCACTTGCTGCACCGGCTTGTCGAGTACTGCAATCAGATCGCGAAGCTGCTTGATCTTTTCCGGCGTGTCGTTGAGCAGAAGCGTGTTGGTACGCTCATCGAACGACACACTGCCGCGCGTGGAGAGGAATCCGCGCGCACTGCTGGCACTGCTGGCTGCGCCGCCGCCACTGTTGGCCTGCATGCTGCCCGTGGTAAGCAGTTTGGCAATGTCCGCCGCTTTGCCATAGCTGATCGGCACGTAGTCGGTCACCAGCTCAGCCGTGTCTTGCGCCTTCAGCTTGGCATCGGCGATGTCCTGTTCGTACTTGGCGAGCTCAGCCTGCGGCGCGATCCAGATGACGTCGCCACTGCGTCGCTTGTCCAGGCTCTTGGCGCGAAGGATCACGTCCAGCGCCTGATCCCATGGCACATTGACCAGTCGCAACGTAACACTGCCGTCGACGCTGTCCGAGGCCACCAGGTTCAGCCCGGAGATATCGGCAATCAGCTGGAGCGCGGAGCGCACCGGGATATCCTGAAAATTGAACGTAACGCGCTTGCCGTTGTAGCTTGGCTCCTGCCCAGCTGCAGCAGCCTTGCCTGCCACGGCGTCCGCCTTTTTCGGTGCAACCTCGACCACATACTGATTCGCGGTCTGATAAGCGGATGTCTCCACAGCGCCCTTGATGGAAATTTCCATGTGCGCGCCGCCGCCGGCGCCGGCGCGGGTAACTATGGATTGCACCGGGGTCGCAAAGTCGAGCGTATCCAGGCGCTGTGCCTGATTGGCGGGCAAGTTGGCGTGGGTGACATCGACCACCACCTTGTTGCCGGTGTGCGTCATGTCGGCATTAGCGCCAGCACCGCTGAAGTTGATCAGCACCTTGCCTTCACCGTTGGGGCCGCGGCGAAAATCAATGCTGGAAATTTCCGGACCGCTTGACGCCGACGGCAAACTCTTGCTCGGGTCTATGGTGGCAGCCGTGGTGACCGCCTGACTGGCGGTGCCGTTGTTGACCGTCAGGATCAACTGGTTGCCCTGGATGCGCGAGCGATACGTCGATTCGCGCATCAGCTCCACTACTACGCGGGTACGGCCACCTGCCGCAACTGCGGAAATGCCGGAAGTCGAGCCAGTGCCGACCACCATGTGCCGCGCGGCGGCATTGTCAGTGTCGGCAAAATCCACCGCAATGCGCGACGGATTCTCCGTGGTGAAGATGCGCGGTTGCGGCACGGGGCCGCTGGCGAAGGTCATGTGCAACTCGACGGCGCCACCTGTCAGTGGATCGACGGTGATGCTCTTCAGCGTGTTGCTGGCCGCTGCGGCCGAGGTGGCCCACATGGCGCCCACCAACAGCAACCCCAGCAACATGGTGTGGTTCACCTGGCGCATAACTCGGCCTTGAACGGATTGAATTTGATTGGTCATTGCAGCAGCCCCTGTATTCCTATTTCTCGCCGAGCGCGATGCTGGCAGGACGTTCCATCCAGCCACCACTACCGTTGGACACCATCTCGACCAGCTCAATGTGGTCGTCGCTGACCACGGTGACATGCCCGTAGTTTTGTCCCAGATATTCACCCGTGCGAACGCGATGGATCACACCGCCCGGATCTTTGATCAATGCCTGCGTATTGGCTGTTGCGCCCACCGTGCCGACCATCTTCAAGCTGTCCAGTGCAAACATCTCCAGCGGCTGCTTTGCCCGGTCAGCATCCGGGCGCGGTCCACTGCTGGCGCTGCTGCTGTCTGTCTGCAATTCGGTGGTGCTTGGACTGAACGGATCGCGCTTGTCCTGATCGGCGTAAGTAAACGACTCGAACGTCTTGATCACCGGCAGCGGTTGAATGGGTGCGCCCTTCTTCACCTTTTCCTGCGCTACCCATCCGCGCAGGTCAGACATCCCGCGGGTGCAGCCGCTGAGGAACGCCGCAGTGGCCAGCAACAGCAACCATTGGCTCGCGCGTCGACTATTAATGGCGGATACCCGGATCATTTCGTCACCCCCGCGGCACCCGTGGCAGCTTGCTTCTGCGCCTCGGTGGCAGTTTCCTCATCGTCCAGATAGCGATACGTTTTTACCGTGCCCTGCAGAATCAGCTGGCCATTGCCACTATCTATTGCTTTGCCTTTGTCATCCTTGCCTTCCGGCTTCGGCGTCAGCGATACGTCGTGCAAAGTGAGAATGACCACGCGTGGCAGCGATGCAACGCCGCTGATGAAGGTACCGAACTGGTGGTACGTCCCGCTCATGTGCAAGGTGATCGGCTTTTCCGCGTAGAAATCCTTGAGCGTCTCCGGACCGGGCTGAAACAGATCGGACTCCAACCCTGCAGACAGTGCGGTTTGCGAAATGTCGACCAGCAATTCGGGCATTTCCGTCTTGCTGGGAAGCTGTCGCAGCAACTGACGCAGCATGTCCTGCATCTCGTCGAGCTGCTGCTGCAGAGCTTCGAGATTGACGGACTTCGCCTGTTTGGCTGAGAAGTCGGCCTTGAGCGTCTCTTCGGTTCCAGCCAGGTTGGTCAACTCGTCCTGCTGGTTGCTGACGAAGAAATACCAACCGACCAGCAACACCACGGCAAACACCAGCGCCGTGAAAAAGATCTTGATGGACGGTGGCCAACCGCCCACGTTGTTGCGATCCAGACTGCGCAGATCGTCGAAAAATTTCATGGCGTGCTCCCCGCGGTGGCAGGTGCAGCCACCGCCGCCTTGACCGGAGCGGCAGCCGGCGCTGCCTGCGCAGAGGCTGCTCCAGCTGGCGCGCCATCAATCGTTCCTGGCTCCTCAGCCTTTGGTCGGCTCAAGGAAACGTCCAGGCCAAACGTGTACGGCATGCGGCTCGAATCGTGGATATTTTCTGTCTTGCGCAGGTCGGCATGACCCATCCAGGGCGAACTCTCGATGTTGCGCATGTATTCGGCAACGCTTGCGTTTGACTGTGCAACGCCATCCAGCGACAGCGCTTGCCCGCTTTGCTTGAGGCCGGTCAGGCGCGAACTGGATGGGATGGTCTTCACCAGCTCGTCAAACAAATGCACCATTTGCGAACGGTCTGCCTGCAGCTGCTCGATGATCTGTTTGCGCGCCAGCAAGTGCTCGCGCACTTTCTCCAGGTCCTTGATCTTGGCAATACGTACATCAAGCTGCTTGATCTCGTTTTCCAGATACCCGTTGCGCTCATTTTGATTGTCAATGCGCTGGTTCATCCAGAAGATCCACAGCAGCAACACGCCGACACCAACGACGAACGCGGTGACGAGCTGCATGTAGAACTCGCGCTCGCGCTGCTTGCGTCGCTCTGCGCGCCAGGGAAGTAAGTTGACATGTGCCATCAGTCGAAGCTCCTCAACGCGAGGCCGACCGCGATCATCAGCGCCGACGCGTCTTGCGCAAGTACCTGCGCCTGAACCCGCGGCGACAGGGTCATCCGCGCCAGCGGATTGGCAACTATGCACGGTACGCCGAGCTGTTCCTCAAGCATTGGACACAGGCCATCAATGGATGCGCAACCGCCAGCCAGAACAACCTGATCAACCTTGCTGTACTCACTGCCGGCAAAGAAGAATTGCAGCAGACGACCGATTTGCTGCACCAATGATTCCTTGAACGGTTCCAGCGCTTCGCTGGCGTAGGACTCCGGCAAGCCGCCCTTGCGCTTGGCGCGGCCGGCTTCTTCATAAGACAGGCCGTAGCGACGCATGATCTCGTCGGTCAGCTGCTTGCCACCAAACACCTGTTCACGCGAATAAATGGTGCGCTGATTGCGCAACACCGACAGCGTGGTCATGGTTGCGCCAACGTCCACCACGGCTACCAGCGCATCACGACCGACATTGAGCTGATCGGCCATCATCGCGAATGCGTTTTCCAGGGCGAAGGCTTCGACATCGATCACGCCGGCGGTGAGACCTCCCAAGTCGAGTGCCGCCACCCGCATGTCAACGTTTTCCGTGCGCGAGGCAGCCAACAGCACGTTGTTCATATCCGCGTTGTCGCGCACTGGTCCGACCACTTCGTAGTCGAGGCTGATCTCGTCGATCGGATAGGGAATGTACTGATTGGCCTCCACCTGAATTTGACCTTCCAGGTCATCCTCGGAGAGTTCGCTCGACATTGGAATGATTCGGGTAATCACCGCTGAACCAGCAACGGCGGCGACCGCATGCTTGAGTTTGGACCCCGAACGCGCCAGCGCGCGACGGATCGCGTCGCCCACGGCGTCGACCTCAACGATATTTTTCTCGACCACGGCGTTCGGCGGCAACGGCTCCACGGCGTAATGCTCTACGCGGTAGCGTCCGCCAGCCTGGCTGAGCTGCAGCAGCTTGACGGCGGTCGAACTGATGTCGACACCAATCAATGCCGGCTTCTTCGGTGTAAAGAGCCCCACGGTCTGTCTCCCCTTGCCACTAGCGCCCGGAACCACTTGTCTGGTGGGGTGCGCAAGGGCATTAAATCGAAAATTTAACGTAATAGCAACGGTCTATGGAAACTTTCTCACGTAATTGACGTGATCTCCACCACATTATTGGTGTCAAGCCCCGGAGAGTCCTCAGTGTGGGCCCAAGCCCGCCGCTGAATACTGCGCCCCGTATACTCTGCCCTGCCTTGACTCAGGTCTCGTTATCTCGCCCCCATGCGTATTTTCAAGCGTTTCTTGCGTTGGCTGTCGATTCTGCTGCTCTCCGGTGTGCTCCTGGCCGTCGCTGCCGTGGGTGTGGCGTACTGGCTGATAGCTCCGCGGCTGCCCGATGTGGCGGAACTCAAGGACTATCACATGCAGGTGCCGTTGCGAGTACTGAGCGCAGACGGCAAGCTGATCGCCACATTTGGCGAAACCCGGCGCATACCAGTAGCTATCGCCAGCGTCCCGAAGCGCTTGAAGAACGCCGTCATGGCCGCGGAAGACGCTGATTTTTACCGCCATCCAGGGGTTGACTGGCACGGCATCGCGCGCGCTGGATGGCACGTCCTGGTCACCGGCGGCGACAAGGGACCGGGCGGCTCGACCATCACCCAGCAAGTGGCACGCAACTTTTTCCTCAGCCCGGAAAAACTTTACTCGCGCAAGCTCACCGAGATTTTCATTGCGCTGAGCATCGAACACGAGCTGACCAAAGACCAGATCCTCGAGCTCTATCTCAACAAGATGTTCCTCGGCCATCGCTCTTACGGTGTCGGCGCGGCTGCGGCGTACTACTACGGAAAACCCCTGGACCAGTTGACCATCGCCGAATGCGCGTTGATTGCCGCCACATTCCAGCTACCGTCCGTGGTCAACCCGATCAACAATCCGCGCCGGGCAATTGCTCGCCGCGACTGGGTGCTGGCCGAGATGCTTCGCCATAGATACATCTCGCAGGCGGACTACACCCAGGCGCTGGCGGAACCCAATCATGCCTCCGCGCATGAACAGCCGATCGAAGTGGACGCGCCGTATCTGGCTGAAATGGTGCGCCGGCAAGTGCTCGATCGTTTCGGCAACGAAGCACTGACCGAAGGCTTTGTGGTGCACACCACTGTGCAAAGCACACGCCAGCAGGCTGCGGTGAGTGCACTGCGCGAAGGCTTGATGAGCTATGACCATCGTCACGGCTGGCGCGGAGCGGAAGCTCACGTCGACCTGACGGCCACGTCCGACACTGCAGCTTACGCCAGTGCGCTGCTCAGCCATCCGCCGCTTTCCGGTCTGCAACCCGGCTTGGTGATCAGCACTGATGCCAAACAGGCCAGCGTCTATCTGGCCAGCGGCGACCGCGTCGAACTGAATCTTGCGGCGATGAGCTGGGCGCGCCCGCAGCTGAGCTCCGATCGCGTGGGCGGAACTCCAACGCGGGTGGACAAGGTGCTCGCGCGCGGCGACATCATTCGCTTGCGACGCGGCAAGGATGCCGCGTGGGAGCTCGCCCAGATTCCAGCCGCCCAGGCCGCGCTCACCTCGATCGATCCGGAGGACGGTTCAATCCAGGCCCTGGTTGGTGGCTTCAACTTCAATCGCAGCAAATTCAATCGCGCAGTCATGGCGGCGCGCCAGCCAGGCTCAAGCTTCAAACCTTACTTGTACTCCGCGGCATTCGAGCGTGGCTTTACACCGGCATCGATCGTCAACGACGCGCCTCTGGCACTGCCCGACCCGTCACGCCCTGGCGGCCTGTGGACGCCGTCCAACGATGACGGAAAATTTGCCGGTCCGATCCGCCTGCGCGAAGCTCTCGTGCAATCCAAGAACCTGGTTTCGGTTCGCCTGCTGGATGCTGTGGGTGTGCGTTACGCCCGCGACTACGTGACCCGTTTTGGCTTTTCCAAGGATGCAATACCCGCCAACCTCTCGATGGCGCTGGGCACCGCGTCGGCTTCACCGATGGGCATGTCTCGTGGTTACGCGGTTTTCGCCAACGGTGGCTATTTGATCACGCCGTACTTCATCAGCAAGATCGATGATCGCAGCGGCACGCCGGTATACGTGGCCAACCCTGCGCGAGCGTGTGGCGATTGCCAGGAGCGCCTGCTGGACTCCACGCCAGCCGGTCCGCCGCCTGCCGAAATGAATGCAACCCCAGCTAACCAGGTTGCCCAGACCGGCAGCGCTCCGGCTGCGCCCGGCAGCGTGAACGGAGTCGGCGATGCGGTCCTGCCGGCTGATGTGCATGCTGATCGCGAGCATCCGCCGGTGCTGGCTCCGCGTGTCATCGACACGCGCAACGATTATCTGATGACTTCACTGATGAAGGACGTGATCCTGCGCGGCACCGGTTCTGCTGCGCGCGCTCTTGATCGCGCGGATCTGGCAGGCAAGACCGGTTCCACCAATGACCATCGCGACGCATGGTTTGTCGGCTTCAACGGTGACTTGTCCACCGCGGTGTGGGTGGGCTTTGACGATTACGGCTCGCTGGGCCATGGAGAGTTTGGCGCCAAGGCTGCCTTGCCGATCTGGATGGACTTCATGGGCAGCGTGCTCAAGGGCCTGCCGCTGAAATCCCTGCCGATGCCGCCAGGCATCAGTACGCTGCTGATAAACCGCGAGAGCGGACTGCCCGCAATGGCCGGTGACCCGAACGCAATGAGTGAGATACTCAAGGTGGAAGATGTCGATCGCCTGCGCACCCAGGCCGCCCAGCAACAACAGGATCAGCAGCACGCTTACGACATCTTCTGACAGTGGACGCACTCGGCACTGCCGCCGCCGCACCGACCAGGAGCGAGCCATGCCTCGAACTCGGGACCAACCCATACAGGGCGTGGACAAGGCGCAGCGAACCCGCCTGCGTATCGCGCAGGAGGCCGCGCGCCTGATAAGCGAACACGGTATCCGCGATTTTCGTCACGCCAAGCGCAAAGCGGCCGAGCGGCTCGGCATCGCCGATACCCAGTCGCTGCCGCGCAACGCGGAGATCGAGCAAGCCCTGCGTGAGCATCAGCGGCTGTTCCTGGCTGACAGCCAGCCGCGCTGGCTGCACGTCCGCCGCGAAGCCGCGATGGCGGCCATGACATTTCTTGCCGCCTACGATCCGCGCCTGGTCGGTGCCGTGCTGGACGGCACCGCCGATGCACATTCAGCCGTGTGCCTGCACGTGTTCTGCGACGATGGCGATGCGTTGAGCCGATTTCTGCGTGAGCAAGGCGTACCGCTGGAAATACAATCCCGGCGCTTGCGTGACAGCCACAGCACGCAAAGCGACTACCCCGTGCTGCTTTTCGATGCGGACGGAATTCCGTTCGACCTGACTGTATTGCCGCGCCGGTCGCTCCGCCAGGCACCACTGGACAACACCGGCGAGCATCCTGTGCGGCGTGCCTCGCTAGCGCAGTTGCGAACGCTTGTCGGTGAACAAGCAGCAACCGCAGTGGCGAGACCATCTGCTGCAGCGCGAGCTGCGGGCAGCGTCAGCTGAAGTCTACCGACCGCTACGGATCAGGTCAC
This sequence comes from Lysobacterales bacterium, assembly GCA_038242205.1. Classification (GTDB taxonomy): domain Bacteria; phylum Pseudomonadota; class Gammaproteobacteria; order Xanthomonadales; family Rhodanobacteraceae; genus Rhodanobacter. Next base: position 44,523 of record JBBSSI010000011.1, read on the forward strand.
GATCCCGGCTCAGCGCGCAGACACCGGTTTGTAATCACGCTGTGCTGCACCGGTATAAACCTGCCGTGGACGACCAATGCGCGATCCGGGCGTTTCGTGCTGTTCGATCCAGTTCGCGATCCAGCCTGCGGTTCGCGCAATGGCAAACATGACGGTAAACATTTCGGTCGGAATGCCCAGCGCCTTGTAGATCAGACCCGAATAGAAATCGACGTTCGGGTACAGCTTGTGACTGATGAAGTAGTCGTCTTTCAGCGCGGCCTCTTCCAGTTTCAGCGCCACCTCAAGCAGTGGATCGTGGACCCCCAGCTCATCCAGTACGGCATGGCACATCTTGCGGATGATCTGCGCCCGCGGATCGAAATTCTTGTAGACGCGGTGGCCAAAGCCCATCAGACGGAAGCTGTCGTTCTTGTCCTTCGCGCGTAGAACCGCGGACTTGACGTTGTTTGGCGTGCCGATTTCCTTCAACTGCTTTAGCACCGCTTCGTTCGCACCACCGTGCGCCGGTCCCCACAGCGCGGTGATGCCCGCGGCGATCGATGCATACGGGTTCGCGCCGGTTGAGCCGACCAGGCGCACGGTGGATGTGGATGCGTTTTGCTCGTGATCAGCATGCAGGATAAACAGCAGATCCAGCGCCTTGGCCGCAACCGGATTCAACTCGAGCGGCTCGCTTGGCACCTCGAACATCACGTGCAGGAAGCGATCGACGTAAGCCAGATTGTTGCGCGGATAACGCAACGGCCAGCCAATCGAATAGCGGTAACACGCCGCGGCAATCGTTGGCATCTTGGCGATCAGACGAATCGCCGCGAGTTTGCGATCAGCCGGATCGTCGACGCTCAGATCGTCGTGGTAAAACGCCGACAGCGACGCCACCGACGCGGCCAGCATGGCCATCGGATGCGCGTCATGGTGAAAACCCTGGAAGAAGTTTTTCAGCGACTCATGCATCATCGTGTGATGCGAAACCTCATTCTCGAACACCGCGAATTCTGCCGCTTGGGGCAACTCGCCATGCAACAGCAGATAGGCCACTTCGAGAAAGGTGGAATCGGCGGCCAATTGCTCAATGGGATAGCCGCGATACAACAGCACGCCCTGGTCGCCATCGATGAACGTGATTGCACTCTTGGTGCTCGCGGTGCTGGCAAACCCCGGATCAAACGTGAAATGCCCCGTGCTCTTGTACAGCGTGCTTATATCAATGCACGAGGGTCCCAGCGTGCCGCTGACCAGCGGCAATTCGACACTGGACTGGTTCGATTCATCCACCAGCTTGACGATCTTGGGTTCGGACACGTAACAACTCCTCGCAGGTAAGACTTCGCCATCAATCCTGTCACGCGGCAGCCGTCAAGGCGTGAGCGTCAGGATGAGGCAAGCAGGCGGCACATTGGGCGCGAGACGCGCCTTTCACCGGGCATTATCGCACAAGGTCAAAGCCGCGCCGGGCGACCCGCGCGCCAATCACACACGAAAAAACACGCGGCTGACTTGCGTCAGCCACGTGTCTGGTCTGGCAGGTGCGAGCGACACTTCGCCCGCACGCGTGCACGCTTACTCCTTGGCGGAGTCGACGTCCTTGACCGAGCCGGCGTATCGGCGGCGGAACTTGTCCACGCGCCCACCAACGTCCAGCGTTTTTTGCTTGCCGGTGTAGAACGGGTGCGAATGGCTGGAAATATCCACCTTGATCAGTGGGTATTGCTGGCCGTCCTCCCACTTGACGGTTTCCTGGCTGGACATGGTCGACTTGGTCAGGAACGAAAAGTCGGACGACAGGTCCTGGAACACCACCGGTTTGTAACTGGGATGAATATCAGGCTTCATGGCTTGCTCTAAAGCGGCGGTGAAAAGAGCGGCATTGTAACGGCGAACCGGCAGTGCCTGCAAGTTGCGGGCTGCGCCAAAACCAAACGGCAAGGCTCGCGCACGGCAGGCCGAAGCATCGGCGCGCTCCGCCGCCCCGCTCAGTTCGGCACGCCCAGTGCGCGCTGCACCATCTGCGCAAAGCGCAGCTGGTCGATCTCCAGCACGATATTGGCTTGCGCCGGACGACCCAGTCGATTGGCCCAGTCCACCACAGTAGCGCCGCGCGTCAGGCTTCCATCCAGTTCCACTGCCACCGCGCGCTGCTCGCTGCGCACAACGATTGACGGATCGAGGGCAACCGCCATTGCCAGCGCGTCTGCGGCAATCACGCCGTATCTTTCGTGGCGCAGGTTGTACGCGCGTGATGTGCCAGCAATCTGCGCGTAAAAGCGCGCGCGTTGGTCACCGGTCCGCAACCACTCATCAAACGCAGCCGTGTCAAAAGCATGCCGCAAGGATGCTTCCCAATCGACCAGGTCAAATTGCGCGAAGGCGGAGAAGACGATATGCGCGGCCTCCGGATCAAAGCCGATATTGAACTCGGCGGGCACGTGACCGGTATTGCCATGCGCGGTTACCGCGCCGCCCATGATCACCAGCCGCGCAATACGCTGCGGCAAGTCGGGATCCAGGCGCACCGCCAATGCCAGGTTTGTCAGCGGCGCAAGCGCGACCACGGTCAGCTCTCCGGGCCGCTCGTGAGTCAGGCGCAGCAGCGCCAAGGCTGCCGGCTCATCACCGACAATTGCGCAAGGTTCGTCAAAGCCAATATCACCGAATCCGTCGCGTCCATGCACGAACGCAGCATCCTCATGCTGGGCGCGCACCAGCGGCGTCGCGCAGCCGGGAAAAATCGGTATCCGGGATCCCGAAAGGTCAACCAGAACGCGGGCGTTGCGCAGCGTATGCGACAAACCAACGTTGCCAGCGGCGATGCTCAGCCCGGCAATGTCGGCGTCGGCGTGCGCCATGAGGATGGCCAACGCGTCGTCGACGCCTGGATCGGTATCAATCAGCAGCTGCGGTCTGGTCATGGAGTGAGGCACGTGCAGAGTGAGCTGCCAGCTTAACGGGGAACCTTGAATGTGCCAGCGTGGCGCCGACTCCGATTGCTGTTTTGCCACCCGCCGTGCTTACGCGTTCACGTAGCGCACTGCCCCGCCAAGCCAGCGTTCGATCAACTGCGTGGTGTGTTCCGGATAGTCCGCCAGCATGCGTTCGCCAACGTGCTGTACCGCTGGCAAGAGGTGGGCATCACGTGCAATGTCAGCGATGCGCAAAGCCAGCTGTCCGGTCTGCCGCGTACCCAGCACTTCGCCGGGGCCGCGCAATTGCAAGTCTTTCTCGGCAATGCGAAAGCCGTCAGTGGTGTCACGCATGACCTGCAGACGCTCGCGGGCGAGCTGCCCAAGCGGCGGCTGATACAGCAGCACGCAGTTGGAGGCGACCGCACCACGGCCCACGCGGCCACGCAACTGATGCAGCTGTGCCAAGCCCAGCCGTTCGCTGTTTTCAATCACCATCAAGCTGGCGTTGGGCACATCCACTCCTACCTCGATGACTGTCGTAGCCACCAGCACGGCGATCTCGCCAGCCTTGAACGCGTCCATCACCAACTGCTTCTCGTTTGCCTTCATGCGGCCATGGATCAGCCCGACACGAAAGCCACCTAAAGCCACCGTCAACTCAGCGTGCGCCACTTCGGCAGCTTGCGCGCGAAGCTGCTCGGACTCTTCAATCAGCGTGCATACCCAGTACGCCTGCCGCGCGGCGACACATGCGGCGCGAATGCGTTCCACTACTTCGAGGCGGCGCGCATTGGAAACTGCGATGGTTTGCACCGGGGTACGACCGGGCGGCAATTCATCTATGGAAGACACGTCCAGATCAGCGTACGCGCTCATGGCCAGTGTACGGGGAATGGGCGTGGCGGTAAGCACAAGCTGATGCGGCACCTGCGCGCCTGCTTCGCCCTTGTCGCGCAGGGCCAGGCGCTGCTGCACGCCAAAGCGGTGCTGCTCGTCGACTATGACCAGGCCCAGTCGCGCAAAACTTACGCCTTCCTGCATCAGCGCGTTCGTGCCGATCACCATGGACGCGCCAGCGGCAACGCGCTGCAGCGCGTGTTCGCGCGCCTTGCCTTTTTGTTTCCCCGCAAGCCACTCCACCTCGATACCCAGCGGCTGCAACCATAGGCGGAAGCTGCGCAGATGCTGCTCGGCCAGCAGCTCGGTAGGCGCCATCAGCGCCACTTGATAACCGGACTCCACCGCCGCCAACGCCGCCAGTGCTGCCACAACGGTCTTGCCTGACCCTACATCACCCTGCACCAGGCGCAGCATGGGGTGCTGCTGCGCGAGATCGCGCGCGACTTCCGTACTCACGCGTTGCTGCGCACTGGTCAAATGGAAGGCCAGATGCGCAAGCAGTTCGTGCCGCAACCTGCCGTCGCCGCCAAGCGGCGGCGCCAAGCGCCGGCGCACTGCCTCGCGCATGCGGCGAAGACTCAAGTGCCGGGTCAGCAGTTCCTCGAACGCGAGTCGCTGCTGCGCCGGGTGGCAGCCGAGCATGAGCTGATCCACACACGCGTCCGGAGGCGGCCGATGCACATACAAGAGAGCGTCACGCAGCGATGTCAGCCCGAGTTCTGCACACAGCGGCAAGGGGATCAACTCCAGCTGGGCCGCCGCTGGCAGCAGCGCCAGCGCCTTCACGACCACGCCAGCAAGACGCTTCTGACCGAGACCTTCAGTTGTCGGGTAGACCGGGGTGAGCGCCGCATCAACCTCCAGCACCACGTCAGCGTCTACGCGCTGGTATTGCGGATGCACCATTTCCAGACCCTGCGCACCCAGGCGGACGTCACCAAAGCACAGCACACGCACACCCGGTCGCAGCTGCTCGGCCTGGGCACGATTGAAATGGAAAAAGCGCAATACCAGGCTATGGCCGTCAGCCCCCAACGCAACTTTCAGCTGCGGACGATAACGAAAGCCGCGCTCGACGGCCTCGACGACGCCCACCACCTGTGCCCGATCGCCAACCCGAAGGTCGGCCAGCGGCGTAATGCGCGTCTTGTCCTCATAGCGCAGCGGCAGGTGAAACCAGAGATCCTGGACCCGTTGCAACCCCAGTCTGCCGAGCGTGGCCACCAATGCGGGGCCAACGCCGACCAGCGTTCCTACTGACGCCAGGCCCGGCCGGTCAACAGCCACAGCAACGGAATGAATGGCACGCGCAGTCATGATCGCAAGCGTAACCGAGCGCGCCGCTGCAACGAAGCGGGGACGCCATCAATGCGCGAAAGCGCAAGCCGCGCGGTAAATTCAGCCGAGCACCATCACCATATCGATTTCGACCTGCGCGGCTTTCGGCAAGGCGGCCACCTGGATAGTTGAACGGGCGGGATACGGCTGCTGGAAGTACTCGGCCATCACCGCGTTGACCGCCGCAAAATTCGCCAGATCGGTAACGTAGATGCCAACGCGCACCACCTCCGCCAGCGATCCGCCTGCAGCCTTGGCAACTGCCGACAGATTGTCGAAAACCCGTCGCGTCTGCACCTTGATGTCGCCTTCGACCAGGGCGGCGGTAGCCGGGTCGAGCGGCGTCTGTCCGGAAAAATATACCGTCTTGCCGGCGCGCACAGCTTGCGAATACGGGCCAATTGCGGCCGGGGCAGCGGGCGTGTCAATGATGTCGAGGGCCATGGGATTTCCTTGAGGGGATGAAAGCAAACGGCGCAGCGCCAATGGATGCAGCGCCAACCGATGATGATAACCCGGCGTCGCTGATACCGGGTTTCGGTGCCGCGGATGCACCAGTTTCCAGGCTGGGGGAAGCGGCCGTTGCGCCCGTGCTCACAACGGATAGCGATAGGCGCCGCTCACGACACCCGTCCGTCGTACGCGCCGGATCACGTCGGCCAGATGCTTGCGGCTTTTCACTTCCATGGCGAACAGCAGCGTTGCTGCGGTCGCGTCGCGCTCGACGTACTCGACGTTCTCGATGTTGGAGTCCGCAGCTGCTATGGCGGCGGCCACCGTTGCCAGCACGCCAGCGTGATTGGCCACCTCGATGCGCAACTCGGCGCGATAGTCGCCGTGCACCTCGCGCGCCCACTCAATGCCCACATGGCGCTCGGACGCCTTGCGCAGTTCAACCACGTTGGGACATTCCTGACGGTGCACCACGACGCCCTTGCCCGGGGAAAGATAGCCCACGATGCTGTCGCCCGGCAGCGGGTGGCAACAGTTGGCGAAGCTCAAAAAACCACGCTCGGCGCCGGTGATGCGAATGTTCTCGTCCGCGTGGGGGGCCTGCGGAACGTCGCCGGGCTGCCTGCCACGGGAACGCAGCAACTGTGCGGCCACCCGGTCCGGCATGCGATTGCCCAATGCAATGTCGGCAAGCAATTCTTCCAGACGACGGAACTTGACGCTGGCCAGAAACCGGTCCAAAACGGCTGGCGAGATACCGTCCAGGCTGTAGCCGCGCGCATCCAGCGCCCGATCCAGCATGCGATGCCCGAAATCCACCGCGTCTTCATGCTGCAGGTGTTTCAGATGCTGGCGAATGGCCGTGCGCGCCTTGCCAGTCACTACCGCTTCGAGCCATGCCGGATTGGGCGCGGCTGATGGCGCGGTGATGATTTCCACCAGTTGTCCGGATTCCAGCCGTGCGCGCAATGGCAACAGCTTCTTGTCCACGCGCGCCGCTACCGCATGGTCACCGACATCCGTGTGCACGGCATAGGCGAAATCCAGCACCGTCGCATTGCGCGGCAGGGAAAGGATGTCCCCGTGCGGCGTGAATACGTAGACCTCATCGGGAAACAGGTCGATCTTGACGTTTTCGATGAACTCCGCAGACGAGGTGGTGTTGACCTGGCTGTCCACCAGTGACGACAGCCACTCACGCGCCCGGGCCTGCGCACTATTCGCCGGGCCGCTGTCAGTCTTGTAGGCCCAATGCGCCGCGATACCACTCTCGGCTACGGAGTTCATTTCCGCGGTGCGAATCTGCACTTCGATCGGGGCACCAAAGGGCCCGAGCACCACCGTGTGCAGCGACTGGTAGCCGTTGGCCTTGGGAATGGCGATGAAATCCTTGAAACGCCGATCCACCGGCTTGTACAAACCGTGCACCACGCCGAGCCCAACGTAACAACTTACCGCGCTGTCGACGACGACGCGAAACCCGTACACGTCCATGAGTTGCGCAAAACTCTTGTGCTCGTTGCGCATCTTTGAATAGATGCTCCATGCGGACTTTATTCGGCCCACGACCCGCGACTGCAGGCGATTGACGTCCAGTTGCTCAGCCAGCGCTGCCTCGATTTTTGCCACCGCCTCGCGCCGGTTGCCGATGGCGGCACGGATACGTTCACTGATCACCCGGTAGCGATCCGGGTACAGCGCGCGGAAACCCAGATCCTGCAATTCGCCCTTGAACTTGTTCATCCCCAGGCGCTGGGCGATCGGCGCAAAGATTTCCAGCGTTTCGCGCGCAATGCGCCGACGCGCCGGCAAATCCTTGGAGCCAAGCGTGCGCATGTTGTGCAGGCGGTCGGCCAGCTTGATGAGGATGACGCGAATATCGCGCGCCATGGCCAGCAGCATCTTGCGAAAACTCTCCGCATCGGCTTCCTGGCGGGTGCCGAAGCGCATTTTGTCGAGCTTGGTGACGCCGTCCACGAGTTCGGCGACGACTTCGCCAAACTCGTCGGCAAGCGCCTGACGGGTAAGCGCGGTATCTTCCAGCGTGTCGTGCAGAAGCGCGGCGATAATGGTTTCCGCGTCCATGCCAAGCTCGGCCAGGACGCGCGCCACGGCCACTGGATGCGTAATGTAAGCTTCGCCGCTCTTGCGCTCCTGGCCCGCGTGCGCAGTGGCGCCCACGGCATAGGCGTGCATGACCAATTCGACTTGCTCTGCCGGCATGTACGCGACGCTTTCCCTCAGCGCAAGCGCGTACGGCGGTAGCGTGGAAAGATCAGCTGGAGCGGGATGAGCGGCCGCGGGCATGGGGTCGGTGCCTGGTCAAATCCGCGCCTTGCGGTACCGGCAACAGCTGCCGCGAACGATATCAAGCGTAGCGTGGTTGCGCTGGGCGAGCATGGCCATGCAGCCGGCGCCCGGTGCGCGCACTGGGGGCCGGGCGCCGAAGCCGCTGGCGCGATGGCCGCGCTGGCTACAGGCGCCGCCGAGCATCAGTCGTCGCCGCCCTTGGACAGGTCATCATCAACCTCGGCTGCGGCCCACTCCAGCGCTTCACGCTCGGCGCGCTCGCGCTCGGCCTTGTCGATCTGGTCAATCATGGTCTGGTCAATACGCCGCTCGGCGATCTCACGCAGCGCGATCACGGTCGGCTTGTCGTGTCCGGGGTTGACTGCCGGCTCGGCACCCTTCTCCAGTTGGCGCGCGCGCTTGGTCGCCATCAGCACCAGTTCGAAGCGGTTGTTGACCACTTCAAGGCAATCTTCCACGGTAATGCGAGCCATGCCAAAATCCTCAGACAATAATCACTTATACGATGAGCGAGTGTAAAGCGCAGGTGCTTTGCTGGCAATGCGCGCTCGCGTATGATAACCGGCTTGACCCATGGGGACGGAACCGTGCAGCGCGTTTACTCATCACACCACACGAATCCATTCATGCGCTCGATCCCTTCCCGAATCTGCCAAACCATGTCCATGTCGCTACGTTTTCCAGCACTGCGTCGTTGGTCGACCATGGCCGCAGTGCTGCTGCTGACCGGTTGCACGATTGCCCAGCCGCGCACTGACGATCCGCTGGAGAAGTACAACCGCGTGGCGTACCAGTTCAACGACAGCGTGGACAAGGTCGTGATACGCCCGGTGGCATTGGGCTACCGCCGGGTGACCAACGCTGCCGTACGCCGTTCGGTCAGCGACTTTTTCACCAACATTCGCATGCCGGTGACCGTTGCCAATGATCTGTTGCAGGGTCGCCCGCAGCACGCAGCGAAAAACACCGGGCGGTTTCTGATCAACCTAACGCTTGGCGTTGGTGGCTTTTTTGACCCGGCGAGCCAGCTCGGGCTGCCGCTTGAAGACAGCGACTTCGGCATAACCCTGGCGCGCTGGGGCGTGCCCGAAGGCGACTACCTGGTGCTGCCCCTGCTCGGTCCGAACACCGTTCGCGACGTCTGGCGCCTGCCGGTGGACGGCTATTTCTTCGACCCGTTGAGCATCTATGCCAGGCATCACTCTTACCGTGGCTTGCAGTACGTGCCGCAAGCGTTGTACCTGATCACCATGCGCGCACGTGCGATCGATGCGGAGAGCTACCTGCAGTCGGCATACGACCCGTACGTCTTCATTCGTGATGCGTATAGGCAACGGCGCCTGTATCAAATCTACGATGGCAGTCCACCGGCCGCCATCATTCAGCAGATGCAGGGCTTGAACGAGGAGGGCTTCGATCCGGAGGAGCTGCTCGATCAACAGCATCAGTGGGAGTCGAAGCATCCAGGGCAGACCAAAAAGCAGCCGTGATCCCTTGGTCGCAGTGAAAAAAGGAGCCGCCCGGCTCCTTTTTCGTTTACGCACTGGTGCGCCATGCAGCGCCCATGCACTCAACCAAGCAAGCGATCAACACCGCACACCCGGGCCAGCGTTTGCATGTCTGCAGGCAGGTGCGCCAGCCGCACCGGTCGCCCCTGCATCGAAGCATCAGCCATGACGGCCAGCAGGCAGGACAAGCCGGCACTGTCGCCGTGGGTCACGCCGGACAAGTCCAGCACCTTGACCGCAGCGGTGGCCAAGGCGCCCTGCAGTGCCTGGTGTGCGTGCGTTGCGGTGGCGAAACTCAGGGTGCCATGCAACGCAAGCGTATCGGGCGTGTCGGCCACAATCTGCAAAGGCGCTGGTATGGATGCGACGCTCACTTGACCGGCTTGCCGTCCGCGTCCATGACCGTGAGCGCCTTCGCGCCCTGCGTCTCAAGGTTGCTGATCAACTTCTCGATACCCACCTTGCGAATCTCCGCATCGACCTGATTGCGATAGTTGGTGATGTAGGAAATCCCCTCGATGATCACGTCGTAGGCCTTCCAGTCGCCATTGCGGCTCTTGCGAAACGCATAGTCGACGGACACCAGTTTGCCGTCATCAAGTACCACTTGCGTGCGCACCACAGTGCGCTTGTCGTTGAGATCGCCATTGAATGGCAACACCTTGACGCTGCCGCGCGTGTAGTTCAGCAGACCCTCGGCGTAGCGGTGCGTGATGGAGTTGTAAAACGCCTTGGCAAAACGCTCGCGCTCGGCCGGCGGAGTCTCGCGCGCGTGCTGGCCAAGCACCAGGATGGACGCGTAATCAATATCAAAGTGCGGCAGGAAAATACCGTCGATGACACTGATCAGCTTTTCCTGATCGTGTTTCAACTCCTCGCGATGGCCGTCGAGCGCATTGGCAAGATGCTCGACGATGATCTGCACGACCTGCACGGGAGTTTGATCCGCGGTCGAAGTCGAGCTCGCGCTTGCGGCCGGAGAAGGCGCACTCTGCGCCGACAGCGCGCTGCTCATGAGTGTGGCAAATGCAACGGTGGCAGCTATAACCAGTTGGCGAAACATGGAAACTCCTGAAAAGTGAAGGGTTGGCTCAGCGTTTACCGGCCGATGCAGCGGAAGCGGGCGTGCTGCCAGCATCCTTGTCAGCCGACGAACCGTTGACCAGGAACTTGCCAATCAGATCTTCCAGTTGCATTGCAGACTGAGTGAGGATCATCTCGTCACCCTGCTTGAGCGCATCCGGCGAACCACCTGGCTGGATCGCAACATACTGAGTCCCGATCAAACCGCTGGTGAACACCGCTGCAGCGGAATCGTCCGGAATCTGGTTGTAGCGTTTGTCGATCGACAGCATCACCTTGGCATCCAGCTTCAGCGGATCGGCAACAACTGACTGCACGCTGCCAATGGGAACCCCGGCCATCTTCACCGGCGCACCCGCAGAAAGCGTACCGACGTTGGTAAAACGCGCCGTGACCGTGTAAGTACCTCCGACACTGTCGGCCACGCCACCAGCGCCGAAGAACTTGCCAAGCATCTCCTCCAGCTGCTGCGCCGGTTTGGTGAACACCAACGTTCCGCCGGCGGCCAGCATCTGCTTGGCCGACCCGTATTGAATGCCAACGTACTGATCGCCGAGTAATCCGCTGGTGAAAATGGTCGCAACCGAATCCCGCGGAATCTTGTCGTAGCGCTGATCGATGGACAGCGTGACATCGGCCACTTCCTGTCCGGGCAGCAGTGCAATCGATTGCACCTGGCCCACGCGTACGCCGGCAATCTTGACCGGCGCGCGCTCCTTGAGCTGGCCGATATTGGCGAACTTGGCGTCCAACGTGAAGCTGGCGCCCTGATGCACATTTGCCACCGAAGTGGTTTGCGTCGCCAGATAGGCCAGCGCGGCAAAACCGAGCACGATGAACAGGCCAGTGCCAATGGCGTAAGAACTGCGGGGTTGGCTCACGGCACGATCCTCAAAGTAGTCGGTTGGTCAGTGAAACAGTCATGACAACGTGTTTGCAGGCAGGGCGGGCACGTCACATCAGGAACGCCGTGAGCACGAAATCCAGCGCCAGAATGGCGATGGACGAAGCAACCACCGTGCGTGTAGTGGCGCGCGCCACACCCTCGCTGGTTGGAGCGGTGGCAAATCCCTGATACACCGCGATCAATGTGACCACCGCGCCAAATCCAAGGCTCTTCAGCAGCACGCCGTTGATGATGTCGGTGCGCAAGTCGACCTGCGCGGTCATGTTGGACCAGAACGTGCCGTTGTCGATACCGAGCCAGCTGACGCCAACCAGATGCCCGCCAAACACAGCCATGGCACAAAATACGCAGCACAGCAGCGGCATCGCCACCATCCCCGCCAGAAAGCGCGGTGTTGCAACGTAGGCGATGGGATCGACCGCCATCATTTCCATCGCGGCGATCTGGTCGGTGGCTCGCATCAGCCCGATCTCGGCGGTGATCGATGTACCCGCGCGCCCGGCAAACAACAGCGCCGTGACCACCGGGCCGAGCTCGCGGTAAACCGCCAGCGCCACGACCATGCCACTGGCGGAAGTTCCGCCAAAAATCGACAGCACGTGGTACAGCTGCAGCATCAATACCATGCCGACAAACAACCCGCAGACCATGATGATGGTCAGGCTCATCGCGCCGACAAACCACAATTGGCGTGATGTCTCGCGGAAATATCGCATGCTGCGCGGCACCGCCGCCAGCAGGGTCAGCAGGAACAACCCGCATGCACCGATTTGCGCCAGGGTCTGCACCACGGCATTGCCGCTGCCAAACCGCTGCGCGTTCACGCCGCGGCTCCGGCAAAACCCAGTTCGGTCGCGAAATTTGCCGCGGGATACTGGAACGGCACAGGACCATCGGCTTCGCCACCAAAAAATTGCCGGGTCCAGGGCGAGCCATCATCGGCGATCGTTTTTGGATCGCCTTGCGCCACGACCTTGCCGTTGGCCAGCAATTGCACATGATCGGCGATCTCACGCACAGCCGACAACTCGTGGGCTACCAGTACGCTGGTGATGCCAAGCGTGCGATTGAGCGTGGCGATGAGCAGGAGAATCTGATTCAGCGCGACCGGGTCCAGGCCGACAAACGGCTCGTCATAAAGAATCAGCATGGGGTCAAAGACGATGGCACGCGCCAGCGCCACGCGCCGGGCCATGCCGCCAGACAGCTCGCTGGGCATCAGTCGGGCCGCGCCGCGCAGGCCTACCGCCTGCAACTTCATCAACACGACATTGCGGATCAGGACTTCCGGCAAGCGCGTGTGTCTGCGCAGGGGAAACGCCACGTTCTCGAACACGTCGTAGTCGGTCAACAGTGCGGAGTTTTGAAACAGGTAACCAATGCCCTCGCGCACCTTGTACAACTGCTCGCGGGGAAGCGCGGCTACGTTGTTGCCATCAAGCAGAATCTGTCCGGCGTCGGCCCGCATGTGTCCGGTGATGTGTTTGAGCAGCGTGGTCTTGCCGGTGCCGCTGGCGCCCATGATCGCCGTGATGCGACCGCGCGGGATGTCCATGTCCAGGCTGTCAAACACGGCTCGCCCGCCCAGCACCGTGGTCAGCCCGCGAATGCGCACAAGGGTAGCGTCCGGCGATGGGGAAACAGGCTCAGTCATTGGCTCGGGCAGCAAGAAGATTGAGTGCAAGGTAGCCCAAGCGCGCGCGCAAGGCCACGCGCTGGCAATTCACGCGCGCATGCATTCATGCGTCAGCGGCCAGCAGTTCGGTAATCAACGCTTCGTGCCGCTGCCACTGCACCGAGCTGCGTTGGCGCACCGCACGCACGATCGCCTGCAGGTCATCCAGCGCGGTAGCAAACACGTCGTTGATCAGTATGTAGTCGAACTCGCACGCGTGCGCAATCTCTCCACGCGAGTTGTGCAGGCGTCGCTCGATCACTTCTTCGCTGTCCGACGCCCGACCACGAAGGCGGCGTTCAAGCTCTGCGCGCGATGGCGGCAGGATGAACACACTGACGCAATCGCTCTGACTGCGCCGAATCTGCTCGGCACCCTGCCAATCGATTTCTAGCAGCACGTCGCGACCCTGCGCCAGCAATCCCTGCACGCTGGCCCGCGAAGTGCCGTACAAGTTGCCGTGCACTTCAGCGTGTTCAAGAAAGATCCCGTTGGCGATACCGCGCTCAAACTCGGCGCGTTGCACAAAGTAGTAATGCTGGCCGTGCACTTCATGTCCGCGCGGTGGACGCGTGGTGTATGAAACGGACAATGCCACGCTCGGTTCGCGCACGAGCAGTGCCGCAACCAGGCTGGACTTGCCAGCCCCGGACGGCGCGGCCACGACAAACAAGGTGCCCGCCGCGCGTGCAAACGATGGCGCAGACGTACTCACTCGATGTTTTGCACCTGTTCGCGCATCTGTTCGATCAACACCTTGAGCTCGATCGCGGCCTTCGTGCTGCGGGTGTCGACCGATTTGGAGCCCAAGGTGTTCGCCTCCCGATTGAACTCCTGCATCAGAAAATCCAGGCGGCGGCCGACCGGCTCGCGCAGCGACAGCACCCGACGGGTCTCGCTGATGTGTGCGCTCAGGCGATCGAGTTCTTCTTCAACGTCGGCGCGCGTGACCTGCAGCAACAGCTCCTGTTCCAGCCGTGCCGGATCCGCGCCTTGCGCCAGCTCCGCCAGCCTGGCTTCAAGTTTGGTACGCAGCGCAGCGCGAATCTGCGGCACCCAGGCGCGCACATCGGTTACTACATGTTCAATGCTGTCGAGTTTTTCCCGAAGGATGCCAGCCAACTTTTCGCCCTCGCGTGAACGAGTGTCCGCCAGCGCAGCGAGCGCGCGGTCGACCACGTCAAGCAGGGCCGCTTTCTGATCTTGTGGATCTATTTCCGCCTGTTGCAGCACGCCAGGAAAGCGCAGCAGTTCGGTAAGCTCCACGCGCAATGCGGGGAAACGCGGTGCCAGCTTCGCGTTGAGCTCGGCAAGGCGCAGCAGCAAGCTGTCGTCCACTTGCAAAGCATCGCTGCGGTAGCCAACGCGACGTATGGTCACGTCGACTTTCCCACGCGCCAGAACGCCCTCAATGCGTTCGCGCAGCAGCGCTTCGCACGCGCGCAATTCCTCGGGCAGGCGTGGGCTTATTTCCAGATAACGATGATTGACCGAGCGCAATTCGCAGCTCAACGTGCCCGTCGGGCCGACGGTTTCGGCGCTGGCATAGGCGGTCATGCTGAAGATCATCGAGCGTGGTCCTGACAGCGGGAAAGAGCGCAATGGTAAACTCTCCGCTCTCACGCTGCGCAATCCGGCCATTTCATGAACTCCAACGCCCGCCCCAGTGGCCGTGCCAGCGATCAGCTGCGCGCGGTGACCCTCGAACGCCACTACACCCGCCACGCCGAAGGCTCCGTGCTGGCAAGCTTTGGTGACACGCGCGTGCTGTGCACCGCCAGCATTGAAGAGCGCACGCCAGCTTGGTTACGCGGCAAGGGTGAAGGCTGGATCACCGCCGAATACGGCATGCTGCCGCGCTCGACGAACACCCGCATGGCGCGTGAAGCGGCGCGCGGCGGACAGGGCGGTCGCACAATGGAGATCCAGCGCCTGATCGGCCGCAGCTTGCGCGCGTGCGTCAATCGACAGGCACTTGGCGAGCGTGTGATCACCCTTGACTGCGACGTGCTGCAGGCCGATGGCGGCACCCGAACGGCCGCGATCACTGGCGCCTACGTTGCCCTGGTAGATGCCGTCACGCTGCTCATGCAACGCGAAAACCTCAAACGCAATCCCATCATCGGCGCAGTCGCGGCGATTTCGGTCGGCATTTATCGTGGCGAACCGGTGCTGGACCTGGACTACGCCGAAGACTCCAGCTGCGATACGGACATGAACGTGGTGATGAACGACGGCGGCGGCTTCATCGAGATCCAGGGCACCGCCGAAGGCCACGCGTTTCGACGCGGCGAACTGGATGCTTTGCTCGCGCTGGCGGAAAAAGGCATTGGTGAGCTGGTGGCCGTGCAGCGCGCCGCCCTGGCAGCATGAAGCGCGCATCAGCAAATGCAGCGGGCGCCAAGTGGCGCTTGGCGTGCAGCTCCGTGCAGATCCGGCGCCGGCGCCCGGTGCCCGCCGTGCGGACGCGTGCACATGGCACCGATTGACGCCATGCAGCGCATCGTTTTGGCCAGCAGCAATCCGGGCAAGCTCGCAGAGTTCAACGCACTGCTCGCTGCCAGTGGGCTGGAAATTGTTACCCAAACCAGCTTGGGCATCAGCGACGCTGAGGAGACCGGCCGCACGTTCGTCGAAAACGCGTTGCTCAAGGCGCGCCACGCCGCGCTCGCCAGCGGTCTTCCGGCGTTGGCCGATGACTCCGGCTTGTGTGTCGGCGCGCTCGGCGGCGCACCCGGCCTGCACTCGGCGCGCTATGCCGGCACGCACGGGGACAACGCCGGCAACAACGCGAGACTGCTGCACGAGCTGGCCGACGTGCCGGATGCGCAGCGCGCCGCCTTCTTCATTTGCGTGCTGGTGGTGTTGCGCCATGCCGATGATCCCACGCCACTCATCGTCGAAGGTCGCTGGCACGGTCAGGTGCTGCGCGCAGCGCGCGGCGTCAAGGGGTTTGGTTATGACCCGCTGTTTTTGCCTGATGGGCAAAGCCTCAGTTCCGCCGAGCTTGAGCCCGCGCTGAAAAACCAGCTCAGCCATCGGGGCCAGGCACTGGCGCAGTTGCGCGCGCGCCTCAACGCCGAAAATTATCGGGACGCTAATCCGGTCACGCTGCGCTGATGCTGCAGTCAGCCGCACCGAGCCAGGCCAGCAAAACCAAGCTGCTCATCGCTCCGCCGCTGTCGCTCTACATTCACATGCCGTGGTGCGTGAAAAAGTGCCCGTACTGCGACTTCAATTCGCACGGATTGGGCAACACGCCGCCGCGCTTCGCGGAATACGTCGATGACCTGCTGGCGGATCTGGATGGTGACCGCGCGGAATTTGAGCAAGCGCTCGAGTCGCGGCCAATCATCAGCATCTTCTTCGGTGGCGGCACGCCAAGCCTGTTTGCGCCGGAGCTGATCGACCGGCTGCTGGATGGCGTGCGTGCGCGACTGCCGGTTGCCCCAGCCGCAGAAATCACCCTGGAAACCAATCCGGGCACCGTCGAGCATGGCCGCTTTGACGGCTATCTTGCGGCCGGCGTTAATCGCATTTCGTTTGGCGTGCAGAGTTTTGACGACGACAAACTGCGCCGGCTCGGTCGCATCCACAGCGCGGCTGAAGCTGAGAGGGCAGTGAAGCTGGCGCAGGATGCCGGGTACACGAACATCAACCTCGACCTTATGTACGCGCTGCCCAGACAAACGCTGGACGGCGCTCTGGACGATGTGCGGCGCGCGCTGGCGCTCGCACCCACGCACATCTCGCACTATCAGCTGACGCTGGAGCCGAACACGGTGTTCGCGGCCAACCCCCCGCCGCTGCCCGATGACGACCACGCCTGGGAAATGCAGGAGGCCTGTCAGGCGCAGCTCGGCGGCGCCGGCTATGCGCAGTACGAAATTTCCGCCTACGCCAAGGCCGGCCAGCGCTGTGTACACAACCTCAATTATTGGCAGTTCGGCGATTATCTGGGCATTGGTGCGGGCGCGCACAGCAAGATAAGCGATGTCACCAACGCTCAGATTCGCCGACGCTGGAAAGACCGCAGCCCACGCAGCTACATGGAACGCGCCCACAGCGGCAGCCGAATTGGCGGCGACGCTGTCGTCAGTGCGCAAGACTTGCCGTTCGAGTACATGCTCAACGCGCTGCGTCTGGTTGACGGCGTGCCGTCGTCCGAGTTTGCCCAGCGCACCGGCCTGGATCCCTCTTGCATCGCCGCCGGACTCGCTGACGGTTACCGTCGGGGCTGGTTGCACGACGATTCGCCGCGTTTGCATACCACCGAGCTCGGCCAGCGCTTTCTCAACGACGTGATTACCAGCTTCATGCCGTGAAGATGTACGCCGATGGATGGCACCGACGGCTCATCCAGCATAAACTCAGGCTTCCCGCATCGAGCGAGCCTGCCTCATGGCTGTCGAACAAGATTGGCACCGTTCGCCAGCAGCAGGTGCCGCCATCGGTCACCAGTTGAACAAGCGCTGGCCTGCGCGTGCGCAAGGCTTGCTGGACGCGTCGCTCAAGTTGTCCATCGACCATGTGCATGGGGCGCTGCGCACCTGCCTGGGCCAATTCGACAAACAATTGTTTGCGCTGGCCGATCGCTCGCACGGCTTCGGTGATCAGCAGCGCCTGTTCGGTGTACGTGAGCGCGTGTTGCACGAACGCCTGGCAGTTGAGGCGCGCTTCCTCGACCTGCTGACGCAGAAGTTCGAACACATCGACGATCACGCCGCAGCGGCAAAACAGGCAGGCAGCACGTGGCACACGCTGGAGCTGCTTGATCCCGCTGCACAGGAGTTGGCGACCACGCTGGAACAGCTGGGCAGTCGCGGCGAAGGCCGTCACGGCAACGTGTTGCACGAATTGGGCTATCGACTCGCCGTACTCATCGGCGCGCCACCGCTGGAAGGTGAAGATCTGCCAATCGGCCCGCGCACTCTGGCGCAGGCATTTCACACCGCGAGCCTGCCGTTGGAGCTTGTGCTTGAGCAGCAGGTGCAGCTGCTGCAGGCGTTCGAGCGCTACGTAATGCAAACGCTCACCCCACTCTACGATGTCGTCAACGGGCAATTGCGCAACGACGGTATCCTGCCGCAACTGCGCAGTATCTCGCTGCCGCGTCACCTGCCCGGCCGGCCATCGCCGCAGCCATCGGAATCTTTATCGGCTGGTGCCGAGGAAGGTTCCCGCGCAGCGGCGCCGAGCGCACCCATCGAGGTGCTCGAATCACTGCGAAATTTGCTTGCTCAACACCGCGCAGCGGCGGGCACCCGCCCCATTTATGGCGGGATTCAGCGGGCGGCCAGCACCGAGGAATTGCAGACCGCACTCGGCGCACTGCAGCAGCATCTGCGTCAGGTCACGGACCAAGCGGGTCGCGAGCTGCGCAGTGCAGCGCTGCTGCAAGAGGAATTGCTGACTCAACTGAACGTCGGCAAGAGCGCTGATGCGCCGCTTACACAGCTGAGCAGCGAACAAGGTGACACCGTCGATCTGGTGGCCATGCTCTTTGAGCAACTGAGCAAACAGCTGCAAAATAGTGGCAGCGCCAACGCATTGCTGAGCAACCTGCAGCTTCCGGTGTTGCGCATGGCCGTAGCCGATCGCGGGTTCTTCGAACAGCGCGAGCACCCGGCCCGCCGCCTGCTGGAAACGGTCACGGCCGCCGCCAATGATTGGCTGGACGGCAGCGACGACGAGGCCAGCCGGCAGCTGGCGGGCAAGCTGGAACACCTGGTGACGCGAGCGAGCGAAGAGCCGCCCAGCAGCGCCTTGTATACGGTATTGCTTGCCGATATCGAACATCATCTTGCGTTGCTCAGCCGCAAGGCCAAAGCTGCGGAACGACGCCATATCGAAGCCGCCCAGGGCCGGGATCGACTGGACGCAGCGCGCCGCCGCACGGCAGAAATCATGGCCGAGCGGTTTGCGCTCTCGCGTCCCCGTGGACTGCTGCGGGCGCTGCTGGAACGCGCCTGGTCCGACGTGCTGGCGCTGACTTTGCTGCGCCATGGCGAGGGCAGCACTGCGTTCGGCGACCAACTGGTGATCACCGATCAACTACTTGGCCGCCTGCCCGTGGGTGATCCTCAGCAGTTGCAGGAAGATGTGAAGGCCGGCCTGCAACAAATTGGCATGCACGAGGAGGAAGCTGTGCAGGTAGCGCAGCGTCTGCTCGGCTCGCCAGTTGCTGATTCGGCTTCCGACCAGCTCAGCACGACAAGTCTGGCACTACGCCTGAAGCAGCGTCGGCGACTGGGAGACACGCAAGACAGCGAACCGTCTGCGGCAGCGCCAGCAGCGGCACCCGGGCCGGAGCCGGCACCGGCGCCAGTGAAACGGCCGCCGCACGCGCCTGCCACAGGCGCAAAAGGCGAGCCTGCTGAGCCGCTCGAAGTAGTTGCCGAGCGCCACTTGCGGCAGCTCCCGTTTGGCACATGGTTTGATTTTGACAACGCCGGTGAAGGCGCGGTGCGACGCAAGCTGGCGTGGTATTCGCCCATGTCCGGACGCTGCCTGCTGGTCACCCGCCGCGGCCAGCGCACCGAAGACATGACCCTGGCCCAGCTCGCCAAGGAGGTTGCGAGCGGGCGCGTGCACGAAGTTCAACCGCTGCGTGAAAGTTTGCTTGATCGCGCGTGGCGAAGCCTCACCGGAGTTCTGCGTCAGTCCGCAGCGCAGCCATCTGTCAGCGCGAGGTCACCATGAACCAGCGAGATTCCTCCGGCAATCAGCGCCGGGCCGAACGCAAACGCGCCAGCACGGCTGTCATCGTGACGAATGTCATCAGCGGCCAACCCATGGGGCAATTGGGAAACTTGTCCAGCACCGGCATTCTGCTGATCGGTCCGCACACACCTCGTAGCGAATCGCTGTACCAGATCAGCGTGGTGCTGCCGCTCGCCCGCCAGCCCGCTGCCGGCGCGACGGCGGCAATCGAGTTGGGTATCCAGGAACAGTGGAACGAGCCTGCGGCCAGTGGCCAGGTGTGGTCGGGGTACAGGATCGTCGCCATCAATGGCGATGACGCGGCGCAGCTCGAACACTGGCTGGCGAAACCGTGATCCCCGAGTGACACGCCGGACTCCAGCAAAGGGCTGGTGTGCAGCATTTTCCCGTTGAACGAAGGACAGACGAGACCGCGCTCGTTGCGGGCCGATCGCGCGGGTCGCGCGATTCTCGTTGCAACCCAAGGAGGCATGATGTCTGAGGTATTTGCCGCACTCTATCCCAACCACATGCAAACGCTGCGCGAGCGCGCCGACAAGGTGCTGGCTCGCGCTGGTTGCGACCACCTGTTGATTGGCGCGGGCTCGCCGCCGCGGATGTTTCTCGACGATCAGGACTATCCGTTTGTCGTCAATCCACATTTTCGCCATTGGCTGCCCTTGCTTGACGCCCCGGGCAGCTGGGTCGCTTATACGCCGGGCGATAAACCCAAGCTGATTTTCGTCCAGCCGCATGATTACTGGCACGTCGTAGCGCAGGCGCCAAGTGGCTACTGGGTAGACCAGTTCGACATCAGCATCGTGCGCAGCGCCGGCGAAGCCCTGACACAACTGCCTGCGGGCAATCGCACGATCATTGTTGCCGATGCTGCCGCGCAGGGCTTCCCAGCAGACGCAAACCTCACCGCCGCGCTCGACGATCTGCACTGGCAGCGCAGCTGCAAGACGCCGTACGAACTTGCCTTGATGCGTGCAGCCAACCGCATCGGCGTGCGCGCGCATCTTGCGGCCGAACAAGCGTTCAGGGCAGGCGCCAGCGAGTTCGACACGCACATGGCGTATCTGGCCAGCGCGCGCCAGCTTGACGCCGAGCTGCCCTACGCCAGCATCGTGGGCATCAACGCCCACGGCGCCGCCCTGCACTACCAGCTGTTTGACCGGACCCCGCCCGAGCGCAGTCGTTCGCTGTTGATCGATGCCGGCGCAAGCGTGGCTGGCTATGGCAGCGATATCACGCGCACGCACGCCATGCCGGACGCATGGGAGTTCCAGGCCTTGATTGATCGGGTCAATGCCGCGCAACAAGGCTTTGTCGCCAAGGTTCGCGGCGGACAAAGCTATCCGGAGCTGCACCTGCACGCGCACCACGTTCTGGCTGAAGTCCTGCGCGAGCAGGGCTTCTTCCGCATGAGTGCGGAGAGCGCCGTTGCGTGCGGCATCAGCAGTGCGTTTTTCCCGCACGGGCTGGGACACATGATCGGCGCCGAAGTGCACGACGTGGCGGGTTTTCAGCAAAGTGAAAACGGTGGCCGCATCGAGCCGCCTGCCGGACACCCGCACTTGCGCATGACGCGCGTGCTGCAACCGGGCATGGTGGTGACGATCGAGCCAGGCGTGTACTTCATCGACATGCTGCTGGCCGAGCTGCGCAGCAAGCCATTCGCCGGTGATCTTGACTGGGTTCGCATCGAACACTTCAGGCAATTCGGCGGCATCCGCATTGAGGACGATGTGGTGTGCACGGACGGCCATCCGGAAAACCTCACCCGCGACGCTTTTGCGCAGTGCTGCCCGCCGGCGTAGCGATGCGAGCGGCCGCAAACGTTTGCTTGGGCGGGACATCGCTGGTGATGACGACGCGCTGCGGCAGCAAGCGACCACTGCACGCGAGCCCGCGTGCTGAGCTTGGTGTGTGTGCCGCTCGACAGCCCGGACCTGCGCGATGAGCGCACCCAGCGACGCGAATGCGCGCGCGTGCTGCCAGCGCCGCACGCGTGCATTCAACGTTCCGCGCCGCGTCGATCATGTGCTCGCATGCTGGTTACGCTTTGACCCGTGCGTGGACATTGCGCTGAAGCTCGCATTCTTTGGCTTTGATTGGGCGAGCCCGTTTGCGCCGCGGCACACGGCCGATGTGCAGGGCAGGTAGAACACTCGCCATATGCGTGCGCGTCCAAGAGCGCCAGCGGGCTGCGGACGAGGACGACAACGCGCGCATGACATGGTTGTCCTCATGGTTGCCCGCAGCTGGCGTGGCGTGCACGTCCGCCGCGTTCACGACCACATGGACGGCGTCGGACGCGTGCAAACGATGGGCAAGATGCGCCGGGCAGATGGTCGCCAGCCAGCCCATCCAGTGCTACCTGCCATGACTCAGCGCGTGGGACGGGCGCGGCACACGCTGATCGAGTCAAGTCGCGCTCTGTCAACGCCGGGCGAGCAGCGCCTCGATTGCATCCGGATCACGCGGCAGTTCCGCGCTCAAGACCTCGTTGCCGTCCGCAGTGACGACCACATCGTCCTCGATGCGGATGCCGATGCCGCGCCAGCGTTCGGCCACGCTGGTATCGTCGCTGGCGACGTACAGGCCAGGCTCAACCGTCACCACCATGCCCGGCTCCAGCACGCGTGATTCGCCGTCGACGCGGTAATCGCCGACGTCATGCACGTCCAGACCAAGCCAGTGACCGGTCTTGGCCGGATAGAACCGCTGGAAACTTCCCGAAGCCACTGCTTCATCCGCCGACTCGGTCAACAAACCGAGTGCGCACAGGCCCTCGGCAAGCATCCGCACCGCACTGGCGTGCGCGGCATCGAACGGGCGCCCGGGGCGTACCTCGGCCAGCGCGGCTTCCTGCGCGGCCAGTACCACTTCATACAGGGCTCGCTGCTCACGCCCGTAGCTGCCATCCAGCGGGATCGTGCGCGTCACGTCGGATGCATAGCACTGCCACTCGGCGCCGGCGTCGATCAACAGCAGATCGCCGCGCTTCAACACATCGCGATTGGTGCGGTAGTGCAACGTGCACGCGTTGGCACCGCCGGCCACGGTCGGCGCGAAGGATGGAACCGCACCTCGCCGCCGCATCGCGTGCAGCAGCTGCGCTTCGACTTCGTACTCATGGCTGCCAGGCATTGCGACCTGCCACGCTGCCAGGTGGGCCTGCACCGCGATGGCCGCAGCTTCACGCATCAGTCGCAGCTCGGATTGGGACTTGAACAAGCGCAGGTCGTGCAGGAGATGACCCAGCGCGACGAATTCTTTGGGCACCACGCCGCCACCGCGCAGCTGGCGCAGGCGACGCATCCAGCCGAGCAGGCGTGCATCGAAATCCGGTTCGCGGCCAAACGCGCAATACACCCGGGCGCGGCCCTCGATCATGCCCGGCAGGATGTCGTCGATGTCATCGATGGGAAAAGCATCGTCCACCCCGCACTCGGCGAGCGCGCGCTCGGTACCCACGGTGGCGCCATCCCAGCGCTCGCGCTGCGCGTTACGCTCGCGGCAAAACATGATCACTTCGCCGTGCGCGCGCCCCGGCAGCAACGCCAGCACCGCGTCGGGTTCGGCAAACCCGCACAGGTAATGGAAGTCCGAATCCTGCCGGTACGGCCATGCCGCGTCTGCATTGCGCATGCGTTCGGGGGCGGCCGCCACGAGCACCACCGCTTCGGCGCCGGCCATGCGCATCAACTGCCGCCGGCGGCGCGCGAACTCGTCAGCCGCAATGCTCAATGGATCGTCCCGCTGGCCTGTGGGTCAGGCACCGAGCACTCTGCGTGCAACAGCATGGCACCGACGCGCACAAACTCCTGCACCTCGATCAACGCATCCTCGTCTTCGTTCTCGTCGCCATAGTCAAAGCTGGAGCTGGCGACGGCGCCCAGATCACGCAACATCTCCTGCGCTTCATCGGTAAGTTTGGCGTGCGAGGAAGCACCGGTCAGACCAAAGCCACCGAGGAAACCGCGGCACCATTCCGCCGTGGCGTCGGCGCGCTCATCCAGCGGACGGTCGTCGGCCGGCAGCATGGGCGAGAAGCTCATCTCGAAATCCGCCAGAGCCGCTGCGCACTGTTGCACCAGTTGGCCCAGTGCAGCCTGATCTGCATGCGACGGCGCGGCATCGGCGCCGTCCAGCTGCAACTTCGCAAACAATGAGCCGCCGGTAAGGTTGCCGCCACCGGCAAGGTAACCACAGAGCGAGCCATGCAGTTCGCTGGCGGTGGTGCCGATCTGCAGCCGCTGCACGAGTGCGTCAAGTTCCTCATATTCAATTGCCGCATCGGCAGCGCAAGCAGCCGCGGGAGCATCGGCGTCATTCGTCGGTGGGATGGTCATGGGGCGCTCCACTGGGGATAGCGACAAGTTTAATGCACACATCGACGAGGCTTCTCAGCGAATCGGCACCCACAAACGTGCTGGTATGATTTCCGCCATGAATACTGCCGACGCGATGCAAGAGGAACTGGCCGCGCTGGCCAAGCAGGTGGACCAGCTGCTCGATACCCTGCGCCGTTTGACCGATGAAAATCGCAGCCTGCGGCAGAGTCAGGATCAGCTAAGCGGCGAACGCGCTGGCCTGCTCGCGCGTAATGAACAGGCGCGCAGCCGCGTCGAAGCCATGATTCAGCGCTTGAAATCGCTTGAAGGCAACGGTTGAGCCCGCGCCGCGCAGGCCAGCCACAACTTTTTTTATTCCGCATTCGTTGCAAATTGTTCCTCCGCACTCACTCCTTCGCACTCACTGATGACAGCAGCTCCAGCCATGGCCGAAAAAGCAGTTGATCCGGTTAGCCTGCGTTTGATCGACCGCGAATTCCTGATCGCGTGCGCCGCCGAGGAGCGCGAGGACCTGCTCGATGCTTCGGTGTACCTGGACCGCAAGATGCGCGAGCTGCGGGCCAACGCCAAGACGCCGAGCTTCGAGCGCCTCGCAGTATTGGCAGCGATCAGCGTCACGCACGAATTGATGGCGCTGCGCAAATTGCACAAAGGCCAGGAACAGCGTGTAGGTGATGGTCTGTCTGCACTGCGCAGCAAGCTGGAGGCGGCGTTGGAAGACGACGCCCGGAAATCCTGAACGGGCGCAGCAGATGCATGGCGCATTCGCGCGCAAGCACATAGAATGAACTCGGCGTTTCTGCGATGTGCGCCAGCACACTGTGACATTTGCCTTGTTCCTAAACGCGACCCCGGGTCGGTTCAACAGCGGTTGTTGTGCATGTCCGCCATGTGCGGAAAGCCTTTGAGACCATGTGACCCTCCCACCTGATCCTCCTGGATCAAGGTCGTTCGGTGGGCAGCGGCATCGCGGTGACGCCACCTTTTTCGTGTTGCCCGCCAGACAACGGGCAGCGCTTTGCGATGGAGACCTGCGGACGTGGACGCTCGCGCGCAACGGCGTGAACTTCGCCAGCTTCTGTCCTTACGTCGCCAGACGCTCGCGCCACCGGCGCGCATGAGTGCAGCACAGGGGTTGCGCCAGACGCTGGAGCAACTCCCCGAATTTTCCACTGACGCGCACGTCGCCGGATACTGGGCCTCGCGCGGTGAATTGCCCTTGAATCTGGTGATACCGTCGCTGATGGCGCGAGGCCAGCAGTTTCTGCTGCCGCTTGTCACCGCAGGTAAGCAACTGGTGTTTGCACCCTGGCAAACCGGCGATGCGGTGCATCCCAATCGTTACGGCATCCCTGAGCCCGTTACACCTGCAACCTGGTTGATGCCCGAGCAGGTGCAACTGGTACTGGTGCCGCTGCTTGGTTTTGATCGGCGCGGAAATCGCCTGGGCTACGGCGGGGGTTATTACGATCGCAGCTTTGCGTTTCTGCACACGCGCCGGCGCCCCACCGAACCGCTGCTGGTAGGCATTGCCTATGCGCTGCAGGAACTGCCGCAGATCGAGTCCGAAGACTGGGATGTAAAGCTGGATTTTGTTGCCACCGAACGCGAGCTGATCGACTGTCGCGTCACGCCGGTCGACCACGGAATACGCGCATGACCGGGATGACCACTGCCTGCTGGCTGATGAAATCGGAACCGGAGTCGTTCTCCATCGATGACCTCAAGCGCAAGCGCCGCGAGCCGTGGGACGGCGTGCGCAACTATCAGGCGCGCAACTTCATGCGCGATGGAATGCATCCGGGAGATCACGTATTTTTTTATCACTCCAACTGCGCGGTGCCAGGCATCGTCGGCATCGCCGCGGTCGCTACCGATGCGTATCCGGATCCCAGCCAGTTCGATCCGCAAAGCAAGTATTTTGATCCGGGCAGCACCCGCGGCGAGCCGCGCTGGATGCTGGTGGACGTGAAGTTCGTGCGCAAACTCAAGCGCACCATCAGCCTGGACGAACTCAAGCAGCACGCCGCGCTCGCCGACATGGCGCTGTTGCGCAAGGGCAACCGCTTGTCGGTCATGCCCGTGGATCTCGCCCACTGGAAGTACATCCTCGGGCTGGAAAGCGCCGTGCGCACCAAAAAGAATGCATGACTTATTTTCATCCACGGAACCGACTCATGGACATCGTCAACGAAAAACGTCAGGCCGCTGAGGCGGCTCTTCGCTACGTCCAGGATGGCGCCATTATCGGCATAGGCACGGGCTCGACCGTTGCATTTTTCATCGAGGCGCTGGCAGATTTGAAGGGCCGCATCGAAGGCGCCGTCTCCAGCTCCGAACAATCTTCCACGCAGCTGCGCAAGTTTGGCATTCCGACCCTTGATCTCAACGCGGCAGGGCCGCTGACGCTGTACGTCGATGGTGCCGACGAATGCGACGGATCCAGGCACTTGATCAAAGGCGGCGGCGCGGCGCTTACGCGCGAAAAGATCGTCGCTGCGGCGGCGGCGAAGTTTGTCTGCATCATCGACTCCAGCAAACGCGTGGAACGTCTGGGGAAGTTCCCGGTACCCATCGAAGTGATTCCCATGGCCCGCAGCCTGGTGGGACGCGAGATTGTCAAACGCGGAGGCAAACCGGTGTGGCGCGATGGCGTGGTAACCGACAACGGCAACTGGATCATCGACGTGCATGGCTGGCAGATTGCCGATCCAGTGGCTCTGGAGACCGAATTGAACCAGCTTGCAGGCGTTGTCACCGTCGGTCTGTTCGCACGCCGTCCGGCCGATATCGTGTTGATGGGCACGCAGGAGCTGTAGCCAGGACGTCGGTCGGCAACTGCGCCAAAGGCTGTTGCGCTTCATGCACCGGGCGTCAACTATCCGCAGCCACCTCGGGCATGAAAAACCCGCCGACAGGCGGGTTTCATCGATATCAACCGGCGGCTATGCGAGTCACCAGGAATGTGGCAGCCCCGGATGGATTCGAACCACCGATGCCTGAGTCAGAGTCAGGTGCCTTACCGCTTGGCTACGGGGCTAAAAGATTTGATCAGCGCTTGGAGAACTGGGTCGCGCGGCGTGCCTTGTGCAAACCGACCTTCTTGCGCTCGACTTCACGCGCGTCGCGGGTGACGAAACCAGCCTTGCGCAGCGGCGACTTCAGCGTCTCGTCATACTCCACGAGCGCGCGCGCAATGCCAAGGCGAATTGCACCAGCCTGACCGGTAATGCCGCCGCCGGCCACCGTCACGGTAATGTCGAACTTGTCCGTGTTCTGGGTCAGCTCCAGCGGTTGGCGCACGATCATGCACGACGTCTCGCGACCGAAAAATGCTTCCAGCGCCTTGCCGTTGACCACGATGTCGCCCTTGCCCTTGCGCAGAAACACGCGGGCGGCGGAGGTCTTGCGACGGCCAGTGCCGTAATTTTGCTGAATCGCCATGAATTTGCCTGATTGCTTGTTGAAAAGTGCGGCCCTGCCGGCCACATCCACGCGAATGACCGCGTCTTAAATGACCAGCGCCTGCGGCTGCTGCGCGCTATGCGGATGTTCCGCGCCACCGTATACCTTGAGCTTGCGATACATCTCACGGCCCAGCGAATTTTTCGGCAGCATGCCCTTGACTGCAATCTCGATCACGCGCTCCGGATGCGTCGCCAGCAGCTCCTTCAGGCTCATCGTCTTGAGGTTGCCGACATAGCCGGTAAAGCGGTGGTACTTCTTGTCATCCAGCTTGGCACCAGTGACATGGACCTTCTGCGCGTTCACCACCACGATATAGTCGCCGGTGTCGCAATGCGGGGTATATTCGGGCTTGTGCTTGCCGCGCAGACGGCGGGCGATTTCGGTCGACAGGCGACCGAGCGTCTTGTCCGTAGCATCAACCACGAACCAGTCGCGCTTGACAGTGTCTGCATTGGCGCTGAAGGTTTTCATTTAAAGATACCTGATATGCCGCCACGAGGCGGTACGCGTATTCGATGGATCAAAGGCGCGAGATGATAGCGGAGCCGCCACCTGCGGCGCAAGCCTGTCGACCGGCCGGCTTGTGGGCTGACGATGATAGCATGGCGCGTTGAAGCCTTGCAGGATCGCGCCTGATTGGCCTGATCACGCACGGCAATCAACCGTTTTGCCGCGAGGCAAAGAGTTCACTCCCTGGCTGCGCCGCGTGAACAGTTCTGGCGACCTGCATCGATCGTGCGGCCGTAGCTGGATCGCGCCGCGGCAGCTTCTTCACCGCGTGCTGCCCGCTGCCAGCCATCAGGAATTACTCGTGAACACCCGTACATTTTCGCCGCTGGACCGGATCCTCGTCGGGATTGAGCGCGCCCTGGAAGCTGTCGCCGGCACCCCGCAAGCCATGCGTCCATCGCCCGGTGAAAAGCTGGCGGAGGCCAGCCTGGACGACCGGGAGCGTCGCCATGCCGCAGGCTTGATGCGCGTCAATCACACGGGCGAAGTGTGCGCGCAAGCCTTGTATCTTGGTCAGGCCGCGCTCGCGCGCAGCGGCGGCAATCGCGCTCACTTGCTGCAGGCGGCAGTGGAAGAAACCGACCACCTGGCCTGGTGCGCACAGCGCCTGCAGCAGCTGGACAGCCATCCCAGCGTGTTCAACCCGCTGTGGTATGCGGGCAGCTACGCGATTGGCGCGGCCGCTGCGCTGGCCGGTGACCCGCTCAGCTTGGGCTTTGTGGTGGAAACCGAACGCCAGGTGGAAACCCATCTGGCCGACCACATCGAGCGGCTGCCGGTGCACGATGAGCGCTCACGCGCGGTACTCACGCAGATGCAGGCCGACGAGGTGCGCCATGCGCAGGCCGCGCGGGAACGCGGCGGCATTGATCTGCCCTTTCCGCTGCCAGGACTGATGCACCTCAGTTCCCTGCTGATGAAAACAGTGGCCTATCGCATCTAGCGGCAATAGCCAGAGCTGCCACCCTGCGCATGGAAATGCGTTCGGTGTGCAGCGTTGTAGTCAGGTCCGAACAGCGCGCCGAAGTACCGGCAACCACGGCGGTGCACTGCGTGCAGGAAAGCTCCCTCGCGCGCGCTGTCCCACGCACTAGCAATGTTGACGCGCCGACCGTTGGCAAGCTGGAACCCGGTCAGGTCGATCGCGTCCGCACGCGCATGGTGGCTGAGTGGTGCCTGCTGGCGGTGATAGATGTTGCGGCAGGAGTAGCTGCCGACGTGCTCAATGACCCGCACGGATGAAGCGAAAGCCCCCTGCGAAGCAGGCTGCAGCACTTGCCGGTTGAACAGCGTCAGCGACGCCGCCAATGGACAAGTGACGATCACCGCCGAATCCAACTGAGTGTCGCCCACGGCGGTGAGCCGCACTGCGTTGTGCCAGCCGCAGCCGCTGGCTTCTTCGCGGTCGGTCAGCGCAGTGAAGACCGCGCCTGCGTCCCGAATGGCCGCGCGACACATGGCTGGATCCTCGGTCAGCGACTGCAGCTTGTAGCGAAAAAACGCGTCGGGCGCGGCTTGAAGATCCAGCGGCGCCCAGGGGTTGTAGCGATCAGGCGGTCGCCAGCCCTGCGACAAGATCAGGGCGGCCAGCGACAGCAATAATGCGAAGAGCAGCCAGGCGCGCATGCCGGCATTGTAGACGCCCGGGTGTGAATTTCCGGCCTCCGCTCAACGTCCTGTGAGCTGCCGAGCGACGCCGGTGTCCGCAAGCGCGGCCTCTCATTGGTTGGAGCCTGGCGGGTGTTACCGGAGCGGACGCGCTCACGCTTTTGTCTTCGCGGGACTTTTGCCGTGAGCTGCGCAAGATCGGCAAGGACGGCTGACGCTGCAGCATGTGGCACGCGGTCTTTCATCGGCCGTGAGCATGCCCGGCATGAGAAACCCGCCTCGCGGCGGGTCTTTCGTCACATCAGGTTGCGGCCGTGAAAGAGTTCTTCGATCTCGCGCCTGACCAGCGACTCGATGCGCTGGCGTTCCTTGAACGACAGGTCGTCCGCGTGCGACTCGAACAAATAGGTGTCGAGGTCAAACTCCTTGATGTGCATCTTCGTGTGGAACATGTTTTCCTGA
>JBBSSI010000012.1:0-73839 GCA_038242205.1 Lysobacterales bacterium
CAGGACAAGCTGCAGGCTGCCGACGGTAACAAAACGCAAGGAGAACCGCGATGAAACTCTACGACAGCGAGCGCGCCCCCAATCCCCGCCGGGTGCGCTGGTGCATGGCCGAGAAGGGCATTGAAGACATCGAGATCGTGCCCGTGGACCTGTTCAAGGGCGAACACCGCAGCGCCGACTATCGGGCGCAGGCCGGCCTGCCGCACGTGCCGGCGCTGCAGCTGGACGACGGCTCCACGATTACGGAATCGATCGCGATATGCCGCTATCTGGAAAGTCGTTATCCCGAGCCCAACCTGTTCGGGCGTGACCCGCAGGAAACCGCCGTCATCGAGATGTGGACGCGCCGCGCGGAGATGATGCTTGCCACGCCGCTGATGATGGCGGTGCGCCACAGTCATCCGGCGCTGGCCGCGCTGGAGCAGCAGGTGCCCGAGGTCGCCGCCTTCTATCGTTCCGTTGCCGAGCGCACGCTTCCGGTTTTTGATCGTCGACTCGGCGAAACCCCGTTCATGGCCGGCGAGCGCCTGACCATCGCCGATATCGTCGCGTTCACGGGTCTGGACTTCGCGCGCATGCTGAAATTTCGTCCGGCTGATAATCTGGTCCACGTGGCCCGCTGGGCCGAGATGATGCGTGCGCGTCCCGCGGCGGCGGTGGGCGTCTGAGTCACCCTGGGCGTTGGATCGCGATCTTGCGCAACGCGCCGGATGCGAGCCTGCGCTTGCCCACCCAAGTCGACGTGCGCCCGGCAACCCGAAGGACCTGACTTGGTCGGCAGATATTTGCGCTATCAACAGCAGCGCCGGCGACGTTCCTGATAGCATGACAACCCGCGCTTGCGTAGAGAGCAGGGTGTCCGGAATAAAACTGCCGTGGTGGCGCGCAACGCGCGCCTCGTCAGTACAAAGAGTCGATGGAGAGGTGACCGAGTGGTTTAAGGTAGCAGTCTTGACGCGCAGGCAGGACGCCGAAGCGAACATCGGCGCAGCCGATGGCCCCGCAGGGGTGGAGGGCAGGATGCCCGGAATGAAACTGGCGTAGTGGCGCGCAAGGCGCGCTTCGTCAGTTCAAAGAGTCGATGGAGAGGTGACCGAGCGGTTTAAGGTAGCAGTCTTGACGCGCAGGCAGGACGCCGAAGCGAACATCGGCGCAGCCGATGGCCCCGCAGGGGTGGAGGGCAGGATGCCCGGAATGAAACTGGCGTAGTGGCGCGCAAGGCGCGCCTCGTCAGTTCAAAGAGTCGATGGAGAGGTGACCGAGCGGTTTAAGGTAGCAGTCTTGAAAACTGCCGTAGGTGAAAGCCTACCGTGGGTTCGAATCCCACCCTCTCCGCCAAAACAACGAATAAGCCCCTGATTCAAGTGGCTTTTTCGTGGGCGAGTATCTAGCGTCCCTCTTTGCGTCCCGCTCTAACGATCCGACTCCGGGCGAACGTCTACGGACGAAGAGCGGGGCGAAGCGCGAGCCTACCGGGGCCGCGATCCGGAGCCGGGTCCACTACGCGGGTATGCCCCTCGCAGCGCGCGGCTCTCCTGCACACGCGGGCATGGCTTCGGGTGCGCCTTGAACGGTCAATCCTCCTGCTCCCCCGGAATGATGGATAATCGCTCACGAGCATCTACACAGACGCGTAGAGTCTTATGACTGACTTGGCTCAGTACAAGCTCTATCCAGCTAGATTTTGAATGGGAAGCAGGGGGCTTGCTCTCATCGCTACATGGACAGAACGGGGAGCGTAATGAAGGTTTGGTTAAAGTTCAAAAGGCGGTTAAAGTCACGCGTCTATCGAAACATAGCAACACTGCGTCTGTTACTCGTGCTGTTCTCGGGCGTTGCAATTAGCCTTTTATTTGCATCCGGACCGTACGTTCAATCTGCCTTCACATCATTCATGTCCGGCGACAAATCCTCACTCTACGAGGGGATGTTCGGCGCGGGCCTCGTTCAATTTCCGTCTTTTGGCACCTACATTCAAACGGCTTTTTCATATCAATACCTTATAAGTGGCTTATTAGTATCAACCACCATAGCTTGGGTAAATTCAAAAAGACGATTCCTGATTTGGGTCGCTCTTGCAATCGCCGCTAGTCTCACCACCATCGACGTGATGGGTGGTGCCATTTCAGGATCAGAATTTGGTGTTTCGGTAATATCTAATATACTGGCCGGCATAATATTGGCGTTGTTTTCATTTACGATCATTGCCAATATCTCATTTGTCAAATATCCCTCTGACGGGAACAGATTCATCGAACGAGCTATGTGGGTAGTCTGGCCGGCTGCATATTATTTCCTTCTAGCAGCAATAATATTCTTCATTCTTGCGTTCATCATGAAGATACCTACGTCCACTGTGAGCATCAGACTTGCGCCGCCAATGAGCGGATATTTTTTATCTACAGACCCAGTGCATTGCAATCAGGCTAACGATTCGAATGGTGCTGGGGTAAGTTGCGCTGGAAAAGTGGAAGGAAAGAACGAGGAAGACAAATTCAACGTACTTAGCGTATTTTCTCCAAATAACGGAAGCGGAACTAAATGGCTTGGCATGGGTAAGAAGCTGTCGATAAGCTGGAGGAAAAAGAACAGCGCGCCAGTCACCGCGTCCTTCCGAATGGCGCAAGGATGCACGACGAGAGACCAACTAAACAAAGCGCTAAAGATGTCACCTTTCGAAAAGAACGTCATAAATGGTGATATCAGCATTGTGGTAGATGACGGATTATCGCAATTCCAGCCAAATTCGTCTGACTATACGGGGCAAATTCAACTGAGTGATGGCGATTCATCTGCCTCGCAGTTTTGGATTGTCCCGGTCACTAGTGACGCGTCCAAGTTAAATGTGCAGCGATTCATCTACGATGGCTCCATGCACCTTACGGGCCAATTTAAGCCATTAAGTTATGAGGTTGGATTATTGCTTAATGACGAAAAGAATGGGCAGCTAACTCCTCGGCACTTGGTTATCACTACAAAAAATCCGGATTTATCCAAGTTTATTGATGTGAAATTCGATAGCCGACCTCTTGACCAAAACTTGACGCTTAGTTGCGAAGAGCTAAAAGTCTCGCCTGTAAAGGGAGGCTATGTAACTATTGCCAGAAACCCATTAATAAGCTTGCTCGTTTCTATTGAGCCTGAAAGGAAGATTTCTTATTCAGTTTTGAAAAATCCGGATGTTCTAGAGGTGGCTGGTATAAATGGGTGGGTGTCGAATGACGGCTTTGAAAAGTCTAGAATTGATAATTTTGTTAAGGTGGGAAAGGTTGGCGCAATTTCGGTGTTTGGCGTCATTAGCGACGTACAAGTGAACGAAAAGATGATTGCTACCGGCCCAACTAGCACACTGACGATTTCAGGAGCATTGTCTGTGACGTCCGATGGACCGTCGATAATGATTCTTGGCGATGCTGATTACATGTCACTTAACGATCACAGGTTGACACTGACGAGATGGGAGTCGCTTGATACAGCGTTGCGGGTTGCAATACTCCTCGGCCTTCCTACCGTCTTGTATTTTCTTCTGCGTATGCTCGGCAGTGCGCTGCGTAAGCCGATGCGGCATCTATGGTATTTGCCTCGCTAAGAAATTGCCGCGTTAAGGCCTGTCTAATGCGGTACGTGCCTGTCGCGAAGTTGTAGATTCAAGACGCTGAGAGTGCGGGTGCGGTTCGGTGCGCGGCTTCCGTTCTCCCGGCTCTAGCAGGCCGTGCCTCTTGAGGTAGGCGTGCTGCGATTCAAAGACTGGGGGCGCGTCCGGATCGCCGCACCAGTTCGGGATGCCGTAGCGATAGGCTGGCGCATAGGCGGTGGCTTCGTGGAGCGGTACACCGCTGCCGGAGAGGAGCTGGCGCGGTTCGGGCATCCTCTCGCCCGTCTTCGTCCCTGCGAACCGCCCTGCACGCGCGGTAGAGGCTCTAGGCGAATCATATTTCCACCAAAGCGCCGGCCGCGTGCCGGGTTTCGACTCGATCCACTGAGCGAGGATGCTCGCCCGGTACTGCCCCCACAGCGGGCGCATCGTGGCGTCCCGCCCGCCCATGATGAGGGTGAAAGGATTCGCGCCTGCCGGCAGCGGCGTGTCGCTCAAAATGGCCCACATCACTGGGTCGATGGGCGCGCGGTTGTGATTGGAAAGGCGCTTACGTTTCACGTGCATCGCTCTAGACTCCGGCCTGCGGCTCAATGTCAAGGTTCAACGCCTTGAGGGAAGCGAGCATCTGCGAGCGGGCATCGCGCTCTGCCGGGAGTAGCGGGTGCGACTTCCGTTGACCAAATCGGTCCAGCACAATTTCACCATCTTGCTTGATGATGATTTGACAGTTGCGCATCCGTTGGAAGGCTTCCAATCCCGTTTGAAGCAGGAACAGCCCTGCGTCATCGTCGATGCTGTATTCCTTCACCAGACGATGCCACCAGGTCTTTGCCTCGTCAGACATGCCTTTTGGTGGGGGTTTGGCGGGGTTCTTGGGCGGTTGTTTTGACACGTTCATCACCGGATTTTTTGAAAGGAGAAGTTGTGTGTGCTGGAAAAGAGGGAATGGGCGCGAGTTCCCGTGGCATGAGGTTTCACGCGTTGACTCCCCCCGGAGCCGTTGGCCCCACTGACGTTCAGACGTCTATATGCTTTCGTGGTCATCTCACAACCCTGAGCGCGGGACGTTCGGCAATCGCGGCATGGAAGCGAAGCGGAGATGAGATGACGTCTTCATCGTCCGCTGGCCCAAGGTCGGTGAGCGTGATCAGCTCCAGAGTCGGGACACCGCCGACGTTCACCACACTGATGCTCAACGCGATAATGTCCGCGCCGGAGTCACGCCGCAGATCATCCATTTGGAGCAGAATGTTGCTCCATGCATCTGGGTAGAGTTGAGAGGCTGTGATGGGCGTCAGCGCCTTCATGTTGCGTCCTTGCCGTCACGTCCAGCCTTCACTGCGAGCTGCCAGCTGGCCGTCTTGCCCGGTTCATCAGACGTCGATTTGACCGCGCTCCACATACTCCCGCGATGGGTTGTCATTTCTCCGCGCTTGTACTCGGCAGATCGCTGATACGTTCCTCTGTACGTGATGCCCTTCATCTCAACAATGCCGATCCGATCTTGAAGCGCTGCGAGCTGGGCGTTGAGTTTCTTCATCGCGACAAGGATCGTGTTCATGTAGTCGAGATGCTGGCCGAGAGTGACCGGTTGCGAGCGTCGCTCTGGCGTCATCGCTGCGTGCTTCTCGTCAAAGCTTGGCATCAATTGACTCCCGTGAGGACAGCGACACCGCCGACGCGCTGGTTGGCCCAGTTCGCGCGGATGATGACGCGCCATGCGACGCTATTGGTCTGGAACATGGACACTTGCTCCGATGGGCCAGATGGAGAGTCCGACATTTCTAGTGAAGTGGACTGTGCGACGTCCATCTGTACGTCATCGACGTTGAAGGCGATGCCGGTGGGGTCGATCAACGCGACAATGCCGCTGCCAGCGGAGCGCGGGCTGTCGGTGGTGACGATAAGCGGGATGCCGAGAATCGAGCCGCCACGCGCGCCTGCTTCGGGAAACAGGAATGCGCCGGTAGTCGTGGTGACCATCGAAAGCGCGACAGCCGTTTGTGGATCGGTCACGAACACGGCCGCACTGAGGTCGCCAGTGAACAAAGCGATGAGCGACTTGAGGCTGGCAACCGGATCGGTGGTGGCCGCGACGGTAGGCGCGCCGTGCGTGACGGCTGCTGGTGAAGCGTTCGCGACGCCAGCGTTTGCCGGATTGAGCAATGCCAGGTTGAGGGCTGCGATGCTGGCATTTTGAAGATCCGCTTGGAGTCCAGCTTCTGCCAATGGGTCGAGCGAGCTGAGCGCTTCACGAGTGCTCACCACGAGCGCTGCGACCTTCATCGGATGCAGTACGAAGCCCTCAACGCTCTGCTTGCTCAACGGGATCGGAGCCGCTTCTGCGACGAAGCTGCCGCGCGCTCCGGACGCTAGCCCGCGACCACGCATGTTGAACGGAACGGCGCGCGCTCGCATCTGACCCAGCACCGAATGCTCCACCACGCCATTTATGAAGACGGATGCGGGATCGGTGCCGACGTTGGAGCTGATGAGCGCGGTAACGGTTGCCTTGGCGATTCGCGGACCATCAACGGCGCCATAGCGTTCGGTGAAACCTTCGACACCCTTGCCGACGCCAACGGCTGCGCGCGTTATTGCGACACGGACCAGATCGCTGACGCGAGTATGAGGAATGGACATAATGGATAACTCCGGGTTGGTTGAAAGGTTGAATCGACTCGGAGCCTACGCCAGCGGATTTTGTACCGTGGTCATCCGTGGCCATCCAAACTTAATCCCACTCTTCTCCGGTTGTTCGTGACAATTGCCATTCTGCGAGTGAAGTCAGTTCATATGAATACCGGGAGCCGCCAACCGGCAAACTACAAAATGCGGGGCCATTTCCGTTTATGCGTTGGCCTGCCAGATACCGCTTCCTGACTCGCAGAATTTTCGCCGCGTCGATCTCCGACAATCTTTGACCGGTCATGACGTAGCCGGAGCGGGCGCACTCTTCCGCGAACGTGCCGGCCAGTTCTTGTACTGGATCCAGCTCCGGCGCGTCGTCCGGATCGATGAAGCCGCAATTGGTGCATTTATGGGGCATGTCACTTCTCGATTCTGTGCGGCTCGATGCCGGGGCCGGGACGCTTCCGCGTCGCTCGGGCTGTACCCTTTCCTGCGGTCGATCACGCGCGGCTCGCCTTGGCCGTTTTCCGGTGGTTTCGGGGTAGCGGGGCGGGGTCTGCCGGGGAGGGTAGAAACGCATCGACTTTCCGGG
Source organism: Lysobacterales bacterium (assembly GCA_038242205.1). Classification (GTDB taxonomy): domain Bacteria; phylum Pseudomonadota; class Gammaproteobacteria; order Xanthomonadales; family Rhodanobacteraceae; genus Rhodanobacter. Next base: position 6,822 of record JBBSSI010000012.1, read on the forward strand.
GCCACGGCGGTTACGGCGGTATTTTCCCTATACGCCTGTATTTTCCTCCTCTCCCCCCTTCCTCTTCTTGTAATCTCTCTGCAATAGGGAAAATACCGCCGTAACCGCCGTATCCCAGTCATACCAACGTTTTAACCGCCGTAAAAACCGCCGTGGAACCGCCGTAAATACCGCCGTATCGCTTTTCTTCCCCCGGCAGACTCGGGACTCAGGAGTTGGGCGAGGGGTGGGCCGACAAGCGATACGGCGGTATTTCGTGGAAATACGGCGGTTCCACGGCGGTATTTACGGCGGATAGATCGTGCGTGTCCAGCAGCGCCCGTCGCGCGTTCTGCATCATCAAAAAGCCCTCTTCTTCAGACCCAGACCTTCAAAGCGTTTAACCTTGTCCCCTTTGACACGTTTAATCTTCGGCCCAAGCATCGCGCCGATCTTGCGGCTGAGAGCATTCGACGGAAGAACCTTAAGCCCCTTCGCTTCGCTCCAATCGCGGTATGCATCGAACAACGCGTCATTTGTCACGCTCTGGTCAGGCCCAAGGATTCCCCATTCCTCAAGGAACTCAGCAACCGGGTTATTCTCGGTGTACCACTCGTCACGCGCATCGACCGACGATTGTGGCTCTGCGAAGTAACCGCGTGCGATCAGCCGGTTGTAACCCTCAATGGCCCACATCGCGATAGCGGCCAATTCCAGCTCCAACTTTCCAGCAAGTTTTGTATCCTCTTTCCCATAGAATGATTCAATCAGGTTCAATATCAGAAACCGCGAAGTAATTGCGTCACTGTCATCGCCAAGCTGCGGCCTTGAGTTAGCGAGCATCATCACTCGCGTCCCGAGCTTCAATGTCAATGCATCTTTATTCTTGCGCGTGATGTCAACTGGATCATTCGCAATAATTCGCAGCAACATCTCAATTACTGACATTGTGTCGGCGCGATTCGACAATCTGGCATCGGAGATCAGACACAACCGCTTGTCCACAAAATTCTCCAGCCCGAAGTTTTCCCCGATTTTCTTCAGCGCGGGGCTGACCATCATCGACTCGCCAAGCAGCGCAGTTAGCACGCCACCGATGACACCTTTGCCTGCTCGCTTCGGGCCAACGATCAGGAGACCTTTCTGCGCCCAAGTATCGCCGCTGAGGACATAGCCGATCCACTCTTGCAATAGCTCAATGTCGGCGGTGCGGTTCGCGAACAATTCATTTAGGAAGTTCAGCCACACTTTCGGCGTTGGCGCATCCTTGTTGAACTTCCAGTTAGCCCCATTGGGGATGAACACTGTTTGATTTGACCATTGCTCGCCTGTGACCATGTCCGTAATCTGACCAAGCGTGACCATTTTGCCCTTCGCGTCCAGCTCCACCATCTTTGGCTTCTTGAGATGGTGGACAGGCGCGAGGTAGTGCGACGGTACAGTGGTGACGTTGCCGAGTTGGAAGCGAACCTCAGACACGTTCGCACGCGACGTCACGAACTCGATGAGCTCACCTTCGCTATCGACCGTCCGGCACTCCGACAGGTAGTGATGGACGAAATGATTCATGTCATCTTCCGTTCTCGCTGCCCACAAGTCTTCGTAATAGCAGTACCAGTTTTCCCGGTAGTACACGACTTGAGGCAAAGCATTTTTGGTGAAGAATCTGTCCTTGAGGATTGTTGCGCACCCAAGCGGGTTCTGCCGGATCGACGGCAGCACTGGATTGCGTACATCAGCATCAGCAACCGCCTTGCGCTCCGCTTCTAGCAGCGCGCGGGCATCGGCCTGGATCTTGTCGCGCTCGCTTTGTGGCGACTCTGGCTTTGGTGGCTGCTCCTTCTCCGGTGGCACTTCCTTCGGTGGCAGCTCCTTTGCCTTGGGAACCTTTGCAGGTTTGCCGGGAGCCTTTGATGTGGACTTCTTCGCGCCATCGCTGCCGGCAGCATCGGGCTTTCCCTTCTCAGTCATGGCTCAACTCCCGCAGCCCGAAGTTCACGCTGTGTGGTGTGAGGTCTTCCCGTACCGCCAAGGCACGGCCCAGCGAGCAACGTACTGCCGACACGTTCACGCGAAGCACAAGGAACGGGCGCAGCCGTCCGGCGCAGTCAACCGTGAGGCACTTCGATAGCAGCTCAGATAGCCACGCATTCACGTCATCGCGTGAGGCTCGATAGGTCTTGCCGCGATACGCCACAAACCATTTGCGGCGATAGGTGCGCCATCCATATGGACAGCTATTTGATGGATCGTCGTTCAGCAAGCCGCATCCCTTGATAACGGCAGCGACGGCATCGGCGTCATTCGCGGTCAGCATTGACCGGGGGCACGGAATCAGCAGCCCGTCGCTATCGAATCTGGCGGACGCGGGGAGGGCCGGAACGGTATAGTCAGCGCGTCTTCCCGGACAAGTAGTGTTTTTACCCAAGCCCCGCCGCCCAGCGGGGCTTGTTCGTTTAGGCTTGCTCATCCCCGTTGACCTTTGTTCACCGTCCGGGTTTCCAGCGCTTCGCGGATCGAGTCAGCATGGACAAGGGTGCGTTGACCGAATTTTGAATATGTCAGCTCGCCAGCCTTCATCATCTCGAACACCATCGAGCGCCCGACGCTGAGCTGCTTCGCGGCTTGCTCCGGGGAGTACGCCAACGGTTGGATAGGCTTGTCGTCTTTCATGTCACATCCTCTTCATCAAGTTGGACGCGACAAAATCGCTCGCGTCCGCCCTCGGTAGAACCGGGACGGATACGGATTTAACGTGCGACGATTGGGGAAAGAAAGTTCAAATAGGCGGCTAATTGCTTCGAAGCAATTAGCGCGGAGTTACTTCGGAGTTTGCTTCCGGCGATAGGCGTTGATCGCCATGCGGACGGCATCAGGCTCAATATCTTCACCATCCGGCGAAGAGCCGGTGATGAGGTTGGCGATTTCCTTGTACGCTGCCGTAGGCTTTACGTTTTGTGCTCGAAGCCAGTCGTAACGGGCCGCTGCCCAACTGTGATTGAATTTGCGCTCTAGGTTCGGGTTGCCGGGGCCGCGCTTCCCGCTGTCTTCCGGGACGTGCTGGGCGAGATACCGGAGCGCGCCTGCTGCCAGCCCGCGCTCGTTCGCGTCAAGGCTCACGGGGTCTTTGCCATCGAGCTTCTTCGCAAGGCTCTCCAGAATCTCCATCAAATGGTGCTCGCGCGGAGTCGGCTGCTTGTCTTCCTTCTTGCTGCTCATGCCGTCTTACCCTTCCGTATTGGAGTCACGTTGCCGGACGGTGAAGGCGCGGCGCAGTACGTCGCCCAATCTGCCATCAATCGAGCGCGCTTGTTGAATAGGTCGGTGCGACGATAAACGGCCTCTACGCCCTGCAACGCGTGTGCAAGGGCAGCTTCCGCTACTTCCCGTGGGTAGGCGGTCTGGTCAGCGGCCCAATCGCGGAAGGTGCTGCGGAATCCGTGGGCATCGTAGCCGGGTCGAGCGGAGCGGAGTGCCTTGAGCATCGCAGCGGTCGTCAGCGCCTGTCCCTTCTTCGTGCCGGGGAACACAAAGGCTCCGATGCGCGGAAGGTCGGTCAGGAGCCGCAGCGCCGGTTTCGATAGCGGCACCCGATGCTCACGGCCAGCCTTCATCCGCTCTCCGGGAATCGTCCACGTGGCTGCCGCAAGATCGAACTCCGCCCATTGCGCGTTCGCGACTTCGCCAGGTCGGCAAGCGGTCAGAATTTGTAGCTCCAACGCGAGCGCGCCCAGTCCTGCTTGGGCGCGAAGTTCAGTCATGAATGATCCAGCTTCGACGTAGGGCAGGGCAGCGCGGTGTTCGACCTTCTTGAGCTTTGTGGGCTTGGGGAGAAGGTTCTCAAGATGACCACGCCAGCGCGCCGGGTTGTCTCCGGTTCGGAACTCGCGAGCGGTTGCCCAGTTCAGCACCGCTTCGATCCGCTGCCGGACGCGCGTGGCGGTTTCGGTTTTGGTCGTCCAGATCGGAGTCAGCGCCTTGATGACTAGCGCGGTGTCGATGGCGTCCACGGGGAGCGGTGCGAGGCTCTTCGCATAGGTGCCGAGTGTCGCTGTCCACTGGGCGGCGTGCTTCCCGTTGCGCCAGCTGTCCCGATGCGCTTCGATGTACTTCTTGGCGCACTGGCCGAAGGTAAGTTGTCGAGCACGTTCGATCCTTCCCGCAGCGCGTTGTTCGTGAGCGACCGCAATCGGGTCGATCCCGTCGCGAACTTGTTGCCGGTACTCCGCTGCTTTTTCGCGCGCCACTGCGAGCATCACATCGTTGGCGGGGCCGAGTCCCTTGTCACGGGTTTTGCCAGTGAGTTTGTCGCGCCATCGGAAGACCCACCGTTTGCCGCCGCGAAGCGCGGTTGGGGGCACGTACAAATAGAGTCCACCACCGTCGTTGTATCGTCCGGGCTTCGTCGTGTTCCTGACCGCAATCGCTGTAAGTTTGTGGTTCATTTTGCCTCCGCCTAACTCGTCCGTCCCGCTTTCCGTCCCGATAAATATTGGCGCTGCGGGCGAATTATAGCGGACGGCTCCGGACGCGGGTAGACAGAAAAACCTTGTGTAATAAAGGGCTTGCAGCGTGATGTTCGGACGGGAGCGGACGCGGGCGAATCGGTAGTTAAGGGACACCCTCTCCGCCATTTATTCGTACAAGCGTGGCGTGCATCCATTGTCCAGAGCATCAACTCGACTGCTCTGCGGTGATCATGGGCTCTCCATGAGCGCCGCGTTTATCGCCGCCGCGAAGATTGGCGGATTCTTGCAGGGTCTTGAGTTGGGCTGCCCATTTCGGCAGCCAGTTGCAGCATTGACTCGACATCTTTTTCGTTTCGATTGAGACTGCCCGGCAACCGTCGTTCTACCGAGTAGCTAGCGGCATGGCCTGGATCATCACCAAATATCTCATCACTTCCGCCATCGTTGTGGCTGTCTCGGAACTGGCCAAACGCAGCGATCGACTGGGCGCACTGCTGGCTTCTCTGCCTTTGGTCACCTTGCTGGCACTCACCTGGTTGCATCTGGAAAACCAGCCGGCGTCGAAAATTGCCAATCACGCCTGGTACACGTTTTGGTATGTGGTGCCGACCCTGCCGATGTTTCTTGTCTTTCCGCGTCTGTTCGCGCGTTTCGGGTTCTGGCCGGCATTGGCTTTGAGCGCCGTTATCACGGTGGTGTGCTTTGGCGTGTTCGCGCTGGTTGTGAAGCCGTTCGGAATCAGGTTGCTGTAGCTCCTGGCTTGCGTTCGCAACGGTACGGCGCGTGCTGTTCGTCGTCCGGGCAGATCAGTGCCTTTCAACGCGGGATCTTCTTGTGCATTCGGTTTTGCGTTCGGTGTTGTGCAAGCGCGTGCTTTAGCCAGAGCTATCCCGGCGCAACGCTGCCCATTGGACAAGCTTGCACCGCACGCGCGGCGTTCGATGCAGACAGACTCCATGCAGGTCGTCTTGCGCGTCGCGCTTGCAACCTCTTCAGTCGTTCTACACACGGAGTGGAACAGGCTCGCGCTGTTGCACTTGGCAACCTGCCGCTGGAGATAGCTCATGTCGATCATGCCCCGCACATTGCTGGTTTCGATGCTCGGTTCGTTGGCGCTGGCGCTGACGCTAGGCGCCTCTGTATCGGCCCAGGACACCACACCCACCGGCAATGCCCAGAGCATGGGCAAAATGGGTGGCATGCACTCCGACATGAAAGGCATGCGCAACGATATGCACATGACCATGCACAAAAACATGATGGCTATGCAGGCCACAGCGGCCACTGTGAAGGCGGCCGATATGACCACCGGGGTCGTCGATGTGACGGCCGAAGGCACGTCCTTGAAAGTCAAATTTCCGCCGAAGGAAATGGCCAGCCTGAAAGCGGGCGACAAGATCACCCTGCACATGGGTTTCAGCAAACCGTGATGCGCATGTATCCACGTCCAGAGTTGACGACCCCGCATAGCATGGCTACTTTCCGCGCATGACCGCGTCCCTGCGCCCGTTTGCCCGATCACGTTTCCTTCGGCTGATGGGCGTGCTGGCGTGGCTGATGCTGGTCGCCAGCTCGCTGGCTGCGGCACCGCTGGGCATGCACGGGCATGCGGGTGATTCCAGCCAGGCCGCGGCTGCAACGGTCGGTGGACACTGCCTCGTCATCGCGACCGCCCAGCCCTCCCCATCACCGTGCGTGGATTACCACGGGTGCTGCGACAAGCTGGCTGCTCACGGCTGCGGATGCGCGGCTATGTGCATCAGCGTAGTGCCGTCCACTGCGACCATTCTCACCGGGCCCGCGGCAATCGCGGTGGTTTACGGTCCGACGTTTCGCGTCAGTGCTCCGTCGCCGGATACAGCACCACCCATGCGGCCCCCGCTGGTCTGACGCTCCCCCCGCGTTTACACGAGCTTGGCGCACGGTGTTCGGTGTTTTGAAGGTCGTGGCGAGCGGTTGTGTTGGGCATCGGTTGCGATGCCTCCGCCATGGAGAGACCCATGAAAATTCCCCCCGCGTCGCCGGCTGATCGGTCGCGCAGACGCTTTGTTCAAGGTGTCGCCTTGGGCAGCGCCGTGGCTGGCTTCGGCCTCATACGTCCGGCGAACGTCTGGGCATTGACCAGTCCCGGCCAGCCAACTGCGCTCAGCGGCACCGATTTTGCCCTGGATGTGGTTGAGGCGCCGGTCAATTACACCGGTGCAACCCGTATGGCGACCACCGTCAACGGCAGCGTGCCCGGCCCGCTGCTGCGCATGAAAGAAGGCACGACGGCCACCTTGCGGGTTACCAACCGGCTGCGCGAGCCAACGTCGATCCACTGGCACGGCATCATTCTTCCGTTCCAGATGGACGGAGTGCCAGGTATCAGCTTCAACGGCATTGCGCCGGGTGAAACCTTTGTCTACCAGTTCAAGCTGCGTCAGTCGGGCACCTATTGGTACCACTCACACTCCGGCTTCCAGGAGCAGAAAGCCCTGTACGGTCCGCTGGTGATCGAGCCGGCCGGACCCGAGCGCTACGTTACCGACCGCGACTACGTGGTGATGCTCAACGACTGGACCGACGCGGATCCCGCACGGATTTACGCGAAGCTCAAGAAGCAGAGCGATTACTACAACTACGCCCAACCCACCGTGCCGGATTTCTTTCGCGACGTGCGCGAAAAGGGTCTGAGCAGCGCACTGGCCATGCGCAGGATGTGGAACGAGATGCGCATGAATCCGACGGATTTGAGCGACGTCTCGGGCTACGCCTACACCTACCTGATGAATGGCACCGCGCCGGCCGGCAACTGGACGGGTATCTTCCGGCCGGGAGAAAAGATCCGCCTGCGCTTCATCAACGGTTCGGCATCAACGATCTTCGATGTGCGGATTCCCGGTTTGAAGATGACGGTCGTTTCCGCCGACGGCCAGGACGTCGAACCGGTGGCAATCGATGAGTTTCGCATCTCGGTGGCCGAAACCTATGACGTTATCGTCGAACCGCACGACGAGCGTGCGTACACCCTGTTTGCGCAGTCGATCGACCGTACCGGCTATGCCCGCGGCACGCTGGCGCCACAGGCTGGAATGCAGGCAGCGGTGCCGGCGATGGATCCTCGCCTCTGGCTCGGCATGCAGGACATGATGGGCGCAATGTCCATGGACAGCATGGAGCATGGCAACGACCATGCCGGGTTACTGCCTACGCCGGGCGTGGATCATGCCGCCATGACCGGCGCGGACGCGCCCGGCAAATCATCCACCGGTGCGCCGGTGGTGCGCCACGCGCGCACCGAATACGGCCCCGGCGTTGACATGCACGTGGATATGCCAAGGACCAATCTTGACGACCCGGGCACAGGCCTGCGCGATAACGGCCGGCGCGTACTGACCTACGCCGATCTGCATACCGTCGGCGGCCCGATCGATGCACGCGAACCCAGTCGCGAGATTGAATTGCATCTGACCGGCAATATGGAACGCTTCATCTGGTCGTTCGATGGCCTCAAATTCTCCGACGCCAAACCGGTGCATCTGAACACCGGCGAACGACTGCGCATCGTGCTGGTCAACGACACCATGATGAACCACCCGATCCACCTGCACGGCATGTGGAGCGAACTGGAAAATCCCGACGGCCAGTTCCAGGTGCGTAAACACACGATCAACGTGCAGCCGGCGCAGCGGGTCACCTATGCGGTGTCTGCGGACAATCCGGGACGCTGGGCCTACCACTGCCACCTGCTGTATCACATGGACGCGGGCATGTTCCGCGAGATGGTGGTGTCATGAGCGTGCAACGTCGCTTGACCAGCTCTGCCGTGCGCAGCTCATTGGTGTTGGGCGCGCTGCTATTGGCGTTGCCCATGAGCGTGTTGGCGCAGAGTGCACCGGGCCCGCTCAGTCGTTCTACGCCGATGGACGCGGGGTCGATGCCCGACACGGATCACAGCGGCACGGATCACCGCGGCGTGGATCACGGCAGCATGCCGGGCGTCGGCATGTCGGCTACACCCAGCAGTGCCGCCAACCCAGTGACCCCACCAGCGCATGCAGGCAAGCCCGGCGCGCAACCAGCTTCGCACGCGAAAACCTCTGGCGGCACGTCGGTCCTGAGCCACGGCGCTGACCATGGCACGGGGAGTGGCACGTCGGACCCGAGCCATGGCGCTGACCATGGCACCGACCGGGGGGCCGGCATGACGATGGGCCCGATGCAAGGCGGCAGTGCACCAGCCGATGCACGCAGTCCCGATTATTCCAATGGGCTCACCTACGGCGCCATGGAGCACCTGAACATGCACGGCAGTGCGCCGTTTGGGATGCTGCTGATCGATCAGCTCGAAGCGTTCGACGGCAAGAACGGCAGCGGTCAGACCTGGGAAGCCCAAGGCTGGTACGGCAACGACGTCAACAAGCTGTGGGTTCGCACCGAAGGCGATCGCAGCGGCGGCAAGACCGAGGACGGCGACGTCGAGGTCTTCTGGAATCGCAACGTCGCCACGTTCTGGAGTACGCAACTGGGCGTGCGGCACGAGCTGGGTGAAGGGCCCGCGCGCAACTGGGCCGCCTTTGGCATCCAGGGCTTGGCACCGTACTGGTTTGAGCTGGAGGCTACTGCGTACATCGGACCATCCGGCCGCACCGCGGCACGCTTGCGCGCCGACTACGAACTGCTGATTACGCAGCGGCTGATCCTGCAGCCGGAGTTCGAGGTCAACCTGTATGGCAAGTCTGACCCGGCGCGGCGCATCGGCAGCGGCGTGTCCGATGCGCAGCTGGGTCTGCGCCTGCGCTATGCGATCTCGCGGCAGTTCGCGCCCTACGTCGGCGTGGTCTGGACGCGTCGCCTTGGCGCCACGGCCGGCTTTGCTCGCGATGATCACCAAGCCACCTTCGACCGGCAGTGGGTGGCCGGTCTCCGCATCTGGTTTTAAGCGAGAATTTTCATGAAGAAATACATCACGCATTACGGCATCACCGTTGTGGTTACGCTCGGGTTGTTGGCCTTGGGTGCCGGCGCGTTCGTCTATTCAGGTATCTACAACATTGGCGCCGACGACCATCACACAAAGCCGGTCTTTACGATGTTGCAGACGTTGCGTGATCGGTCGATTCGGCTGCGCTCAGAAGACCTCAGCGCTCCGAATCTGGACGATCCGCAACTGATCCTCAAGGGCGCCGGCCAGTACGCTGCCATGTGTACCGGCTGCCATCTCAAACCAGGCATGCAGGACTCCGAGATTCGGCCGGGATTGTACCCACAGCCACCAAATCTGTCGCAGGAGCCTGTCGATCCCAGGGTTGCGTTCTGGGTGATCAAGCACGGCATCAAGATGAGTGCCATGCCGGCCTGGGGCGGCAGTCACGATGACCCCACGATCTGGAGCATGGTCGCGTTTGTGCAGAAGCTGCCGAGCATGTCACCGGAGCAATACAAGGACATCGTGGCCAGGGCGCCTGCGGATCACGATATGGACATGGGCGAAGGTGGCCATAGCCACAGCCACGGCGGCGATGCAGACGAAGCTGCCCACAGCGCTGCGGGCATGCAGGCGCTGGGGATGTCCGAGGATGGCGACCACAGTCATGGGGCGGCGGCAGAGGATGGCCATGAGCATGCCGCAGTTGCGCCGCCATCGGGCAACCCGGCGAATGCCACGACGGCGCCAGAGGCCCCACTGTCCCTGGCTGGACTGAAGCGACAAGCCGTGCCTGCTGCCGAAGCCGTGGCACGTGCGCTCCACGCGGCATTGCAGCGGGGCGATCGGGTAGCGGTGCTCGCGCTGCTGGCGCCCGAAGTCAGCGTAAGCGAAGCCGGCCACACGCAGTCGTACGATGAGTACGCGAATGGTCACCTTGGCCAGGACCTTGCGTTTCTGAAGGACGCAACGATTACGCCGATCTCGCTTGGCTCGAGGCCGACGGGCGATACCGCACTGGTTGGCAGCGAAAGCCACATCAAGGTCATCAACAAGGGCAAGTCGGTCACGCTGCGCAGCCTTGAAATGCTCACCCTGAAGCAAGTGGGTGCGGTGTGGAAAATCGTTGCCATCCAGTGGCAGTCCACGCCACTTGCGGAGAAAACACCGTGACACATCTACTTGCTTGAGCAACGGCTCGCGGGCTCACTCGCGGACGTCGGCGCGGCCGACTTGGCTGAAGCCTCGTCGTTCGCGAATGAGCCTTTGCGCGACAGAAACAGAATGGGTGTTCGCGCAGATCGCGACATCGATGTCCGGTCTTTCCGCTTGGCTTGCCCAGAGCAATCGGCATCGCAACATTGCGCGGTTTCTTTTCATGCACAGGATTGGCAGATATGAAATTTGCAGACGACATCGTGTTGGTCACTGGCTCCAACGGCCGTATCGGTAACGCCGTGATGGGACGCCTGCGCCGACGCTTCGACAACGTCATCGGCCTGGACCGCGCGGCACCGGCACCGCCGCCGCCGAACTGCGTTGCCATCCCGGTCGATATCTCCTCCGAGCAGAGCGTGCGCGAAGGGCTGCGCGTACTTCGCGCGCACCATGGCTCGCGGATCGCCACCGTGGTGCACCTGGCCGCTTATTACGACTTTCTCGGCAAGCCAAGCCCTCTGTACGAACAGGTCACGATCGAGGGCACGAGACACCTGCTGCGCGGATTGCAGGAAGGGTTCGCGGTGGGACAGTTCATTTTTGCCAGCACGATGCTGGTGCACCAACCGCAGGATCCGGGGCTGTTCATCAACGAGCAGTCGCCGCTGGGTCCGACCTGGGCCTACCCGGAATCCAAGGTGCGCACCGAGGAGGTCATCCGCGCCGAGCGCGGCACGGTTCCCACCGTGATTCTGCGTCTGGCCGGCGTGTATGACGATGACTGCCATTCACCGCCGCTCGCCCACCAGATCCAGCGTATCTATGAGCGCCAGTTGGCGGGGCACCTGTATTCCGGCGAGACCTCGCACGGCCAGTCCTTTGTGCACATGCACGACGTGGTCGATGCCATTGAACTTGCCGTGGAGCGCCGTACCACCTTGCCGGCTGAATCCGTGGTGCTCATCGGCGAACCGGAGACGCTGAGCTACGACGAGCTGCAACATTCATTCGCGCGCCTGATCCACGGCGAATCCTGGGAGACGCACAATGTTCCTGGACCGATCGCCAAGACCGGCGCGTGGCTTCAGGATCTGATTCCGGGCGAAGACTCATTCATCAAGCCGTGGATGATCGACCGCGCCAACGACCATTACGCGCTTGACATCACCCGCGCCCGCACGCTGCTCGGCTGGACACCGCAGCGTTCGTTGCGTGAGACGTTGCCAAAGATGGTGGCCGCGCTCAAGGCTGACCCCATCGGCTGGTACCGCGAACAGGGCCTGGAACCAACGGCATCGATGAAGAAGCAGGCAGAGCACTCCGGTGTGCCAAGCGCCGATGCGCATGCCGCGCACGTTCATTCCACGCACACCTGCCCGATGCACCCGGAGGTTTCCCAGTCCTCATCGGGAAACTGTCCGCGCTGCGGCCTGCCCCTGGAGTCGGCGGCACCGGCACAGCCAGCTGACTACACCTGCCCGATGCATCCGGAAGTCGTGAGCCACGAACCGGGACCGTGTCCAAAATGCGGTATGCCGCTGGAACTGCGCCGTGCTGCGGCCGACGGAGCGTCGGCGGTGGCCATGCCTGGCGTCCATGAAGCGACGAAGACAAAAGGGCAGGCCGCGGAGTACACCTGTCCGATGCATCCGGAGGTGGTGCGCACTGAGCCGGGAAATTGTCCAAAATGTGGCATGACCCTGGTTCCGCGCGTTCCGGTTGATTCGAGCAACGAGGCACCTGTCGGACATAACGCCCACGAGGGCCACAGTGCACATGCGGGAGGCGGCGACATGATGGTCGAATCCCATCGCAAGATGCTGTGGCCGCACTATCTCGCCATGATGCTGGGCCTGTGGCTGGTGACCAGCCCTTTTACGCTTGGCTACATGAGCGCTTTCGCGCCCGACGCGAACCAGCTGCGCGTCATGGCCGAGCGTGGACTGCCGTCGTTCGAACTGCGCAACCTGCTGATGACCTGGAGCGACGTGCTCAGCGGCCTGCTGGTAATCATTTTCGGTGCGCTGTCCGCCAACGCTTGGCGTCGTTATCCGTGGGCGCAATGGGCCAATGCCTTCGTCGGCGTCTGGCTTCTGTTGGCGCCGTTGGTATTCTGGACGCCATTGCCCGAAGCCTATGCCAACGGGACCCTGGTCGGCGCTTTGGTTATCGCGCTGTCGGTGCTGATTCCGATGATGCCGGGCATGAGCATGAGCGGCATGATGGGTGGTCCGGATGTCCCGCCCGGCTGGGCCTACACGCCGTCAAGCTGGCTGCAGCGCATGCCGATCGCCGTGCTCGCGCTGATCGGCTTTCTCATCTCGCGCGTTCTCGGCGCCTATCAGCTTGGCCACCTCGACTCCGTCTGGGAACCGTTCTTCGCCGGCAGCGGCGCGATGAAAAGTGTGATGAACGGCACCGAGACGATCATTACCTCTGCCGCGTCCAAGGCATGGCCGATCGCCGACGGTGCGCTCGGCGCCATCGTATACATGGCCGAACTGGTGATGATCTGGATGGGCAGCAAAACCCGTTGGCGCACCATGCCATGGATGGTGCTGGCGCTAGCCGTGCTGGTCCTCCCGCTGGGCGCGGTGAGCATCTATTTCGTCATCATCCAGCCCATCGTGATCGGCACGTGGTGCACGTTGTGCCTGATGGCCGCGCTGGCCATGGCCGTGATGATTCCGTACTCGCTGAACGAATTCGTGGCGATGGGCCAATTCATGACCGACGCGCACCGCAAGGGCAAACCCTTCTGGCGCACGTTCTGGACTGGTGATGCCATGCAAGGAGGCAGCGATGACGAGTCCAAGGGCCTTGTCGCCTCCACCGGCGAGAAGATCGCGCAGGCTACACGCGGCGTGACCTACCCATGGACACTGCTGCTCAGCATCGCCATTGGCGTCTGGCTCACCTTCACGCGTTTGACCTTCCATACCGGCGGCAGCATGGCCAACAGCGATCACCTGATCGGCGCACTGGTGGTGACGTTCTCCATCATCGCGCTGGCTGAGGTGGGACGCGCCATTCGCCTCATCAACATTCCGTTCGGTATGTGGTTGATTGCCGCTCCATGGCTGCTCAGCGGCGCTGTCTCACCGCTGGCTGCCTGGAATGGCGTCATCGCCGGCGTATTGCTGGTCGTCTTGGCTATCCCACGCGGAACAATCAAAAATTCCTACGCGGGCTGGAATCGCTACATTGTCTGAGGAGGTGTTTCGGTTATCACGATGCGAACGATTACGCGATCGTCCGAGTTTCGACACGGACGAACGCAATGAACTTCTGGATCCAGCACTCCAGACCACGACAGCACAGAGAGAAAAGACATGTTAGTCGAGCAGATCATTCCCCAGGCACGCGAGCGGCTCGCGATAATCGACGCCGCGGCTTCGGTAGCGGAGGCGGCCGAGATAACGTCCAAGCTGCACGCCGATCTCGTTATCGTGTGCAACGCGACCGGCAGCATGGTTGGCGTGATCACCAAGACCGACATTGTGGCGCAAATCGGTCGATGCGGTGCGGGTGGTTGTTCGGCAAGAGTGGATACGATCATGACGCGCGAGGTTTTTTCATGCCGAGCCAATGAGTGGTTGGCGGATGTCTGGACGGCGCTCAAAGAGCGAAGCTTGCAGCGCATTCCAGTGCTGGCAGAAGACGGCGAGCCCATCGGCATCCTGTATTCGCGCGATGTTCTGCAGAGCTTGCTGGGCGAAGTCGAGGATGAGGAAGTGCTGCTTCGCGATTACGTTATGAATGTCGGTTATCGATGAAGCTGCGCCAACCGTGTGCTCCACGCCTTGAGAGGAGGGACTGGCTTTGAAAGGAGAGATTGCATGAGAGGCGAAAGCCACGAGCCGGGAAGTTGCCGGGACTATGAAAACGGCCGGCACGCTGGACGCGACCGGCAACAACAAGCGCGTCACGCCGTAGTGCTGGTGCAATGGGGGACATCGTCGTGATGAACGGATGGTATTGCAGCCCGAAGCTCGTCGCGCGGATACTTGCTGCATTCTGGAATCCGCTTGACGGCAGCGAGCGCGCTCCGTGAATGCATGCGATCCATCTGTCATGGACAAGGCATGCGCTGGTATTTGTGCGTCGTCTGCATCGGTCGAAGCGCTCAACGGCGAATGCTTTTGCTTGGCCGTGGATGTCCCTGCGCTTCAGTCCAAGCTCGACGGTGTACTTGGCGCGTACGGCCTGCCTGGTACGCTGGCGGTCACGCACCCGCATCTGTTTTCGGCCCTGCCGCTCTATGTTTCGCGTGTTCATCTTGAACAGACGGCCAAAATCGTTGCCGCCGTTGAGGAAGTGGTCGCGTTGCCGGTTTACCAGGCGGCCGTACTGACATGGGCGCCTGAGATCGCCCGTTTCGATCCCGGATCACCTGGCGGATTGCTTGGACTGGACTTCCACCTGGGCATCGACGGGCCGCGGCTCATTGAGATCAATACGAACCCGGGCGGCGTCTTGCTCAACGCCATTCTCGGGCAGACGCAGCGCGCCTGCATGCCGGAAATATCCATTCCGCCGACAGCGGTGGGGAGCGTCGATAGCGATATTCTGCAGGTCATGCTGACCGAGTGGCAGCTGCAACGTGGCGCCGCTTCCCTGGGTTTCGTGGCCATCGTCGACGAGTTGCCCACGCAGCAGTATCTATACCCGGAGTTCCTGTTGTTTCGAGAACTTTTTCGACGACATGGCTATCGCGCCCAAATCTGTGCTCCCGAAGACCTTGTTCTGAGAGACGGCCGTCTCTGGCTTGGCGAAAGCTGCGTCGATTTTCTCTATAACCGTCTGACCGACTTTGCGTTCCAGCACCCGGCACACGCTTGCATACGAACTGCTTACCTGACTGACGAGGTGATCGTCAGTCCGCACCCGCGTGCACACGCTCTCTATGCCGACAAACGCAATTTGAGCTTGCTCGGCGACCGCAACTTTCTGGAGTCGACCGGTGCCAGCAGGACCACGGTGGATGCATTGGTTGCCGGTGTCCCGAAGACCGAACTGCTGACAGCGGACAATCGCGACGCCATGTGGGCTGGGCGGCGTCATCTGTTTTTCAAGCCGGCTGCCGGCTTTGGCAGCAAAGCCGCGTATCGCGGTGACAAGCTTACGCGCCGCGTATGGGATGAAATGCTGGGCGCCACCTACGTCGCTCAGGAATTGGTCATACCCAGCAAGCGCCGCGCAGGCGCACAGTCGCCGCCGCTCAAGGTCGACATCCGCTGCTACGCGTATCGCGGCAGGGCTTTGCTATACGCCGCGCGGATATACCAGGGGCAGACTACAAACTTCCGAACTCCGGGTGGCGGTTTTTCGCCCGTGTTGACGGGTGAAGACAGCCGATGAATCCGCGCGCGCAAATATCCTGCGGCTCCAGCGGCATGCGCAGACAGACCTGAGCAAGCGTGCGTAACCGTCGCGTTGTTTCGGGCTCGGAGACCAGCAGGATGTTCAGTCGAGGTAGGCCCTTCCAAACCGTAACTCGTGGCGCACCACCGTCACCGAACTCAGGCTCATGGCCAGCGCGGCAATTATTGGCCTGAACAGCAAGCAGGTCAGCGAAGAAGCAGATGAGTCACTTTCGATAGTGCCTGACGGTGCGCTTTGACCGGTGCACGTGGAGTGTCGGGCGTATTCCGGGGCTTTTTGTTGACGTACATCAGATCCGGTTCCACGTTTCAAGGTAGATTGCCCAGCATGGCTCACCCTTTCCGCCTTCGTCGCGTCACACGCCGCCGCCTTGTCTGGCTGGTGACGCTGCTGCTGTTGTGGCAGCAGGCGGCATTGGCGGCCTACGCCTGTCAGGCGGTTCCCGAGACGCGGGGCCAGGTGACTGCGATGATGTCGACGGCCGCGACATCCGAGATGGGTGACGGCTGCGCGGACATGCGTGATACGCCAGCCAGCCCGCTGTGTCAGCAACACTGCACGCCGGATCACGCGACCCACGTCGATACGCGTCCTATGTCGGTGCCGTTCAGCGCATTGACTGCGTTGCCTGCGATGCTGATGCCGGTGGCCAGCATTACGCTGTCATCGGATCGAGCCTTGACCCGGCATGAGCTTGGACAAACACCGCCACCGATCCCCAGATTATTGTTCTGCTCGCTCCTGATTTGATCTGACGCGTCGTGCCTTGACCGACGTGGCAACGTGCCTGCGAGGTGCGATGCGATTACAGATTGACGGAGTGTGTACCCATGTTTTCGATTCTCTTTGGCCGACGCAGGCTGGCGTTTGGCTTGGCGGCGCTTTTCTACGGAGCTTCGGCCATGACGGCTTTTGCCGTCGAACCGCCGCTGTCGTTTGCATCAGCTGTCCAACGCGGCTTGGCGCATGCGCCGCAAATTGATGCGCGCCACGCGGATCTCGTCGCCACGCACGAAGAGGCTGTGCGCGCCGGACGCTTGCCAGACCCGTCGCTGACTTTCGGTGTTGCCAACTTTCCCGTCACCGCGCCGGGCGCTTTCAGCTTTCGCTCCGATGGCATGACAATGCGCACCGTCGGGGTGATGCAAACCATCCCGTCACGTGCGGCTCGCGCCGCCGAGCGCGGCTTGGCCAATGCGCAGATTGATGCGGCGCAAGCGAACCGCGCAGCCGCCACGCAGACAGTGCAAGAGCGTGTCGCTGATGCGTGGATCGACGTATGGGCGGCTGAACGTGCGCGCTCGCTGCTGGTCGAACTGCGCAGCGAAAGCGAGCTGGCGGTAAAGACCACACAGGCGCGATTGCGCGGCGGGGAAGGCGGTGCGTCCGATGCGCTGGCGGCGCGCGCGGTCGCTGCAGCGCTGGACAACCGTCTGGAAGCCGCCAGCGCGGATCTCGCCGCGGCGCAATTCAGCCTGCAACGCTGGGTTGGACCGGTCACCGGTGCAGTTGCCGAGGCCCCCGACTTCAGCCGCCTGCCGGTGAACGCGGAACTCTTGCAACGATCCGTCGATGAACAAGCGCCGATGCAGGCGTGGGCCGCGCGCGAGCAGGTGGCGCAAGCCGCGCTTGACCAGGCGCGCGCAGCCAGGCATCCAGACTGGAGCGTTAGTGCCATGTACGGCCAGCGTGCGCCGGGAATGTCGCAGATGGTCTCGGTGCAGTTCAGCGTCAGCTTGCCGCTGTTTACGGGTAACCGCCAGGACCGCGGTATCAGCGCCAGACGGGCGCAACGCGACGCGGCGCAAACCGATCATGAAGATGCACGGCGCGCCCAACACGAAGCGATCGGACGCGCCACGGCGACGTGGCAAGGCTGGAATCGCCAGATCGAGCGCTATCGGCAAACTCTGCTGCCGCTGGCGCGTGATCGTGCGCAAACAGCATTGGCCAGCTATCGCGGTGGCGGCATTTTGCAACCGTGGCTCGATGCCCGTCGCGATGAGATCGAACTTCGCCTGAACTATGCCGACGCGCTCGCTGCGCGCGGCCGCTTGTGGGCATCGCTGGCCTATTTACTGCCTTCGGAGGTGACGCCATGAAGCGTCCACTCGCCATTCTCGGCGCCGCGTTGTTGGCGGTGCTGCTGCTGCTTGTGGGTTATCTCGTCGGTGGCCGCCGCCAGCACGTCACGGCGGCGGCCACCACGATTGCGCCAAGTTCTACAACGGACGCTGCCAGGACGGTGTTGTACTGGTACGACCCGATGGTGCCGGCACAGCATTTCCCCAAGCCCGGCAAATCACCGATGGGCATGGAAATGGTGCCCAAGTATGCGGGTGGGGGCGAGGCCACAGATGGTCTGCGTATCGATCCGGCCACGATACAAAATCTGGGCATCAGAACGACGTCGGTCGAGCGTCGTGTCTTGTCCAGTGCGGTGCGTGTACCGGGCACCATCACCTGGAATTTGCGCGAGGCGGTAACAATCAGCGCTCGCGTGGATGCGGTGATCAGCAAGCTGTCGGTACGCGCGCCATACACCCGGGTCACCGCGGGCGAGCCGCTGGCGGAACTGCTCGCGCCGCAGTGGAACAGTGCGTTGGCCGAATACCGCGCGTTGCAGCAGGCGCAGTCCGCGGACGCCAAGGCCTTGCGCGATGCCGCGCGGGTGCGGCTGCATGTGCTGGGCCTGACGGCGGCAGACATCCGCAGTGCCCATCGTGGAAGCGGCGCAACGATTACCCTGCACGCGCCGCAAGCTGGCGTGGTGACCACGCTGGACGTGCGCGAAGGCCAGCGCGTCACTGCGGGGCAAACCTTGATGACGTTGAACGGGCTGGATACGGTGTGGGTCGAAGCGGCGTTGCCACAGGCGGCGGCGGGCACGGTTCACGCCGGTACGCCGGTAATCGTCAGCGTCGATGCGCTACCGGGGCAGGAGTATCAAGGCAGCGTCGAAACGCTGCTGGCGGATATTGATAGCGCCACCCGCACGCAGCGCGCACGCATCGTGCTGGCCAATCCGGACGGGCGCCTGAGCCCGGGCATGTTTGTCACCGTGCAAATGAACCCGGCCTCGGGTGCAGCGGTTGCGGTCGTGCCGGATGATGCGTTGATTTCCACCGGCCAGCAGACGCGATTGATCGTGGCGGACGCGCAGGGCCGATTCCATCCGATCGCTGTCCGTATCGGACGCTCGTCAGGCGGCTACACCGAGATTCTGGACGGCCTGCACGGCGGCGAGAAAGTTGTTGTTTCCGGACAGTTCCTGATCGATTCGGAAGCCAGTCTGTCGGGCGCGCTGGAGCGCTTGCAGAAGGTCAAGGAGGTTCCGGCGGACGCCAGCAGCACGTCCGCTCCGGCAACACCCCATGCGACGCATGCGACGCAGTTGATGCCAGGCGGAGGCAAGCCATGATTGCCGGGTTGATTCGCGCCGCAATTGCGAACCGCGTGTTCGTGCTGCTTGCGGCGCTGGTACTCGCGGCGGTTGGCGTGTTCTCGGTCATGCGTACGCCGGTGGATGCTTTGCCGGATCTGTCGGACACGCAAGTCATTATCCGCACCAGCTGGGCCGGACGATCGCCGCAGGTGGTCGAAGACCAGGTTACCTATCCGCTGGCAACCACGATGCTGTCAGTGCCCGGCGCCAGGACCGTGCGCGCCTATTCGTTCTTCGGCGATTCGTTTGTCTACGTGTTGTTTGACGACAGTACGGATTTGTATTGGGCGCGCTCGCGCGTGCTGGAGTACCTGAGTCAGGTACGTAACCAGCTCCCGCCCGGGGTCAGCCCTTCGCTAGGCCCCGATGCGACAGGGCTTGGCTGGATCTACGAATACGCACTAGTCGATCGTACCGGCCAGCATGACCTTGGCCAGTTGCGCGCGTTGCAGGACTGGTTTTTGCGCTATCAGCTCAAGACGGTGCCGGATATCGCCGAAGTCGCGAGCTTGGGCGGCATGGAGCGAGGGTGGCAGATCGTTCCCGATGCGCAGGCGCTGGCTGCGCGCGGTATCACCGTGGCGCAACTGGTGGAAGCGGTGCGCACGGCCAACGGCGCCAACGGCGGCTCGGTGATCGAGCAAGGTGAGGCCGAGTTGATGGTGCGCAGCGAGGGCTACCTGCACACGCGCGGAGACTTCGAGAACGTGCCGATCACCACGAACGCGAATGCTGTGCCAACGCGGCTGCTGGATGTCGCCACGGTGCGCCGCGGACCGACCTTCCGTCGGGGTCTTGCCGAGCTTGATGGTCAAGGCGAAGTGGCCGGCGGCATCATCGTGTTGCGCTCGGGCAAGAACGCGAAAGCCGCGATCAAGGCGGTCAAGGCAAAGCTGGACGAACTCAAACGCAGCCTGCCGTCTGGCGTCGAGATCGTACCAACCTACGACCGCTCGCAGTTGATCGACGCCGCCGTGCAAAATCTGTGGGGCAAGCTGCTGGAGGAATTCCTCGTGGTCGCGCTGGTCTGCGTGCTGTTTCTAGGCCATTTGCGGTCGGCACTGGTGGCTGTCGTCACGCTGCCGCTGGGCGTGCTGACCGCGTTCATTGCTCTGCACCTGCAAGGCGTAACGGCCAACCTGATGTCGCTGGGCGGCATCGCCATTGCGATCGGTGCAATGGTCGATGCGGCGGTAGTGATGATCGAAAATACGCACAAGCACCTCGAACACTGGCGCGACGCGCATGCCGGCGAGGAGCCGCAGGGTGCGGCGCGCTGGTCGTTGATCGGCGAGTCTGCGGCCGAAGTGGGGCCGGCGTTGTTCGTCAGCCTGCTGATCATCGCGCTGTCGTTCATCCCGGTGTTTGCGCTGCAAGGACAAGAGGGCAAGCTGTTCAAACCGCTGGCCTTCACCAAGACCTACGCCATGGCCGCGGCGGCCGGGCTGGCGGTAACGCTGGTGCCGGTGCTGATGGGTTATCTGGTGCGCGGGCGGATTCGTGCGGAACGCGAGAACCCGCTCAATCGCGGCTTGATTGCGTTGTATCGACCCGTTCTGGAGGCTGTACTTCGCTACCCCAAGGCAACTTTGCTGCTGGCTGGCCTGCTGTTTCTGACCGCGCTGTTGCCGCTCAGCCGACTTGGCAGCGAGTTCATGCCGGCAATGGATGAAGGGACGTTGCTGTACATGCCCACCGCGTTGCCTGGACTGTCCGCCGGCAAGGCAGCGCAGCTGCTGCAGCTTACCGACCGCATGCTCAAGACCGTGCCCGAGGTCGATCACGTATTCGGCAAGGCCGGTCGCGCCGACACGGCTACCGACCCCGCGCCGATGGAGATGTTCGAGACCACGATCACCTTCAAGCCGAAGGATCAATGGCGTCCGGACATGACCATGGACAAGCTGAAGGCCGAGCTGGACGCCGCCGTGCAGGTGCCCGGTCTGACCAATCTGTTCGTACCGCCGATCCGCAACCGCATCGACATGCTGGCCACCGGTATCAAGAGTCCGATCGGCATCAAGGTGCTGGGTGCGAATGTCGCCACCTTGCAGACGGTGGCTGACCAGATCGAAGTCGTGGCGCGCGGCGTGCCGGGGGTGAGTTCGGCCGTTGCCGAACGCGCAGCCAGTGGCCGCTATGTGGACGTGCATATCCGCCGCGCCGACGCCGCACGTTACGGCTTGTCGCAACAGCAGGTGCAGGAGCTGATTGCCACTGTCGTCGGTGGTGAGCCGATCGGGCAGGCCCTGGAAGGGCGCGAACGGTACCCGATCGTCTTGCGCTATCCACGTGCCGAGCGTGATTCGGTGGCGGCTCTGCGCGCTTTGCCGATTGTGGCAGCCAGCGGTGCGCAACTGACGCTGGCTCAGGTCGCCGATATCCAGGTGGTCGCCGGGCCGCCGATGCTCAAGAGCGAGAACGGCCAGCTGGCTACCTACGTGTATGTCGATACTGCCGGGCGTGATCTCGGTGCGGTGGTGTCCGATCTGCAACATGCCGTGGCTCGGCAGGTGCAGTTGCCGCCGGGAGTTACGGTGGCATGGTCGGGACAATTTGAATACCTGGCGCAGGCCATGCGCCGTCTGACGCTGGTGGTGCCGGTCGTCCTGCTGATTGTGTTTGTACTGATCTACGCGGTGTTTCGTCGCATGAGCGAGGCGGCACTGATCATGGCCAGCGTGCCGCTTGCCCTGGTTGGCGGCCTCTGGCTGATCTGGCTGCTGGGACATGCCGTTTCAGTCGCAAGCATGATTGGTTTCATCGCGCTGGCTGGTGTCGCCGCGGAGTTTGGCGTGGTGATGATGCTCTACCTGCGCCACGCGTGGGATCGGCAACTGGTTTTGAATCCAGCCTCGGGTGTCGCCGAGCTGGACGACGCCATCCGCGAAGGCGCGGTGCAGCGCGTGCGGCCCAAGGCAATGACGGTGGCTGTCATCATGGCCGGCCTGCTGCCCATTTTGCTCGGCCACGGCGCTGGCTCGGAGGTGATGCAGCGCATTGCCGCGCCGATGGTCGGCGGCATGCTCACGGCCCCGCTGCTGTCCATGCTGGTGTTGCCGGCGGCATTCCGGCTCTTGGTGCTGCGCCGGATGCAGGTGCAAGCAAGGCGCACCGCTGTTACGCGCGCACGTTTGCAAGGAAGCTGACGGGTGAAGGCAGCCATCGCAGGCTCGGTGGCGGAAGGCCGCGGAACGGGAACGGTGCGGTTTGACGCACCGAAGTGCGTTCCGATCTCCAGTCACCGCGCGGCGCGTGGAGCATCATCCGCCCTCACTTTCCCCAGGTTGCAAACATCACGATGGCCGCTGCGGCCATGGCGGCGGTGGCCAGCCAGCCGAACAGCTTCAGTGGCCAGCGGATGGTGAACCTGCCCATGACTTTGCGCCGCGAGGCCATCAGCATCATCACGATCATCAGCGGTACTGCCGCCACGCCGTTGATCACCGCGCTCCAGTACAGCGCCTTGATCGGGTCGAGCGGGGTCAGGTTGAGCACGATGCCGGCGCCGCTGGCGACGACCAGCACGCCATAGAAAAACTTGGCTGACGCGGGTTTGCGCTGCAGGCCGCTGCGCTGTCCGAACGCGCCGGCCACTGCATACGCGGTGGCCCCAGCCAGCACCGGCACGGCGAGCAGGCCGGTTCCGATGATGCCCGCGGCAAACAAGGCAAACGCGAGCCCGCCGGCCAATGGTCGCAGCGCTTCGGCCGCTTGCGCCGAGGACTGGATGTCGACCTTGCCATGCGCGTGCAGCACGACGGCGGCGGTGAGGATGATGAAAAACGCGATCAGGTTGGAAAAGATCATGCCGACCGTGGTGTCGATGCCGATGCGCCGCAACGCGCTGCGCGCCTGGGTTGGTGCGCGAAGCAGCGATTTGCGGTGCTTCTTCGAGCCAATCTCCTCCACCTCCTGCGACGCTTGCCAGCAAAACAGGTAAGGGCTGATCGTGGTGCCGAGCAGCGCTACCAGGCCGACCGCGTACGTGGCATTCCAGGTGACCTGCGGCACCACAATGCTCTTGAGTACAGCGGGCCACGGTACGTGGATCACCAACACGGTGGCGACGTACGCGAACAGGCTCAGCGTGAGCAGCTTGAGGATCGGCGCATAGCGCGTGAACGGAAGAAAGATCTGCAAGACGAGCGACAGCAGTGCAAATCCCGCCGCGTAGACCAGGGCCGGCCCGCCAATCAAGAGTTTCAGCGCCGCACCCATGGCGCCGATGTCCGCAGCCAGGTTGATGACGTTGGCGACCAGGATGAACGCCATCAGTGCGTAGACGAGCTGATGCGGGTAGTACTTGCGCACGCCGTCCATCAGCCCGTGGCCGGTGACGCGGCCAATGCCCGCGCTGATGGCCTGGATCGCGATCATCAACGGCATCGTCAGCAGGATGCACCAGAGCATGCCGTAGCCAAACGCGGCGCCAACCTGCGAGTAAGTGGCGATACCACTGGGGTCGTCGTCCGCCGCGCCCGTGATCAGGCCCGCGCTCAGATTGCCCCAGAGCGGCTTTTCGGCCCCGCCGTCCTCGGTATTCTGGTGCTCGCTCATGGCAACGCCCGGTGCGGGATAACGGCAGGCATGCCGGACAAAGCCAAGCGCGCGGCGCGCCTGGACTTCCCGGTGCCGCAGTATCGGCGCACGCGTCGTGCCGGGACATGAACGGCGCGCGGCTTGCTCGCCCATCAGCACGGCTGGCGTTTCGTCAACGCATCGGCGCTGGGTTAACCTGACCGCGTTATCCCGCTCCGAGTGAGAATAATTCCATGGATGTACCGGTCTGGATCTGGGTCTGCACCATCGCCGGCATCTTGGCGCTGCTCATCTTCGATTTCTTCGCGCACGTGCGCACGCCGCACGAGCCGTCGCTGCGCGAAGCCGGAGGCTGGTCGGTGTTCTACATCGTGATCGCGCTGATTTTCGGCGGCGTGGTGTGGCTGGTATGGGGTGCGCAGTACGGCGTGGAATATCTGGCCGGTTACGTCACGGAGAAAAGCCTGTCGGTCGACAACCTGTTCGTGTTTGTCATCATCATGGCTGCGTTTGACGTGCCCAAGGCGCAGCAGCAGAAAGTGCTGCTGGTGGGCGTGGTGATCGCGCTGGTGCTGCGGGCGGTTTTCATTGCCCTGGGCGCGGCGGCGATCGAGCATTTCTCCTGGGTGTTCTACATTTTTGGCGCTTTCCTGCTTTACACCGCGTACAAACTCGCCCGCATCCCGACCGCTGTGCCCGAGCAATTTCAGCCCAACCTCCTGGTGCGACTGGCGGAAAAATACCTTCCAGCTACCGACAAGTACGATGGCTCCAGGCTCACCACGCTGGAAAACGGCAAGCGCATGATCACCCCGATGTTGATCGTGATGATTGCCATTGGCGGGACCGATATCCTGTTTGCGCTGGATTCCATTCCGGCGATCTTCGGGCTCACCAAAGAGCCGTATATCGTGTTTACCGCCAACGCTTTTGCGCTGCTCGGCTTGATCCAGCTTTACTTTCTGCTCGGCGGGTTGCTTGACCGGCTGGTCTATCTGAGTCTGGGGCTTGCGCTGGTGCTGGGCTTTATCGGGATCAAGCTGATCATGGAGGCATTGCACGGCAACGAGCTGCCCTTCATCAACGGCGGCGAGCATGTGACCGGCATTCCTGATATCCCGATCTGGCTTTCGCTGTCGGTGATCATCGGCGTGCTGGCGCTCACGACCGTTGCCAGCCTGTGGAAATCGTCGCGCGACCGCGCGCTGTAGCGCAAAGGCCGATGGTGGAAGATTGCGTAAGCGGCTGTGCCCATCGTGCTGTCGACGGCGCGGACTATCGATACCCGCTCACGCAAGAAACGTCGCCGCCGCCGTGGCCGCAATCCATTCCTCATTCGTTGGTTCCACCACCACGCGCACCTTGCTCGATGCGGTGGAGATCACCGGCGCGTTCGCCGCGTTTGCCGCCGGATCGATGGCCACGCCGAGAAAACCCAGCCCGGCGCAGACGCGCTCGCGAATGGCTGCATTGTGTTCGCCGATGCCAGCGGTGAAGGCGAGCAAATCCAGCCCGTTGAGTGACGCAGTCAGCGCGCCAATCTGGCGCACGATGCTGCGCACATAAAGCGCAAGCGCTTCGCGCACGGGGGTTGCATCCTCGTGTTGCAGCAGCTCGCGCGGGTCCGACGACATTCCCGAGACGCCCAGCAAGCCGGACTCGTGGTAGAGCATGCGGCCGACTTGCTGCAGCGACAGCTTGCGAATTTCCATCAGGTAGATCACCGCGCCGGGGTCCAGCGCGCCGCAGCGCGTGCCCATCATCAATCCGTCCAGCGCGGAAAAACCCATGGAGGTGGCGACGCTTTGCAGCTCCTGCATGGCGCACAGGCTGGCGCCGCTGCCCAGGTGCGCGACGATGGTGCGCCCACGGGCGACGTCGGCGTGATGCTCGCCCAGCACTTGCGCCAGGTACGCATACGACAGGCCGTGGAAGCCGTAGCGGCGCAGCCCTTCATCCCACGCCGAGCGCGGCAGCGGCAGCATTTTTTCCACGGTCGGCATGGTCTGGTGAAACGCCGTGTCGAAGCAGGCGATCTGCGGCAACTGCGGCTGCGCGGCCAGCAGCTCCTCTATCGCTTCCAGCGCAAACGGCTGATGCAGCGGCGCCAGCGGAATAAAGCTTTTCAGATCGGCAAGCACGGCGGCATCGACGCGCACCGGCGCAAAGTACTTGCTGCCGCCGTGCACGACGCGATGGGCAACCGCCGCAATGCGCTGGCCGTCCAGACGGCCAAGGATGCACTCGCGCAGGTAAGCGAGCGCGGCCGCATATGGCCGTTCCGCGTCCAGTGCCAGCGGCGTGTCCGGTACATCTTTGGCGCTGAATATCGGCGTGCTGCCGGTGATGCCTTCGACCTTGCCGCTCCACGCCGGAGTGCGCGCCAGTGGGCTGGCACCGGCGTCAAAGAGCGCAAACTTGATGCTGGACGAGCCGCAATTGAGGACGAGGATGAGTGCGTTGGCGCTGTCGGCCATCATGGCGGGCTGAGCCGGTAATGGTGAGCGATCAACGACGCCAGCGCACACGAGGCAATACGTGACTCGCGCGAATCGGCGCGGCTGGTCAGCACAATGGGTACGCGTGCGCCAAGCACCACGGCCGCACTGGACGCGGTACCGAGAAATTCAAGCTGCTTGGCGAGCATGTTGCCACTCTCCAGATCCGGCACCAGCAGTATGTCGGCGCTGCCGGCCACGTCCGAGACGATGCCCTTGATGCGCGCGGCCGCGGCGGAAATTGCGTTGTCGAACGCCAGCGGGCCGTCCAGCAGCGCGCCCGTGATTTGTCCGCGATCGGCCATCTTGCACAGCGCAGCCGCGTCCAGCGTGGTCTGCATGCGCGGGTTGACGGTCTCCACCGCCGCCAGGATCGCCACGCGCGGTATCGCCACGCCGACGATGTGCGCCAGGTCAATCGCGTTGCGCACGATGTCGGCCTTGTCTTCCAGAGTCGGCGCAATGTTGATCGCGCCATCGGTGATGATGAACGGGCGCGGGTAGGCCGGGGTATGCATCAGGTAGCAGTGCGAGATGCGCCGCGCGGTGCGCAATCCGGATGCGGACGGCACCACGGCGGCCATCAGTTCATCGGTATGCAGGCTGCCTTTCATCAGCGCATCGACCTGGCCACTTGCGGCCAGCTCGACGGCCTTTTGCGCCGCCGCGTGACTGTGCGGCACGTCCAGGATGTCGATTCCCGTCAGGTCAAGGCTGGCGCTGCGCGCAACGTCTTCGAGTTTCTTGCGCGGCGCGACCAGCAGTGGCGTGATAAGGCCGGCGGCGTGCGCGTCCAGCGCCCCCGCAAGGCTGGTGGCGTCGCATGGATGCACTACGGCAACGCGGATAGCGCCGAGCCCGCGCGCGCGATCCAGCAGGGCCTGGCTGTAGCTGTCGCGCGCGTGGATTTCCGGCAGGCAGGTCTGCGCGTACTCGATGCGCTGCGGTGGCGCCAGCACGTCGACGCTGCCGTCGATTGCCAGCGTGCCGTGCTGGTTGACGCAGGTGCAGGCGAAGCGCAGATGCTGCGAGGCCGTGTCGCGCGCCGTCACCTCCACGCGCACCGTCAACGTATCGCCGACGGCTACCGGTGCCAGGAACCGCAAGTTTTGTTCCAGGCAGGTGGTGCCGGCACCGGGCAGGCGCGTGCCGAGCAGCGCAGTAATCAACCCCGCGCCCCACACGACGTGACCCATAACGGCCGGCGCATGTTGCGCTGCGCCGTCTGCTGGATTGGTCTGGTGTGGATGGATGGCGTACCACCGGGCCAGCAGGTAGGCGTCCTGGCTACTCAACGTGCGTTCGAGCACCGCGCAGTCGCCCAGGGCGATTTCCGCAAACGTGTGATTGCGCGTGCGTGCGCGATCCATGCTGGCTGGCGAGGATGGCGCGCTGTCGGCCGGAGAGTTGCTCATGCAAAGCTTCCAGTGGAATGGGTCAGCGACGGCGACGTGCTGGTGGCGACGTTGCGTCTGAATTGCAGCCTGCGCCACGGCCGCGCGGTGTGATGGTCGGATAGTGGGTTACGTTGGCGCGTCGATTTGCGGCGGTGGTTCCTTGCCAACGTTGGCGCGCGCGTCGGGTCGCTTGAGCAGCCACGCCAGGATGGGCGGCGTGACCACCGAGGTGAGCAGCGACATCGCCACGATGATCGCGTAAATGCGATTGTCGAATGCGCCGGCGGCAAGGCCAAGCGTGGCGACCACGATACCCACTTCGCCGCGCGGCACCATGCCGGTGCCGATGATGGTCGCGCTTTGTGGTCCCAGTGAAATTGCACCCAGCCAGCCGCCGATGAATTTGGAGATCACGGCGATCAGGGTGACGACGCCGAGCATCCACAATGCCTCGACGCTGGCCAGTTCATGCAGGTCTATCTTGCTGCCGGTCACGACAAAGAAGAAGGGCGTGAGCAGTGCCAGCAGCGGCATGGTTTTTTTCTCCAGGGACTCGCGCTGGCGCGTTTCCGAGGCCACCATGCCGGCCAGAAATGCACCAATGATTGCCGCCAGTCCAAACAAGGTAGATACCCAGGCCAGACCCAGGCACAGCGCCAGCACGATCATCAGCGGAGAGTGCGCACCCTTGGGCTTGTCCAGCCACGCGGAGTTCCAGCGCATCACCCGGGTCCCGCCCCAGCCGATCACGGCAATGAAACCAATCGCGCCGGCAAGCACCAGCAGCAGGTGGGTTGCGCTGAACGCGCCACCGCGCTGCATCGATACCACCACGCCAAGCAGCAGCATGGCCAGCACGTCATCGATGACCGCCGCGCCGAGGATCACTTTGCTCTCGATGCGCTGCAATGCATTCAGTTCCTGCAGCACGCGCGCGGTGATGCCGGCAGACGTTGCCACGAACGCGGCAGCGACAAACATCGAGCGGGCCCAATCGAATCCGTTGCCATGCGCCCACACGCTGCCCATGAGGAACGGCACCACCACGCCGACCAGGCCCACGAGAAATGCGATCGCACCCACTTTCTTCAAGTCTTCCAGCCGCGTCTCCAGGCCCACCGAAAACAACAGCAGGACCACGCCAATCTCTGCCAGCACATCCAACGCAGTGCCTGGCGCAATCTGGTCGATGCTGATCCAGCCCAGCAGCGAGGGCCCGATGACGCAGCCGGCGGCGATCTCACCGACCACCCCGGGCAGATGCAGCCGCTGTGAAATCTCGCCGCCAATTTGCGCGGCGACAAACACCACAAACAGGGTGAACATAATATCGTTGTGCATGCGCCGCGCATCAGCCGTCGGGTTGGTCTGCAGCATGCTACATGCACGCCGTGCGCTGCGGCGGGTCGGGCCGCGGCACGGCGGCGGCAGCCTGACCGGTGAGCACGGCGGCGCCGACGAGGCAATCACGCAGCTGCTGACTGCAAGCACGACTTGCGCAGCAGCGATCAGCGCCAGCGCCGTCACTGGCCGACAGATTTCCGGGACAAAGTGCTCACGCGAGTGTCGCTGCAGCAGCGCCTGTGCCAGAGGGACGTGGCGGCAACGCACGCGCGGGGCAGTGTCAGCGTGCCGGCGCATGCCCGCTGCCGCAGGGCGGCCGATTGAGGATCGCCGGGCAGTTCGGGTAACATGCGCGGCATGGTGCGCGTTGCAGCGGCCTGCATCAGGGTCCAGGCGGGCAACGGTCACCCAGAGTTTCGCCAAACCTGCTACGCGTGCGTTGCAGGGTGGCATGATGATCAAGCGCGCCGGGGCGGCTTCGTCCCGGCGCGCGTTTTTGTGCGGCATCTGTCGCCAGCCTCAGGAAAAATCATGAGCAACAAGCCACCGATCACTCTTTCCCGCATTGACTTGCAGCGCATTGAAGCACTGCTTGAGCGTGCGCCACCTGCGGACGCCGCAAACCTGGCGGCACTGCGCGCCGAGCTGGATCGCGCCGAGGTGGTGGAGCCGGAGGCGATGCCAGCGCAGATCGTGACCATGAATTCGACGGTGACCTTCACCGACGAGGACGGTGGGGATGAGCTCACGTTGACGCTGGTCTACCCGGCTGCGGCCGGCGCGCCGGGCACGGTGTCGATCATGGCGCCCGTGGGCAGTGCGTTGCTTGGCCTGGCGCAAGGACAAAAGATCGACTGGCCCACGCCGGACGGCCGCAAGCGCCATCTGCGCGTGCTGGAGATCAGTTTTCAGCCGGAGGCCGCCGGCCAGTTCCACCGCTGAGCGCTTGCTCTCGCCCCGCGCAAGCTCGGCAGCGGGAGGCAGTTTTCAGGAGATGCGATGACCGATCACCTGCTATCAGCCGCAGCCGCCGCGCGTGCCGCGGAGCTGCGCGAACAGATCGAGCAGGCCAACTACTGTTATCACGTGCTCGACGATGCGCAGGTGCCGGACGTCGAATACGACCGCTGGATGCGCGAACTGGAAGCGCTGGAGGCGGCGCAGCCAGCGTTGGCCACGGCTGACTCGCCCACGCGCAAGGTCGGCGCGCGCGCGCAGGGCGGCTTTGCCGAAGTGCGGCACCAGCAGCCGATGCTGTCGCTGAGCAATGCGTTTGAGCAGGACGGCGACACCGAGCGTGAGCGCTTCCGCGAAGTGGCCGAGTTTGTGCAGCGCATCGAGCGCACGACTGGCCGCGTTGATCCGGTGTTTTGCGTCGAGCCAAAACTTGATGGCCTGGCCATGAGCTTGCGCTACGAGCGCGGCGTGCTGGTGCAGGGCGCCACCCGCGGCGATGGTGAGTCCGGCGAGGACGTGACCGCGAACGTGCGCACCATCCGCGCCATTCCGCTGCACCTGCGCGGCAGCGGCTGGCCCGCCGTGCTCGAAGTTCGCGGTGAAGTGATCATGCTGCGCAAGGACTTTGCGGCTTTCAACGCGCGCGCTCTTGCCCACGGCGAGAAGCCACTGGCCAATCCGCGCAATGGGGCTGCCGGTTCATTGCGCCAGCTGGACCCGGCGATTACGGCCAGGCGCCGCTTGAGTTTCTTCGCCTACGCGCTTGGCGTGGTGGAAGGTGGCGAACTGCCCGCCACGCATTCGCAGACACTGCAACAGTTTCGCGACTGGGGCTTGCCGGTGTCGCCGGAAGTGGATTCTGCCCGCGGCTTTGAGCAGTTGCTGGAATACTTTGGGCGCATCGGCGCGAAGCGCGACGCGCTGCCGTACGACATCGACGGAGTGGTCTACAAGCTCGACGATTACGCTGGTCAGCGCGAGATGGGGTTTGTCTCGCGCGCGCCACGCTGGGCGCTTGCGCACAAGTTTCCCGCGCAGGAGCAATTGACCACGGTGGAGGCCATTGAAATCCAGATCGGGCGCACCGGCGCTGCCACGCCGGTTGCGCGGCTGGAGCCGGTGCAAGTGGCCGGCGTGATGGTGGCCAACGCCACGCTGCACAACGCCGATCAGATCGAGCGGCTGGATGTCCGCGTGGGCGATACCGTTATCGTCCGTCGCGCCGGCGACGTCATCCCCGAGGTGGTGCGCGTGATGCCCGACCAGCGGCCGGCGAACAGCGTGCCGTGGAGCATGCCGGCCGTGTGTCCGGTGTGCGCTTCGGCACTGGTGCGCGAGGACGGTGCGATTGCGTGGCGGTGCTCGGGCGGACTGGTGTGCCTGGCGCAGCGCAAGGAGGCGCTGGTGCATTTCGCCTCGCGCCGCGCCATGGATATCGATGGTCTGGGGGAGCGCTACGTAGACGCGCTGGTCGAACTGGAGATCGTGCGTACACCTGCGGACATCTACGCGTTGACCGTAGAAAGCTTCGTTGCGATGAAACAGGCGCTGGATGCGCGCGACGGCACGACGCCGGACACCGTCAAACAAGGCAAGGTAGCGACCCGCTGGGCGGAGAACCTTGTGGCCGCGATTGATGCCAGCCGCGCGACAACCCTGCCGCGGTTCCTGTTTGCGCTTGGCATCATGCACATCGGCGAGAGCACGGCCAAGACGCTGGCGTCCTGGTTCGGACGGTTGGCAATCGTGCGCGCCGCGCCGGCAGCCGTGTTGCAGGTGTTGCCCGACGTGGGTGATGCAGTGGCGCAATCCATTGCTGCATTTTTTGCGCAAGTCGGCAACCAGCAGGCAGTGGACGCACTGCTGCAGGCGGGCGTGCACTGTGTCGATGAAGCCCCGCCCTCCGCGCTCTGGCGGCAGCGGCTGGATATGGGAGTGCTGTTGGCAGGTCGGTCCATCCGTCAGCTTAGTGCCGCACGCGCGACCGCTCTGGCATCGCACTATCCGACGTTGCAGGCGCTGCTTGCGGCAGATCCGGCGCAGTGGATTGACGGTGGGCTGCCCACCGTCGCGGCAACGAGCCTGCAGACGTTCCTGGCTGATGCGCGCAACCTCGAAGCATTGCGTGCCGATGAGGCCGCCATGCAGCGGTTGCTTGATGCGGTCCCGGCTGGCGCCAGCGCAGCGGCCAGGCCGCTGGAAGGGCAGACGTTTGTGTTGACGGGCACGATGCCTGCGCTCACGCGCGATGAAGCCAGGCTGCGCCTGGAAGAGCTTGGCGCGAAAGTGGCCGGCTCGGTATCGAAGAAGACCAGCGTAGTCGTGGCGGGCGCGGAGGCTGGATCCAAACTCGACAAGGCACGCGAGCTGAACCTGCCGGTATGGGACGAAGCACAGCTGCTCGCGCTGTTCGCCGAGCATGCGGCATGAGGAGCCGCGCCTTCACCGCTTCACGAGCATGCGGGCTGGACTCGTCTGTGTCAGACGAGGCAAAGTTACCCGCGCTGTTCGCTGAGCAGGCGGCATGAGGAGCCGCGCCTTCACCGCTTCACGAGCATGCGGGCTGGACTCGTCTGTGTCGGACCAAGCGCAGCTTCTCGCGTTGTTCGTCGAGCCTGCGGCATGAAGAGCCGCCCTCACCATTTCACAAGCAAGCGGGCTGGCTTTGTCAGTAGCGGATCAGGTGGAGCTGCTCGCGGCGTTCGTCGAGCGTGCGGCATGAAGTGCCGCCCTCACCATTTCACAAGCACGCGGGCTGGTTTTGTCAGTAGCGGATCAGGTGCAGCTGCGCGCGGTGTTCGTCGTGCGTTCGGTACGAAGAGCTGCCCCCTCACCCCAACCCTCTCCCCCGGCTGCGCCGGGGGAGAGGGAGTTTTCCCATTGCGACGCTTGAGGGCAGGTGAGGGAGCATTCTCATTGCGACGCTTGCGGGCTGGAGAGGGAGCGTTCTCATTGCGCCGCTTGCGGGCTGGTGAAGTGGCTTTCTCATTGCGACGCCTGATGGATAACGAGGGAGGGTTCTCATTCCCACGCTTGAGTTATGCAAGGGGAGCTTTGCGGGTGCGATGGATGGGTCGTGACAAAGTGGCGTTGCCAGTGCGATGGATGCGTTTTCGCAGCGAGCGTCTTGTGGGTTGCCTGTTGTTGACTCGCTCTCCCCTGGCGCAGCCGGGGGAGAGGGTTGGGGCGAGGGGGTTGCTCTCCCTCGTGAACGCCTGATCCATGGAGCGCGCCCGCCAGCTGCGCCGCGACCAGACTGACGCCGAGCGCAAGTTGTGGTCGCGCTTGCGCGCCGCGCAGCTCGGCGTGAAAGTTCGTCGTCAACATCCGGTGGCTGGTTACTTTGCGGACTTCTGCTGTGTGGAGAACCGCCTGATCATCGAGCTGGATGGCGGGCAACATGTCGAACAGTACTCACGGGATGCGCAGCGCACTCAGGATCTGGAAGCGGCGGGTTTTCGCGTGTTGCGCTTCTGGAACGACGACGCGCTGCTGCGAACGGATGATGTACTTGCGGCGATCGTGCAGGCGTTGGCGGAAGAGCTGCCCCCTCACCCCAACCCTCTCCCCCGGCGCCGCCGGGGGAGAGGGAGCTTGAAGCGTGAGCCGCGTGACTCCGGCTCCCGCGACGTATCAGGACAGGGCTCGAGGCTCGCAGGCAACTCCCTCTCCGCCGAGAGCCCCGGGGTGGGCTCCGGACTCGCAGGCAACTCCCTCTCCGCCGAGAGCCCCGGGGTCGGCTCCGGACTCACAGGCAACCCCCTCTCCGCCGGGAGCCCCGCGGTAGGCTCGGGACTCGCAGGCAATTCCCTTTCCGCCGGTAGCGCTGGGGCAGGCTCGGGACTCGCAGGCAACTCCCTCTCCGCTGGGAGCCATGGGCTGGGCTCGGGACTCGCAGGCAATTCCCTTTCCGCCGGGAGCGCTGGGGCAGGCTCGGGACTCGCAGGCAACTCCCTCTCCCCCGGTAGCGCTGGGGCAGGCTCGGGACTTGCAGGCAACTCCCTCTCCTCCGGCGGGGCCGGGGGAGAGGGTTGGGGTGAGGGGGCGCTTGGCTTCTTGCGACTGCGTGCCGCGCTGTACCAGCTCATCCGCCAGTTCTTCATCGAGCGCAATGTGCTCGAAGTGGAAACGCCCATCCTCTCGGCTGCCGGCAACACCGAGCCGAACATCGAAAGTTTCCGCACGGAGTTTTCCGGCCATGTCGATGCCGGTGCGCGCGAGCGCTGGTTGCGCACTTCCGCCGAATATCCGTTGAAGCGCCTGCTGGCCGCCGGGGTGGGCGATTGCTACGAGTTGGGGCGCGTCTTCCGCAACGGCGAGGCTGGAGGGCGGCACAATCCCGAATTCAGCATGCTGGAGTGGTACCGCGTTGGCTGGGATCACCTTCAGCTGATGCGCGAAACCATAGCGCTGGTGGAAGCCGCGCTGGTCTTGGTGCAGCGGCGCGCCACGGTGCGCATCGTCAGCTACCGGCAGTTGTTTTTGCAAGAGCTGCAGCTCGACCCGGTGCTGGCCGCACTCGACGAGTTGCGCGCGCCGCTGGCGCAACAGCACATTGACCCGGACGGGCTGACGCGCGATGACTGGCTTGATTTGCTGATCACCCATAGCCTGCAGCCGCGCTTTGCCCGCGATTGCATCACGGTCATTCATGACTACCCGGCCAGTCAATGTGCGCTGGCGCGGATCCGTCCCGGGGAACCGCCGAGCGCCGAGCGCTTCGAGCTGTATCTGGGATCGCTGGAGCTGGCCAACGGCTATCACGAGTTGAACGACGCCCGCGAGCAGCGCGAGCGCTTCGAGCGCGACAACGCACGGCGTGCAGCAAGCGGTGCGCGCCAGTTGCCGCTGGACGAAGCGCTGCTGGGCGCGCTGGACGCGCTGCCGGACTGTGCCGGGGTGGCGCTGGGTGTTGAACGTTTGTTGATGTGCCTGGCGGACACCGATGCGATTGCCGACGTGCTGGCGTTTCCGTTCGCCGCGGCCTGAAACCGACAACCCCGCCAGGCGGCGGGGTTGCGGATCCAGCTTGCTGCTTCGCGCTTGCTACGGCGCGTCGAAGCGCAGCGCCATTGCGCGACGTTCCAGCAGGCCGATGGCCGGCTGATCCTGCAGCCGCAGGTCGCGCAGTTCGTACGGTGCGCCAACTCCCTGCAGGCTGGTCTGGTCGTAGTGCAGCTTCAACTGACCGGCGCCAGGCGGCAACAAGGCCGCAGACTGGGCGAACGCCGCCGGCACCATCACACCGGCAGCGCCGCGTCCGTACAACACCGCAGATACCGCGTAGCGACTGGCAGCTTGTGCGGTGACGCCCAGCGTGATGTCGATGCCGTTGTCGGCTGCGCGTGCGGTGCTGGCCAATCCACTCAGGCGGGCATCGGGCAGGGCGGCAGCGAACACGGTGGTTGTGTCGCGGCGGATCTGGTTGCCCGCATCATCCACGCCCCGCGTGAAGCTGTGCACTTCCCACAGGCCCGGTGTAGTCGGGATGCTGCGCGGCACGACATCAACGGTGAAGCTGCCGTCGGACTGGCGGCGAAAGCTCAGCGGCGTGCTGCTGCCGTCCGGCGCGCGCAACAGGCCGCCGACCGTACTCAGTGGCAGCGTGCGATCTGCATCCTGCAGCACCACGCGCACGTGCAGGGCATTACCCAGCAGCAGGTCGTCACGATCGGCTTTGGCCGTGAGCGTAAACGGACTTTCCGGCTCGAACACGTGCACGACGTAGCGACCGTTGGCCGCGGCCACGCGCAAAGTGGCTACACCGGTGCCGATTTCGGGCTTGAGCCGCATCACCAGCGAAGCGGCCGGCACGTCCATGCCAGCGGCGTGCATGTCAGCAGCATCGGCAACCTGGCTGCTGGCGGCATTGGCCGTCAGCGACTGCGTGCCCACCTGCAGGCGCACGCCGCTCGGATCGAGCTTGCCGATGACGCTGTCGCCGGGGCTGACCCGGATGATCGCGCCCGGCGCCGTCAGCGGCAGGCGCAGGCCCTGCTGCAGTTCGCTGGCAGAAACATCACGATAATATTCCCGGCTGCTGCGCGCGAATGGTTGCGGCAACGGCTGCAACTGGGCGTCATGGGCGAGCGGCCAGCTCACGTTGAGCGGGGCTTGTTCGACGTGCACCGCCGGCGTCGCGATGCGCGTGCCGGCAAGTCCCACGGTAGCGGTGGGGGCGGGGCTGCGTGTGCGCAACACGGTGCTCACCATGTCGCCGGGCTGTGCCGGCAGCAGCACCTGGGTGCCGGCCATGAGCGGCGTGGCGATCAACGCCAGCAACAGCGCACTTGCGAGAATTCTAGTCTGCATGGCGATCAGCTCCTGATGTCATTGGCGAGAATGGCAGGCAGGCCGAAGCACGCGCGCCGACTCTGGTTGTGGTTGAGCACGGAGCCGCCGGTCATTTGCGTATCGCGAAACCAGACGCTGCCTGCTGCCGAAGCGCTGGAGCATTCGATGAAGCCGTCCGAACAGCTGTTCAACCAGTTCTGCGTGATCTCCAGCCCCACGCTTTGCGTGTAACCGCCGCAGTAGGCCTGGCTGGCGAACACGCCCGATACCACGTCGGTACCCACCACGTCACGAAATGCCACTGGCAGCGCGGGTCGGCCGGAGGTGCCAAGCAGGTATTGCTGATTGTAGGTAGCCATCCAGCCGGTTTGCTGCTGACGTACGGCGTCGGTCTTGTAGCCAAGCAGCCAGCCGAGGGCTGATTCAAACACGTTGCCGGCGATGACGGCGTTGGCCAAGGGCGTTCCGGCGCTGGACGGTGCGATGGCGTCGACCTTGACCATGCGACTGATGATCGCCGGGTAGCGCGCGTCCCAGGTCGGGTTGGACAGGATCCAGCGCATGACGTTGCCGCCGTTGGAGTGGGTAATCACAATCAGGCGATCGATATGGCGCGCCTGGATAAAGCTCGTCAGCTGGCCGGCCAGGCAGCCTGCAGCGCGGGCATCCCACATGTATTGGGTGAAGTCGCAATTGACCACGAGCAGGTTGTTGCGGTCGGTCAAGCCGTTGCGCACGCCTTCGACCATGTCTGCTTGCCAGTAGTCGTTGTAGGCATTGGTCTGATTGCCGGTGCCGTGGACCAGAGCCAC
Source organism: Lysobacterales bacterium (assembly GCA_038242205.1). Classification (GTDB taxonomy): domain Bacteria; phylum Pseudomonadota; class Gammaproteobacteria; order Xanthomonadales; family Rhodanobacteraceae; genus Rhodanobacter. The sequence goes on from JBBSSI010000012.1 coordinate 44,011, forward strand.
CCCGGTAGTCGCCGCTTGCACACAGGCGCACGTCAGCGCCAGTGACAACATCGCCAGTATTCGTCTCACGTTGATCTCTCCCTTTGAACGCGGCGTATGCCGCAGATGGTGTCGGCCGGGTGCAGCCACGAGTACGCCAGAAACTTCTCGTGTTGCAGGCGGATCGACGACGATGAAGTCGGAGCATCCTTGAGGATGTGCGCCAGTCTCCCCAGACCATGCGGCACGTCATGGACTCTAGCAGCGCCCTGCGCGAGCATCTTGACGGAGCGCACAAAATCGCACGTGCGTGTCCAGCGCACAGGCGCTCGACGATCCTGATAATGTGCCGTGCTGCCACGGGAGCCGTACGATCGATGCCAGCAGCGCTCTCCAGCGATTTTGCCGCCACGGGTCGTATGGGCCGGCACGCCGTAAGGACGCTCGTGTTGTCCGCCCTGGGTGGCGCCCTGGAGTTCTACGATTTCGTCGTATTCGTCTTCTTCGCCATCCCGCTGAGTCACCTGTTTTTCCCGCCGGCCACGGCACCCTGGCTTGCCCAGCTGCAGGTGTTCGGGATCTTCGCGGTCGGCTACCTGGCGCGCCCGTTGGGCGGCATCGTGATGGCGCATTACGGCGACGTGCTGGGGCGCAAGAAGATGTTTCTGCTCAGCGTGTTCCTGATGGCGCTGCCGACGCTGGCCATTGGATTGCTGCCGGTGTACGCGCAGGTCGGCATGCTGGCGCCGCTGCTGCTGCTGCTGCGCGTGGTGCAGGGGATCGCCGTGGGCGGCGAAGTGCCCGGGGCGTGGGTGTTCGTGGCCGAGCACGTGCCAGTACAGCGGATCGGTCTGGCCTGCGCCAGCCTCACTTCCGGCCTGACCGTCGGCATCCTGATCGGCTCGCTGGTGGCAGCAGCGATCCATCGCGGCCTTACGCCGGCACAGGTACTCGACTATGGCTGGCGCCTGCCGTTTCTGATAGGCGGCGTGTTCGGCTTTTTCGCTTTGTGGCTGCGCCGCTGGCTGCGTGAGACGCCGGTGTTCGAGGCGATGCGTGCGCGCAAGGAGCTGGCGCGCGAGCTGCCGCTGCGCGTCGTGCTTGCCCGCCATCTACCCAGCGTACTGCGCTCCATGCTCCTGACCTGGATGCTCACCGCTGCCATCGTGGTGGTGATCCTGATGACGCCGACGCTGGTGCAATCGTTGTTTCATGTCGATCCGGAGCGGGCGTTTGTGGGTAACAGCGTTGCCGCCCTTGCGCTGGCGGCAGGTTGCCTGTGCTTTGGCTGGCTGGCCGATCGTTGGGGGTACGCGCAGGCGCTGTTGCTGGGTGCCGCAAGCCTGCTGCTGACCGTCTATGCGCTGTATCTGGACCTGCACGCGGGCGCCGCGCACTTTGTTCTGCTGTATGCACTTGCGGGTTTCAGCACGGGCGTTACGGGTGTCGTGCCGGCACTTATGGTCGTGGCATTCCCGCCGGCGGTGCGCTTTACCGGCCTGGCATTTTCCTACAACGTGGCATATGCCTTGTTCGGCGGTTTGACGCCGCCACTGATCGGGCTTGTGGTGCAGCGCATGGGAGTGCTCGCGCCTGCGCATTATGTTGGGCTGACTGCATGCGTGGGTGGCGCGGTGGGTCTTTATATGCTCAGCGCAGCGCGACGGTTGCCGGCTGCCCCGCCCGGTTAAAACTCCAGCTCTTGCGCCGCGCAGAGGTAATCCACCAGCGCTGCGGCGCGCTTGAACGTGGCGGCCGTGTACGCCAGCAACTGGTCCGAGCAGGCGAGCTCCTGCGTGAACACAGCCGACGCGACAAAGCTCTTGCGCTTGAGGTCGTCGATGAGTTCGTGCGCTGGATCGTAGCCACGCGGTGGCCGCACCAGTGATTCGCCGCCCAGCTGCAGGTGCTGGTGAAAAGTCTTGCTGCGCGTTGCCTGTTTCCACGCCGCCGGGTTATCGACCATGAACTCGCGTACATGCTTCAGCGCATCCGGTTCGGGATGCCACATGCCGCCGCCGGCAAAGCAGTCGCCGGGCTGGATATGCAGGTAGAACGATGGCGCCTCGATCTCGCGCCGGCGCTCGTGCGCAAAGCGCGCGCCCTGCCACGGCTTGTAAGGCAGTTTGTTGTGCGAGTAGCGCGTGTCGCGATACACCCGAAACAACGAGCCGCCGTTCTTGCGCGGATCGGCCAGATAGTGCGCGCTGATCTTTGCCAGCGGCTCCTGCAAATCAGTGATGAGTTGCAGGAAGGGCTCGCGCACATGCCGCTCATAGTCGACCTTGTGCGCATGGAACCACTCGCGATTGTTGTGGCGATCCAGGGAGCGCAAAAATCGGAAAGTTGCTGGAGTGAAGTAGCTGTGTGACATAGGTCTCGATCGAAGCTGTGGTCCATGGACGGCTCAGCGTAAGGCAGCAAGGTGCGGCCCAGGCGCCAAACGGTCAGGGAGGTGGTAAATGCATTTCGCTGCGCCGTGGCCGCCTGCGTCCCGCTGAAACGCACGCGTTGGCCAGCAGCAGGCGCAAGGCCAGGTCCGCCTGCGCGGCAAGCTCGGCGCAAGCGTGGTGGCAATGCATGGCGTGTCGGTGAGCCTGTTTCCCGTTGCTCATGCCAGTTGCTCGCCCCAGGATTGAAGTTGGTCGAGCAGCGCAAGCTTTTCCTGTGCCGCAGGATCGTGGCGCAATTGGGTGATACGCGTGAAGTAGTCCTCGAGAGTCAGCGTAGTGAGCGCAGTATGGCGCGTCAGGCGCGCTGTGCAGAATGCCTGCCAGCGCGCGGTTTCCTCGCCGTCCAGCGTGTCCGGCCAGTTACGCGCGCGATAACGAAACAACAGCTCGGCGTAGCGTGGATCGCGAAAGCTCGCGGCGTATTCGCGCAGCTGCGCGGGCGGCGTGGCGCGCACCAACGCCAGCGCCTTGCGTTCGGCGCTGGACGGGAAGTGGCTGCCGTAGAGCGCCAGCTCCGGGTCTTCGGGTGGAGGTAGCGTTGAAGCTTGCGCCATCACCATGGAAACCCTGGCGCTGAGCTGCTGGGCGCCGCGCAATGTTTCGCGGTGGCGCAGGCAGGCAGCCACGTCCAGTTGCAAACGTTGCGTGTCCACTCCTTGCAAAACCGACAGCGGCGCCAGCGCGGGTACGTGATTGGCGCGCACCGTGCGCAGCGGGATGCGCGTGACGCCTTCGGGCAGATCGGCGCGCGGCGTGAATATGCGGTCGGCGATGGCATCTTCATCCAGCGCCAGCCACTCGGCTGGATCAGTGGCCAGATCGTAGACGATGATTTCCCCCGCGCGGCTGGGGTGCGGCGCGAGCGGCGCGATCAGGGTCAGACAACCGCGGCTGGCCGGATACCGCGATGACACATGCACCATCGGCGTCATGTTCCCCACGTCCAGCAGTTCAAACACTTTCTGCTTGCGCCGCAGCGCAAAATACCAGTCCCACAGGCGCGGCTGGCGAACGCGGATCAGCCGCGCCAGGTCAATCAAGGCATGCACGTCGGACAGTGCGTCGTGCGCGCGCTCCTGCTGCAGGTGATTGGCGCGCGCCAGATGTTCGAGCCGAAAGCTCGGCGTGCCGTCGTCGCGGCTTGGCCACACAATGCCTTCGGGACGCAGCGCGTGGCACATGCGCGCAAGGTCAATCAGGTCCCAGCGCGAGTTGCCATGTTCCCACTCGCGCGCGTAGGGATCATGAAAGTTGCGATACAGCATGTGCCGGGTGAACTCGTCATCAAAGCGCAGCGAGTTGTAACCCACCGTGCATGTGCCCGGCGCCGACAGTTCCTCGTGCACGCGCGCGGCGAATTCGGCTTCGATCAGGCCTTCACGCTCGGCGTGCTGCGGCGTAATGCCGGTGATCATGCACGCGTCCGGATGCGGCAGCGCGTCGCGCGGCGGCCTGGCGAAGAACATGACCGGCGGGCCGACAACCTCCAGTTCAAGCGTGGTGCGGATTCCGGCAAACTGCAGCGGCCGGTCCCGGCGGGAATCCGCGCCGGTGGTCTCGTAGTCGTGCCAGAAGAAAGTCTGCATGGGCTCGAATCATCGCATGCGCCGAAAGCCGGGGTGCCAACGCGGTAAACTGCGCGCACCCAAGGAGCGCTCATGAGCCAAGTCGACGATGACAACCTGATCTGGATTGATCTGGAAATGACCGGCCTCGATACCGATACCGATTCGATTATCGAGATTGCCACGATCGTTACGGACAAGAACCTGAATGTACTGGCCGATGGCCCGGTGTTTGCAATTCGCCACGAAGTGGACCGACTCGAAGCGATGGACAGCTGGAATCACCATCAGCATCAAAAGTCCGGCTTGTGGCATCAGGTGCTGAAAGCGGAGTCCGATCACGCCCAGGCCGAGCACGCAACGGTCGAGTTTCTGCGCGCATGGGTCGGGCCGGGCAAATCGCCGATGTGCGGCAACTCCATCTGCCAGGATCGGCGCTTCCTGCACCGGCAGATGCCGCATCTGGAACGCTACTTCCACTATCGCAACCTGGACGTCTCCACGCTCAAGGAACTGGCACGACGCTGGACGCCGGAAATCGCACACGGTTTCGGCAAGTCATCGGCGCACACCGCGCTGTCCGATGTGCGTGATTCCATCGCCGAGCTGCGCCACTACCGCTCCTTCATGGGGGCGTTTGCAGGAGAACAGTAATGTCTAGATCACGTCGTCAAGTCAGTTGTAACATGCCGTGCTGAACGATCCGTTCGCGCCGGTGCTTGATTGCGGCGGACGGCCATTGGGTCTGGATCGGCCGCGCGTGGTCGGCATTATCAACCTGAGTCCCGACTCGTTTTCCGCCGATGGGCATGGCGACGACGTCGCCGCTGCTGTTGCCCATGCGTTGCGCATGGTCGAGGCAGGCGCCGACATGCTGGACGTTGGCGGCCAGTCCACGCGGCCGGGAGCCGATGAGGTCACGCTGGAGCAAGAATTGCATCGGGTCATGCCGGTGATCGAGCAATTGATCGCGCGCACCACGCTTCCGGTTGCGGTGGACACTTCCAGACCGGAGGTCATGCGTGCCGCGGTAGCCGCTGGCGCGGGCATGATCAACGACGTGTATGCCTTGCGCCGCGAAGGTGCGCTGCAGGCGGCCGCCGAGCTTGGCGTGCCGGTGTGCGTCATGCACATGCAGGGCGAGCCGCGCGGCATGCAGGCGGATCCACGTTATGACGAGGTGGTCAGTGATGTTCACCGGTTTCTCACCGATCGCGTGTTTGCCTGCGAGCTGGCCGGGATCGATCGGCGGCGGGTTTTGGTGGATCCGGGTTTCGGCTTTGGCAAAACGGTGGAGCACAACGTGGCGTTGCTGGCAGCGCTCGAACGTTTTGCCGGACTTGGCGGTGGGCTGTATGTCGGGCTGTCGCGCAAGTCGATGCTTGGCGCGCTGACTGGGCGCGCGGAGCCGGGCGATCGCCTGGCCGCCTCCGTGGCGGCGGCGGTGATTGCCGCCGAACGCGGTGCGCGCATGCTGCGCGTGCATGACGTGGCGGCAACCGTGGATGCGCTGGCGGTGTGGCAGGCCGTCCATGCGCAGGATGGCGTGCCGAAACGGGTGGATCGACCGACTGCGCCGCGCTGGCCCGACGACGACTGAATTGTCCTGCGGTCAGCGCACCAGGCGCTGCCGCAAACCTGATGACGAACCCTGCAGGATTTCCGTGCCAATGACCCAGCGAAAATATTTTGGCACCGATGGCATACGCGGCCTGGTCGGTGAGTGGCCCATTCGTGCGGACTTCGTGCTGGGGCTGGGGCGGGCGATGGGTGCGGTGCTGCGCCGGGCTGACACGGAGCGCCCGCTGGTGCTGATCGGCAAGGACACGCGCGTGTCCGGTTACATGTTCGAGTCCGCGCTCGAAGCGGGTCTGGTCGCGGCCGGGGTTGATGTCGGCCTGCTCGGGCCGGTGCCAACGCCGGCGGTGGCATTTCTCACGCGCTCGCTGCGCGCGCAAGCCGGCATCGTCATCAGCGCGTCGCACAATCCACATCATGACAACGGCATCAAGTTTTTTTCCGCGGTCGGCGAAAAACTTTCGGACGCGGTCGAGCTGGAGATCGAGCAGGAAGTTGACGCCGGTTTTGTCACCGTGGCATCCGGAGAGCTCGGCAAAGCCACGCGCGTTCGCGACTCCGTGGCGCGTTACACCGAGTATTGCAAAGCCACCGTGCCGGAGGATTTCAGCCTGCGCGGCGTCAAGCTGGTGCTCGATTGCGCGCATGGCGCGACGTACCAGGTGGCGCCACGCGTATTTACCGAGATGGGCGCAGAAGTGGTGGTCATCGGCAATCAGCCAGATGGCTTCAATATCAATCGTGATGTTGGCTCCACGCACCCGCAGGCGCTGCAGCGCGCCGTGCTTGAACAGCACGCCGATCTGGGTATGGCGTTTGACGGCGATGGTGATCGCCTGGTGCTGGTGGATGGCAACGGCGTGCTGGCGGACGGCGATGACATTCTCTATGTGCTGGCGCGCAGCCTGCACGCGCAAGGCTTGATCGCCGGTCCGGTTGTCGGCACGCTCATGAGCAACTTCGGCTTGCAACAGGCCCTGCAGCAGATGGATGTTGCGTTCATCCGAGCCAACGTCGGCGATCGCTACGTGCTGCAGCAACTCAAGCAGCATGGCGGCATGCTGGGTGGGGAAACCTCCGGGCATATCCTGTGTCTGGATCGCGCCACCACCGGCGACGGCATTGTCGCAGCGCTCGCCGTGCTGCAAGCGCTGGCCCACTCAGGTGAGAATCTGATCCAGGCGCGCGCGGGCCTGAAAAAGTTTCCCCAGATCATGCTCAACGTGCGCGCAAATGGCGCGCGCGAAGCGCTGGCCGGCACGCAGGTACAACAAGCATTGGCTTTAGCCGAAGAGGCGCTACGCGGCCGTGGCCGGGTGGTGCTGCGCGCATCCGGCACCGAGCCGGTGGTGCGCGTTACCGTGGAAGGCGCAGATCTCGACGAGGTTCAGAAACTGGCTGCGCAGTTGGCTGACGTGGTCCAATCAGCGGCCGGTGCATACGTGGCGGAGGCAACATGAAGCAGGTTCCCACCCTTGACATCCGTCGCTACGACACTGAGCGCAACGCCTTCGTGGCGGAGATTGGTGCGGCCTACCGAGAGTACGGTTTTTGCTGCATCAGCGGCCACGGAATTGCGCGCGAGTTGATCGATGGCGCGTATGCCGCGTTCGAGCGCTTCTTTGCCTTGCCCACCGAAACCAAGATGAAGTACCACATTCCGGGCAGTGGCGGCGCGCGAGGCTATACGCCGTTCAAGGTGGAAACCGCCAAGGACAGTCAATATGCGGATTTGAAAGAGTTCTGGCATATCGGTCGCGACATTCCGCGGGATTCGCCATTCGCCGCGTTGATGCCGCCCAATCTGTGGCCGGCCGAAGTGCCCGACTTTCGGCAATATGGTTACGGTTTGTATACCGCACTGGACGCGCTGGGTACGCGCGTGCTGCGCGCACTGGCGTTGCACATTCGCCAGCCGGAAAATTTCTTCGAGGACAAGACCGACATCGGCAACTCGCTGCTGCGTCCGCTGCATTACCCGCCGATCACTGACGACAATATCCCCAACGTACGCGCTGGCGCGCACGAGGACATCAACTTCATTACCTTGCTGGTCGGCGCCAGTGCAGAAGGGCTTGAGGTGCGCAGTGACGGCGAGTGGCTGCCGGTCACCACGACGGGCGATGCGATCGTCGTCAACATTGGGGACATGCTGCAGCGTCTGAGCAACAACGTGTACCCGTCCACGAAGCACCGCGTGGTCAATCCGCAAAACGCCAATGCGCGCAAGCCACGCTACTCGGTTCCATTTTTCCTGCATCCCAATCCGGACGTGGTGCTTGATCCGCTGGACACCTGCATCACGCCGGACAACCCGCTTCACTACGACAGCTCGATCACCTCGCACGAATACCTGCTGCAGCGATTGCGCGAGATCAAGCTGATCAGCTGACGTGGACCGCTGCGCTTGACCGCAGTACGACTACGGCGCGGTCGTCGATCCGTCAGCGTCGCGGTAGCGACCCGACTGTCGCCCAGACAGCCACAGGGCGAGCCGGTCCGGCATCAGCTCGACCGCTGCCTTGATCGCGCGGTTGAAGCGGCCGGGCGTGTATACGGCGTCGCCGCGTTCAACTGCAATGATGCACTGGGAAACTACTTCAGCCGCGCTCAACCACATGAACGCAGGCATCTTGTTCAACTTTTCGCGGGTTCCGGAGACGTCGTGAAATTCCGACCAGGTAAAACCCGGGCATAGCGCACAGATATTGACCCCGCAGTTGCGGTTTTCCAGCGACAGCGATTGCGCCAACTTGATGGCGTATGCCTTTACCGCTGCATACAAGGTGTGCCCGGTAGTGCCAGGCAAATGCCCTGCCAGCGAAGCAACGTAAACAATGCGGCCGTAGGCATGGTCGCGCATGCCCGGCAGCAAGCGCCATGCAAGTTCCGTAGGCGCCGTCAGCATCACCTGCAAAAACGCCGCGTGCGTGGGCCAATCGCTGGCCACGAAGGAACCCGGGACGCCGTAACCGGCATTGTTGATCAGCCAGTCCACGTGCAGACCGCGCTCCATAAGCGCTGCACATAGCCATTGCGCAGCGTGTGGATCGGCCAGATCGTGCGCCAGCACAGTCACCTCCACGGAGCAATTTGCGCGCAGCTCCAGGGCGAGCGCCTCCAGCCGCTCGACCCGGCGTGCGGTCAACACCAGATGATGTCCACGTGCGGCAAGCTGCCGGGCAAATTCGGCGCCGATGCCCGAAGACGCACCAGTGATCAAACTGAGCGGGTGGGAACGCGGATCGCTGATCTTCTGCGTGTTCATCCGCGCATTGTGCAATGGGCAGGCGTGCAGGCGCCATGCGCCGACGAGTTTGCCGCAGGCTCAGCCCGTGGCTAAGCTCGGGTTTTGATCAGAGCGAAAATTCGCCATGCGCAAGAAACTCGTTGCCGCCAACTGGAAAATGCACGGCAGCCGTTCCATGGCCGCCGCGCTCGCAGACGAAGTGGTGGCCGGCAAGCCCGGCTCCATCGATGTCATACTTTTCCCGCCGTTCCCCTACCTTGCCGAGCTTGCGCTGCGCCACCCTGGCGCCGCGGTTGGCCTGGGTGCGCAAGACGTCAGCGAGCATGACGGGCAGGGCGCGTATACCGGTGAAGTGTCTGCTGCCATGTTGTCCGATGTGGGCGCCCAGTGGGTGCTGGTCGGACATTCCGAGCGACGCCAATACCACGGCGAGAGCGACGCACTGGTGGCGCGAAAGTTTGCTGCGGCGCGGGCAGGCGGCTTGACGCCGGTCCTGTGCGTTGGGGAAACGCTCGAACAGCACGCTGCGGGAGAAACCCGAGCCGTGGTGGCTCGCCAATTGCAGGCGGTGTTGGCGCTGAATGGTGTAGCGAGCTTCGATACCGCAGTAATCGCCTACGAACCGGTCTGGTGCATTGGCAGTGGGCTTACCGCGTCGCCCGCCGTCGTGCAGGAAATGCACGCCTTTATTCGTAGCCAACTGGAAAAAGAAGATGTTATGATTGCGAGTCTGACCCGACTGCTTTACGGCGGCAGTGTCAAGGCGGCCAACGCCGCAGAACTGTTCGCCCAGGCGGATGTGGACGGAGGATTGATCGGCGGCGCCTCACTGGCTGCATCCGACTTCCTTGGAATTTGCGCAGCAGCGCAGTAGCGCAACAGGCACACATACAGACCATGTTCGTCATTTTCAGCGTGTTTTACATCCTGATCGCCGCGTCGATGATCGTGCTGATCCTGCTGCAGAATGGGGCCGGTGCGGATGCCGGCTCCGGCTTCGGCGGCGGTGCATCGGCAACCGTGTTTGGCGCGCGCGGTTCTGGCACGTTCCTTACCCGTGCCACGAGCATACTTGCCGCCCTGTTCTTCATCCTCAGCATCGTCATGGGTATTTATCTGCATGGGGGCGACCGCCCGCAGAGCAAAGCCAATGATCTTGGTGTGATGGGAACCATGGTCGAGAAGCCCGCTGCGAAGACGCCTGCCCCGGCAGTGCCCTTGGTTCCGGCGGGATCCGAAGTACCCGCTGCGCCGCCAGCAGCCGCGCAGAAAGCGGTGCCGACGCCGACATCACCGCCTGCTGGCGTCAAGCAGAATGAAACGCCGGCGCCGGAGCCGAACGGCAAGCAGTAAGCAACACACCTGCCCAGGTGGCGGAACTGGTAGACGCACTACCTTGAGGTGGTAGCGCCGTAAGGCGTAGGGGTTCGAGTCCCCTCTTGGGCACCATTACACCGTTTCGGAACGTCCGATGCCGTCCCGAAGTACACAACGAGACCTGCCAGTTGGCGGGTTTTTTTGTGCCGCATTACCACGACGCATATCCATGTGACTGCATTCGGAATCCCTCGTCTGGCCCCGAAACGTGAGAGTAAAAACGCCGGTTGGCAGGCAAAGCATGCTGGCTCGCAAAGGGGCGCAGTCGCTCGCGCCGCGTGCGCCCGCAGATGCTCCGCGTAGACGCATTCGCAGCGACGGGGACGGAAGTTACTCGTTGCTCCTGGTCGACACGGTTGCGGCGCCGTAGGAAATGGAGCAACCGCATTCCGGGTCAGCTTGCGGCTTGCGCTGGCAACCAAGTGTTCATACGACGCTCGCCAGCAGCGGGCCTCTTTGCTTGACGAGCGCTTCCCCGGTGCCTGCAAAGCGTCAGTGTTTGACCTGAGTTGGCCGCTTGCGGCGCAGGCGGCCCAGCCGCGTGGGGCGCGTGCTGGCTCAGCCAGCCGGCCGCATCAAAATGCGAACCGTGCGCCCAGCCCCAGAATCACATTGCGACCGGGCTCCGGCTGAAAGTATCGTCCGTTACCGGAATTGACGACGACCGCGCCAATGTAATGGCGATCGAAAAGGTTGTTGACGCCTGCAAATTCATTGAACTGCCAGCTGCCGACATCCTGCTTGAACGCAAGATGATAATTGACCACGACATAGCTGTCGGCGAAGTTGGTATTGGCGTTGTCGACAAAAACGCGATCGCGCCACTGCGCGCTCAGCGAGTTGGTAAAGCCCAGCGGCCGATAGTGCCAGTCGAGTTCAGCGTAGATCATTTGTCGCGGGACGCCCGGCATGTACTCACCGTCGAATGCCCCACCCGCGAACTGCGCGTGCAGGTAGCTGTACGCAAGGTAGGCGCCGAAGCCGCCGGCAAAGTCCTGCTGCGCATTCAACTCAAGGCCCTGGCGTTTCGTGCGGCCTGCGTTGGTAAAACTGTCGCGACCGTCGTTGGATGCGCCAACGATGATGTCGTTCGTGGTTGCTATGTTGAACAGCGCCAGCTCGAATTTGGTCGAGCACCAGGCGCCTTTCAGGCCTGCCTCATAATCGCGGCTGGTCCCCGGCTGCAAGCCTTGATTGAAGCCGGCTCGTCCATCGGGACGATAGGCGAACTCTGCAAGCGTCGGTGTTTCGAAACCCTGGCCGTAATTCGCGTAGACGTTCAGATGCCGGTTGATCTTGTACAGCACGCCTGCGACCGGGTTGGTACTGGTGAAATTCCGCGTGCCACTGTCGTCTGGATCTTCCGGCGTCACGTAGTGATCGACGCTGGCAAAATTGACGCGCGAATGACGCAGACCGGCGACGATCACCCAGCGCTCGGGTTTCCATTCAAACTGAGCGTATTGCCCAGTCTGACTGGAAAAATCATTCTGATTGCGGCGCTGGTCTCCCTCCACGCCTCCTGCATTGACCCAACCCTTGCGCAGCTGATGAAGCTGGTCGTACTCGACCCCGCCAATCACATCGAGCGATGTAGCAAAGAAGGAAAAATTGTGGATCCAGCGTGCATCGCCGCCCCCGGATCTGCCCTTCAGGTCGACGACAGCCCCGCCGCCGTTGGCGGAGTCGCCTGAAAATGGCAAAAACTGGACCACGCGCCGCGTGCCGGAGTAGGCAGTAACGTGCAGATGATCGTTTTGGTCGACCTGCTGCTCGTACACGCCACCTAGCTGGCGATCACGATGGCTTTCACCGGCACCAAACTTGAATACCCCTGGCACCGCCAAACGCGGATCTTGCCGTGCCTGTGTCTTGGTCAGCCCTGAAGGATCCTCGGCAAATGGCTGGTTCTCGCCGTTGAAGATCATCGTCAGCGATGCATCCTTGCTGATGTCGTACCGGAATTTGGCGCGCAGATTGCTGCGCTCTGCTTTGCTGTGCTGGCGATAGCCGTCGGTGTGAAAATGCGTGGCATCCACCACGTAGTTGAGGTTGCCGCTAGTGCCGCCGGCATCCAGCCGCTGGATGCGGGTGCCATAGCTTCCGATCAGCGTGGAAGCCCCAACTGTCGGCTGCGGCGGGCCGTCCCTGGTGAATATCTGGATCACGCCCCCCGCAGCATTGCCGTAAAGTGCCGAAAACGGCCCGCGCAATACCTCGATGCGCTGAGCGGTGGCGAGATCCCAAGCATCCGTCTGGCCCTGTCCGTCCGGACCCGACACCGGCAGGCCGTCTACCAGAAGACGAATGCCACGCACACCGAACGACGCGCGTGAGCCGAAGCCGCGAATGGAAATCTGCGAATCCTGCGCGTAGCTCTGGCGATTCTGCGCAACCACGCCGGGTATCCGCGCAAGCGACTGCGAAAGACTGAAAGCCGGGGCGCCATCAACGATCTTGTCTTGCGTGACAACGCCAACGGCCGCGGGGACGTCGAAGTTGGGTTGCGCCACGCGCGTGGCAGTCACCACGATCACGGGCAGCGTTGTAGTGGCAAGCGGTGTCGGGCTGGTTTCGTTGCGCACACGCTGTTGTGCTTGAGCAGCAGGCAGCAGCAGCACTGCACACGCAAATGCTCGCACCGGAAGACGCCAGACTAACGATTGCGCGGCAGATCTCCGCTTCGCGCCAGTCACGCTCGTTTGTCCGGATTTTCAAACAGGCCATACATGGTCAATGCGCGTCCAGCGGCGTGAATCACAGCGTTGGCCGCTGGATTACTGTTCGATCCAGCTGGCGGAACGAACGTGTCAAAAGAACCAGCACGGCAAGCGCAGGTTGGAAGGTTTTATCTGCCACAGCCGCTGTCGCGCGACGGGCCGATGATGAAGTCACTGCAGAATACACTGGGTTGTGCATCAGGGACGGGGGCGTTGTGCGCGACCTTGCCCACCGAGCGCGATAAAAAAGACAAATAGATTACGCCCGGAGTGGGTGAGGCGACAACCGCGCCCGAAAAGATAGATGGACAACTGAGGCAGAGTGCAATCGGCCGGCCTTGAAATGCCTGCAATCGATGTCAGGGCGGTCGGCGCCAAGCGCAAGCGTGGCTGATGGAACTGCCTGCGGATTGTCGTCGACCGCTTCAGTTGGCACAGCCCGAGTAATCGATGGCGCGAAGCCCTTCACTGCTATGTAGCTGGATCTCTATCGCTGCAGTAACAAGCCGCACGTGCATCAGGCCTGCACGAGCAGCAGGGCAGAGAAACCAGCGTGCCGTCCGCGCGGAACGTGCCTACGCAGGTCGGCAAGTTGCGTGGTAGTCATTCTTCGCTGGCGCGGCCGCGAACTGACACGGGCTTGAGACTAGGCCTACAGACGACGATTCGCGTACTTGCCATGTTTCAGTCATTCTCCGAAGGGGTGGTGCGGAGGATCCGCGCACAGATTCTATGTGATGCTTGCAATGCAAGCCACTGCGGCCTAGGTTTGTTCCGTCACGGGAGGTGTCGGGTGATCAACGTAGTCCTGGTAGACGATCACGAGCTGGTGCGTACCGGCTTTCGCATGATTTTGCAGCAGCCCGATATCACGGTCGTCGGGGAGGCGGGTAGCGCCGAAGAGGGCTTGCACCTGATCCGCAAACTCAAGCCCGACATTGCGCTGGTGGATGTGCATATGCCGGGCATGAGCGGCATCGAGTTGACCGAGCGCGTAGCTCGCGCAAAGTTTACAACCCGCGTCGTCATCGTCACTCTGGTCGATGACGCGCGGTTTCCGAAGCGTTTGCTTGACGCGGGCGCATTGGGTTATCTGACCAAAGGCTGCAGCGCCGAGGAGCTGATTGGCGCGGTCCGTCAGGTCAGCTCTGGCCGTCGTTATCTTGCGCCGGCGGTCGCCCAGCAGCTTGCCCTGGCCACGCTCGACGGTGACACCTCGCCGTTCGACATGTTGTCCAGCCGCGAACTTGAAGTGGCGATGATGCTGGTCCGAGGCAAGCCGCTTACCGTTATTGGCGAACAGCTCAGCTTGAGCCCAAAGACCGTTTCCACTTACAAACAGCGGTTGATGGAGAAGCTGCGAGTGGATCATGTGCTTGGTCTGGCGCACCTGATGACAGCCCATGGCTTGCTTGATTCGCCAGGGCACCAGGTGGGCGTTTGAGGTTCTCATGATTACCCTTGGGATTGAAAAAAAACCGGACATTGTCCGGCTTTCTTCTTTTGCTCTGTCGCGTGCTCAGCCCGCAGGGGCGTCCTTGTGCGGCAAGGGGTCGCTTTCATCAGCGGCTGGCGTTTCGGGATGAGTCGCGCTGCGCGACTCGGTCGCGTGCAAGCCCCGATTGCGCGCGATGGCGAGCAACTCACCTTGCTCTGGTTGTGGCGTCGGCGCGTGCTCGGATGCCACTCCCTTTGCAGGTCGTGTAGACGCGGGCTCGCCCGTAGCAAGGTCCACGTGAGCCCGGTTTTCCGCGGCGGCTGAAGCAGGGGCTGCGGCCGGCTGGACGATAGATAGTCCAGAAGTGGAGATGGTCCTGGGGATTGACGTCGATGCACTTGCAGTGGGCATCACGAAGGCCGCGACGCTAAAGGGAACGGGGCTGGGTGAGCGGGCATCAGCCTCCGTTGCCTGTGCCGGACGAACGCTTGGTTTGGTAGTCGGCTGATGCGCCGCTGGAGCCGCTGCAGCCACACTGGCTGTATCAACGGTGTCAGTTGGAGCAGCCGTGAAAGCCGGAATAGGCGGCAGTGTCGGCAGGTTGAAACTCTCCGTGGAACGCGGAGCTGAAGCCGGCACGGGTACCCTGACGACCGCAGCTAGTTGCTCAGTCTCGATGGAATCACGGCCGATGGAATCATGTCCGATCGCATCATGTTTAATATCATCATGCGCAATCGGATCATGCCCAATCGGATCATTGCGGGTCGCGCCATGGTCGTGCAGAACTGTTGGCCTCGATGGTGACGCGGCCGATGTCTGCGGTGCCTGATCGGGTGTCAACTGCGGTTTGCCGGCGCTGCTATTGCTCACGGTATCGGCGGCACCACCGACATTCGGCGACGCGACTCCGCGGGCCGTCGCTGGGGCCTCTACGGCTCGCGCAGCGTCCGAGCTTGCGTTGGCAACCTCTGTGCCTTGCTGCGCTGGCGCAGATGCGCCAAGCGCTTCGCCATTCTCGGTTTCGGCCGTGGCGGTTTCTTCATGACGACGACGACGACGCCCGCCGCGTCGCCCACGACGGCGTCGTGTCGGGTTGCCATCAGCATCAAGCACGGTATCGTCTGGAGAAGTGTCGCTGCTATCGAGCTGAGCATCGGCAGGCGCCGTCACTTCACTGTGTGATTCGTCCGAAGGTGCAGCTGGCGGGCGCTCACTGCGTGCCGGGCGAGGCTGGCGCGCAGGCCTGGCTGCGACCGTTTCGGCGGGCGCGCGATCAATCGCGGTTGCGTTGTCGTCAACTCCGACGGACTTTGGCATGCGCTCGGCCGCGGCGGTCACTGTCTGTGGCTGCGCGGACTGACGCGCAGCACCTTCTCCGCTGCGCTTGCGACCTGGCTTGGCGGCTGTCGGACTCGCGGATTTGGTACCAGTTTGAGATCTGGAATCTCGACGTGGTCCACGCGCAGAGGTCCCGTTACGGCCATTGCCATTGCCGCTGCTGTTGCGGCTGGTGGATTCGTCACGATGCTGGCTGCGACTAGCGTTCCTGTCGCGACTTTCTCGAGCCTTGATCGGCTCCACTTCTGGATCCGCCGGTTTGGCGCCGCTGACAAACCACCCAAATACGCGGGCGAGTACACCGCCGCGAGCGGCGACCGATGCCGCGGCAGCCGGCCGCCGGCGTGGGGTGGCGTTGGCATGTTCGCTTGGAGCAGGCGTGTCGACGTCCGCGCGCAATGGCGCCGGACTGGCGGGCATGATGCCGCTGACCGCCGGATGTTCGCCACTGCCCAGGACTTGTCCCATCTTGGGCAGGGCTGCCGCGTCGACGACCGTTACGCGTTCGTAGCTTGGCTTGCTGTGCTCGCCCATGTCGGCTTCGCGAATGCGCTGGATCTCGATGTGCGGCGTCTGCAGCTTTTCGTCGGCGACGATCATGACGTGCACTTTGTGGCGCAGCTCAATCTCGACCACGCTGGCGCGCTTTTCGTTGAGCAGGAAATTGGCAACGCTCGAGGGCGCCTGCACCAGAACCTGCCCGGTGTTTTCCTTCATCGCGTGTTCTTCGATCAGCCGCAGCGTCGACAACGACAGGGATTCCACGCCGCGGATCACCCCGTGGCCATCGCAGCGCGGGCACACCACCTGGCTGGCTTCTTCCAGGCTGGGGCGCAGCCGCTGGCGCGAAAGCTCCAGCAGGCCGAATCGCGAGATGCGGCCGACCTGGACCCGTGCGCGATCAAGCTTGAGCGCTTCCTTCATGCGCTCCTCTATTTCGCGCTGGTGCTTGGGTGAGTCCATGTCGATGAAGTCGATCACCAGCAGGCCGCCGGCGTCACGAATGCGCGCCTGACGTGCAATCTCCACTGCGGCCTCGCAATTCGTGTTGAACGCGGTTTCCTCGATGTCGCTGCCTTTGGTCGCCTTTGCCGAGTTGACGTCAATGGCAGTCAGCGCTTCGGTTTGATCGATGACGATGGACCCACCTGAAGGCAGCCGCACCTGGCGATCAAACGCGCTGTCGATCTGCGTCTCGATCTGGTAACGCGTGAACAGCGGCGTGTCATCGGTATACAGCTTGAGCTTGCGCAGGGCGTTGGGCATGACCTGCTGCATGAAATCACGGGCATCGTTGTGCAGCGCTTCATCGTCGATCAGGATTTCGCCGATGTCGCTGCGCAGGTAGTCGCGCAGGGCGCGAATGAACAGTTTGGATTCCTGGTAAATGAGGAACGGCGCTTTCTGCTTGGTGGCCGCTTCGGAGATCGACCTCCACAGTTGCAGCAGGTAGTCCAGATCCCATTGCAGCTCCTCGGCATCGCGACCGAGGCCTGCGGTGCGCACGATCAAACCCACATCATCGGGAACGGTGACGTGTTCCAGCGCTTCTTTGAGCGCCTGGCGATCCTCGCCTTCGATGCGGCGAGATACGCCACCCGCCTTCGGGTTGTTCGGCATCAGCACCATGTAGCGTCCAGCCAGGCTGATGAACGTGGTCAGCGCGGCGCCTTTGTTGCCGCGCTCTTCCTTTTCCACCTGCACGACCACTTCCTGACCTTCCTTGATCAGTTCGCGGATCGTTGATTTGTGCTGGTCAAGTCCCGGCGTGAAATAGTCGCGGGAAATTTCCTTCAGCGGCAGAAAGCCGTGGCGCTCGGCACCGTACTCGACGAAGCAAGCCTCGAGCGAGGCTTCAACCCGCGTTATGCGGCCTTTGTAGATGTTGGACTTCTTCTGTTCCCGCGAAGGGATCTCTATATCCAGGTCGTACAGGGTTTGGCCATCAACAATGGCCACCCGCAACTCCTCACGCTGAGTCGCGTTGATCAACATACGTTTCATGGTGGTATTCCTCAGCTTGCCACGCGTCGCGTGCCACGGTGGCGCCACAATGGCGGCCTGCCTTGGATCGCGCCGCTGTGTGAAGCGGCAAAAAAGACGGCACCGTTGCGGGTGTCGGGACGATTCGGTCAGCTTGCGCGTGTTGCTCGCGGCCTTGGCGGCAACGGACAACGATAGCCACAACCGGTACGATGAAAGGGATTCGCGACCGTAGCCCGCAGGCTGGCGGCACAATCCTCGCCGACGTAACGGCAGACACTGCGCCCGACTAAAGACCGCCGGCGGGCACAAGTAGCGCGTGCAGAGTATCCTATTTCAGCAGGTTTTTTTCAATGCAAACGGTAACTTCCCCTCAACCATCGCACGGTGTGCGTCAGCTTCAGGTGGGTCCGGAGCGGGATGGCCAGCGCATCGACAACGCGTTGGTGACGCTGCTCAAAGGTGTCCCCAAGAGCATGATCTACCGCTTGCTGCGCACCGGCCAGGTACGCGTCAATGGCAAACGCGCCAAGCCCGACACGCGTCTGGTTGACGGCGATATGCTGCGCATCCCGCCGGTGCGGACGGCTGAACGTCCCGACCACCTGCCGGCGCCGATCGACCAGATGGCATTGCTCAATGCCGCGGTGATCTTTGAGGACAAGCACTTTCTGGTGATCGACAAACCATCCGGGGTCGCCAGCCACGGGGGTAGCGGGATCAGTCATGGGGCCATTGAGCTGCTGCGCGCGTTACGTCCGCAGGAGCATCTTGAATTGGTACATCGACTTGATCGGGACACCAGCGGTGTCCTGGTATTTGCGCGCACGCGCGCCGGGCTGGTCGGGTTGCAAGCGGCAATTCGAGCCGGAGAGGTGACCAAGCAGTACCTGTGCTTGATGCTTGGTCACCCCTCCAAGGCCAAGTTTGATGTCAACGCGCCCCTGCTCAAGTCTGTGCTGCAAGGTGGCGAGCGCATGGTGCGCGTTGCGGAAAATGGCAAACCGTCACTGACATTTTTTCGCGAAGTGGATCAATACCCAAGCGCGCGGCTGGTGCAGGCCACGCTCGGCACTGGTCGCACGCATCAGATCCGCGTGCACGCAGCGCATATTGGCCATCCACTGGCCGGCGATCCGAAATATGGCGATCGCGAAATGAACAAGCGTTACCGCGAGCTTGGCTTGCATCGGCTGTTTTTGCATGCTGCGCACATGGGTTTCGACCTGGATGGTCGCGCCTACAGTTTTTCCACCCCGCTGCCGGACGATTTGAAGGCGTTTCTCGATGTGCTGGTCGTCAAGGGCAAGAAGCTGGTGTACTTGCGCGAGAAGTCGCGCACCGATTTTTGATCAGCGCTCGAGCAACGCCTCGACGCGCGCCGCGCAGATGAAATCGTTGCGCGACAGGCCTTCGACGTCGTGCGTGGACCAGCGTAGCCGGCAATGTCCGTAGCCCGCCTCGATGTCCGGATGATGGTCCTGCTGATTGGCCATGAAGCCCACCGCGTTGATGAAACCAAGCGTGTGGTGGAAATCCGCGAAGCGAAAGTCCTTGCTGATCGCTGACGCGTCGTCGTCCATTTGCCAGCCTGGAAGCTGCGCCAAAAGGCCTGTGATATGCGCCCGGTCCAGCGCATGCATGCCCTTCTGCGGTTGGCAATGGGAGTGTGCGAGGTCTGCATCGTTCATGAATTTCTCGTTTATCGGCAAGTGGGAAGGAGCCTCAAGAGCGCCATTGGAGTTACAAAGTAGGCGTGCAGCGTGAAACAGGACTAAAATGGTGCTGATTGGTCCAGAAGGCCCAGTATCCGCTTGTGGAGCGACGCATGATCGATATTTCCGAGCGCGCGCAGAGTCATTTCCTGCGCTTGCTGACCCAGCAAGGCACAGAGGGCTTGAGCATACGCCTGCGGGTGACAACGCCTGGCACGCCGGCGGCGAACTGTGAGCTGGAGTTTTGTGAAACGACTGATCTGGCGGGTAACGAGTTGACCCTGGATTGCGGCGACTTCCAGCTGCATGTTGATCACGACAGCGTGCCGTGGATGCAAGGTGCCACCATGGACTTTGAGCCAACCACCACCGGTGGCTTACTCAACATTCGCGCGCCGCGGATCAAGGGCGAGATACCGGGCGCTGATGCGAGCCTGGTCGCGCGCGTGCGTTATGTGCTGGATGCCGATGTCAACCCGAAATTGGCGGCACATGGTGGCCGTTGCACCCTGGTTGCGGTGGAGGCCGACGCCACCGTGGTGCTGCAGTTTGGCGGTGGCTGCCATGGTTGCGGCATGGTCGATGTCACGCTGAAACAGGGTGTGGAAAAGACTCTGCGCGAGCGCATTCCGGAGATTACGGCAGTACGCGACGCTACTGATCATTCCGATGGTAACAAGCCGTACTTCAAGAAACACGAGGGCAAGTCAGCGATGGCTTGAGCACCGGTCCGTTCGCAGCAAAAAGCCCGCAGCAGCGGGCCTTTTCTTTTGATAATCTGGGTAACCGATAACTTCAGTTGTCGCCCTGCAGATGTCCCTTGAGCGTGTCGAGTTTGGTGGGCAAGCTGGAGAAGTAGGCTGAGATGTCTTCAATGTCCTGCGCAGAAAGCGTTGATGCCATGCCTTTCATGATCGGGTTGTTGCGCTGCCCGTCCTTGTACTCATGCAGCACGACCTGCAGATACTTGTTGTATTGCCCGGCCAGACGCGGGTACTGCGGATCGATCCCGTTGCCGTCCACGCCGTGGCAGGCGAAACACGTCGTGGCCTTTTGCTTGCCGTTCTCGGCGTTGCCGTTGGCTAGCAACGTGGTGGATGCGAACGCCAGCATGGCGCCAAATGAGATCAGGGTGACAACGTGTTTCATGCGCGAAGTCCTTGGCAACTACTTGGCAAAGCTGGAGAGAAAGGCGGCAATGTTCTGGATGTCGGCCTCCGAAAGACTCTCCGCTTGAGTGTCCATCGTGGGATGCTTGCGCTCGCCGCTCTTGTAGCCATGCAACGCGTTGACGATGTATTGCTCGTTCTGGCCGACGATCTTGGGAACCGGATACTGCGGGTACGCATTGGTGTAGCCGGGTACGCCATGACAGCCCGCGCAGGTGTAGACAAGCTTTTGTCCCGCGACTTTGTCGCCTTGGGCTTGCGCACTGCTACAGGCGAGTAACGCGGCGGCCGCAGCCAAGCCGAACAGTTGCAGTCGAGTCATCGAGTCATTCCCACTGGTGCGTCGGGTTCGGGTCATTCAGCCGGGCAAGTATAGTCGTTGCGTTTGAGCATGGACAACACTCGGTCGGACCTGATGGCTTCAGGTCAGGTTCGCCAATGCAATGGCGGGCAAGGGCGCAGCAGGCGCACTCGGTATGTCCGTGGTTTCCACGAGATCGCCTGCGGGCGTTGGCATTGCCGACGCACTTGCTGCACCTGCCTTGGTCGGAGACACCAGTGTGCCGGCCCGCTGCGAGTTGCACCAAAGACTCATGGTCAACTCTTGCTGCAGTCCGAATGGACCCCATATACTGTGGCAGACACAGCGTTTTCCCCGGGGGTGTCCTGGCTTCGACGGGGGTAGTGAGATGACTTGGTGCATGCCGAGGGGGCAGCTTTCCTCGTAAATCCAGCAGCAAACTTTAGTTGCCAACGACGACAACTACGCTCTCGCCGCTTAAGGCGTAAGCCCCGAACCCACTTGTGCTCGTGCTTGTCGGTGTAGGGTCATTATCACGGGATCGCTGAAGACTGCTGCCTGGCGGTCGTAGGCCAAATCAATCAGGCTGGTTCCGCGGTGCGCCTTGCCCATCGTGCTTGTCGCGGAACGAGATTGAACGGTGAGCTAAGCATGTAGATCCGGGCATTGAACATCTTCGGACGCGGGTTCGACTCCCGCCACCTCCACCAGTAACAGCCCCTGAGTGATCAAATTACTTGGGGGCTTCTTTTTGTGTGCGGGCTGGGATGTTGGAGGGCTGAGGCCGCCTATGCTGGCCAACGTTACCGAGTCCTTGCGGCCAGCGTCGGGCGTGATCTACGGTAAGCATCGGCTGTCGATCTTGATGATTATGGCCAAGTGTATGGCGCGTTTGCGTGCCACCGACATCGGATTCTCGCTGGTAATCAACACCGCCCACGAAGGCGGGACTTGTATGCTACGAGTACTGGAAGCACGCGTGGTGCGGTCTGCTCTACCAAAGGAAGTTGAGAGGAAGGCATGGAATTTTACGCGCACTCCACGCAATGCGCTGATAAAGCTGACTGGCAACCCCTACGGGAGCACTTGACCGCGGTCGGTACGCTGGCGGCTTCGTTCGCTCATGCATTCGGGGCTGAAATATTGGCCAGGCCAGCAGGGTTGCTGCACGATCTTGGCAAGTACACCCGGGAATTCCAACTGCGCCTCGAAGGAAATCCATCCCGGGTGGATCACGCAACTTGGGGTGCGCGAGTTGCAGTGGAACGATATGGGCCGTGTATCGGACGTCTGCTTGCCTATGGCATTGCCGGTCACCATGCCGGACTATCAAACGGAAAAAATGGCACGTCGCGAACCTCGTTGCAGGATAGGCTCGGCAGTTGCTTGCCGGATATCTTGGGATGTTGGGAGCAAGATCTGCATTTGCCCGAAAGATCCACCTTGCAGCTGCCGGCTGGTTTCCAGCCGCGCCGAGATCGGGGCGCGTTCCAGCTGACGCTGCTTGCGCGAATGCTGTTCTCCTGTCTGGTAGATGCTGATTTCATCGACACTGACGAGTTCTATCGCCGGATCGAG
The DNA here is from genome assembly GCA_038242205.1 of Lysobacterales bacterium. Classification (GTDB taxonomy): domain Bacteria; phylum Pseudomonadota; class Gammaproteobacteria; order Xanthomonadales; family Rhodanobacteraceae; genus Rhodanobacter. The sequence goes on from JBBSSI010000012.1 coordinate 66,458, forward strand.
AAACGCCCGCCCCGAGTGAGCAAGCAGACGCCAAGCCTGTCGCAACTGCGCCAGCGCCTGGACGCTCGGCTGGCCGCGTTTCAGGCAGACAGTGAGGTCAATCGCCTGCGTGCCGGGATCCTCTCGCACGTGCGCGATCAAGCGGCGCAAATACCCGGACTGTTCTCGTTGACGGTGCCGACCGGTGGTGGCAAGACGCTCGCTTCGCTCGCGTTCGCGTTGGATCACGCGATCGCCCATGGTCTGCGTCGGGTGATCTTCGTTATCCCCTTCACCAGCATCGTCGAGCAAAACGCGCAAGTCTTTCGTGACGCCTTCGGCGATCTCGGCAAGGACGCGGTACTGGAGCATCACAGCGCCTTTTTCGACGATCCGAAGCAGGCCTTTGAATCGAAAGACAAGCGCAAGCTGGCGATGGAAAACTGGGATGCGCCGGTTGTGGTCACCACCGCCGTGCAGTTCTTCGAGAGCCTGTTTGCTGATCGGCCCTCACGCTGCCGCAAGCTGCACAACATCGCCGGTAGCGTGGTGATCCTGGATGAAGCCCAGACCCTGCCGATGAAACTGTTGCGGCCCTGCGTCACGCTGCTCGACGAGCTGGCGCTCAACTACCGCACCAGCGTGGTCTTGTGTACCGCCACCCAGCCGGCACTGAATGCCGAAGAAGGTTTCCTCGATGGATTGCAAGGCGTGCGTGAGTTGGCGCCCGACCCGCCCGGCCTCTATCGGCAACTGCGGCGGGTGAACGTACGACATGTCGGTGCGCTCGATGACGCAGCCCTCGCCGACCACCTGCGTCAGCGTGAGCAGGTTCTGTGCATCGTCAACAATCGCCGACACGCACGGGCATTGTTTGAGTCCATCGCCGATCAGCCCGGCGCCTATCACCTGACCACGCTGATGTGCGCGCGACATCGCAGCGCGGTCCTTGCCGAGGTGCGCCAGCGCTTGAAGGAGGGCTTGCCGTGTCGCCTGGTCAGCACCAGCCTGATCGAGGCTGGGGTAGACATTGACTTGCCGACCGTTCTTCGCGCCGAGGCGGGGCTGGATTCCATCGCGCAGGCCGCCGGCCGCTGCAATCGTGAAGGCCGTCGCCCGCACGCAGACAGCGAGGTGCTGGTATTTGCCACGGCCAATCCGGATTGGGCGCCGCCGGTAGAGTTGAAACAGTTTGCCCAGGCGTTTCGCACCGTTGAGCCACGCTACCGCGAAGACCTGCTGGCGCCGGAGGCGATTCGCGCCTACTTCCACGAGCTGTACTGGCAGAAGGGTGCCAAGGAACTGGATGCACACGATCTGCTCGGCCTGCTCAAAGGCTGCCGCGAAGACACTTTGCCGTTCGAGACGCTGGCTGAAAAATTTAGGCTGATTGAAACCACCATGCGCCCGGTGATCGTGCCATTCGTTCCGGGCACTTCGCAGCTCGATCCTGTTGCTGAAGAAGCGTTGAGAGACTTGCTTTACGCCAAAGGTTGCGGAGCCATTGCCCGCACACTCCAGCCATATTTGGTGCAATTGCCTCAGTACGCCTACGACGCACTCTGGAACGCGCACGCCATCCAGCCGGTCGCGTCGGAACGTTATGGCGAACAGTTCGTGCAACTGGTCAACGCACGGCTGTACGACAAGCGATTCGGGCTGCACTGGGATGATCCGCAGCTTCTGGACGTGGAATGTCTGGTGCGGTGAGTAGTTGTCTCACGTCATGAGATGCACACGCGCAAGCATCTAAAACCATTGAGGAGTCGCTATGGCATATGGAATCAGGTTGTACATTCAGGGCGAACGAGGGCTGTTCACCCGACCGGAGATGAAGGTCGAGCGGGTCTCCTACGATGTCATCACGCCTTCGGCCGCGCGCGGCATTCTGGAAACCATCCACTGGAAGCCGGCGATCCGCTGGGTGGTGGACAGCATCCAGGTACTCAAGCCGATCCGCTTCGAGTCGATCCGGCGCAACGAGGTCGGGGGCAAGTTGTCGGCGGCCAGTGTCGGCAAGGCGCTCAATGCCGGCCGTACCGACACCTTGGTCACCTACGTCGAGGAAGACCGCCAGCAACGTGCTACCACCTTGTTGCGCGAGGTGGCCTACGTCGTTGGCGCGCACTTCGAGTTGACCGACAAGGCCGGCGCCGAGGACAACATCGGCAAGCACCTGGACATCTTCAACCGTCGTGCCCGCAAGGGCCAGTGCTTCCAGGCTCCGTGCCTGGGTACACGGGAGTTCCCGGCCAGCTTCGAACTGCTGGAGCCCGGTAGCGAAATGCCCAAGCCCCATGAATCACTGCGTGGCGAACGTGATCTGGGCTGGATGCTGCATGACATCGATTTCGCCAACAACATGACCCCGTACTTTTTCCGTGCGCACATGGTCGACGGGCTGATCGCCGTGCCACCGGTGGGCGGTGGGGAGGTCCGGTCATGATCCTCAGTGCACTCAACGACTACTACCAGCGCTTGCTGGATGATCCGAATTCTGGCATCTCGCCGCCCGGCTACAGCCAGGGGAAGATCAGCTACGTCATCATGCTGAAAAAGGACGGCGAGGTCATTGACGTACTCGACATCCGCGACACCAGCGGCAAAAAGCCGGTGCCGCGTGATCTGAGCGTACCGCATGCGCCCAAGCGTTCGGTCAATATCGCCGCCTGCTTTCTCTGGGATAAAACCAGCTACGTGCTGGGTGTCAGCGCCAGCAGCAAGCGCAGCGAGCAGGAACACGCCGCGTTCAAGGCGCTCCATCAGGGCGCCTTAGCTAACGAGTCCGACCCCGGACTACAAGCGCTGCTGAACTTTCTGGAGCGCTGGCAACCCGAGCAGTTCCAGCAAGAGGCGGCGTTCGCCCGTCATGGCGAAGCCATGCTGGATGCCAACGTAGTGTTCCGGTTGGGCGATGAGGCCCGCTACTTGCATGAACGGCCTGCGGCGCGTGCGGCATGGGCGCGCCTGTCCGGCAGCACGGCTGGGGGTCATGAAGGCATCTGTCTGGTAAGCGGGGAGCGTGCACCGGTAGCGCGACTGCATCCGGCCATCAAGGGCGTGATGGGCGCACAGAGTTCCGGTGCTTCCATTATCTCGTTCAACCTCGAATCGTTCGCCTCTTATGGCAAACAGCAAGGCGAAAACGCACCAATCTCCGAGTCGGTTGCCTTTGCCTACACCACGGTACTCAACCATTTGCTGCGCCGGGATAGCCGACAGCAACTGCGGATCGGCGACACCAGCGTGGTGTTCTGGGCCGAAGCGCCCGACCCGCGCGTGGCGGGAGAGGCGGAAAGTCTGCTGGCCAACTTCTTCGACCCCAGGGACGATGACGAGCGTTCCACCAGGCAAATCCACGACGTGCTGGAACAGGTGCGTCAGGGCTTGCCGTTGCGTGATCTGGGCGGCCATCTGGACGATGGCACACGTATCTTTGTGCTGGGCCTGGCGCCCAACGCCTCGCGCTTGTCGATTCGCTTCTGGGAAACCCAGACTCTGGCGAGCTTTGCCCAGCGGCTGCGCTGGCATTTCGACGATCTGGCGCTGGAGCCATCGCCGTGGCGCACGCCGCCAGCGGTGTGGAAGCTGCTGCTTGCCACCGTGCCGCATCGCAAAGACGCCAAACCCGAAAGCAAAAACGTGCCACCCCAACTGGCTGGCGAACTGACTCGGGCCATTCTGAGCGGCCGGCGTTACCCACGCAGCCTGCTCGGCAACATCATCATGCGACTACGCGCCGACGGCGACATCAGCGGAACGCGTGTGGCTTTGTGCAAGGCCGTCCTGGCGCGCGAACAGCGGCTGGGCCACAAGGACAACATCAACGGAGAACTACCCGTGAGCCTCGATTTAACCAATACCGACCCCGGTTACCTGCTGGGGCGCCTGTTCTCCACGCTGGAGAACGTCCAGCGCGCCGCCTTGGGCAAGCAGATCAACGCCACCATCCGTGACCGCTACTACGGCGCCGCCTCGGCCACGCCCGCCAGCGTGTTTCCCGTGTTGCTGCGCAACGCCCAGCACCATCTCAGTCGCGTGCGCAAAGACAAACCCGGGTTTGCCGTAAATCTGGAAAAGGAAGTCGGCGCCATCATCGACCAACTTGCCCCAGCCTTCCCCAGAAGCCTGCGCATCGAGGCGCAGGGGCATTTCGCCATCGGCTACTACCACCAGACCCAGGCGCGCTTTGCCCGCGCTGAAACTACCGACACCACCGATACCGAATCCGAGGGAGAAACCGCATGACCGCCATCGCCAACCGCTACGAGTTTGTCTACCTGTTTGACGTGACCAACGGCAACCCCAATGGCGATCCCGATGCCGGCAACCTGCCGCGGCTGGACCCGGAAACCAATCAGGGTCTGGTCACCGATGTGGCCCTCAAGCGCAAGATTCGCAACTACGTGGCTTTGGAGAAAACTGGTTCCGACGACCAGCCCGAGCCGGGCTACTCCATCTACATGCAAGAACGGGCAGTGCTGAATTTGCAGCACGAAAAATCCTGGAAGGCACTGGATATTCCGCGCGATGCCAAGACCGGATACAGCAAGTTGCCGAAAGAGGAGGGCCAGGCCAGGGCCATCACGCGCTGGATGTGTGACAACTTTTTCGATGTACGTACCTTTGGTGCCGTCATGACCACAGGCACAAATGCTGGCCAGGTTCGTGGTCCAGTCCAGATGGCGTTTGCCAGCTCCATCGATCCCGTGGTTCCGATGGAAATCTCCATTACCCGCGTTGCCGTGACCACGGAGAAGGAGGCCGAGGCGCAAAGCGGCGACAACCGCACCATGGGCCGCAAGTACATCGTGCCCTATGGCCTCTACCGCGTGCACGGATTTATCTCCGCCAAGCTGGCCGAGCGTACCGGTTTCTCCGAGGATGATCTTGCACTGCTGTGGCGCGCACTGACCAACCTGTTTGAACACGATCGCTCCGCCGCACGCGGTGAAATGGCCGCCCGCAAGCTGATCGTGTTCAAGCACGATCATCCGATGGGCAACGCCCCGGCCCATCACTTGTTCGAGAAAATCCACGTCAAGCGTACGGATGGCCAGATGGACACGCCAGCTCGCAGCTTCGCCGACTATTGCGTCAGCATTGATCGGCAATCGATGCCGGCAGGCGTGACCTTGATTGAAATGTTCTGATCAGCACCGGAGGGCGGAGCCATGGACGACGAAGATCTGATCCCCATTTCCGCCCTTCAGCACTATCTGTACTGCCCGCGCCAGTGCGCGCTGATTCACATCGAGCGGCAATGGACCGATAACCGGCAGACGGCGGAAGGCCATCTGCTGCACAAACGTGCTGATCAGCCCCAGTCGGAGCGGCGCAAAGGTATTCGCACCGTTACCGCGATGCCTTTGCTCGACCTGTCCCTGGGTATCACCGGGGTGGCTGATGTGGTGGAGTTTCATCGTGACGGCGACAGCGAGCGTGCCTTTCCCGTTGAGTACAAACGCGGGCGACCGAAGTCCCATCGCGCGGACGAGGTCCAGCTTTGTGCCCAGGCGCTGTGCCTGGAATCGATGCTGGGGCAGGCCGTACTGACGGGGGCATTGTTCTACGGCCAGACTCGCCGACGAAAGGATGTCGGCCTCAACGACGAGCTGCGCGCATTCACCCGCCAGACCATCGCCGCGACGCGCGCCATGATCGCATCAGGTAAAACGCCGCTGGCGCACTACGAGCCCAGACGCTGTGATGCCTGCTCGCTCCTGGATTTGTGTCACCCCCGTTTGCTGGATCGTAAAGACGATGTCGCGCACTGGCTACGCAGCCAGTTGGAGGATTGAATGCGCCGTCAGCTCAATACCCTCTACGTCACCACCGAGGGCGCCTGGTTACGCAAGGACGGCGCCAATATTGTGATGGAGGTGGCCAAGGAGATCCGCGCCCGCCTGCCGGTGCACATGCTGGAAAGTCTGGTGTGCATCGGCCGGGTGGCGATGTCGCCCCAACTACTGGGTTTCTGTTCCGAACAGGGCATCCGCATCTGCTACCTGACGGCCAACGGAAAGTTTCTTGCGCGTGTGGAAGGCCCGGTTTCCGGCAACGTTCTGCTTCGTCGCGAGCAGTACCGGCGCAGCGATGATCCGATCCGTTGCGCCAGCATCGTCCGCCACCTTCTGGCCGGCAAGATTCATAACCAGCGTGCCGTGCTTGCCCGGGGTTGGCGCGATCACGGCGACAAGTTGAGCGACACGGCCGCGTTCCAGCACGCGCTCAAACGTCTCAAACGCATACCGCAGCGATTGTTGATCGAAAATGATGTGGATGTGCTGCGCGGGTTGGAAGGCGAAGCCGCCCAAGCCTACTTTGGCGTGTTCGATCAGCTGATCCGGGTGAATTCGCGCGTGCTGCGTTTTGGTGGCCGCAACCGCCGCCCGCCGCGTGATGCCTTCAATGCGTTGCTCTCATTCCTCTACACCTTGTTGACGCATGATTGCCGCTCAGCACTGGAGACGGTTGGTCTGGACCCGGCCGTCGGCTTTCTTCATTGCGACCGCCCCGGTCGCCCCAGCCTCGCGCTGGATATGGCCGAGGAATTCCGGCCCTTGCTTGGCGAGCGTCTCGCGCTGTCCCTGATCAATCGCAAGCAACTCAATGAAGGCGACTTCCGGTATATGGAAAACGGTGCCGTGCTGCTGCAGGACGATGCCCGGAAAATCGTGCTGGTCGCTTACCAGGAACGCAAGCGGGAGGAGCTGCAACATGCGTTCATAGGCGAAAAGGTGGCCATTGGGCTATGTCCGTACCTGCAGGCGCAACTACTGGCCCGACATCTGCGTGGCGACCTGGACTCCTATCCCCCGTTCCTTTGGAAATGAGGTGGCACCATGCTGGTACTGGTCACTTACGATGTCAGTGTCACCAGTCCGGGCGGCGCAAAACGCCTGCGGCGTATTGCCAAGGCGTGTCGAGACTACGGCCAACGGGTTCAGTTCTCGGTATTCGAGCTGGAAGTGGACACCGCACATTGGGTCGGGATCAAGCAACGACTCATCGACCTCATGGAACCTGAAATTGACAGCCTGCGTTTCTACTACCTCGGGCTGAAATGGCAGGGAAAGGTAGAGCACATCGGCGCAAAGCCGGTGCTCGATCTCAACGCCCCGTTGGTCCTGTAGCCATCGCGAACCCCAAGTGGAAGGCAAATCTCCGGGAGGTTCGCGGGCAGCGCAACCGGTTGATTTCGCTCAATAGACAAGAATTTGTACGCCAACCAGCAGCAGCGTCTGGTCCCAACGGCGGGTATTCGCACAAATCCTTCTTTTTAGAGTGGCCAAACAAGCGGTTAGACTCAGGCGGTCGCGCCCCACGTGGGCGCGTGGATTGAAACATCGCTGGCGGTCTGCAAGCGCAGCTCGCGCGCATGTCGCGCCCCACGTGGGCGC
>JBBSSI010000013.1:0-67811 GCA_038242205.1 Lysobacterales bacterium
GCGGTGCGCTGCTCGGCGCAGGCATTGAGCACCGGCAGCAGCAGTTCCTGCTCCGCTCCGGTGCCGTGGGCGGACGCCTCGACGATAACCTGGCACGCGGCGTCGACCACAGCCACGCCGCAGTAGCCCTGAATCACCCCCTTGTCGGTGGCCAGCTTGGCTGACTCGTTGTCGGTGCGATTGGACTTGCGAATCTTGCCGCGTGAACCGGGCCGATCATCGGGGTGCGCGGCCAACCACTGGCGGATCTTGATCGCGTCGTTGGTGAGGCGTTCGATGCGAGCAGTGGCCTTGGTATCGAGCACGTCTTCAGCCGCGCCAGCATCGTTCGCTTGATGGCGGTCCAGCATGGTGGTCGCTGCGCGCTCCATCTTCTGCGCCTGCGCGAGGAATTCGGCACGCGTTCCGGAGCGGTGCTTGGACGCGTTGGAGGGCAGCTTTACCCCATCGATGGCAAACATGTTTCGACCGATAAGGCCTTCGGCATCAAGCAGCGTAAGCACTTGAGAGAACACCGTGGCGATGGCGTCGCGCGAACGGCTGACGAAGTCGGCAATGGTGGTGAAGTGTGGCTTGGCGTCACCGGTCAAAGCGATGAACAGCACGTTGTCGCGACACGCACGCTCAATCGAGCGTGAGCTCACCATGCCCTGCGAGTATGCCAGCAGCACCGCCTTGAGCAACATCGTCGGTGCATGCGCCGGCGCACCGCTCTCATCGTTGCGGTAGTGCGCATCGAACGCCGACAGATCAAGCTGATCCACCAGATGGTGCAGCGCGTGGGCGAACGACCCCGGTACCAACTGCGCCTGCAAGTCCACCGGCAACAGCCGCGGACTCATGTCGATGTGCTTGTAGCGCGCCATGCTGATACCTCTTGTTCGCTTAAGGCTATTGAAGCAAGATCGGAGGAGGTTTTTCTACAACCTCGTTAGGCCCCACCATGAAGCTCCTCAGAACATTTGCAGTTGCACTTGGGCTCACGTCAGCCGCTGCATCGCCGCAAGCGGTGCCCCCCGTGCAAGAGCAAGCCGTAATGGTGCACTTCAGTTACGGGTCAACGGATCTGCAGCCGTTGCGCGCCCTCGAAGCTCAACTAGAGCAAGCGTTGTCATCGTCCGGTGCCGGAGACTTCGACGGCGACGAAATGGCCGTCTCGGGCAAAGACGGGTATCTCTACATGTACGGCCCAAGTGCGGATCGGGTTGTCGACGTGGTACTTCCAATCTTGCAAGGAGTGCAGTTCATGCACGGAGCACTAGTGACTAAGGTGTACGGCGAGCTCGGCTCGGATGCGCGTCGGCACGAAACAGTTGTGCCCTAACATCTTGGTCAAGCTGACCGGGACAGTTCCTACGCTTTAGTGGACACCCTGAACTACCATTTCAGGAGTGCCCAAGATGCCCAAGCCAGGCCCCCGCACCACCTTCCGTTACACCGATGAGTTCAAGGCAACAGCCGTCCGTTTGAGCCAGTTACCGGGCGTGGCGATTCAAGATGTTGCCGCTTCGCTTTACATTCATCCGTTCATGCTGTCTCGTTGGCGCAAACAAGCGCGCGAGGGTTTGATCGTGACCAAAGGTGTAGCAGTGGACAAAGCAGTAGCGGCCGAGCTGAAGGTTCTGCGCCGGGTGAAAAGGGCGGCCGGATCAAGTGGGGGTGACCGATGTCACTTATCTGAAGGTGTCCGGGACGTGGCGCTACCTGGCCACCGTCATGGACCGATACTCGCGACGTCTGTTGGGGTGGTCGTTGGGCGCAGACCGGACCGCCGCGCTGACACACCAGGCGCTGGCCGCGGCATTGCGCCAACGCAAGCCTCCGGAAGGCACGCTGTTGCACAGTGATCGCGGCATCGAGTTTATATGGCCGGCGACTTCAAGCGCATGCTGGCCAGGGCCGGCCTGGTGCAGAGCGTGAACCGCCCGCATCGAATGATCGACAACGCACACATGGAATCGTGGAACAAGTCGCTCAAATCGGACATGTATCACCGCGAGAAATTCACCAGCGAACGCGCGCTGCGAAAAGCCGTGCGCAGCTACATCGATTTCTACAATGCCAAGCGCTTACACTCCGCCTTGGGCTATCGTTCTCCCATCGAGTTCGAGCTTCAATGCGGCTAACCAACCGGTGTCCACTTTTGCGTAGGAAATCTCCGGCCGCCTCGCGACGCGGCGTAAATTCAGGCGTTAGATGCTCAAGTATGGGGACCGAAATGAACTGCAGATTGTCCAAAGGCATTGCAATTTGTCTGGCCATCGCTCTTGCGTCGTGTTCAAAAGGCGCCCCAACCTACGCACCCGGCGTCGCAGAGCTACCTCCACCTTCAGGTGAACGTCTCGTTTACTTGGTGGGGTGTGTCAACTGTCATCACCAGACTCCCAAGGAAATCCTCAACGCCCCTCCACTGAACATTGTTCAAACCTACTCTTTACCGGAGTTCAGAACTCTGTTGAAAAGCGGGATCACTCGGGATGGTCGAGATATGTATGCCCAAGGAAGCATCATGGGGATCGTTGCTCGCGAGCAGTTGTCGCATTTTACCGATGATGAAATTGCGGCGGTTCATGAGTTCCTCCAAAAGGGTTGGACATTGGAGCGTGCAGCTCAAGAGGAAGCAAAGATTGCAACATTCCCGCCACCGACCTTCATGAAAAAATGATGCTTGCCGCATAGCCCTAATATTGTCGGCAGCCAACCTGCGTGGGGATTACCGTCGGACGGCTACGTCGCCGAATCGCCTCAAGCGTTGCTTTGCAGATAGGAATCACGATGAACACAAAGAGAATACTTCTGGGGCTCGCTGCGGCTGCTGTAGTCGGGTTAGTAGCCGGAGAGCTGATCGCCTTGTCCAGTTTTGCCGGTGATCGCGTAGTGCAATCGGTGGCCGTGAGCTTTCTGGGGGCGGCGGTCGGTGCGTTTATCGCGCGCCGCGATTTTGTTTTGCCCGCGCTCGGTTTGTGGCTCTTTGAATGGCTTGTCGTCGTTTACGTTCTTTACGGTATCGCAGTGCCGACCGGTCAGGCTTCGGTGATGGCCATTGCTCAATACAACCTGCTCAACATCTTGTTGTCGGCGCTGGCAGTTGTCCTGGGCGCGTTGATCGGGCAAGGTCTTGGCACGCGCATGCAACGTAGGCTTCCAGCAGTCTGACAGCCGGCTGCGCCGTCGCACAACTTATTCGTTCAAAACTGGTAGAAGGGCTATGGAAATCCCGCGTAACGTCGCGACACCGTTAGGTTGGATTGTCGTCCTTGTGCTCTGCGGATGGCTTGGATTTGCTTTCGGTGTCCCTGCGCTGTTCTTTCTGATCACCCTGGCAATTGTAGGGGAAGGTAACCGCGTACTGTGGGCCGCGACCTTTCCGCTTGTTGTCGCTGCAATTGGTGGAGTTTTCTATGGTGTCTATCTCATTCTTCCGCGAGAGAATGAGCTGCCATTGTTGTTGTTTGCTTTCACAGCCGTAACGATTGTGCCTGGACTGATTTTTTACGCCGCTATTCGGCTGAGATCGTACAGAGCGTTACGCGCGACAACCTTGGCGACGAAGTAGCGCCCCCAGCACTGGCATTTTTTCAGGGCGGATGGCTGATCGCCAGATCAGGCCCAAGGCTTGCGCGTTTGGAGGTTTGGTATGCGGTTTGTAAAGGCTGCCGTAATCGGTTTTGCAGTGGCGTCTGCTGTCATTCTTTTCGCGATGCTCATCGGTAGCTGGTTATGGCATGCCCAGCCCAAACTGTGGGCAGGGGTAGGCATTGCTTCTGGTTGCGCTTTGTGGCGCGGGGCTACAGCGCAGTGGAAGATGTCACGTGCAACTCGCATTGCACTGGCGGGGGTGCTCGTGGGGCTGGGCGCGGTCGCCGGCATGTGGTTTTCGGTACATGCCTAGCGTTTTGATCCGAGGCGTCTGGCATAGTCGGCGCTCAAATCAAGATCTTGCCCTGAAAGGAGAGTTTGCGCATGTTGCAGCATCTGGCTGTCGTTCTATTTTCCATCGCGATGGTTGTCGGTGGTGGCACGTTGGCCGCCGAGCAATCTGCGGTTCGCATCGACGCATCCAGTTCGCAAGCAACCGAAGCCTCTTACAAGGCAATGATGAAAGCGCGCTCGCCGGCTGACCAGCAGAAGCTTGCCATCGCCGTTTTGGTGATCAACATGCAGGGAGTGAAGAGCGCCAGTGAGGTGGTGAACAACCCAGCGCTGCAGGCGCCTTCCATCAATCGTATTCGCGACAAGGTGGCTGGCATGACCGCAGAGCAGATCATTCAACTGGCGGCAAAGAATCCTTCGGTCCGCGTGGTATATACGAGCAACTGAGGGCCAGCCTTGCACATGCCGAAGCGGTAGCGCGGGTCGGCTTGATGCGGGCGTCTGGTACGAATTGATGCAACCAAGGATGGAATCATGTCTTCATGCAGCGCTTGCGGTACCACCATCATTTTTGGCGGCAAGAAAATCGGCGGCAAGCATTTTTGCAACAACACGTGCGCCCGGAACGGTCCGATTCTTGCTCGAGCCGCGCAGCTCTCCGACGCAGACGTGAGAGCCCTGGCTTTACGCATCCACGCTGGAAGATGTCCTATTTGTTCGGGAGCCGGTCCAGTTGACGTGCGGGTTTCCCATCAAGTGTGGTCGGCCCTCATTTTGACCCGCTTCAAAAGCACACAGCACATCGCCTGTCGCACATGCGGGATGAAGAAACAGGTGGGTGACCTGCTCATTAGCGCGGTGGCAGGTTGGTGGGGCTTTCCATGGGGTCTGTTGGTAACCCCGATCCAGGTTGGGCGCAACATTTCAGGCATGCTCCTCGCTCCGAATCCCAGGCAACCTTCGGCGCAGCTTGTGCAGAAAGCCAGGCTGATTTTGGCAGAGCGAAGCCTAGGCATTGGCTGAGTAGGCGCAAGGCACAGGGCTGGCACCCCATCGCTGATCAGCCCCAAAGGGTTCAAGCACGAGGCAACGCATGTAGCTCACGCCAAGGCAGCATAGAGGACGCATCTTGCTGCATTGGGAGACGTGGGTGGCTTTGATTGTGATGTGCATATGTGGTGGCTTGGGAGGCTGGCTTGGTCTCAGCTTTCCTGGCATCCGCAGCTTTTAACGATTATCGGCGGCGCAGTTGGCGGTTACGTTTTGCACCTGGTTATCCGTCATGTGCGGCGCCGCTACTATTCCAGCTGACGGCTTTGAGCGGGGAGGCTTTTGCGATCCGCGCCTTGGCGATAGTTTTTTCGAAGCAAGCTAAAGGAGTGTGTGATGAGTCTTTTTCATGTGTTCATTTTGCTTTTTACCGGTTTGTTCTCGGGCATATTGTTCGTCCCACCGCTGTGGCGCATCGTCAGCAAAGCCGGCTATGCGGGAGCGTGGTCGCTGCTTGTGTTGGTGCCGGGGCTGAATATTTTGATGCTTTGGGTGTTTGCATTTTCGCGCTGGCCGACTGAGACGCGAAGAGTCTGATCGTTCACGCAAAGCGAAAAAATTCTGCCATGCCAGTAATCCGGGACGGAACTCCATACAGGCCAGCGAGATTGAAACCACGCCAAGGCGAGGCATTGTGGGCGTACCGTCGATTCAAGCGGCGCGAATGAGGTCTTGAGGTGATTTCTTGCTGCGGACCGCTTGCTGTTGCGGTTGGCCAGTGTCTGGCAGCATTGGCTTTCAGTCATCGCATCGAGGCTGGTGGAGAATCTGGCGAATGGCACGCTCGCCGGAAGGCTCTTCTCCGTCGCCGGACGCGTGCGTCAGATTCGAGGATCGCCCGTCATGAATTTGAATCAGGTGACGTTGCCAGTTGGTGATTTCGACCTCTGTGTGAGCTTTTATCGCGACATGGGCTTTGCGCTGGTTGTCCACTCGCCGCCGCGTTATGCGCGCTTCGCCTGTCCGCAAGGTGACTCGACTTTCTCGCTGCACGCCGTGGATCGTGACCTTGGCAAGACAGGCGTAGTTGTGTACTTCGAGTGTGTGGATCTTGACGCGCGCGTGCAGCGGCTGCTTGCGGCAGGGTTCGAGTTCACGCAGCTGCCCACGAACGAGCACTGGCTGTGGCGTGAGGCACGCCTTGCAGACCCGTCGGGCAATGAGCTGTGCCTGTTCTGGGGCCGGCACCCATCGCAAGGATCCACCGTGGCGTGTAACCAGTGATGATGTGCCCTCAAGCGAAATCCCTGCGCGCTGAGCCGGGGCTTTGCCGTCGATGGCAAAGCGGCCGCTCCATTCCGGCGTAGACGCTGTGCGGAGGCAGTCATGAATTTGGTCACCAGGCAACGTGTCATCTGGATTGCAGTCCCGCTGGCGGTTGGGCTTGTGGTGCCGTCACTGGTTGTTTTTTGTCTTCAGGTATTTGTCGGCCACATTCCCGCGTCGGCGGCGGCCGTCGATATTCTGCGCTCGCAGTTCGCTGAAGGTGAGAACGCTTTCCTTGGGGCAATTTTTGGGCTGATTCCCTTTGTCGCCCTGTCAGTGATCTGCGGGCGCCGCGCTCGCGGATTCGCAGCTCCACGACTGGCCTGCCTGCCTTGGCATCGGTGGATTGATCGGTATTCTTGCCCTCATGATTCCGGGCCATGTTTCAGTCTGGTATCCGATGTACGGGCCGGGCCACATGTCCTCGACGGCTGTGATCGCGTTTCTCTTCATCCCGTTTTATTGCCTGGTCACCATGGTTATCGGCGTGATCGTCGGCTGGCTGTTCTCAATGCTTCCGTTTTTTCGTCGCACACCGCCGGAAATGGAATAAGCGCCCGTCGGTGCGTAACTGAGCACACAATCTTTGCCTGAGCAGAGCATGCTGTACCCCAATCGAAGACCGATACCGTGAAAGTGAAAGGACTTGCTCTCAGCCTTGCGCTGCTGGGCGTTGCCGGATGTGCGACCACCTGGCCCACGTCTGATCCGGCGCATTGGATTGAGCCCACGCAAGCCGTGCAGCTGGCAGCCGCAGCCGCTCCGCGCGGGATAGCTGCGGTTCTCGCGCGGGACGTACGCTCAATGGCGACCCACTAAAACCTCAGCTTCCTCAACTCGGAGCGTGATTAGCCAAACCAGAGAAACCTCACCATCGTCATTGCTCCTCGTGCTGCGAGGAAATTGGAGATGCGACTTGATGCGCCCGTCACTGATGCATCGAGCGATCGACGCATCCAGGTTATCGGGGTTGCCGTGCTTACGACAATCGTCTTTCTCGCCGGCGGCCGGGCGACGGAAAAGTATTACTATCAGACGCATGTCCGCGTCACTGCAGACCCGCAGATAAGGTTTCAGGCGGAGGGCTGGCTCTATTCAAACCCAAGCCAGCGTACGGACCTGCGGCATTCAAATTTCTTGCAAGGAGCAGCATCATGAATGAGCGTGCGTATTCCTTCCGGCTTTGGGCGCTGATCGCGTTTGTCGTCGGCGCCGTGCTGGCGCTGGTGATGGTTCCGCTGGTTGCACGCATGGCGGCAGTGGTCGCGCCAGCCAGCGTTTTTGCATGGTTCGCCAGTCACCAGCTGGCGACACTGGGCATCTTTCTGTGGGACGTGCTGATCGTGTTTGGCTTGAGCATTGCTTTGCCCGCAGCGGTCTTGTTGCTGGTGCTGATCCGTCGCGCGAATGGTCACGGCGCCGTCATGGGCGCGTGCATGGGCGCAGGCATCTTTTTTTCGCTCTACGTCGCAGCGCCGCTGCTTTCGGGCCAGGCAATGCTTTCACCAGCCAATTTGGCGTGGTGGCAGCAAGGCTTGATTGCCTCGCTGCTGCTGGCGTTTGGACTGGCGCTGGGCGTGGCGCGCGCACTGCCGGCGACAATCCGTCCAGGCGCACGGGCGTGAACTGCGCCGCCTGACGGCGGCGCTCACGGGCTTGAGCCTGACCAACGGCGCTTAGTTGGCGGGCTCGACCTTGGCGTTGGTGTTGTACCCGCGCACCTTCAGCGTCCAGCTGCCGAGAAAGCCCGGCTTTACCGTTACTTCGGGACTGACCAGGGTCTTGCTCACGCTCAGCGTACTGCCGTCAATTACCCGCCACTTTTGACCGTTCTGCAGGGTCAGCGTGCTGCCCGCATCCCAGCCGGTGAAATTACCGGCGATCTTGCTGACCACGGTGTTTCTGGCCTGGCTGTCGCCGATGTCGGATTTGCGCGAGAACCAGCTTTTGCGGCTGTTGGCGGCCTGGTTGCCGCTGACGACCGTTGCGGAATTGGCGTCTGAGGCGGGCAACATCGTGGCCAACGTTCCGGAATGATCGGCCAGCCATTGCTGCAGGTGATACAGCTCCGAAGGGCTCAACTTTTCCAGCCCGGAAGCCTTGAACTCGGTGGCGCCCATCTGCGCCTGCAGTTGCACGGCCTGTTGCGCGCATACCGGGGCCGAAGCAAGCAGCAGCACGGTCAACAATGTCAGCAGGCTGGACGAGAATGGTTTCATCGAGTGGGATCCATGGTGGCGCGCATGAAGGGCAGCGCACAGCATTATGCCTGTCAAAGCATTGCGCAAGCACGCAGCGTGATCGGGGGCATGACCGCCCGGCGCCGGCGCCGTGTGCTGCGTCTACGTCAGCGGCCTGCGCGCGTTTGCATCAAGCGCTGCCAGCGACGGGCCGTACCTGTTGCCATGTGCGCGGCTCACGCACACGCGGCAACGTGCATCATGCGAGCAGTCGGCCAGCGCATGCGCACGTGCACGAGCGTGCCCCTCGCGTTTGGTGAATGCCGGCGCGCCGTGCGCGAGTCCCGGCAAAAATCACCGCACGCGCTTCACGTGAACGTTTTCGTAGCAGGACGGCACGTACATCATCCAGGTACCCAGCAGCGACGGCTTGACCTGCACCTGGGGGTCGGTGGCCGGCTTGCACGCGTGCGGACCTGGATCGATGACGCGCCAGACCTGGGCATTGCCCATGGTGAATTCCTGATTTTTGCTCCAGCCATCGAACGCGCCGACGATGTGCGTATCGATTCGTTCGCGTTTCTTTTTGCTCGCGTAAAACACCGGCTCGCCGCTGGGGTCAACCATCTTGGTAACCGGTTTGTCCTGCGTGGCCAGCCACTGATCGAGATAGGCCAGTTCCGCCACGGACTGCTTGTTCAAGCCAGCGGCCTTGAACTGTTCCGGAGTCATGCGTTGCTGCAAATTCTTTACTTGCTGGGCGTGAGCCGTGAGCGCACTGAACGGCAGTGCGAGCAGAAGCACGGCAAGTATGCGGCAGGGGTGGTTCATCATCGTTGAGTCCTTGGCGCGGGGCGATGGAAGGTCACGCTGGATTCTGCGCGGTAGCGGCCGGCATGCCAAGCAGCAGCATGCCGGGCAGCGGCAGGTAACATGGCACTCTTGCAGAGCAACGATCATGGCGCACGCGTCAAACATTTCCAGTCTGGCCCAATGGCGCGAGCGCAATGCGCCGGCGTCGCTGGTCGGCGATGCGCTGACAGCCTGCGGCACATGCGCGGTCAGCGAGGGCGAGTGCTGCGATGTGCTGGATCTGCTGGCAACGCTTGGATGCGACGCTTATACCCAGGCGGCCGCGCTCTGGTTTGAAGTGGCGCGGGTCGATCCGCCGCAGTGGGACGCGCAGCGCGCTGCCTTGCCGGCGGAGCTGCAACGCTTGGTCAGCGGTCAACAGGCCGCCGGGCAGGTCTGGGCGCTGCACGCGCAGCAGCGCACGCCGCAGGCGGCAGTTGAAGGTCTGCGCCGCCTGCTGTTGGCGATCGTGCACGATTTGCGCGTGGTGTTTGTGCTGCTTGCGCGGCAACTGGCGCAGATGCGCGCGGCCATGGCGTTGCCGCCCGAGCGCGCGATGGAGCTGGCGCGGTTGACCCGTGACATCCACGCGCCGCTGGCCAATCGCCTGGGCATCTGGCAACTGAAGTGGGAGCTGGAAGACCTCGCATTTCGCTTCCTGCAACCGCAGATATATCGGCGCATTGCCGATCTGCTGGACGAGCGGCGCGCTGATCGCGAAAACTTCATTGCCGACGTGCTCCTGCAGTTGCAGCAGTCGCTGGACGCCGACGGCATCCGCGCGCAGCTGACCGGACGGCCCAAGCACATTTATTCCATCTGGAAAAAAATGCAGCGCAAGGAGCTGGGTTTTTCCGACCTGTACGACATTCGCGCGGTGCGCATCCTGGTGGACACGGTGACCGATTGCTATGCCGCGCTCGGCGTCGTGCACGCGCACTGGCAGCATCTGCCGTCCGAGTTTGACGATTACATCGCGCGGCCGAAAAACAACGGCTATCGATCGCTGCACACCGCCGTGCGCGGGCCGTCCGGTCGGGCGCTGGAAGTGCAGATTCGCACGCACGACATGCATCGCGACAACGAACTGGGCGTGGCTGCACACTGGCGGTACAAGGAAGGCGGCAGCGGGGACGCCGAATTCGAGGCGAAGATTGCGTGGATGCGCAAGTTGCTTGAGCCGCGCGCGGCCGGTGACAACAGCCTGGATGCCGACCTGGCAACCGAGCTGCTGGAAGATCGCGTTTATCTGCTGACGCCCAAGGGCGAAGTATTTGATCTTGCGCGTGGCGCGACCGTGCTGGATTTTGCCTACCTGGTGCACACGGAGGTAGGCCATCGCTGCCGCGGAGCAAAGGTCAACGGGCGCATCGTGCCGCTCGCGTTCCAGCCGCAAAGTGGCGATCGCGTGGAGATCCTCACGGGCAAGGTGGCCGATCCCAGTAGGGACTGGCTGTCGCTGCAGCACGGGTATCTGCATACGCCGCGCGCACGGGAGAAAGTGCGCGGCTGGTTTCGCCGCATTGCCCATGACACCAATCTCTCGGTCGGGCGCGCGATGCTCGAGCGGGAGTTGAAACGCCTCGCCCTGGCCAGCGCTGACGTGGCCGCCTTGCCCGCGCATTTTCAGCTGAAGACGCACGACGAGTTGCTGGTTGCGCTGGCGCTGGGCGAAATCACTGGCGGACAGATCGCGCGCACCTTGCAGGAAGCAGCGCATCCACCTGCGGCTATCGCGCCGGCGGCGGCAGTCCGGCCCGTGCTGCTCGACCGCAGTGCGCTGACCATCGAGGGCATTGGCAATCTGCTGACCACGTTGGCGCACTGTTGCCAGCCATTGCCGGGCGACGCGGTGCGCGGCTACATCACCAAGGGTCGCGGCGTGTCGGTGCACCGCGCGGACTGCGGAAGCCTGCTGCGGCTGCAGCGCCGCGATCCGGATCGGGTGATCGATGTGGCCTGGGGCAGCGCCGGTGCGCATGCTTACGAAGTGGACATCGAGATACGCGGCTACGATCGCAAGGGTTTGCAGAAAGACGTCACCAATGTCGTCAGCAATGCCAACGTGAATATTGTCGCGTCGTCGAGCCGCGTGTTTGCCGCAAGCGGCGAGGTAGAGCTGCGCTTCACCCTGCGCGTGCACGATTTCGAACAGCTGTCGACCTTGCTCGGCAAGGTGGGTGCATTGCCCAACGTAGTCGATGCCCGTCGCATCGTCGCCGGGTGAAACCGCGCGGCACGCTGAACGCATTCCCGCGCCTGCTGCTTTGGGTCAGCCGATGCCGGGCGCAGCTGGCAAGGCGGCCAAGTTGCGCGGTTTGAAGTGCAGCCACGCGTAGAGCACGCGCAAGCATTGCCATGTGCCAGGCGGGCACGGCCTCTCGCACTCGCCCGCGGAAATCGGCAGTGCCGATCTTGTGCCCGCTGCGCGTCAACGCGAACAGTGGCAGTGCGCTTCGTGTGCCGGCGAGGAACGCGCACGGTTTCTGTAGCGCATGGATCACCACATTTGCCAGCCAGTGCCCGCGGTGCGAATGGCGCCATTCGAGGCAAGACGCGCTTGCGCGGTGACGACGTTTCAAATGCGGTGCCAGCACGCTGTGGCGTATGTCGCCGCACGGGTTCGCTTGCGTCGACGCTTCAGCAGCGACGCAAGCTGAACGCCCGCGTCGTGCCGACGAAGCGACCGCGCAGGCCGATGCTAAGCTGAAGCGTCACCCGGACAATGATGGACCCATGGCGCGGGATCGAGACCAGCACGAAATAAATGCACGCGGTCGCACGGAGCCCACCTTGGGCAGCCTTGCCGACCTGGACACGCCGGCAGAGCAGGCCGACGCGTTGCCATCCATGTCTGCTGGTGAGCGGGCGCCGTACAGCGCGCCTGCGCGCAGCGCCTTGCCCCCGCGCAAGCGCAGACGCGGCTGGCTGATCGTGGTGCTGCTGGTGCTGGCCGCCGCCATTGCCGTGGTCTGGATCAACCAGAGCCGCTTGCGTGGCATGGTGCCGCGCACGGAACTCAACGACGTGCTTGGACGTGCGCAGCAGGCGCTGCAGGCTGGCCGTCTGGACGGCCATGACGGCACCAGTGCGCGCGAGTTGTATCAGGCGGTGCTCGCCGTGCGGCCGGACAACGACGCCGCGCATGACGGTTTGCAACTTACCGGCCGCGCGCTGCTGGCCGAGGCCGACGCCGCGCTGCAGGCAGGACGCGTGGATCAGGCTGCGCAGCAGGCAACGCTGGCCCGCGACCTGCTTGGCGGTGGCAGCGACGTTGACCGGCTCGACGCTGCGATCCTCGCCGCGCGAGCACCGGCGCCGGCCACGCCGGATCTGGTGGAACAGGCGCAGCAGGCGCTTGCCAGTGGCAGGCTGGATGGCGCGCAGGGTGCGGCCGCGCTGTATCAACACATAGCGCGGGCGGATCCGGGCAGCGCGGTGGCAGCGCATGGGCTGGATCAGGTGGGTGACGCTCTGGCCAGTCAGGCTCGCCAGGCGCTCGATGCGCGCGATACCGCAACTGCCGGAGCGCGCATTGAGCAACTCGCGACGCTGCAACCAACCAATGGCGCATTGCCGGCCTTGCGTGCGGCCCAGGCGCAGCTACAAGCGGCGGCTGCCGCGGTGCCGTCAGCCGTGCCCCTCGCAGCAGCGGCTGGCGTACCTGCGACCCTGCCGCCGCCGGCAGCTCCGATCCAGGCCGCGCCTGCCACGGACCGGCGTGCGGTGCAGGAGCAAGTCAGGCAAGGTCAGGCAGCGTTGCGTGCCGGACGCATCAGCGGCGCCGGCGACGACACCGCGCTGGCCCACTTCAAGGCGGCGTTGCGGCTGGACCCGGACAACGCGGAGGCGCGCGATGGGCTGGGCAAGATTGCGCAAGCGCTGACGGTGCAGGCAAATGCCGCCACCGACGCTGGTGATAGCGCACAGGCCAGCCGCTTGCTCGACCAGGCTGCCGCGCTGGCGCCGCGTTCGACCGATCTGGCCGCGGCGCGCGCGCATCTGGCCAGCAACGATCATGCGCCCGCGCCGGACAGCGTGGCGGACGACGCTGCCGCCCAAGCCCAACCGGCGCTGCTGTCACCGCAGCAAAGCGCGACCATCGCCCGCTACGTGCAGGGCGCGCGCGCGGCGACACAACGCGGCGACATCATGATGCCGCCAGGTGACAGTGCGTTTGACTTGTACCGCAGCGCGCTGGCCATCGATGGCAACAACGCCGCAGCGCTGCAAGGTTTGCACGCCTTGCCGGAGGCCGTTGCCGCACAATTTCAGCGCGCGCTGGGCGCCGGCAATCTGCGCCAGGCGGACGACATGCTGCGCAACTACGCCGAACTTGCGCCGGGCGACGCGCAGCATGCCGGCATGGCATCGCGCCTGACTTCGGCGTGGCTGGATCAAGCCGAGCAACGTCTGGCCGACGGTGACCGGGCCGGAGCGGCGCAAGCGCTGGACCGCGCGCGCAAGATGGCGCCGGCGGATTCGCGTCTGGCGACTCTCAGCGCGCGCCTGGCCGGCTCGTGAGCAGCCCATGACCGTACTGGTGTTTGGTGCCAGCAGCCAGATTGGTCACTTCCTGGTGCCGCGTCTGTTGGCCAGCGGCGAGCAGGTGCTGGCGTTGAGTCGCCAGCCACGTGCCGAACAAACGGATCTGCGGTGGGTGCGTGGCCAACTGCCCGATGGCGTACCGGCGCTGCCATCGGTGTCGGCGATCATCTGCTTCGGGCCACTGCAGGCGTTTGCCAACTGGCTCGCGCGCACGCCGCTGAGTCAGGCACCGCGCATCGTCGCCACCAGCTCGATGAGCGCTGAAAGCAAAGCCGATTCCAGCGTCCCCGCCGAGCGCGAACTGTCCCGACAGTTGCGCGCAGGCGAGGCAGCGTTGGCCGCCGCCTGTGGTCAACACGGTTGCGCGTGGACCGTGCTGCGGCCAACGCTGATCTATGGCGCCGGCCTGGACAAGAGCCTGACCCCGATTGCGCGTCGTGCACTGCGCCTGCGCGTTTTTCCCCTGCCGGCGGCGCCTGGCTTACGCCAGCCGGTACACGCCGATGATGTGGCCCAGGCCGTGCTGGCCGCGCTGGATTGTCCGGCCGCAGACGGCCGCGTGCTGGCCATGGGTGGTGGCGAGCGGCTGACCGCCGGCGCCATGTTTGCACGCGTGCGCGCCAGCCTGCAGCACACCACGCTGCCGCTGCCGCTGCCGGCATGGCTGCTGCGCTGCGGCCGTCAGGCGTTGCCGCGTTGGCGCGGTCCGTTGAGCCGCCTGGATCACGACCTGGTCGCCGACAACAGTGAAATGCAGCAGCTGCTGGGCATTCATCCGCGTGGCTTTGCGCCGGATGCCGGCACGTGGTCAGCCGTGGGTTAGTGCCTGGGCGCGCAAGCACGCGAACGGTAGCCCTGCCTTCGACGCGCTCCTGCTGGCGATATCAGTTGCTCGCCCCCTGGCGGCGCTCGGGCACGGCCTGCCCGATCAAATGCAGCAGTCGTTCATGTCCATGCCGGCTGGCAGGCCCTATCATGCGCCGGTCTGTTCGCGGGAATCCCCACGTTGGCTGTGTTTATTCGTACCCGATCATTCGCGCGCCGCATGTGGCCGTGGTTGCGCATTCCAGCGTGGATCGCGCTTGGCCTTTTTTTCGGGTTTGTCCTGCCGTATACGCTGGTGTTGAACAGCCGCGTGCAGGATCGTTTCAACGACCTGGTGTTTTCCGTTCCCACCCGGGTGTACGCGCGCCCGTTGGCGCTGACCGCCGGCACCCCGCTGACGGCAGAGGCGCTGGAGCTTGAGCTGACATTTGCCGGTTACAGCGCCGATGGACGCGGCGAGGTGCCCGGAAGCTGGGCCAAACGCGGGCCGCGCTACACCATCTCCTCGCGCGGCTATGCGGGGCCGGACGGCGGCGAGCTGCCCAAGCGCGTGCAGGTTGCGCTTGGCAGCGGCATCGTTCAGCACGTTCGCGACGCGGCGAGCGAGCAGGCGGTGGCCCTGGCCCATCTGGATCCGGCACGCATTGCCACGTTGTACGGAGCCGATCAGGAGGAACGCCGCTTCGTGCATCTGGCCGACGTACCGCCACTTTTGGCCAGCGGCCTGCAGGCGGTGGAAGATCGCGATTTCAAGCATCACCTGGGCATTGATTTCGGCGCCATCGTGCGTGCCACGTTTGCCAACTTGCGCGCCGGACACACGGTGCAGGGCGGCTCGACGTTGACCCAGCAGCTGGTGCGCAATCTTTTCCTCAGCCGCGAGCGAAGCCTCACGCGCAAAGTCAACGAAGCGCTGATGTCCTTGCTGCTCGAAGCGCATTACAGCAAAGGGCGGATCCTGGAGGCGTACGTCAACGACGTGTTTCTTGGCCAGAAAGGCGGGCAGGCCGTGCACGGTTTTGCCGCCGCCGCGGAGTTTTACTTTGGTCGCCGCCTGGAGGATCTGCGGGCGCAGGAAATCGCATTGCTGGTGGGCATGGTCAAGGGACCCAGTTACTACGATCCGCGCCGCGCACCGGCCCGCGCCCTGGCTCGGCGCAACCTGGTGCTGCAGGAGTTTGCCAGCACCGGGCTGCTCAACGCCGGCCAGCTCAATGCCGCGCAAGCCGCGCCGCTCGGGGTCATCGGCAACGGCCAGCTGCCGCATAACCGGTTTCCCGCTTTCATGGACCTGGTGCGCAAACAGATCACGGCCGACTTTGACGAGCAATCGTTGCGTTCGGGCAACCTGTCCGTATTTACCACGCTTGATCCGGCCGCGCAGCTGTACGCCGAGCAGGCCATTACCGGCGCGTTGAAAACCCTCGGCAAGCGCGGCGATGCAGTGCAGGCGGCGGCAGTGGTTACCGAGGCAAAAACCGGCAGCGTGCTGGCGGTGGTCGGCAGCAAGCTGCCCGGCGACCAGGGTTTCAATCGGGCGCTGGACGCGCGTCGGCCCATGGGTTCGACGATCAAGCCGTTTGTGTATCTGGTGGCGCTGACCCAGCCGGAGCGCTGGAACCTGCTCAGCCTGCTGGACGATGGTCCGGTCAGCATGCGCCAGCCCGATGGCAGCATGTGGACACCGCAGAACGACGACAACCAGAGCCACGGTCAGGTGCCGATGGTTGACGCGCTTGCGCGCTCGTGGAATCTGGCCAGCATCCACCTGGGCCTGGCGGTCGGCCTGCCACGCATCAAGGCGTTTCTGGAATCGTTCGGGCTGACCGACGTCAATCCGAGCCCGTCGCTCTTGCTCGGCGCGATCGACGTGTCGCCGTTGCAGGTGGCGCAGCTGTATCAATACCTCGCCGCCGATGGCCACGCGCTGCCGCTGGTGGCAGTGCGCGGCGTGGTCGACGACAAGGGTCGCACGATCAAGCGCTATCAGGTGCAGGCAGGCCGTGGCGAGTACCAGCCGGCTGTGCGTCTGACGACATGGGCGATGCAGCAGGTGGCGCTGTACGGCACCGCCAGTGCCATCGGCAATTCCGGCCTGGCGTGGTTGCATGCGGCAGGCAAGACTGGCACCAGCAACGACACGCGTGACAGCTGGTTTGCCGGCTTTACCGGGGAACACCTGGCGGTGTTCTGGATTGGTCGCGACGACAACAAATCCACCGGCCTGTTTGGCGCGACCGGTGGTTTGCGCGCGTGGCGCGACCTGTTTGCAAAATTGCCGACGCGCCCGCTGTCCTCAGCGCCCGGCGATGGCCTGGAGATGGCGTGGATCAACCCGCTTGACGGCAAGCGTACCGATCCGCAGTGCACCGGAGCGCGCCAGGTGCCAGTGGTGGCAGGCACGCTGCCGACCGACGCCGAAGGTTGCTTCTGGCAAAGCCTGCTCGGTCAGGACGGTGAGCCAATACCGTCATCCACCAGCGCACCGCCGCCCGCAGCCGCGCCACCCATTCAGGACTGAGCATGTTCAAGACTTCACAGCAACGATCGATGCTGGTGGCAGTGCTGGCCACTGCCACGCTTGCTGGCTGCAGCCTGTTTGCACCGGTGGCCACGCCTGCGCCAACGCCAGCGATCGAGCATGCGCCCACGTATGACCTGGTGGCTTCGATCCGCGCTGCTGGTGATCGGGAAAAATCTGTCATCAGCGTCAATCCCCTGCGTGACCCAGGCGTCGCCGCATTGCAGGACTCCGCCGCGAGCGCCGAGCGCGCGGGGCATTATGCGCAGGCAGCTGCCGCGCTGGATCAGGCGCTGAAGTTGAGTCCGGACTCACCGGACCTGCTGCAGGAGCGCGCGGAAATGGCCGTCCGTTTGAAGGATTTTTCCAGCGCCGAAAAGCTCGCTCATCGGTCCTGGTCACTGGGCCCCAAACTTGGTCCGCTGTGCGCTCGCAACTGGCAGACCGTGGTGGAAATGCGGCTGCAGGCGCGCGATCTGGCGGGCGCAACCAGCGCGCGCAAGTGGGTGCAGCAGTGTCACAAGCCGGGCGTTTCGCGCTATTGAGCGCGCTGCAGCGTATTGCGCTGTCGCAATGCGCTACTGCGGCGAGCAGTGCAGGACGCACGCCGCTATCGCGTCGCGGCGACGCAGAAACCGTAGCAAGTAGCGCGCGCTGCAAGGCGTTCGCGACGCAACAGTGCGCAGTGCCAACTCCCGCTGGTGCCGCCCTACGCGGAGTTCGGCTGCGCGCGGCGCGGTAGGCGCTCGGTTGCGCATAGCTATTTCAGAACAAGGCAACCAGCAGCAGCACGAGGCCGACGATGCTCACCGCCCAGATCAGCGTGCGCAGATACGGAATGCCTGCTGCATACGCCGGTACGTAGGCCACGCGCGCCCAAAAGTACAATTGCGCGCCCAGCACCGTCATGCTGTCGTGCTGCTGCAGCACGTGGTTGGCGAGGACCAGCGCGACAAAGAACGGAAACGTCTCGAGGAAATTCCCACGCGCGCGATCCAGCCGACTGCCGATGGTGCTGAGCGCCGGTGGCGTGCCATCCCGCGGGCTTGCGGCCCACGTCAGGCCGCGCTGGCTGACGGAATAAAATGCGACCAGTGAAATTTGCACCAGCCCCAGAATCGTGCTCCAGCCGAGCAGGCTCAGTTCGGTCGTCATCGCGAGTTCCTAAGGTCAAGTGGTGCGGTGTCACCCGCGTGGTCGCGGCGAGTATGTCACACAGGCTGCGGACCAAAGCGGACGCTGCCGCTGGTTGGCGCAACGTGCGCGTGGCATGAGTGGATCGCTATCTGCCGGGAGTGTCCAGCGGCAGCGATGGTTCGCTGCAGGGCACCTCTTTTACAAACCAGTTTTCCTGTCGGTGGCGAAGCGTTTCTTCGCGCGCGCCGCGCCGCCATACTTGGCAGATGATTGAGCTTGATTACCCCGCCGCCGACTGCGGTGACCTGCTTGGCGAAGACGGTCCGTTTGCCCGCGAGGTGCCAAATTTTGCGCCACGCGAGGCGCAGCAGTCGATGGCGCGCGCGGTGCAGGAGGCAATCGCCGGGCGCGAGACGCTGGTAGCCGAGGCTGGCACCGGCACCGGCAAGACCTTTGCTTACCTGGTGCCGGCGCTGCTGTCCGGTGAGCGCGTGATCATCTCCACCGGCACCAAGGCGCTGCAGGACCAGCTGTATTTTCGCGACCTGCCCAGGGTGCGTTCGGTCCTGGGCGTGCAGGCGAAAACTGCCTTGCTCACGGGCCGCGCCAATTACCTGTGTCTGTATCGGCTCGAGCAGACCGTGCGCGATGGCGGCACGCTGGACGGCACGCAGGCAGCACAGCTGGCCGCGGTGCGCGCGTGGTCAGCGCGCACGCGTCGCGGCGATCGCATGGAGCTGGCCGAGGTGCCGGAGGAGTCGGCGCTGTGGCCGCGGGTAACGTCCACTGCCGAAAATTGCCTCGGCGTGGAGTGCCCGTTCTATACCGACTGCCATGTGTTCAAGGCGCGCCGCGAGGCGCAGGAAGCGGACGTGGTGGTGGTCAACCATCACCTGCTGTTTGCCGACCTGGCGCTCAAGCAGGAAGGCTTTGGCGAGATCCTGCCCGACGCCACGGCATTCATCCTGGACGAAGCACACCAGATTCCAGAGCTGGCCGGCCAGTTCTTTTCGCAAAGCGTCAGCGCGCGGCAGCTGCAGGATCTGGCGCAGGACACGCTGGCCGAATGCGCAGGCATCACCGGCGCCATCGGCTTGCTGCTGGAACCGGTGCAGGCATTGCAGGCTGCCGTGCGCCAGTTGCGCCTGGCGCTGGAGGCGCTGCCGCCGCGCGCCGCTATGGGCCAATTGCTGGCCCGTCCCGCAGTGGCTGCAGCGCTGGACGAGGTGCAGGCGCTGCTGCAGGGTCTGGCGCAACTGCTGCACTCGCAGGCGGAGCGCTCGCGCGGGCTGACGAATCTGCACGAGCGCGCAGTGCTGTTCGCTGCGCGCCTTGAACGTATTCTCAGCGCGGCGTCGACCGTTTCCAGCGAGCGCGATGAGAACGCATATGAGGCCGATGTCGACGTCGACGACGCGCAGGGGCCCAGCCGAACGCGCGACGTGCGCTGGTACGAACGTTTTCCGCGCGGCTTTGCGTTGTACGTGACGCCGCTGGACCTTGCCGAGCCCATGCGCGCGCTGCGCGAACGCACGCATGCGGCGTGGATCCATACCTCGGCGACGCTCTCTGTGGCTGGCAAGTTCGAGCACTTCGCGCGTCAGCTTGGACTGCAAGAGCCGCGCACGCTGCTGCTGCAAAGCCCGTTCGATTATGCGCGGCAGGCGCTGTGCTATCTCCCTTCAGGATTGCCCGAGCCCAACGACCGCGAGTACACCGCGGCGGTGATTGCGGCAGTGCTGCCGGTGCTGCAGGCGTCCTCCGGGCGGGCGTTTTTGCTGTTTACTTCCCATCGCGCACTGCGCCAGGCCACGGAACTGCTGCAAGGCAACGTGCCGTGGCCGCTGTTTATCCAGGGCACCGCGCCGCGGCCGCGCTTGCTGGAAGAATTTCGCGCGTGCGGCAACGGCGTGCTGCTCGGCGCGGCGAGTTTCTGGGAAGGGGTCGACGTGGTCGGCGCCGCGCTCAGCGTGGTCGTGATCGACAAGCTGCCATTTGCCGCGCCCGATGATCCGGTGCTGATGGCGCGCCTGGCGGCGCTGGAACAATCCGGTATCAATGCGTTCATGGGCTGGCAGATTCCCAGCGCGGTGATTGCACTCAAGCAGGGCGCAGGTCGCTTGATCCGCGACGTGCGCGATCGCGGCGTACTGGTGTTGTGTGATCCGCGCCTGAGCAGCAAGGGTTACGGAAAATTGTTCCTTGCCAGTTTGCCGCCCATGCCACGCACGCACGCACTGGCCGACGTTCAAGACTTCTTCGGCGATGGGCGCGCCGCGATTACGGCCAGCATGTAGGCACGTCTGCCCCCGCAGATACGAGCCGGTGAACGCACCAGATACCGCAGTGGATGCGTGTGCTTCATCCGGAGACGTCGGCGCGATTGCAACGCAGCCGGATGGAGTTGCAAGCTGCGCTTCCGCCAGCGGAAACGGACAGTCAATGTAAATTGCGACGCGGGCGGCGCCCTGCTTGGGCGCGGCTTTTGTCTCAGCCGCGCGTTTCAGCAGCGGCCTCAGGCGCAAATCCATCGGCGCTCCACGCCTCGCTGCCAACGCCATGGTGAACCACGAACAGGCCGTGTGGATCGTAACGACGCTTTGCCTGCGCCAGTCGCGGGTAATTGGCGCCCCAGAACCCCTGTTGCCAATCGCGCAGGAAATAGTCGCTCTCTGAAACGTAGGACCCAGCCGTCGGAGCCACCGCGCGCAGCGCCGCCATGGCTTTTTCGACCCGCTTGGCGTCGGCCCGGGCTTTTACCAGATCAGGCGCGGTTCGCAGCAAGCCCGGATATGCAGGGTCGCCGGCGGCGCCGATGATTGCCAGTGCAAACGCGTCGAGCACGTCCGGGTGCGTCGCCGTGTCGCGACCGCGCGCGCGCGCGTCGTCAGCGCCGCCGGCCAGGCCCTTGTTGAAATGCAGCCCCACGGTCCACTGCTGCGAGGCCGCGAACAACGCGTCGGCCAATTGCGCTTGTGCCGCCGATTCAAGCAGAGCGGCGGGCAACCACGCCGATTGGTATGCGTGGATAAACCACGCTACCTGGTCCTGGTCACCCTTCCACAGCACGCGATCCAGCGGCGCGCCGGAACGGTCATCGGCAACCATCACGCCCGGAGCGTGCTTGCGGAAAAACTCGGGGTCCCAGAAATGCCGTGCCGGCAGCGCCATCATCTTCAGCGGCTCGACAAAGGTGTATTCCGGCCGCGCCTTTACCCAAGCCATGAACGGGGCCCAGGTGTCCTGCGCCGCGGCGCTTGTGAGTCCCTGAAAGACCATGGAAATCGCCAGCGTGTCGCCGTCTCGAAGCGACATCTGTTCGCCCCAGTGCGGATTGAACAGTGAGCTGCGATAGAAGCGCATGGTCTGGGCGATCAACGCACGAAACGCCGGTTTCGACGATGCCTTGATGCGACCAAATGCGCCGCCAAAGAACTCGGGCAGGTCGAACGTGCGCAGAGTCAACCGGGTCACCACGCCCAGGCTGCCACCGCCGCCGCCCTTGAGGCCCCAGAACAGTTCCGGATGGTTGGCGGCGTTGACGATGCGTGCCTGGCCGTCGGCGGTAACCACTTCCGCCTCGAGCAGATTGCTCGCCGCCGTGCCCCAGTTCTTGGAGAAACTGCCAAAGCCGCCGCTTTGTACCAGCCCGGCGACTCCCACGGTGGTGCAGCCACCGCCCTGCACGTAGCGGTGGCCGCGCGTCGTTACCTCGGTGTAGGCGTCGATCCACATCGCGCCTGCGCCGACGCTTACCGCCGGTTGCGCAACCACGTTGCAGCCGACGGGTACGAACGCGTTGTGCATCTGCACCTTGTTCATCCGGCGTGTCCATACCAGCAGCGAATCGGGGGCGTCGGATGTGCCCTGGTAGCTGTGGCCACCGCCTTTTACGACCAGACGCAGCCGGTGTTCGCGCGCGAAGTCCACGGCCGCGGCCACGTCAGCTGTCGTCTCGGCGGCGACGGCATAGGCGCTTGGTCGGGAAATCCACGCGTCGGCCCAGCCGCTGGTCTGGGTCAGCGCGGCTTGATCGCCGATGTAGAACGGATTCTTCAGGTTTTTCAGCGCCTCGGCCCGAACGGCGGCAGGCGCTTGCGGTGCAAACGGGGACTGCAGTTTCAGCAGTCGACCGCCGACGCGACGCTTCAGCGCGTCCCACGTCGAGGGCATCGGCCAGAGGGCATCGCCGGGTCGAACTCTGCCCAGCAGTCGCGGCAGATTGCTGCGGGTACTGGCCAGCAGCTTGCCGGCGCGCGAAACGGCCAACGCGAGGAGCGGTGTGGCAAGCATGGCTTTGAGCAGGTCGCGACGATTCATGGGGGTTTCCGCAGGTTTGGTGGCGTCCATGTTGCGGCGGAGCGGGGCTGCTGTCGCTCGCCAAGTGACAGATTGATCGCTACCGGTGACGAATGGGGAGCTCTCGGGGATGGGTCGCGTCGCCGAGTGCAGCGCTTTGCGTAGAATCGGCGCATGAACGAGCACGCCGACTCCCGCTTCCAGGACTTCCAGCGTTGGCGGCGCCCCATCGAAGCGGGCTTCTGGATCACGCTGGTCATCCTCAATACCGCCTTTAACGGGCTGGTGGCCCAGATCGATCACTCGCGCACGGCCGCATGGGAGCCGTGGGTCTGGGAGTGCAGCAGCTCGATCGTGGTGCTGGCGCTGATTCCGCTGGTCATCGCGCTGGAACGGCGTTGGCCTTTCCGCTTCGACACCTGGTGGCACAGCCTGCCGCGCCACTTGCTGGCCACCATTCCCTTCAGCCTCGCCCACGTCACCGGCATGGTCGCGCTGCGCAAGCTTGCTTATGCATTTGCGGGCTTGCACTACGATTTCGGCGCACGCTTTGGCTACGAATACCTGAAGGATTTTCGAAGCTATTTCCTCATCATCGTGCTGCTGTGCATGTCGCGTCTGTGGCTCGTTCGCTGGCAGGGTGAGGCGCGGCTGCTTGCCGAACCGGATGAAGGGCAGCCGGCCGAACCAATTGAACGACCCGAGCGCTTTCTGGTGCGCAAGCTGGGACGGGAATTTTTGCTCAACGCCAGCGAGATCGAGTGGCTGCAGGCCTCGGGCAATTATGTGAATTTGCGCGTACGCAGCCGGGACTACCCGCTGCGCACGACCATGGCGGCCATTGAGGATCGGCTGGATCCTGCCCGCTTCATCCGGGTCCACCGCAGCTATTTCATCAATCTTCATTACCTGGCTGACATCAAGCCACTGGAAACAGGCGATGCCGTATTGACGTTGCGCGACGGCGCGACGATCCCGTGCAGCCGGCGCCATCGCGCAGCCTTGCGCGAACAGCTGGGACGCTGATCGACCGGTCACCGGTAATCACCAGTAAGACCTGCGACTGGAAGCGGCGGAAGAATGATCTTCCCGGGTTTCAATTTCGGGTTGCACGCTAACTTCGTGGACCACCATTGGCGCCGCGCTCGGCGCGATCGGCACGCCACGGCCACTTATCGAGCAAGGGCAACGCGGAAAAAGTCCGCATTTGGGGCGCCTCTTGGGCAAGACGCTGCCGCTTTTTCAACCGCAGACATCACGCATGGGGCGGTCAGCAGATGAGCGTGAAACTATGCGCACCGCAGCCAAACGACATGCCCCGTCGGTACCGCTTACAACGGCTTTTGTTCAGGCATGAGTTGCGGCAGGCCATCTGCTGCTCCGTGCACGCAGGATTCGAGTGGTACGCTTTGCCCCGGCTGCAGTTTCGTTGGCCAACACGACCTTCCACCGAGCAATTTCGACCGCTGCAGGACGCACCGGACGGCATGGCACGGCTGCCAATATTGGGACCCTGCGGCGGCTTGCTCAGTAGGCCAAAACGTCGGTTGGACGTCAAAGCGCCCATCGACGGATTGGAGGTGCCCGTGTGCGTTTCAGCGACTTGCCCCAGTGGGACGACGCAGCGCGCGAGCGTAGAGATCGACGTCGATAGTGCCACCTTCGATGGCCCAGACAAGCGCGTCCATTCGATCCGCGCCCCAAAACAACTCGCCCCCCAGGCGGAACGTGGGTACACCAAATATCCGCGCTTCGATTGCCTCCTGGGTAGAACGACGCAAACTTTGCTTGACCTCGCCAGTTGCCGCAGTGGCGAGCAACGCAGCAGCATCGAATCCGCTGCGGGTCAACACGCGTGAGAGGCTATCGGGATCGGCAACATCTACCCCTTCGGACCACACCGCGGAGAGCAACCGACGAGTCAAAACGAGTCGTTGGGCCTCGTCTTCCACGGCGAGCATTGCGCGCAGGGCAATCAGCGGATTGAATGGATGATTGGGCGGACCGCGGAATGGGAGGTCCAATCGTTTGGCCTGCCGCATAACGTCACGGAACACGTACTCGCGTTTGGCGGAAACCTCGGCCGGCCCTTGCGTGCCGTGCGCATTGAGTAGCGCGGCCAGCAATATTGGCCGGCACGCGATCTGCGCACCAGCTGCGGTCACCCGGGCAAGTTGCTGCGAGGCCAGCCAAGCATAGGGACTGACTGGATCAAAATAGAATTCCACGGTAGTGGAGGACATGGCAACTCAAGATGGCAAGCGGCTGTGAGAAAAAAGACGGCCTGGATGATCCCGCAAGTGGGGCCCTGCGGGCAAACGACTTATTGCATCGCTAGCGCCGACGATGACTTTCCCGCAATTCATATGTCTTCATGCATCGGACGCGCGGAGCGCTTTGCGATGAAAGCATCCGTTGACCGATGGCGGGGCGTATGCGAACGCCACATACGTATCTGGATTGGCTTTCCAAAAGATGCGGACATGATGCCGTCATCGGCGCAACATCGGTCCAAGCCATGCGGTGATCGCCAATCAGCGCGAACCGCGGGAACGCTGGATTCTCAGCTCTGTGCGTCCCGCACTGAGTAATCAGCAAATCAGGATGAGGGTTTCGGTTTGGCATCCGGCGCGTTTTGCGGCTGCAGCGGCGCGTCGGCATCGGGGTTGCGCTGCGAGCCTTGCTTGTCCTTCGGTTGGCTTTCGGCATAACCGGACTGTTCGGGGACGGCGTCTTCTTGAGCCATGTTCACCACCAAAGCTGAGGATCGAAGGTTTCGCGGATAGCGCGCGAGCGCGCGCCGATACGGTGCTGGTAGCCCTTTGCATTACATGGCATCGCACATGCTCGTGGCGTGAATCAGCACGTTTTGCGCTGGGGCCCGTCGCCTGCCGGTGTTTTGCCGCGGATGCATGCGCCACGTACGCTGGAAGCTCTGGCGGAGCAGGGCATAAGGCATGCGGCTTGTTGCGTAACCGTTTCGCGACCTGCGGCGGCGCACGAGCGATCACTGAGGGATATTCTGAACAAGTCCCAATTTCGGCGATTGAGACATTGTAAACCTTTGATCTTCATGAGCTGAAAATTTAAGCTTTTGACTTGTTCAGAATATCCTGAGAGGTTACGCAATCGTCCCGATGCCCATGCGGGTAAGGCGCTCCTTGCAGATGCTGGATGGAGATACCTGTACTTCGACGTCGCATGCGATTTGAAAACAAAGAGGTCTTATGACTTCGCTTTTCACGGTGTAGGGTAATGTGTTGTGGCATCTGATTGGCGTGCGAGGCGGACGGCTGCAGCTCAGCTCAATTCCAGCGCCAAGCCTGACATCAATTTACGAGGAACATCCATGGACGTTCGCATAACTGACAAATCTACCGGCGCCACGCTTGGGCGCATTTCAGCGCAGGACCTCCAGTTTCTGGTTGACCAGCTTGAGGAGGAGTCTTCGAAGGACACGGATTACTTCATCGACGCGCAGACCGTTCTCATGCTGGAGTCAAACGGTGGCAATCCTGCCTTGATCTCCATGCTGCGGACAGCAGTTGGCACATCCGGAGGCGTTGAAATCGCTTGGGAGCAATAGCCCAGTCAGTCCAGGTTCCCATTCGCAGCAGACGGACAAGCTGCGTTTGCATCCAGTGTTGCCCGTCATCGCGATGTTCTTTCAAGCCGGAGGTGCGAAGTGCCAACTCCATCAATCACGCCTGGCCTGCTCTACCACGATGCGGCGCAAGCAATTGAATGGTTGTGTCGTGCTTTCGGCTTTGAGCAACGCCTGGTAATTTCAGGGGAGAACTCATTGATTGCCCATGCCCACCTGACTTTGGGTGATGGCGGAATCATGCTCAGCTCAGCAGAGGGATATGCATTCCCGAATTTCTGCAAATCTCCGCGCGAGCTTGGCGGAGTCGGCACGGCTGAGATCATTGTCTTTGTCAGCAATCCGGATTCGCACTACCAGCACGCCGTGTTGGAAGGCGTGGAGATACTCATTCCAATTGAGGACAAACCCTACGGAGGTCGCGGATATACATGCAGGGATCCGGAGGGGTACGTCTGGGCGTTTGGCTCGTATGACCCCTGGTCTGCGGACGGCGCGCAGTCTCAAGTCTGAACTGCACCACTGCTCGGCGGTCATCGAAGCGGTTGGGATGCAACGTCAAGCCTTGCGCCTGGAGCACAAGCGTCCTTTCGCGCCAAGCGCTGCAAGGATCAGCCGTCAGTCCAGGGCCGCGCCAAATCGACCCGAGCGCGGCAGATAGTGCTGCTGCGGGTTCAGCGACAGCACGACATAGCGCGAGCGCCCGACTATTTCAGCGCGCGGGAAAAAACCGAAGTAGCGCGAGTCCATGCTGTTGTCGCGGTCGTCGCCAAGCAGCAGGTACTGATCGGCAGGAACGATGACCGGACCGAAGTTGCTGGCGGGGCTGGGGCGCGAGTCTGACAGGCGGATCACGTGGCGCAGCGCGCCGTAGTGTTCCAGTTTGTAATGCGCCGGATCGCGCAGGTCCGCGTGAATGCCATTGAGGTTGTTCGGCGCATAGCTGGCGCGATGGCCGTTGATGATCAGAACGTTGTCGCGCATTGCTACGTCGTCGCCGGGCAGGCCGATCACGCGTTTCACCAGGCGTTCGTCGGCGGCTGAGGAATCCAGCACCACAATGTCGCCGCGCTGCGGATCGGCCAGGTGGCGTAGCGAGATGTGGCTCAGCGGCAGGCGCACGTCATATGCGAGCTTGTCGACCAGAATGCGGTCGCCGATGCGGATGGTTGGTTGCATCGATCCAGTCGGCACCACGTTCCAGTCGGCAACCGCGCTGCGAAACATGACCATGCACAGCATGAAGGTGATGATGCCGCGATTGCGGAACATGAGCTTGGCGATCGTGCGCATGGCATTCCCCTGTGACTGCAACGTCTGCTTGAAGAGTGACCGTGCCGGACAGGTGAAGTTTCCTTGCCTTCGCAGCCGGTCGCGCCCTCTTGGCGCTGCGCTTTCGTCACCCGTTTCGACAAGCGTGTGAAGGCCCGTGCCGCGGTCAAGCGTCACGGTTCCAGTATGCACGACGATGGACCTGCCAGCGTGAGAAAGCGCTGTTGAAGCGTGCGCCGTGGCGCTTCTCCACGGCGACCAACTGCTGGTGCGCAGCCACATCGCGACGCGTCGACATGGCCAGGAATGGCGCTGTGGCCAGGGTCGCGATGGAACCCAGCGCAATGCGTTTTGAAATTTCCGCGGCGCGCGGGAAAGCGGCAGGAAAGAAACCTTACGTAGCGTACGCAGCAACCTGACTGCGTACCGATTCCAATGGCGGACTGGACCATCTTGTGCGATTTCGACGGCACGATTGCCGTGGAAGATGTGATTGACTCGTTGCTGGAACGCTACGGCCGTTCGGGCTGGGCCGCCCTTGAGCGCGACTGGCGAGCCGGCCGCATTGGCTCACGCGCGTGCATGACCGGTCAGGTCGCACTTCTGGATATGTCGCAGGGCGAGCTGGACGAGCATCTTTCGCAGTTATGGATCGACCACGCGTTTCCGGATTTCGTCGCGAAGGCGCGCACGCTCGGCGTACCCATCCGCGTCGTCAGTGATGGCCTGGATTATGCGATCCGCGCCATTCTCCGCCGCTACGGGCTGGATGATCTTCCGGTGACCGCCAACCGGCTTTTGCCGGCTTTGCCGCCGCAGCGCTGGCAATTGAGCTCGCCGCACCAGGTGGAGGGCTGTGCCAGCGGGACGTGCAAGTGTGCGTGTGTGGCGCGCGCCCGTGCAGATGGCGGCCGCCGAACGTTGCTCATAGGCGACGGCGCATCGGATTTTTGTGCGGCGGACCACGTCGACTTCGTGTTTGCCAAGAACCGGCTCATCGAGCACTGCCGAGCGGTGGGCGTCCCCTACATGCCGATCACCGGCTTCGACGATGCGCTCGAGCTACTGCCCCAGCTGCTCGCCGGCCGACTGTTTGAAACCCCCGACTACGCCGCTTTGTCCTTCTGATACTCACGTCCAGGATCGCCCATGAATGTTTTTGACAAGAATCTCCAAGTTGTGATCGACGACGCGCAGCTGCTCGCCGACGAGGCGAAGTACAGCTCCTTCGGTGACACTGTGCACTACGTCGATCCGCCCAAGATCTTTCGCAGCTGCAAAGGCAGCTACATGTATGACAGCGCCGGCGTGCCATTCCTGGATCTGCAGATGTGGTATTCGGCGGTCAATTTCGGCTATGGCAACGAGCGCCTGAACGACGCGCTGAAACGCCAGATCGACCTGTTGCCGCAGGTTGCCAGCCAGTACCTGCACCAGACCCGCATCGAGCTTGCGAAGACGATCGCGGTCGACGCAAAGCAGAAGTTTGGCCTGGATGGTCGCGTACATTTCAACGTCGGCGGCGCGCAGGCCGTGGAGGATTCGCTCAAACTCGTGCGCAACTACACGAATGGCAAGAGCCTGATGTTTGCCTTCGAAGGCGGCTATCACGGCCGCACGCTCGGCGCATCGTCCATTACCTCCAGCTACCGCTATCGCCGCCGCTTCGGTCACTTCGGCGAGCGCGCGATGTTTCTGCCATTTCCGTATCCGTTCAGACGTCCGAAAGGAATGACCGCCGAGGAATATTCAGACAGCTGCGTAAATCAGTTCGCGCGCCTGTTCGAGACCGAATACAACGGCGTGTGGGATCCGAAGACGAACCAGTGCGAGTATGCCGCGTTCTACGTCGAGCCGATCCAGGGCACCGGCGGATACGTGATTCCACCGATCAACTTTTTCCGCGACCTGAAAAAGGTCCTCGACAAGTACGGGATCCTGCTGGTCGTCGACGAGATCCAGATGGGTTTCTGGCGCACCGGCAAGCAGTGGTCGATCGAGCACTTCGGGGTGACGCCGGACGTGCTGGTGTTTGGCAAGGCTTTGACGAACGGTTTGAATCCCCTGTCAGGCGTGTGGGCACGCGAGGCATTGATCAATCCAACGATCTTCCCGCCGGGCTCCACGCACTCCACGTTCAACTCCAACCCGCTGGGCACCTCGCTTGGCCTGGAAGTAATCCGTATGGGCAAGGAGCTGGACTACGAGACCACGGTGCCGCTCAAGGGCGCGCATTTCCTAGAGGGCCTGCGCGACCTGCAGAAGCGGCACAAGGAGATCGGCGACGTCGACGGCCTTGGGCTGGCCCTGCGCGCGGAGATTTGCACCGATGACGGCTTCACCCCGAACAAGGCGTTGCTTGATCGCATGGTCGACATTGGCCTGGCGGGTGATCTGCAGCATGACGGCAAGCGCATCGGCCTCGTGCTGGATGTGGGCGGCTGGTACAAAAACGTCATCACGTTTGCGCCGTCGCTGGATATCACACACGAGGAGATCGACCTGGCCATCGCGCTTCTCGACCAATTGCTGACCAAGGCCAAGCGGACTGCATGAGCGAGCATTTGTCGTCGCCGTGCCGTCCCATCTGGAGCACATCATGTCTGATGTAATTTCACTCAGCACCATCCGTGAACGGGTGATCGAACTCATTGCCGCCCAGACCAAGCTCGATCCGGCTCAGATCCACACTGACTCCACGTTGAAAGATCTGGGCCTGGCGTCGCTCAACGCCATCGAGCTGATCTTTGACGTGGAAGAAGCTTTCGACATTACGTTTCCCGATCAAGGCCCCAATCTCGACACGGACACGGTGCAGGGGCTTGTCAATGCGGTGGTGGCCGCGAATGAGGAACGCAGCGCGCGATCCGCGGGCAAGGCGTGAACGATTTGCGGACCCACGCCGTTGCGATCACCGGCATGGGCGCGATCAGCGTCTTCGGCGAGGGTGCCGGGCCGCTTTGGAGCGCGCTGCGCGAAGGGCGTACTGGCATTGCTCCGCTGCGGCACGAGCGCGCGGCTGAGCTGCGGGTCAAAGTTGCCGCGCAGGTTCCCGAGACGTTCGACCCGGACGCGCACTTCGATAAACGCCTGCTGCCGCTGCTGGACCGCACCTCGCAGTTCGCGCTG
The DNA here is from genome assembly GCA_038242205.1 of Lysobacterales bacterium. Classification (GTDB taxonomy): domain Bacteria; phylum Pseudomonadota; class Gammaproteobacteria; order Xanthomonadales; family Rhodanobacteraceae; genus Rhodanobacter. Next base: position 30,557 of record JBBSSI010000013.1, read on the forward strand.
CTGGCCGCCAACGAGGCAGTGCGACAGTCCGGTCTCGAGTTCGGCGACGACACGCTGTCCTTACGCACGGGCGTTGTTGTGGGTACCGCGATAGGCGGAGAAACCACGCATGACGAGCAGAGTCGCAGACTCTACGCGGATAACGCTACGCGAGCCCACCCGCTGGCCATTGTCAGGCTCATGGCCAATGCGCCCGTTAGTCATATCAGCATGGTGCACGGACTGCGCGGCCCGTGCTTTGCAGTGGCCAGCGCCTGCGCCTCGGCCAACCACGCAATTGCCCAGGCGGCGCTGATGATCCGCGCCGGCCTGATTGATGTGGCAATCGCAGGTGGCAGCGAAGCCTGCCTGACCTACAGCGCGCTGCGAGCGTGGGAAGCGATGCGCGTGCTTGCCGACGATACCTGCCGCCCGTTCACCGCCCATCGTCGCGGCCTTGTCCTTGGCGAGGGTGCGGGCATGTTTGTACTGGAATCCATGGCCTACGCGCGTGCCCGCGGCGCGACGCTGCTGGGTGAACTTGCCGGGGCAGGCATGAGCGCGGATGCCGGTGACATCGTCGCGCCCGATCCGGCTGGCAGCGCGTGTGCGATGCGCCAGGCCCTGGCCGATAGCGGACTCGCGCCGCAGGACATCGACTATATCAATGCGCACGGGACCGCTACGCAAGCCAATGACGTCAACGAGACGCTCGCCATCCACCGTGTGTTTGGCTCTCATGCCGCTTCGCTTGCGGTGTCGTCAACCAAGTCAATGCACGGACATGCGCTGGGTGCATCCGGCGCACTGGAACTGATTGCAGTGCTCGGCGCCATGCGCGATGCCGTCGTGCCACCCACGGCAAACTTCGATGAAGCGGATCCTGCCTGCGACCTCGATTACGTGCCCAACGTCGCGCGGCCCATGCGCGTGCGCGCTGCGTTGAGCAACTCATTCGCCTTTGGCGGCCTCAACGCGGTGTTGGCGATACGTGCGACCAACTGATTCATGCCGGGCGTGCCGCGCTCGGCCAGGGACTGCAAGATGACCTACATCGCTCAACTTGAACCGGAGGCTCTGCTTGATGAGTTTCTTGCTCATCCGCCCGTGGGATTTCTTGCCGAACGTTCTATCTCGGGCATGCCCACTTTCGTGACGCAGTTCGATCTGTTGACCACTGCCGATGACGCGCTGCGCAGTCGCGTGACCCACCTTCCGGGATATCGCCATTGGGGACGCTGGCTGCGCTGGCGCACACGCTTTGCAGGGTGCACCGTTACCGAATACGCGCCGCTCCCATGCGGTCCTTCGGCCGCGGTCCTGGCCGATGGCCTGCTCGGCCGTTTTCGAAATGACTGCGCACTGTTGGTGGTAAAGGACATAGCGCACGCATCACCGCTGCTCAGCAAGCGCGCCAACGCCTACGCGGATGAGTTCGCGCGAGAGTGCGAAGCTCGTGGCTGCGTGCTGCTGGAGGGAATGGCGTTAGCCTGGGTGCCGATAGATTTCGACACGATCGACGACTACCTCGGGCATCTTTCGCACAGCCGGCGCAAAAGCATCCGCCGCAAACTGCGCTCGAGGCGAACCCTGCAGATCGATTGCGTCCGCACTGGCGCAACCTGCTTCGATGACGAGAATCTGCGAGCCCGGTACTACGCGCTTTATCGCAACGTGTATGAGCAAAGTGAGATCCACTTTGATCTGCTCAGCGAAGCCTTTTTCAGCGCAGTGTTGCGCGACAGGACAAGCGGTGGTTGCGTGTTTACCTATCGCCAAGGGGGCGCCTTGATCGGCTGGAACCTCTGCTACGAGCACGACGGCATGTTGATCGACAAATACGTCGGCTTTGCCTATCCAGCGGCGCGCGAGCACAACCTTTACGTAGTGAGCTGGATGGAGAACCTGGAGTATGCGCGTCGTCGCGGCCTGAGCCATTACGTTGCTGGCTGGACCGATAGCGAAATCAAGCGCGAACTCGGTGCGCGCTTTTGCACTACCCGGCATGCCGTATACGTTCGCAATCCGCTGCTGCGCTTCATCTTCCGCCGCATGTCGCACTCGTTTGAAGGCGCGCCGCTGCAGGCTGCAACTCTAGCGGCAGTGGCATGAAGCATACCGTCGTACTCGACCTTGATGGCTCCATCGGAGCGCTGCCCAACCGACGCGTGGTGCCGCTGGGGCAATGGCAGGAAGCGCTGCGTTTTGGCTGTTCACTGGGCATGCTCCGCCGTTTTCGGCCGGCCCTCAAAGCGGCTCTGGCCGATCCGTATGCCACGGTGATGCTTGGTAGCGGCGACTTCCACCATTTGAGCTGGCCCTTGATCGAGCGGGTATCCAGCCGCAAGCCATTCCAGGTAGTGGTACTGGACAACCATCCAGACAACATGCGCTTTCCGTTCGGCGTGCACTGCGGCTCGTGGGTGCGCCAGGTGGCGCTGATGCCCGAGGTCAGTCACGTGCACGTGGTGGGCATCTGCTCGCGCGACATTGGATGCCGCCACGCCTGGGAGAACTATCTCACCCCGCTGCGCCGAGGCAAGCTCAGCTACTGGAGCGCGGGCGTGAACGTGGGCTGGGCGCGGGCTGCTGGTGTCAGCCACGCGTTTCATGCGTTCGACACGGTCGGCTCGATGACCGACGCCTTCTGCGAGAGACAGCGTGCCTGGCCGCGGCCAACCTACATGTCAATCGACAAGGATGTGTTTACGCCAAATGTGGCCCGCACGAACTGGGATCAGGGCCAGATGCAGCTGGCGCATGCCGCTGCCATTATCCGCACCCATCGCGACAACCTGCTTGGCAGCGATATCACCGGAGAGATTTCCGCCTACCGTTATCGCAGCTGGTTGAAGCGAAAACTGTCGGCCATCGACGATCAGCCGTCAGTGGACGAAGCGGCACTGCAGGAGTGGCAACAGCAGCAGCACCGGCTGAATCTGGTGCTGTTGTCCATGCTGCATCCAACGTGCATGAATGATTGAGCACCGTGCTACGCGGCGGGGTGCTGACCGCTTCGCGGCGTCGCGCGCGTTCGCCGGAGGCTACGGCATATGGTCGCATGCATGCTGGTGTTGGCAGCGGCAGCGGCAGCGGCCGTGCCATGGTTGCGGCAATTCTCGCGACAGCACGGGTGAACGGCGCGGCAGAAAGCCCAACCCTGCGCATCGCCTTCGCATGGAGCATCGTGCGCCGCGACAACGGTGGCGAAACCCTGCCCGCCTCGGTAGACACGCAGCCTGGCAGGCGAACGCGGTTTGCTCGTTCGCTCGCAGCGATGCCGGGCGCCTCAGCGCAGCACGTGCTCAAGCGTGCGACAGATGTGCGCGAAACCAGCCTCGTCCAGCCATGGACTGTTGCTGATGGTGAGACTTCGACGGGCGAAGGCGCGCGCGTTTGGCATCGCCACTTGCGGCACGCGATCGGCAAGGTAAGCGTAGTCAGGCAGCGCGTGCACAAATAGCCGGCTGACGCCCAAACCCGTGGTCCACAAAGCCGTCAGCGCTGCATCGCAGGTCTCGGCAGAGGGCAGGCGCAGCAGCAGGAAAGGCCAACTGCCCTGCTCGTGTGCTGCGGCGCCGAACACGTGTACGCGCGTAATTGCGCGCAGCCTTGCGATTCGCGCCTGCGCCAGATGACGGCCATGCGCGAGGAATTCAGGTAACCGCATCGCAGCACGTGCGCCTACGCCCTGGCGCCAGCGCCCCACTTGATGCAGCGGAATCGTTCGTGGGAAATCATCGCCGACGGCAGCTACCGGATCGCCGCGTCGCAGCGCGCGGCGCAGCGGCCAGCCATAGGCAAGACGCAAACCGCTTGGCCGATACAGGACGGCCAGACCAAGCAGTTCGATTGACCGACGCAGCTCCCAGGGCAGGCTGTACGGCACGGTTTCCGCCGCGGTGCGGGCGAGCGCCTCGCGCAGTGACGCATCGCGCGCCACCAGCAAACCGCCCTCGTAGATGGACAAACCCTTGCCGATGGAAAGACTGAAGAAGCCCACATCGCCGCGCAAGCCTACGCTGGCATCATGGTCGCGCGCACCCAGCGCCTGCGCGGCGTCTTCGATCACCCACGCGCCGACCGCTCGGGCGGCGGCCACTGCGGCGTCGACATCCGCCACCAGTCCACCAAGATGCGTGGGAATGACTGCCAGTGTGCGGGTGTCGCATGCCGCGGCGAGTGCGTGTGGATCCATGTCGAAATGGCCCGCGCGCGAGTCACACAGGCGTAGTTCCAGGCCCAGACTGTGCACGACAATTGCCACCAGCGGGCAGGTGTAGGCCGGTACCACCACCACGCGGCGATCCGGCGCCATGGCACTCAGCGTTTTCAGCGCAAGCAAAAGTGCGACGGTGCCAGAGCAGGTCAGTAGCAGCGGTGGCGTGCCGAGCTGCTGCGCCAGGATCTCGACCAGCGACGCGTGGCTGCCGGGCAACAGGTCCGACAGCCGCAGCGGAAGCCCGGCAGTTGGCGGGACTTCACCATAGTTGCGGCCGGCCATGGCTTACAGCTCAGCCGCATCGGGTGACAGTCGCTCGGCCATTCCCAGGCAAACTATGCCCGCCAGGATGGCCAGCGCGCCTATCACCTTGGGGATGGTCAGCGTCTCGTGGAACAGCCAGACCGACAGCAACATCACGCTGACGACCTCCAGGTGCGAGGCAGCAAACGCCGGTCCGATCGGCGCGTGCTTGAGCAGGCTCATCCAGGTGAAGAACGCGCCGAGGTAGCCGATCACGGCCCCGTACACCCATGGCTGGTCGAATACCCGCAGCAGCCACGCGAGGTTGGCCTCGACTGGCAACGCGTGGTTGCCGGCCAGCTTGAACGACACCTGGGTGAGCGTGTCCAGTGACAGCAGCAGCGCGAACCCGAAAAGATAAAAGCGCCTCATGCACCCAACCCCACGATCGCCACACCGAGGCTCACCAGAATGATCCCGGTCACGCGCAGGCGCGTGAGCTTTTCGCCAAACAGGAAACGGCCTGCGAGCATGATCGCAACAATATTGATGGAGCCCAGCAGCACGCCTTCGGACAGCGGCAGCAGCGACAGGAACGCAATCCACACCAGAAACTCGAACACATAACAGCCAATGCCGAGCCACAGCCACGGCCGATGGGCCATGTAGCGCCAGCGAGCCAGACCGTCGCCCGCGGCCGGATCACCCGCAGCCGCCTTGAATGCGAGCTGGCCACCGGTGTCCAGCAGCACATTGGCCAGCCATAACACGACGGTGAGCAGTGGCACTCAGGCAGCCTCGGCGCACGCCGCACGGGCGGTGACAATGCCGTCGAAGAAAGCCGCCGAATGCTCAATGACCGTGCGTCGCTGCTTGTCGATGGTGATCATGTGGTAGCTGTCGGCGAGCAGCAACAATTCGGTCCGCGCACTCACCCCGAGCAGCACGCGTTCGGCGTTGCGTACGCTCGCCACGTCGTCATGGCTGGCGTGGGCGACCAGGCAAGGCGCAGTGACCTGCCGCAGTTGCCGGCGCACGCGGGCGGAAAGCTGCTGCAGCTCGGCGAGCGCGTACCACGGATTGCCCAACAAGCCTGCAACTGTGCTGTCGCCGCTGAGCATGGCGGCGCTGATCTGCGCCCGCAGCCGCTCGTCGCGAATGCCGTAGGGCGGGCGTTCGAGGAAGGCACGGCCGCGGCCAATGCCCAACCGCTTCAACGTCGGCAGCAGGAATGACAATCGTGCAATCCACGGAATGCTCCAGCCGTCGTAGCGGAACGTCGCGCCGTAAACGCCGACGCCGGCTATCTGCCCCGGGCGATCGGCGGCGAGCTTGAGCGCAAGCAGCGCGCCCATCGACAGCCCGCCCACGAACAGATGATCGACACGCTGCAACAGGTGGTCAGCTGCCTGCTCCACGCTGGCATACCAGTCGTGCCAATTGGTGGCAAGCAGATCCTCGACGTCGCCACAATGGCCGGCCAGCTGCATGGCATACACCGTGAAGCCGGCGTGGTTCAGGCCCTTGGCGAGCAGGCGCATCTCGTTCGGCGTTCCGGTGAGCCCGTGGATCAGCAGCACGCCGCGGCGGTCGCCCTCAAGCAGGAAATCAGTGGCCTTGATCACGACAAGCTCCGGTGGGTTGAACGTGCGCGTCGCGCCGTGTGTTCAATGCGGCGAATCCGCGGACAGGGCGGGAGCAGGCGTACCGAACTGCACGAGCAATCGCTGGCCGATGCGCAGATGCTGCGGTTGGTCGAACGTCAGCACGCAGCTGACGGTGCGCTCGTTGAGTCGCTGCTGGGGATCATCAGCCAGCGTGGACGGCCCAACCACGTTACCGACGCGCGTGACGTGCGCCGGCCAGCGCTGGCCTGCGCCACCGCCGTCGCTGCTGACCACGGCCGGCATGCCCACCTTTACTGCGTCAACCAAGGCCTCGCTGAGCTCGGCGCGCACGATCGGCGGCGTTTGCGGCAGCAGGGTAAACAAGCTGCCGGAGTCCGGCGACACGCTGGCGCCGGGCTGGGCCGAAACGCCAATCACCTGCGCATCGATCGGCGCGCGCAACGCGCGCAGCTGAAGTTCGTAACGTGCGCCCTGCAGCTTCTGCTGCGCCATGTTGACTGCGGCGCGGGCTGAAACCTGGTGCGCTGCCAGTTCGGCAACCGCGCCCTGCGCCATATCTGCGCTTTGCGCATCACCAGCGCCGGCTTTGGCCGCTTCGCCCAGGCGCTGTGCTTGCTGACGGGCAAGCGCCCACTTGCCTTTGAGCAGATCGACTTCAGCCTGCGCCTGCGCCAGCGCCGCTTCAGCCGCGTGCACCTGCAGCGTGGCCGGCTCCGCGTCCATGCTGGCAAGCACCTGGCCCTTGTTGACGCGATCACCTTCATGCACGGCCACGCTGACCAGGGTGCCGGCGCGCGGCGCACCCATTTGCAGCAGCCCACCTTGCACTTCCACGCGACCGCGTGCCATGGCGACATACGCCGGCGTGGCGGCAGTGACGTCGGCAGCGGGCATGCGGCTGGAGCAGCCGGCGATCAGCATCGGGGCAATGGTGGCGCCGATCAGCGTGCGCAGCGGAGAGGAAAGAATCATGCGGCTATTCCTTTGATCACAACGAACGAACCGCGGGCCGTTTGTCACTGAGTACGCGACCGTCTTCCATCGAAATCACCCGGTCGGCGTGGCGGACAAGACGCGAGTCGTGGCTGACGCACAGCACGGTGGTGTCGTGCAAACGCGCAATGCGGTGAAGCAGATCGATGATGATCTGGCCGTTTTCTGCATCCAGCGAGCTGGTGGGTTCATCGGCAAACAGCAACTCCGGCTGCTTGGCCAGCGCGCGGGCGATCGCCACGCGCTGTTTCTCGCCGCCGGACAGTTCCGCTGGCCGCAAGTGCATGCGATGGGCGAGCCCGACCTCTTCGAGCGATTGGGCTGCGCGGTCACGGGCTTGTGCACGACCAAGCCCGAGGTAGTCCAGTGGCAACTCGACTTGCTCCAACGCGGTCAATGCGGGAAACAGATTGAAGCCCTGGAACACGAATCCGGTGTGATGCAAACGAAAGCGCTCGAGTGCGCGGCTGTCGAGGCGTGCGAGATCGCTGCCCAGTGCCGTCACACGTCCGGCATCCACCGGCTGCAAGCCGCTGAGAATGGCCAGCAGCGTGCTCTTGCCACAGCCCGAAGGACCGGAGATGAGCGTCAGTTCAGCCGGTTCAATCCGCAGCGATAGATTCTCGAGCACCTGCGTGCGTACGCGTCCGGAGACGAAGGCCTTGGCGATACCTTCAGCCTGCAGTGCCGGCATCGTGGCGATCAGTTCGATATGCAGGGCGGCGTTCATCGCAGCAAGCTCGCCGGATCGGCGCGCCGCAGGCTGCGCATTGCGACCAGTCCGGAGACCGCCGCCAATACCATCGCCAGCAGCACGCAGGCGAGAGAGACCGGAAGATTGATGACTACCGGCACGTCCTGGCTCTGCGCCAGGGCCAGCACCAGGATGCCCAGCACGGTGGCGCCGGCCAGGCCGAGCGCCCCCACCCAAAACGCCTGTTCCAGCACCACCCAGCGCAGGTTGCCCACGCCGACGCCGAGCGCGTTGAGTGTGGCGTATTCGCGCAGCGAGCCCGCTACGGCGCCCATCAGTGTCTGGCTGGTGATGACGGCGCCGACCAGAAACACGATGCCCGCCAGAAAAGCCACGCCGGCTCCGGCGCCCGTATCCAGCATCCAGTACAGCACCGAACGGCGGGCGAAGGATTTGGCCGTCCAGACCTGGTAGGGCGCGAAACCCAGACGGTCTTGCAGACGGCGCGCCACCGCATCGGCCTGGGCCGGATGGGTGATGCTGGCCACGAGGTACGTCGGGCGGCCGCTGTCGTTTGGATCGGGGTCAAGCGCGCGCGCGGTGTCCAGCGAGCTCACGATGTTGGCGCCGCCGAGCGCGCGCAGCCCGGACGCGACGCCGACCACGCGCACGCGGTGGCCGTTGATCGCCGCCATTTCGCCCACGCTGGCGCCGAGCTTGTCAAGGTCGGCGCGGTCGACTATGACGGCATCCGGTTCGTCCAGGCGTGCCCGCAGCTGAGGCGTGAGCGCGTGCGCAAACATCAGCGCATCGGCTCGCGGATCAATGCCGGATACAAAAACCGACTGACCACCGGTGCCGTGCGGACCACGCCAGTCAGCATCCACCCAGAGGAACGGCTCCACGCGCTTGACTGCCGGATCCATGCGCAGTCGCATCGCCACGTCCGGATCAATCGCACGCCCCAGGTTGACACTCTGCGTGCCCGGATAACCCACCCACAAATCGGCCGACGAGCCGGTGACATACACGCTGGCGCTGCCGAAAATTCCCAGCACCAGCGCCGCCTGCAGCAGCTGCAGCAGTCCGGCGAAGCCAACGGCGACAATAGCTGGAAGGAACCGGCGCCATTCGTAGATCAGGGTCTTGCGCGCAAGTGCCACCATCAGTGGTTCTCCCCGCCAAGCGCCGCTTCCGCAGACGGCGCCGGCTTTTGCGCATCGTCGGGCAGTGGCGCGCCGCCCAGTGCCTTGTACAAGCTGACAAACGCAATCCCGCGCGCTGCGCGTGCGCTGATGGTGGCGAGCGTGGCCTGGTTGACCGCCAGCAGGCTGTCGATTGCATCGCTCGGGCTTTGCAGTCCGAGCTGCACGCGTCTGCTGGTAGCCGCCTGCGCGCGCGCCAATGCTGACGCGGCCAATGCGGTCTGCTGCTCGCGCGCCCGCTGCTGCTCCAGCTGGCCCAGCGCGGTTTCCACCTCGGCCACGGCGTTGAGCACGCTCTGCCGATAGGCAAATACGGCGGCCTTCAGCTCGTGATTCTTGGCGCGCGACTGCGCCTGGAGCAAACCCCAGTCGAACAGCGGGATGGTCAGCACGGGGCCGACCGAGGCGATTGCGTCGTCCCGGGTTTGGCGATGCGTGGTGAGATTCGTCGACCACAGAATGGAACCACCAATGCCGATGCTGGGAAACAGGTTGGCGTGTGCCAGTCCTGCGTCGCCTGCAGCGCTGAGTACGTTCGCCTGCGCTCGCGCGATGTCCGGACGCGTGCGCAGCAGGTCGGCGGGCGTGGTGGTCAATGTCAGCGCACCAAGGTCCGGCAGTGCGGCCGGCGTCAACCATGCCGCGTCCGGCTCGGGCCGCCCGAGCAATGCGGCAAGGCTGTGCGCGCTGGCGTCCGCTGCCTGTGCCGCATCGGCGCGGGCAACGGCGGACTCTGCGCGCGCCGCTTCGGCTGCTGCGACCAGGCTCGGTGCGGCCAGATGGAGGTGTTCGCGGACTTGCCACAGTGCCAACTGCCTGCTCCGCGCCTGCTCCGCTTGCGTGAGCGAGAGCGTGCGCTGCTGCGCGGCGCGCAGCTCCAACCAGTCGCGTACCACCTCTGCGACCAGCGACACCCGGGCCTGCTGCAGATCAGCCACGGCTGCATCGCGGTTGCCTTGGGCCTGGCGGCGGCTGGCTGTGCCACGACCGAAAAATGGAAACTCCCACATCGCGTCGAAGCCGGCCACCAGGAAAGACGCGCTCGCATCCGGATCGATGGGATCGTCGGTCTTCGCGACCAGGGAGGGCAGGTAAGGCGCAAGGGCCGACCGCTCCAGTTCACGCGCCGCCAGCAGGTGTTCGTGCGCCGCGGCCACGTCCAGGTTGTCATGCAGCGCGGTGTCAACCAGCGCATCGAGTTGCGGGTCGTGGAAAGCGTGCCACCAGCCCCGCAGGTCGACCTTGACCGCGCCAGCCTCCGCGGCGTGGCGCCACTGCGCCGGGATCGATGGCTGCAGTGGCTGCAGTGGTGCGCTCGCACAGCCGCCCAGCGTCGTGGCCATGACGGCCGCTAGCACGCTCAGACTGGCCGGCAAGCTACGCATGTCAGCGTGCGCCCCGAGACGGCCGCGACGCGGGCAACATGCTCCACTCTGCACCCGCACGTAAGCCGGACGGAAAGAGAAAAGTGGCGTACGGCTCGAGGCAGCGGCGAATCATTGCGGCAGTATCGTCCCGCAGGGTTTCACGAACTTTTCGCGTAGCCCGCGAAATGCACGGTCACGCGCAGCCCGCCACCGCATGCCTTGCCGAAAGCCACTCTTGCGGCGTGTCGAGCAGCGATCTGCTGAACGATGGCAAGGCCCAGGCCCGTACCGCCCTCGCGCGCGCCCGGTGCGCGGAAAAACCGCTCTCCCAGCCGCGTCAGCACGTCAGGCGGCACGCCCGGTCCGTTGTCCTCTACCTGCAGCAGCACGCCGTGACCCGGCTGCAGCAGTACGCTGACCGTCACCTGAGCGCCTTTGCCGGCATAGCGCACGGCGTTGTCGATCAGATTGTCGACCAGCTCCTGCAGGCTGGCCACGTCACCGCTCATCCAGGCTGGCGCGTCGGGGCCCTGATAGCCCAGGTCGATGTCGCCGCGGAGCGCTTCGTGAATACGCGCGGCGACCAGTTCGGGCATCACTTGCGCCAGATCCACCGGCTGGTTGTCCTGAGCAGCGCGCCACGGACTCTGCGCGCGCGTCAGGGCCAGCAGCTGGCTGGAAGCTCGCGCCGTGCGCTGGGTCAGTCGATGAATGTGCTCCAAGGCATCCTTCACCGTTTCCGGGTTGGCAGCGGACAGCGCGCGCTCTGCGTGCAGGCTCAGCCCGGCCAGCGGCGTGCGCAACTGATGCGCAGCATCCGCCATGAAGCGCTCCTGCAACTCGCGCGCGGTGGCGAGTCGGCCAAACAGGCCATCAATGGTGCGCGTGAGCGGCAGTATTTCCACCGGGACGTCGGTATCGCTGATCGGCCCTAGTTCGTGCTCACGCTTGGCCAGGCGTCGGGTGAGCGGCTGCAATATGCGCAGCCCGCGGGTGACGCCCAGCCAGACCAGCAGCAGCATGCTGAGGATCAGTACGGTCTGCAGCGGGATGCTCAGGAACAGGATCTGTCGTGCGCTTTCGTGGCGGTCGTGCAGCGTCTCGGCCATGCTTATGGTCAATACCTCGCCAGGATATTCTGGCGAGCGAATGCTGAGCTCAGCGGCGCGCAGTGGCTTGCCATGGACGATCGAGTCGAAAAGTCGGGCCTTGCCGTCGGCCGGCGGCGCGGCCGGTTGCGGAAATGGAACGTTGCTGCTGAGCAAACCACGCTGATTGCTGCGCACGGCGTAGTAGTTGTGTCCGTCCGGATCGTACTCGAGCAGGAACTGAGCCTGCGCGGAAAGGTCACCGGAGATGTGTTCAGACAGGACCATCTGCGCCAGCGTGTGCACATCGTCCATGAGATCACTGTCGTGCACCCGATTTGAATAACTCAGCGCCATGGCGTAAGTAACCAATGCGTCAACCAGCAGCAGCGCCAGCATGGGAATGAGCAGGAACAGCAGCAAGCGCCGGCGCAGGCTTGGCGACTTCGGGGCGGCGGTTGCCTCATGCATGCACTTCTTCCTCGAGCAGATATCCGAGCCCGCGAATGGTGCGCACACTCGCGCCGCTTCCTTTCAGTTTGCGGCGCACGCGATACACCGCGATATCCAGGCCGTTGTCGGTGAGCTCCTGGTCCCACGCGCACAGGGCTTCAATCAGCTGGGCGCGGTTGGTTACCCGCCGCGCGCGCGCGGCAAGCGCCTCCAGCAGCCCAAACTCCCGAGCCGTGAGGTCCAGCGCGCGATCGTCCACCCAGGCGCGTCGACCGGGGATATCCAGATGCAGCCTGCCAATGACCAGATGCTGCGATCCACCAGCCAGCGAGCGGCGCAACAAGGCGCGCACGCGCGCCTCGAACTCGGCAAGGGCAAAAGGCTTGACCAGATAATCGTCCGCGCCCAGATCGAGCACGCGCACGCGGTCGTTCAACTGATCACGTGCGGTAATGACCAGCACCGGAACCGGAGACTGACGGCCACGCAAAGAGCGCAACACTTCGGTTCCGTCCAGCCGCGGCAGGCCGAGATCCAGAATGATCAGGTCGTACTCCACATCCTTGACGGCATGGTCGGCCGCGACTCCGTCAGTGACGTGATCCACCGCGTGCGCCTGGCTTCTGAGCGTCGCCACGATAGCGGCGGCAATGGAGGCGTCGTCTTCAACCAGCAAAATGCGCATGAGCGGTTCTCGTCAATGGCACGCGTCGCTCGTGATGGAACAGCACGCGCTGGGGGGAAGCTTGTCGGCACTATAGGCGGCCAAGGGCTGCAAGCGTGCATAAGGCTTGTGCCCTGGCGTGATGGCAGCGCGCAGGAGCGACCCTGTTGCGGTGGACAAGACGGTGAGACCGGCAGACTGGGCATGGAACACTTCAGAGCAGATCCCGCGTGGCGAGGGTTGCACAACCGGGAAGATGATGTGCACCGTCGAACGGTTCCACTTTGCCGCGCGCAGCTTGGCTGCAGCGTATGGCGTGTGATCTTTCCTGTGCGTCTTGCGCACGCTTTGCAGCGACGCCACAACAACCGGGACGTGCAGATCGATGCGTCGCGCGCAGATGCAACGGTATCGACGCGAACCGCCCATGTGTCGCGTCCCTTCAAGCGTAAGCCACGCGAAAGCAAGGCAGGTGACGATCGGCTGGAAGGGTCGACGCTGGCCCGCTGAAGGAGACCACCATCATGCGGACATTGACGGCGAGGCTGCTGGTTGTGAGCCTGTTGGCAGCAAGCGGCACCGCACAGGCGTCGGGAGGCCCGCTTGGTATCGACCACAGGCTGCATTACGACAACAGCGGCATCTGGCAGCGCGGTAATCAGAAAGCGTTGGCTTACGGCACGATCCTGACCGTTGCCGGTGGCGCGCTGGCGCTCGGCGACGACGACAAATTGGGCGACACCTTCTGGCGCTCGGTTGACGCAATGGTGCTCACTGGCGTGGCTGTGACCGCCACCAAATACACCTTCCGCCGTGAGCGCCCATCTGCAACCAGCGACCCGAACCAGTGGTTCAAGAGTTCGGGCTCGACAAGCTTTCCCAGCGGCGAAGTATCCACGATCGCGGCGGCGGTGACGCCGTTCATTGTCAATTACGGCGACGAGCATCCAGCCGTCTACGCGCTGGCCCTGCTACCCGCTTACGATGCAGTTGCGCGGCTCAAGACGCGGGGGCATTGGCAGAGTGACGTGCTGGTCGGCGCCGCGATCGGCACCGGTTTCGGCATCTGGTCCGCCAAACGCCATTCGCCGCTGGTCCTGAGTTGGCTCCCGGGCGGATTTGCGATCGGTTTCGTGCACAGATTCAAATAGGCGCCGGGCGAAGAGGCGCGCAGGTTGAAAAAAGAGCCCTCAGTCCTCCTCACGAGGAAAGGTGATCTGAATCCGCAACCCGTGTCCGCACGGTGCATCAAGGAGGGCGATGTCGGCGCCGTGCAGCTGCGCCACGCGCTGCACGATCGACAGTCCAAGCCCATAGCCGTCACCGCGACTGCCGGCCTCAAGATGAAAACGCGCGAGCACCTCTGCGCGACGCGCTGGCGGAATGCCGGCGCCGTCGTCGGTCACCTCATTGCGCGCGCGCCCATCGATGCGGCTCAGCTCCAAGATCAAGCAGCACCAAGTCGGCGCTGCCCTCCGCAAGCGCAGGTAGCGCGGCTCGTCCGTCACCCAGCCAGGTGACGGTGTGGTTGAGTCGTTCAAGCGCGTGCTGGATGGCGGTACCGGGCTGGGCATCGTCTTCGACCAGAAAGATGTGGACGCATATTTTCAACGCCGGACCGCACCGATGCTCGCAGTATGGCCCTGCACGCGTGCCACGGATTTGGTTATCCAGGTTATGCACCGCGTTTCCGGCCATAAGCTGATCGAAAGCCGCAACCGCTAACGTCGGGCTGTGTCCCGGATTCGCAGGCCAAGCTCTTAGAGTAATCGAGGCGTTTGCTGGGCGTACTTTTCTTTCACCTGCGTATGGCGACCAATAATGAAGTCAGGCGACATGGATCGAGCTCCGGTCAAGGTGTCACCGGACCGTATAGCGGGAATGCGGGTGGCCTCGTGGTTAGCGATCAGCCTGACACTCGGCGGTTGTGCTACATACCACTCGCGACCGCTGGGTACCGTGCGTGGCGCAGACAGCGTCGGCCAGCTATCGGCACCGCTTGCCGACATGCCGTGGCTGCAAGCCCATCGCCTCGACCCGCGCGACGGTCTGGATGTCATCGAGCTGTCGATGCTGGCCGTGGCCAACAGCCCGGCCCTGAAACGAAAGCGGGACGAGCTGGGCTTGGTGCGGGCTCAGTCGTTTGCGGCCGGCTTGTTGCCCGACCCACAGCTGAGTCTCGGCGAGGACTTTCCCCAACGCTCCTTACCGGGGCTGTCCACGGCGTTCAACCTCGGTATCACCCAGGACATCACGGCGCTGCTTACCCGTTCGTCGCGTACAGCTGAAGCGCGCAGCCACGTTGAACAAGTCAATCTGGACCTGCTGTGGGCGGAATGGCAGACAGTCGCGCAGGCGCGCCAGCTATTCGATCAGGTCACCTCTTTGCGCGCCCAGCAGCGGCGACTGCGACGTGAGGCCGACGCGCTGGCGCCAGTGGATCGTTTCGTGCAGATGGCCCTTCAAGCTGGCAATCTCACTTACGACACGGCCAGCGCTGGACTCAACGCCGGTGCCGACGTCCGCAAACGCCTGGGGGACAGGACGCTGCACCTGCACCAGGCCGAGAGCGATCTGCGACTGCTGCTGGGGCTGGCGGCGAGCGCACCCCTTGATCTGGTGGGCGCTGTCGACTCCGCGCAGCCGACCGCGGCGCAGGTCAAGCTGGCGTTGAGCGATCTGTCCGCGCGGAGGCCTGACCTGCTGGCACTCAAGGCCGGCTACGGTGCGCAGAACGCCAAACTGCGCGGCGCGATCCTCGCGCAGTTTCCTGCACTCACGCTGGGCTTCAACAGCGCGCGCGATACTAGCGCCGTCTACACCAGGGGTTTCAGCATCGGCATCAGCCTGCCGCTGTTCAACCGCAACCGCGGTAACATCGCGATCGAGCGAGCCACGCGGCTGCAGTTGAAAGATGCTTACGACGAGCGGGTGCTCACTGCCCGCAGCGACGTCCAGCGGCTGCAGGCCGACCTGGACACGCTTGACAGCCAGGGCGCGACGCTCCGCGCGCATGTGCGCCAGCTCGATGCCGGCCTCGGCGCCGCGGAAAAAGCCTGGCGCGAGCATTTGCTGGACTGGCCCACGTATCTGGCCATCCGCGGCAACGTGCTCAGCGCCGATCTGGACCTGCTCAGCTTCCACCAGCAGCGGGCCACCGCGGCGATTGCGCTGCAGGCGCTGCTCGGAAATACCGACCTCCCCGCCGTCCGGAAACCTGCGCCATGACGAGCCACCGCCTGACTTCAACCCTCGGTGGACTCGCCCTGCTTGGCGTGCTCGCCGGCTGCAGTGGCGGCGCGGGCAGCCCGCAGGCAACCGACAACACACACACGGTGGCCGTGACCACGGTGCTGCCGCAGCGCCAGACCTTTCACGACACGATCGAGGCTGCCGGCACTGCCATGGGCGATCCGCATCGCGCGCGTACGTTGAGCCTGGCGTATGGCGGCCAGATCGTGAATGTGGTCGCCATCGCAGGGCAAAGCGTGCAGCGCGACCAACCATTGCTGACTGTCAGCGCCGACCCGGCCACGCGTCAGGCCTATCAGCAGGCGCAGGCAGCACTGGGACTGGCGCAAGGAGACCTGCAGCGCACGGAGACGCTCGCGGCACAGCGCCTGGCCACGCAGTCTCAGGTGGCCACCGCACGCAAGAGCCTTGCCGATGCGCAAGCGTCCTTGATCGCACAGCAGGCGATTGGCGGCGGCAGCGCCAGCCATGCGGTAACCGCGCCGACCGATGGCGTGGTGACGGCGTTGCGGGTGGGTCTGGGCGAGCGCGTGGTGGCGAATGCGCCACTGCTGGATTTCACCCCGGCGCACGCGCTGGTGGCCCAGCTCGGCGTGCAACCGGAGCATGGCGGCAAGCTGCACACCGGCATGCCGGTGCAATTGCACAGCGTGTACGGTCCGGCCGAAGGCATCACCGGCACGTTGCAGATGATCGGCCAATCGATCGATCCGCAGTCGCACCTGCTGCCGGCGCAGGTCGAGCTGCCGGCCAGCGCGGGTGCCAAGCTGGTAACCGGCGCCGCCGTGACGGCGCAGATTGATGCCAGTGATTTCAGCGCTTGGGCCGTTCCGCGCAACGCGGTACTGCACGACAACCAGGGTGATTATCTGTTCCAGGTCCACGATGGTCACGCCAAACGGGTCGACGTGACGCTGCGCAGCCCCGCGGGCGAGACCGTCGGCGCGCAGGGACCGATCGACCCGCAGGCTCCGATCGTCGTACTCGGCGTCTATGAGCTGAGTGACGGCGATGCAGTAACGGTCAACAAGCACGACACCGTCACCCATCGCCCGGCCGCGGCGGCTTCGTCGACTGCCGCAGCAAGGCAAACTCCGGGCAGCGCAGGTTCGTCGAAGTGAATTTCAGCATGTGGATGCAGCGGCACCGCCGCTCGCTGTTGTTCCTGGCCTTCATGCTGACCGTGGGCGGCATCGCCAGAGCGTTCTTCATGCCGGTGGCGCTGTTTCCCAACGTCGCCTTCCCCCGCGTGCAGATGGATCTGGACGCTGGCGACCGACCCGCCGACCAGATGGCGATCGAGGTGACCACGCCGGTCGAAGTCGCGGTGCGCCGCGTGCGCGGCGTGCGCGATGTGAAGTCGACCACGAGCCGAGGCAGCGCGCAGATCGAGGTGACTTTCGACTGGGGCTTCGATATGAACGCGGCGCTGCAGGAGATCAATGGCGCGGCCAGTCAGGTGCTGGCGCAATTGCCCGCTGGCACGCAACTGACCACTCGCCGCATGGACCCGACCACTTTTCCCGAGCTTGGCTACAGCTTGCGTTCGCACACGCTCTCGCCCAGCGACCTGCACGACCTGGCCCAGTACCAGCTGCGGCCGCTGCTCAGCTCCATCACCGGCGTGGCCCATGTCGACGTACAGGGCGGCGAAGTGGCAGAGTTCCATGCCGACGTGGAACCAGCCAAGCTGCGAGCGCTAGGCTTGAGTTTGGCCGACGTCACCAAAGCGGTGACCAACGCGGCGACGATTCAGGCGATGGGCCGCATCACCGACCATTACAAGCTGTACCTGATGCTGGCCGATAATCAGCCGAACACGCTTGCGGCGTTGGGCAACATCGTGGTGCGGGCAGGTCCGGGAGGCGTCATCCGGCTGAAGGACGTTGCGCGCGTCAGCCTCGGTCACGAGCCACAGTGGATCCGGGTCAACGCCGATGGTCAGAACGCCGTGCTGCTGCAGGTTTATCAGCAACCCGGCGGCAACAGCGTGCAGATCGCCCGCGACGTGAAGCAAAAGCTGGCCGACTATGCCGCGCAGCTGCCTGCTGGCGTGCACATCGCCAACTGGTACGACCAGACCCAGCTGGTGACGGCCGCTGCCAGCAGCGTGCGCGACGCGATCCTGATCGGCATCATGCTGGCCGGCCTGATCCTGTTCCTGTTTTTGCGCAATACGCGGGTGATCCTGATCGCGCTGATCGTGGTGCCGGCAGTGCTGGCGATCACGGTGCTGCTGCTGTCAGTGGTAGGCATGAGCTTCAACATGATGACGCTGGGCGGCATGGCCGCTGCGGTCGGCCTGATCATCGACGACATCATCGTGATGCTCGAACACATCATGCGTCGCGTCGGCGGCGGTGCCGGCGAGATCCACGAGCGCGTGGCCGGTGCGGCGTGGGAGTTCACCCGGCCGCTGACCGGCTCCAGTGCCGCCACCGTCATCATCTTCCTGCCGCTGGCGTTCCTGTCCGGTGTGACCGGCGCGTTTTTCAAGGCGCTGTCGCTGACCATGGCCAGCGCGCTGATCATCTCCTACCTGTTGACCTGGGTCGCCGTCCCGCTGTTAGCCGAGCGCTTCCTGGACAAGAAGCATCTGGCCGAGCCCAAGCAGGGCCGCTTTACCCGCCACATGATGAGCGGCTACCAGCACACGCTGGCGCGCGGATTGCAGCGGCCGTGGCTGGTGCTGGTGATCATCATCCCGCTGCTTGCGCTCGGCGGCGTGGCCTATACCCAGGTCGGCTCCGGCTTCATGCCGAAGATGGACGAGGGCGGCTTTATCCTCGACTACCGATCGCCGCCGGGCACCTCGCTGGAGGAAACCGATCGCCTGCTGCGCCACGTCGAAACCATCATTCGCGCCAACCCCTATGTCGACACGTACTCACGACGCACCGGACTGCAACTTGGCGGTGGCCTGACCGAAGCGAACACCGGCGATTTCTTCGTGCGCCTGAAAAACGCCGCGCGGCCCTCGACCGAGGTAGTGATGGAACAAGTGCGCCAAAAAGTGGCCAAGCAGGTTGCGGGGCTGGATGTCGACGTGGCGCAACTGATGGAAGACCTGATCGGCGACTTGGTCGCGGTGCCGCAGCCGATCGACGTGCAGTTGTCCGGGGCCGGCGTGGCCACACTCGACGCCACCGCCATAAAAGTGGCCGCGGAGATCAGCAAGATCAACGGCGTGGTCAGCGTACTCGACGGCATCAATCCGGCCGGCGATGCACTGACCATCAAGGTAGATGAAACCAAGGTTGCGCTGGAAGGGCTCGATCCGGTCAGCGTCACCGACCAGGTCGCCGCAGCGGTCGATGGCACGGTGGCCGCCAGCATGCCCGAGGGCGAGAAGTTGGTAGGCGTGCGGGTAAAGCTGCCGCCCACCGCGTCCCAGCATCTCGATCAGATCGACCACTTGCTGATCCGCGCCCCGGACGGCCATGTGTTGCCGCTATCGCGCGTAGCCACCGTCACCCAGGTACAGGGCCAGCCGGAGATCACGCGGATCAACCTCAAGCGCACCGTCTCGGTCACCGGCCGCATCAGCGGTCGCAGCCTGGGCTCGGCCATCGTTGACGTGAAGAAGGTCATGGATAGCAAGGGACTGCTGCCCAAGGGCGTGGTCTATGCGCTCGGCGGCACCTACCAACAGCAGCAGCAGGCGTTCCGCGGACTGCTTATCGTGATGCTGGCGGCAATCGCGCTGGTGTTCACCCTTCTGCTGTTCCTCTACGAGAGTTTTCGCGTGGCCATCACCATCCTGGCGATGCCGCTGCTGGCGATTCCCGCCGTGTTCGTGGGGCTGTGGGTCACCGGGATCGAACTCAACATCTCGGCGATGATGGGCATGACCATGATCGTGGGCATCGTCACCGAGCTGGCGATCTTCTACTTCTCCGAACTGCAGGAAGCTGAAAAGGAGCGCGACCTGCACGACGCACTGCACGCAGCCGGAGAGCACCGCACCCGACCGATCCTCATGTCCACCTTGGCGGCGATCCTGACCCTGTTGCCACTGGCGCTGGCGATCGGTCAGGGCTCGCAGATGCAGCAGCCGCTGGCGATCGCCATCATTTCCGGGATGCTGGTCCAATTGCCACTCGTGCTTCTGGTGATGCCGGTACTTTATGCACTGCTGCGCCGCCGCCGCACGCCCGAGTACTAGCGCGCGTCAAGTGACGCAGGCAACGCGGCTAACCATCATCGCAAGCGAACCGCGGTGAAGAAACTGATGCTGCATGGCCTTTCTCGCTTCCTCCAACGCTTGCGCTGGAGACAGCCGGCGAAGTCGCCGCGGGGCTTTCGCCTATGCAAGTGATCCATCGACTGCCGCAAGGCGGTCGCGGCGGTGGAGACTATTCTGCGGTTAATGCAACACACCACCGACTGCTTGTGAGCCAAGGCGAACGGGTCAGGCTGGACGATCCGTCGACACAGAAGTTTGCGATCACCATCATGGGCACTGACAGGTGCATGACGTTGCCTTCGCAGTGGGCCGACAGCGAGGTTCCCCGCGCCACGGCCACAGCGCCTCGGTCACAACCTTCCAGCATCAACCGTCGGTACGCTCACCGGCACCGGCAATGACCCCAACTCCGTTCCGTCCGAATGCGCATCTCACCACGTGTTCGCGTTCAACGACTAAAATGATTTGTTCGTCGTGATTGACCAGCAGATGAACGCCGTGGTCGACGCGATTATGCTGCCAGGCAAGCGGCCGTTCGCCCGGGCCAACGGAGCCGGTCCTGTCTACGTGAACATTAAAGACAAGTCCGAACAGGCACGCACCCGCGTCGGCCAGGTCGCCAGCCGTTATCATGGGCGACCATGAATCTGCTTGCGCTGGAAACCACTACTGAAGCCTGCTCCGTGGCGCTGGTTCACGGCGATCAGCTTTTAGTCCGCAGCCAGCTCGCACCGCGTAGGCACACCGAGCTGGTGTTGCCGATGGCTGACGAGTTGCTGGCCGAGGCGGGTATCAGCCGCCGCGCGCTGGACGCGATCGCTGTTGGCCGCGGGCCAGGCGCGTTCACCGGCGTGCGCATTGGCGTGGCGCTGGCGCAGGGCATGGCGCTGGCGCTGAATCTGCCCGTGGTCGCCGTGTCGTCACTGGCTGCGCTGGCGCTGGAAGCGGAGGCAGATGACGCGGCCATCCTGGCTGTGATCGACGCGCGCATGGGCGAGATCTACGCCGCCAGTTATCGCCGCAATGCACAGGGCGGCCTGGACCAGCTGGTGCCCGAATGCGTGCTCAAGCCGGACCAGTTGCAATTGCTGCAAGCAGAGGAGTGGCGCGTGGTCGGCAGTGGCTGGAAAACGTATGCCGATGTGCTGCGTACACGACTGACCGGCACGCTGCGCGCTGCCGATGGCGAGCGTTACCCGCAGGCAGCGCGCGTGGCCGAGCTCGCGGTGCCCGAATTTCTCGCCGGCCACGCGGTTGCGGCCGAGTTGGCGTTGCCGGTGTATCTGCGTGACCACGTGGCGTTGACCCTGGCCGAGCAGAAACGCCGCTGAGGCCTGCGACCACCTGGCCGCCATGCCTACAGTTGCTGCATGACCACTTGCACGCCGAGGCTGCTGACCGCCACGGCGATCCACACCGCAAGCCCAAGCAGGATCGGCCGTGGACCGCTTGAAATCATTCGCCGGATATTGGCCGACAGGCCGATCGCGGCCAGCGCCACGATGATCAAAAACTCTGCGCCGACGTGAAGCGCTGGCTGGATTGCCACCGGGATCAGGCCAACGGTGCGGATCGCCGAGGCCACGAGAAACCACAGGATGAACCACGGAAAGATTTTCGACAGGCTGAAGTGCGCCGCGCTGCCGCTGGCTTGCAGCATGCGTTTTTCCCTCGCAGCTACGGCAAACGCCAGCACCAGGCACACCGGAATGATCAGCGTGGCGCGCGTCAGCTTGACGATCGTGGCGTAATCTCCAGCCGCCTTGCTGTAGCTGTAGCCGGCAGCGACCACCGATGACGTATCGTTGATGGCCGTGCCAGCCCACAGGCCGAAGCCCAGATCGGTCATGTGCATCAGGTGCCCGAGCAGCGGAAACACGAGCACGGCAATCACGTTGAACAGAAAGATGGTGGAGATCGCGAACGCCGTGTCGTGGTCGTCGGCGCTGATGATCGGCGTCGCGGCAGCTATCGCCGAACCTCCGCAGATCGCTGTGCCCACTCCAATCAATATCGTCAGCTTGCCGTGCACGCCCAGCCAGCGTCCGAGCAGCCAGGCGACAAGGAAGGCGACCGTCATCGTTACCAGCGTCACTGACAATGATTGCAATCCGGTCTTCGCCACCTGATCCAGGCTGAGCCCGAAGCCGAGCGCGATGATCGACCATTGCAGTACTTTCTTGCCGGCAAACGCGATGCCGGGGGCGCAGCGCTCCGGAGGTGTCAGCACATTGCGCACGATGATGCCGAGCACGATGCCGATGACCGGCCCGCCAATCAGCGGTGCGAAACGACCCAGGATCAGCGCCACTACGCCGATTGCCAGCGCAAGCAGGAGCCCTGGTGCGAGCCGGCGTTTTGCCGAGTCAGCTGATGTTGATGACATGTACGTCTCCGCAAGCCGCGCCATTGTGCACGACGCAGGCAATCATGAAAATCTGGAATGTCTGATCATTGCCATGCAACGGATGGATGCAGAACTTCAGCTCGCGCCAGCTGGAAGTCTTCATGCATGAAGCTTTGCCCGCAAGTGTGCGTGCCGCGCCACGGCAGCTGCATTTGACGCAGCCGGCGGCCAGCATGGCACTGGCACGGATGGAACCCTGGATGCTGAGCTGTGGATGAGCCAGCAGCAGGTCGAGGCGATCGAGCCGGCGATGGTCGCCCGCGTGGACATTGCCAGGATGTCAGCGGTGACAGTGACCGATGCGTTGGCTGGTTCGCAGGCACGCGTTCACGGCGCCGTTTCCCGATAGGCGACGCAGGCTCTCGTCGTTGCTGCGCCGGCATGAGTGTCGCCGCGCGATGGTCCATATGTTTTTGCATGACATTGGGGACCAGCGCAGCGCGCCTGCCCACGGCGGCCCCATCAGACGTCTTTCAGCCCGTCGGTAATCTCGTGCAGCAGTGCTGCAACCGCTTCGTGCGTGGAAGCACGCAGCAAGCGTGGCGCGTGGCTGCGCAGGTTTGCCTGGTCGAGCGTGGCCAGATGGTCGCGCACGCGCAGGATTTGCCCCGGGTGCATGCTGAATTCGTGCAGTCCGAGCGCGAGCAGCAGCGCAGTAAATCCCGTGTCGCCGGCAATCTCACCGCACAGGCTCACGGGTTTTCCTGCGCGGCGTCCGGAGCCGATAACGTACGAGAGCAGGCGCAACAGCGCTGGTTGCAGCGGCGTATAGATATTCTCCAATGCATCATTGTTGCGGTCGGCGGCAAGCGTGTATTGCGCCAGGTCATTCGTGCCGATCGCCAGGAAGTCCGCGTGCTCCAGCAGGGCGCGCACGTTGATGGCAGCGGCGGGTACTTCAATCATCGCGCCCATCGGCAGGCGCTCCGGCAAGTCGACGTTTTCGCGTTTCAGATCCTGCCGCGCCAGGTTGAACAGGGTGCGCACGGCAATGAGTTCATCAGGCTGCGTCACCATGGGCACCAGCACGCGGACCGGACCGTAGCAAGCTGCGCGCAGGATGGCGCGAATCTGCGTGGAAAACACCGCCGGGTAATGCAGGGACAGGCGCACGCCGCGCACGCCCAGCGCCGGATTGGCTTCGCCGCGCATGGCCAGCCCAGCCGCGTCAGCCTTGTCCGCGCCCAGATCCAGCGTGCGTATTGTCACCGGCGCACCGCCCATGCCCAGCACCAGATCGCGATAGGCCCGGAACTGTTCCTCCTCCGATGGCGGATGCTTGCGCTTGAGAAACAGCAGCTCGGTCCGGTGTAGCCCAATACCGTCCGCGCCGCGCTCGCGCGCCAGTGCCACGTCGGCAGAGGACTCGGCGTTGGCAAACAGGCGAATGCCCACGCCATCGCGGGTAAGTGTGGGTGCGTTGGCCAGCATGGCCAGGCGCCGACCCTCCAGCGCCGCTTCGCGCTGCCAGGCGCGATAAAGCCCCAGGTCTTGCGCGGTCGGATGCACGACCGCTTCGCCGCGTTCGGCATCAAGCAGGATCAGGTCGTCGTCGCGGATACTGGACAGCGCATCGCGCGCTCCCACCAGCATCGGCAGGCCCAGACTGCGCGCCAGGATCGCGCTGTGCGAGTACACGCTGCCCGAGCTGGCGATCACGCCGAGCAAGCCGTTGCCGGCCAGCTGCGCCATGTCGGCTGGGGCGATCGAGTCGGCAACCAGAATTTCACCCACGCGCGCGGCCAGCTTGCGCTCCTCCGGGCTGGTCTGGCGTTGCAAGGCGGAGATCACCCGGTTGATGACTTGTTCGACATCTTCCTTGCGGCTGCGCAGATACGGATCGTCCATGGCGTCAAACACCGCCGCCAGGCGGTCACGCTGTTTCTTCAAGGCCGCGCTGGGGCGGTGGCGACCAACGCGCACCATCTCCTCCAGCCCGCGCAGCAGCTCGGCGTCATCCAGCAGCAGACTGTGCGCGTCGATGAACTCGTTGACCTCGCGAGCGAGCGCGCCTTGCAGTTTGTCGCGCAGATCGCGCAATTCCTGACGCGCGGTTTCCAGCGCGCGATTGAGTCGCTGCAGCTCATCGTCGATTTCACTTTCAGCCACCGGACGCGTGTCGATCGTGAAGCGGCTGGGCTGCACCAGCCGCGCGCGTCCCAGAGCCATGCCGTGCCCGGCGACGGTGCCCACCAGTACTTGCCTCATGCTGCACTCCGTAGCTTCGCGCCACGCGCTGCCAGGCGCACCGCCGATGCGCTGCGCAGCACCCTTGCCGATAGCCCGACCGTGACGCTTGCAGTACTTCGCATGCTCATGCGCCTTCGTCGAATTTGCGCGCAAACAGTTCGACTACGGCTTGCAGCGCGGCGGCTTCGTCCGCGCCGTCAGCGCGCACGGTGAGCGGCGTGCCCAGGCCGGCAGCCAGCATCATCACGCCCATGATGCTTTGCGCGTTGACCTCGCGCGTATTGCTGACAAGCCAGACCGTGGATTTGAATCCACGCAGCAGTTGCACCAGTTTGGCGGAAGCGCGCGCGTGCAAGCCGAGCCGGTTGCTGACGACAATCTGCTGCTCAAGCATGGTCGATGAAGATCCCGCCACGGCCACCGCTGGCCGCTATTTGTGCCAGTTCATCCAATGGCTGCTCCGGATAATTGAGCACGCGCAGCAGCATCGGCAGGTTGAGGCCGGACACACAGCGCAGATGCACGCCCAGATCGGCCAGGGACAATCCGATGTTGCACGGCGTGGCACCGTAAAGGTCAGCCAGCACCAGCACGCCGTCGCCTTGATCCAGCTCGCGGGCGTGGCGTGCAGTGAGCGTGCGCATGACGTCGGGATCCGAGTCCGGCGGAATCTCCACGGCGTTAACGCCCATCGGCAGTTTGGGCATCACATGGCGCGCCGCGCTGATCAAAGCCTGGCCGACAGCCTCGTGGGTCATCAGCAATACGCCGACGGTCACGGTCGTCGTTCTGCGTGGGACGAAAACGGGTGCATGTGGGTCACTCCAGCTCGCGGTGAAAGGTGAGTACGCCGTCGCGCTTGTCGCGGTAATAGGCGGCCAGTTTCTCCACCAGGTAGACCGAGCGGTGCCGGCCGCCGGTGCAACCGATGGAGATTGTCAGATAACTGCGATCGTCCGCCTCGAAACGCGGCAGCCATGCATCCAGCCAGTGCGCCGTGTCGGCAAAGAACTCCGCGACGAGCGCCTCGGCGTCGAGAAACGCCCGCACCGGCGCGTCCTTGCCCGACAGCGGGCGCAGGTGCGGCAACCAGTGTGGATTGGGCAGGCAGCGCGCATCAAACACAAAGTCGGCGTCCGACGGCAGGCCGCGGCGAAAAGCGAACGACTGGAACATCAGGGTCAGGCCCGCGGTCGCCTCGGCGTAGCCTGTGGCTACCAGCCGGCGCAGCTGGTGCACGTTGAGATCGCTGGAGTCAATCACCTTTTCCGCTATGGCCATCATCGGGCGCAGCAGCTTGCGCTCCGCGGCGATGGCATCGCCCAGGGACATGCCGTGACCGACCAGCGGGTGCCGGCGACGCGTTTCCGAGTAGCGTTTGATCAGCACCGCGTCGCTGCAGTCGAGAAAGATCATGTGCACCTGCACGCCGGCTGCGGCCATGTCTGACAACACGCTCGGCATCTGGTCCAGATCGGTGCCGCGGTTGCGGATGTCCACGCCGACCGCGATGCGTCGATGCGTGTCCTGTCCGCCATGCACGACTGCGTTGACCAGGTGCGGCAACAGCGCGCAGGGCAGGTTGTCGACACAGTAGAACTCGAGATCCTCCAGTGCGCGCAGCGCCACGGTCTTGCCGCCGCCGGACATGCCGGTGAGCACGATCAAGTGGATGTCACCCGGATCGAGCAACGGGTTGAGCAGCGGCGTAGTTTCGTCCTGCATGGGCGTCACCATGGGGGCAGTCGACGCAGCTGGTGCGCCTGGCGGTCGATGAAGGTTTGCGCCGGATCGATGCCCTGACTCTTCAGCCCGTGGCTGCGCACGGCGGTCTCCACCAGCACCGCAAGGTTGCGCCCGGTTGCGACTGGAATCGTGATCATGGGCATGGCGACGTCCAGAACCTGCTTGTGCCCCACATCGCCGGTGAAGCGCGTCATGGCGTCCGCATCGGCTTCCTCTTCATCGCGCATGGGTTTGAGATGGATGACGAGCCGCAAGTATTTGGACGTCTTTACTGACATGTGGCCAAACATTTCGCGGACGTTGAGCACGCCCAATCCCCGTACTTCCAGCAAATCCTGCAAGAGTTCGGGGCAGGCGCCATCGATGACGTCTGGTGCAATCAGGGTAAACTCGGTGGCGTCATCTGCCACCAGCCGATGGCCTCGCGTGATCAGCTCAAGCGCCAGTTCGCTCTTGCCCGATCCGGCGTCGCCGGTGATCAGCACGCCGATGGAAAACACTTCCAGGAATACCCCGTGCAGCGTGACTTTCGCCGCCAGCTGGCGCGACAGATGGTATTGCAGGTAAGTGAGCAGCTCGTGCCCGCGCTTGGCACTGGTCCATAGCGGGGTGTCAGTTTCCTCGGCTACTTCGCGCAGGTCGGCGGGGATCGGCTGGTCCTTGGTGACCACCAGTGCTACCGGCTGGTAGGCGGCAATCTTGTGCATCACTTCCCAGCGCTGGCGCGAATCCAGACCGTCGAGGAAATTCAGTTCTTCGGACCCGATGATCTGGATCTTGTTCGGGTAAATGACGTTGAGATAACCGATCAGCGACGGTCGGCGGGCTTGTGCCACCCCCGGCTCGAGCGTGCGCGCTTCGCCACGCATGCCGGAGACCCAGCGCAGGGCCATGCGCTCGTGGACGCCGTCATACAGCTGCCGCGCACTGATCCGATCCAAGCGTCACTCTCCACGGTTGCATGCCCGGGGTCCCGGGCATGCTGCGGCCATTGTGCCAGCTTGAACGCGGCGGCGTCGGGCGCGGGCGAGTGAGCGGGCCGCCGACGCTGGGAAAAAAACGGCCCGCTGGTTGGCGGGCCGCAGGTTGCCGCACGTTGAAGTTGAATCAGCCGTACTGACGCTCCTGACGTGCCTGGCGTTGGTGCTTGTCGCTGGCCTTGTCGCGATGTTTGCGCAGCTGAGCGGTCAGTTTGTCAAACA
Organism: Lysobacterales bacterium; assembly: GCA_038242205.1. Classification (GTDB taxonomy): domain Bacteria; phylum Pseudomonadota; class Gammaproteobacteria; order Xanthomonadales; family Rhodanobacteraceae; genus Rhodanobacter. The sequence continues at coordinate 58,076 of JBBSSI010000013.1, forward strand.
ACACGTCGATCGAAACGTACATGTCCGACTCGGTCGCTTCGGCGTGGAGCACGGCGCCGTTCGTGGTCAATGTGCCATCCGCGCGCTGGCGCAGGCTGTCGATGGACAGTACGACGGCAACGCTGATCAGCTTGTCGTCGAGTCGGGTCAAGCGGTCAAGCTTGCTGGTCGCGTGATTGCGCAAGGCCGGGGTAACTACGATCTGCTGTCCGCTGAGTTGGAATTGCATGGAGGCGCCTCCTCGTGGTGCTGCAGTGCCGCATTGCGCGGCGGGCGTGATATGCGTCGAGATCTGCTCGGTGCGTATCACCAAATCTCAAATCACTTTCTACAGTAGTGGGAACCCTTTTATCACTTGCAAGTTCCCTTGATGTGATTTCCCTGTTCGTCAGCGCGCACGCTGGCGCTCGCTGGAACTGGGAATACGCAGGCCTTCCCGGTACTTGGCAACAGTGCGCCGGGCAACCTGGATGCCTTTGCCCTGCAATACTTCGGCGATGGCCTGGTCGGACAGTGGCTTGCGCGCGTCCTCGGCGTCGATCAACTTGCGCAGCATGGCCTGGATGGCGGTGGCCGATGCACTGCCGCCGTCCTCGGTGGACACGCCGCTGGAAAAAAAATACTTCAATTCGAAAGTACCGCGCGGGGTATGCAGGTATTTGCGCGTTGTCACGCGGGAAATCGTCGATTCATGCATGCCGACTTCCTCCGCTACCTCGCGCAGCACCAGTGGATGCATGGCTTCGGGGCCGTAGTCGAGAAATGCGCTTTGCCGGCGCACGATCGAGTTGGCCACCTTGAGCAGCGTCTCGGCGCGCGATTCCAGGCTTTTGATCAACCAGCGCGCTTCCTGCAACTGCCCACGCATCCAGCTGGCGTCGTCGCCACGCGCCTTGGCGATCAAGCCGCAATAGTGCTGGTTCAGTCCCAGCCGCGGCTGGCAATCAGCGTTCAGGCTGACGTGCCAGCGGTTGCCGGCTTTGATCGCATACACGTCCGGCGCTATGTACTCGACCGGCGTCGCGTCCAGCGCCGCTCCGGGCCGCGGATCGAGGCTGCGGATCAGCAGGGCGGCCGTGGTGGTGTCTTCCTCGCTGGCGCGCAGATGCCGGGCCAGGCGGGCAATGTCGTTGCGAGCGAGCAGCTCCAGCTCCGTGTCGACCATGCGCAGCGCCAGCTCGCGTTGCGCGGTAGCCGGGTCGAGCTGTTCCAGCTGCACGTGCAGGCAATCGCGCAGGTCCAGGCTGCCGACGCCGGAGGGGTCGAAACCCTGCAGGCAACGGCGCACCGCTTCCACTTCGGCCGTGCACGCGTTGAGATCAGCCGGCAGCGCCGCGAGCACCGATTCCACGCCTTCGACCAGATAGCCGGCCGGGCTCAGGCCATCGATCATGACCGTGGCGATGGCGTGCTGGCGCGGGTTGAACGAGGCCATGTTGAGCTGCCACAGCAGATGCTGCTGCAGCGACTCCGGCGCAGCGTTTTGCGGCTCGAAATCCTCGTCGCCGCGCGACGCGGAACTGCTGCTGGCCGAACTGCTGCGGGAAAAATCAATCGGGGTTTCGGCGCTTGCGCCGCTGTCCGCCCATTCGGCGCTGTCATCGCGCTCGCTGTCGCCGTCGATGTCCGAACTGCCGCTGCTGGCGGAAGGGTCTGCGTACTCCTCGACTGCCCCGTCGGCGGTTTCGCTGTCCTCGCTATCCTCGGCGAATTCCAGCAGCGGATTGCTCTCGGCGATGAGGCGCAACTCCACTTCCAGTTCCAACTGCGACAGCTGCAACAATCTGATCGCCTGCTGCAATTGCGGCGTCAGGGTCAGTTGCTGGTGCAGTCGAAACTGTAGTGCGGGTTTCATGCCTGGAGGTCGAGGGAGCCTGCAGCCATCCTAACCCGTGCTTGCGATGGCGACCATAGGCCGCGCGGCCCCGTGCAATGCGCCGGCGCATAGCGTCTTGGTCTTCCCGGTTACAGACGAAACTCGTGGCCCAGATAAACTTCGCGCACCTGCGCATCGGCCAGCAGGTGCGCTGGCGTACCCCGGGCAAGCACAGCGCCCTCGTTGAGGATGTACGCGCGGTCGCAGATGCCCAGCGTCTCGCGCACGTTGTGGTCGGTGATCAGCACGCCAATGCCGCGGTCACGCAGGTGGCGCACGATGCGCTGGATCTCGCCCACGGAAATGGGATCAACCCCGGCAAAAGGTTCATCCAGCAGCATGTAGCGCGGCTTGGATGCCAGCGCGCGGGCGATCTCCACCCGCCGCCGTTCGCCACCGGACAACGTGACGCCCTTCTGCCCGGCGATATGCGCAATCTTCAGCTCATCCAGCAGGCCTTCCTGCTCTTCCAGCCTTTGCTGGCGGGTTAGCCCCTGGCGCAACTCCAGCACGGCCATGACGTTGTCGGCGACGCTGAGCCGGCGAAAGACCGAGGCTTCCTGCGGCAGGTAGCCGATTCCCAGGCGCGCGCGCGTATGCATGGGCAGATTGGTGATGTCCCGCTTGTCCAGCATGATCTTGCCGGCATCGGCCGCAATCAAGCCGACCACCATGTAAAAGCACGTGGTCTTGCCCGCGCCATTGGGGCCAAGCAGGCCGATAACTTCACCCTCGCGGATGGAAAACGCAAAGTCACGCACGACGTGTCGCGTGTGGAAACTCTTCTGCAAGCCCTGGGCTGACAACATGGGCTATGGCTGATCGCGGGCGGGTGGCTGTGCGCTTTGCGCAGGTGCGGGCACAGGTGCGGGCGCGGGTTGGACTGTGGCCGGCGTGGCTGCTGGCGCACCCGCCGCGGCGGGGTTTGGCTTGGGCAGAAAGGTCATGTGCACCATGCCGTCGCCGGCACTGTCGCCGGTCATCTGGCTGGTCTGTGTGTTGTAGGTGAGCTTGTCACCGCGGGCTTCGCCGCGGCCCTTCTGGGTGACCACCGCGTTGCCCGAAAGCACCGCAATGCCGTTGACGTTGTCGTAGTCAATGCTGGCAGCGTTGCCCTGCATCAAATTGCCGCTGTCATCAAGCTGCTCGATATGCGCCGGGCCGCTGACGATGACCACGCGGCTGATCTGCGAATTGGCGTCGAAGTACACCTTGGCCTGTTCGCCCGTTGCCTTGAGCGTGCCTTGGGTGATGACGACGTTGCCTTGCAGCGTGCTGACGCTGTCCGGTTTTTGAAAGCCATCGAAGCTCTTGGCATTCACCTGCATAGGCTGCGAGCGATCACTTTGCTTGGCGGACGCCGGCGCGAGCGCGAGCAGGCCTAGCGCGAGCCAGGCGAGCCTAGTGCTTGCGCTGACGCGGCGGGAACGTGGCGTGGACGTCATCGAGCAACTCCAGGTGTTTGTCATTGAGATTGGCACGCATGCCGACGCCGCTGATTCTAGTGCCGCCTTGCGTCATCAGCGCCGGTGCCGCGGTTGCAATGCGTTTGTCCTGCGGCCAGGCGGTGACATCGGCAGTATGAATCTCGGCCAGCGGCGCCTCCGCGTACGCTGCACGGTGCAGGTACACCGGACCCTGCAATTTCAACAGCGTGGCGCCCTTGTTGATCCAGCCATACAAAGCTTCGCCTTGCCAGTCCGGGATACCGGGATGGTTGGCCGGCATCTGGAACGTGGGCGCATTTACATACAGGGAATCGTCGCCATCACGACGTTCCAGATGCGGCGTCTGCAGGTGGAAGCCTGGTTGCCCAGCAGCGTTGAATTCGGTGACCCGCGCGTTGTGCAGGGTGTAGGCAGACCGTGGCGGTCCGATGAAATCGTTGGCCTTGGGCGCCGGACCGAGCCACCACAGCAAGCCTTGCACCGCCACCACGGCCAGTGCGAGCGCAACGATCGCCAGCAGCAGGCGACGGTTTTCCATCCACCCGCGCGTGTTCACTGCCAATGATCCAGCTCGGCCGCCACTTTGCCTTGCGCCTGCAACAGCAGGTCGCACACTTCGCGCGCAGCACCGTCACCGCCGTTCTTCGCGGTTTGCCAGTGCGCTTGCGCGGCGACCCACGGATGCGCGTTGGCAACCGCGATGGCCAGGCCAGCGACATGCATGGGCGGCAAATCCGGAAGATCGTCGCCTACATAGCATGCTTGCTGCGGCTCCAGATGCAATGTATCGAGCAGCGCCAGCAGGCAGCCACGTTTGTCATTTTGTGCCTGGAACACGTGGCTGATATCCAGTTCGCGGGCGCGGACAACTACGGCGTCGCTGCGCCGCGCGGTGATGATCGCCACCTGCACGCCGTGTACCTGCAAGCGCTTCAAGCCGAGGCCATCGTGCACGTGAAATTGCCTCGCTTCGTGGCCACCAGCGCCGTACTCCAGGCGCCCGTCTGTCAGCGTACCGTCAACGTCGAACACGGCCACGCGGATGCGTGCCGCGCGGGCGAGCACGGCAGCGGGCAGATCGGCAAGGTAGCGCGTGGTCAAGGCGTGGCTTCAGGCGAGGTTGGGTGCCGGCGCGCAGTGCCTGCGAGCGGCGCCGGGCGGGCGGGCGAGGTTGGCAGCCAATCGGTGGTGGCGGTGCGCTGATTGCGCATCACACCACGCGCGCGCGCAACAGGTCGTGAATGTTCAGCGCGCCGACCACGCGCTGCTCTTCGTCGACCACCAGTAAGGCGTGGATCTGATGCGTTTCCATCAGTTGCGCAGCTTCGGCGGCGAGTTTTTCCGCAGTGATGGTTTTCGGCCGGAGCGTCATCAGCTCGGCCACCGTTCCGTCGCGCAGATTGACCTCCCGATCGTCGAGCGCCCTGCGCAGGTCACCGTCGGTGAACACGCCCAGCAGGTGCTGCTCGGAGTCGACCACGGCAGTCATGCCCAGGCGTTTACGCGTCATTTCCATCAAGGCGTGGGTGAGGGTGGCGTCCGGTGCAACACACGGGATGTCGTCCCCGGTATGCATCACGTCGCTGATCAGCAGCAGCAGTCGGCGGCCCAGCGCACCGGCCGGGTGCGATCGCGCAAAATCGTCCGAGGTAAAGCCGCGTGCTTCCAGCAGGGCGATGGCCAAGGCGTCGCCGAGCACCAGCGCCACCGTGGTGCTGGTGGTTGGCGCCAGCCCAAGCGGGCATGCCTCGCAGGAAATCCTGCCGTCAAGGCAGACGTTTGCCAAACGCCCCAGTGAGGAATCCGCCTTGCCCGTGACCACGATCAGCGGGATGCCCTGGCGCTTGATCACTGGCAGGATCACCAGCAGCTCGTCGGTTTCACCCGAGTAAGAGAGCGCCAGCACGACGTCCTGCGGCAGGATCATGCCCAGGTCGCCATGGCTGGCCTCACCTGGATGCACGAAAAATGCGGGCGTTCCGGTGGATGCCAGCGTGGCCGCGATCTTGCGCGCAATATGGCCAGATTTGCCCATGCCGCTGACCACGACCCGCCCCTTGCACGCAAGGATGAGTCGGCAGGCCTCGACAAAATTTCCGTCAATGCGCGACTGCAGTGCCGCGATTGCCTCGGCCTCGATGGCGATCACGCCACGCGCACTGTTGGCGATGATGTCCGGGTTGAGTGCGCCGGAAATGGTGGCGACAGGGCGTGCGGTCATGGGGTCTCGAAGAAGTGCGGCGCTGTCGGCGTCGGGCGGGCGATCCGGCATGGCATTTCCGCGTACCGACATTTCCCCTGCCAGCCGAATCCATTACCATGGTCAATTGTGCATTTTAGCGTGAATGAAGGGTGGATTTGTTTTTCGCCCGGCGCGCGTGGAATCCCCGATGGACTCGACCAGCATCCAGGCAATGATCGAACGTGGACTGCTCGATGCCCAGGTGGTAGTCAGCAGCGATGACGATGTGCATTTCGAGGCAACGGTTATCACGCCGCAGTTTGCCGGAAAGCTGCCGCTGGCACGCCACCGTCTGGTGTACGCGACCCTGGGAACATCGATGGGTACCGCCATTCACGCGCTGGCGCTGAAAACCCTCACGCCCGAGGAAGCTGCAGCGCGCCGCTGACGCTGCTGTCACACTGTTGCAATCCCTGTATTGAAGAGCCCGATGGCCAAAATCCTGATCAGTGGCGGCACGCCGCTCAATGGCGAGGTCGGCATATCCGGCGCGAAGAACGCCGTGCTGCCCATTCTTGCCGCCTGTCTGCTGGCGGACGAACCGGTCAGCATCGGCAATGTCCCGCACCTGCACGACGTCACCACGTTCATCGAACTGCTTGGCCAGATGGGCGTGCAACTGGTGCTGGATGACCGTATGCGCATGCACGTGGACCCGCGCACCACCAACACATGCGTGGCGCCGTATGACCTGGTGCGCACCATGCGCGCCTCGATTCTGGTGCTGGGCCCGCTGGTTGCGCGTTTTGGCCAGGCCGAGGTTTCGCTTCCCGGTGGTTGCGCGATCGGCTCGCGCCCGGTCGATCAGCATATCCGCGGCTTGCAGGCATTGGGCGCGGATATTTCCGTGGAAAACGGCTATATCAAGGCGCGTGCGGCTCGCCTGAAAGGCGCGCGCATCAACATGGACATGGTTACGGTCACCGGCACTGAAAACATCATGATGGCTGCGGCGCTGGCGCAGGGCACAACGGTGATTGAAAACGCCGCGCAGGAGCCCGAGGTGGTGGATCTGGCGCAGTGCCTGATGGCGATGGGCGCGCAGATCGAAGGCGCTGGCAGCCCGACGCTGATCATCCACGGCGTCGAGCGACTGCACGGCGCGGAATACGAAGTGCTGCCTGATCGCATCGAAACCGGCACGTTTCTGGTCGGGGCGGCCATGACCGGCGGCAAGGTTCGCGCACGCCACGCGCGTGCCGATACGCTCGATGCCGTGCTGCAAAAGCTTGAACAGGCCGGCGCAAGAATCTCCGTTGGCAGCGACTGGATCGAGCTGGACATGCATGATCGCCAGCTGCACGCGGTGGACATCAGCACCGCGCCATACCCGGAATTTCCCACCGACATGCAGGCCCAGTTCACTGCGCTCAACTGCGTGGCCACAGGCACTGGCGTGATTACCGAAACAGTATTTGAAAACCGCTTCATGCACGCGCACGAGCTGCAGCGGCTGGGTGCGGATATCCGCCTGGACGGCAACACGGCGGTGGTGCATGGCGTGGCCGAACTCAGCGGCGCGCCAATCATGGCTACCGACCTGCGCGCCTCCGCGTGCCTGGTGCTGGCCGGCCTGGTGGCCAAGGGTGACACCGTCGTCGATCGGGTGTATCACATCGACCGTGGCTACGAGAACATCGAGGAAAAGCTCGGTGCGCTGGGGGCAAAAATCCGCCGCTTGCCGAACTGAGGTTTCAGCCGAATGCAAGCATCGATGGCATGACGATGTACTGGCGCTGCGATGACATTCCCGAATTGCAAAGCGTGCGCAAGGCCCAGCGTGGGCGGCTGTGGAGTGAGGCGGTAACGCGCAGTTTCAGCGTGCGCAATCTGCTGGCTCACCTGGTCGTGGTCATATTTGGCGGGGCCTTGTTCGGAGCGTGGGGTTATTCGATTTGGCCCGCATTCCAGGCTTGGTTGCCGATGGCTATATGCGGGATGACGCTTGGCGCAGTGTTCGCCGACTACAGCCTGAAACAGCCACGCGCTCGTCGCTGGCTGCGCGAACACGCTGGCGAACTGGATCGCTACATTTCGGCTTGAGTGTTGCAGATGCCGGGTCAGCCCTCGCCACGTCTACCGAAGCTGGCTTGCAGTGCCCGCACTACGTGTGCAACCGCCAAGTCGATTGATGCCTAGTGTTGGCCGGCGGGCGATGGTCGTCCCGCACGCGCCGCTTATGGCTTGATCGATGCGTGTGCGCACTTGGTCCGCGGGCAGTGCTCGCCGGCGTGCGCAGCTTGCGGGTCCACGGTTGGGAAGTGCTGATGGTGCAGGCACTGCTATTTGCAAGTGCACAGCCCTGATCTGGCAGTGTGTCGTACCTCAACTTTGGCCCGCCTGAGCTTCAACCCGCGTCAGCTTCAACGCGGCCGGTTGTGCCGGTGGCCGCAATGACAGCGCCAAGGTCGCGACCACCACGCCTGCAGCTACTGGTAGCTCACCAGCTCCAGCGTCAAGTCGCCACCATCGTGCTGGGTGAGCTTGATCGGCAGCAGATAGCGATCGGGTACATACCACGCGCTGAAGCCGCGGTCGGCATCTGTGCGGTCCACGCGCACGGCGCTGAAGCTGCCGGTGGGCACGCGGATGGTTTCCTTGCCAACCACCCGGAAGTGCTGCATCTCCACTTTCTGGCGCCCGGCCACCGGCAGCACGATGTCGTCCTGGTCCTGGCCCCCGCGCAAGGCCAGCCCCAAGGCCAGGGGCAGCGTGTTGCGTTCGACCATGCCCGGCTGCGCCGGATACGTTGTCGGCCCCTTGCCCTCGTCCACGGTCACCTGATTGGCCGTCCAGTCCACGCGCAGATGGCGCTGCTTGTTCTTGATTGCCGCTTGCAACTGGTAGTCGTAGCTGATGGCCTCGGGCACGTCGCCCTTCCAGCGCACGTGCGAATCTTCCTCGACGCTGGCGCCGAGCATCGCCGCAAGTCCGCCGGTGCCCTTGACTTCCTTGGAATAAATCCATGTGCCATCGTCGGCCGCGCGCAGGCTCACCTGCGCCACCCCGATCGGCTGGCCAGCTTGCGACACGTTGTAGGTGGCGGCAAACGGCGGCGGTGGTGCCGCCACGGCGCAAGCTGCGGCAAGCAGCAGGCCGAGGCCGAGAGTGCGGGCAAGCGCGATGCGGGTAGTCATGCGTTGCAGTCTGCCAGCGGCGGACTGAACGCGCGGTCACTCTGCGCCATGCAAGCCGTCAACGCCGAGCACCAGCGGTTTGCGCAACGGCGTTCCATCCAGTTGCGGCGCAGCGTTCACCCAGCGCAGGCGAGCGCTTGCCAGCAGGCTGAGTACGGCGGGCAGCAGTCGATGCTCCAGTGGCAACAGGCGTTCGGCAAGCGTTTGTTCATCGTCGCCGGGCTGCACCTGTATGCGCGCTTGCGCAATGACCGGGCCGCCATCCAGTTCGGCGGTGACGAAATGCACGCTGGCACCGTGTTCGCTATCGCCAGCTGCAAGCGCGCGCCGATGCGTATGCAGGCCGCGATATTTCGGCAGCAACGACGGATGGATGTTGATCACGCGACCAATCCACGGGCCCAATGCCGAGCCGTCGACGATGCGCATGTAGCCGGCCAGCACCAGCCATTGCGCGCCGCTGGCCGCCACGCGCTGCAGCAGCTCATGATCGAACGCGCGGCGATCCGGAAAGCTGCGCGGATCCAGCGCCAGCGTCGGCACGCCGGCCGCTGCGGCCAGGCTGAGCGCAGCGGCCGCAGGCTTGTCGCTGCCGACCAGCACAAACTGCACAGGCAGCTCACCGCGCTCGCGCGCTGCCAGTAGCGCTGCCAAATTGCTGCCGCGGCCCGAGGCCAGCACCGCCACGCGCGGCGGATCGTTGATCGATGTCGATGCCATGCTCGATCAGCCGATTTGCACGCGCGCGTGCGCATCGGTGACGGATACGATTTCGCCGATCACCAAGCTGGCCAGGTCATGCGTGGCCAGCAGCGCTGACACCGCAGCCACACCGGCGTGCGGCACGATCAGGGTAAAACCGATGCCGCAGTTGAACGTGCGCCACATCTCTTCGCGCGCCACCTCGCCCTCGCGCTGCAACCAGTCAAAGACCGCCGGCAGCGCGATTGCTTGCGCGTCCAGAGCGACGCCGAGGCCGGCCGGCACCACGCGAATGATGTTCTCCTGCAACCCGCCGCCGGTGATGTGCGCC